>JAZSKB010000045.1:0-59794 GCA_045534635.1 Bacteroidales bacterium
AGTTTTAGTTGCAGAAATTTATCCGTTAGATAGAAATAATCCATACATAAAGAACAACATTTTATATGAACACCATGAAATTTGTCGTTTCACTACAGGTCTATATTATCTATTCATTTTTAATAAAGACAATACAATTAAAACTGTTTTTAAGCATACTGTATTTTGCGATTAATATAAATTCAACTAAAAAAGTAAAAAAACCAACTTTTGTAACATTTTATTCCCAAAAGAGTGATATTTTTGGTTTTGGGAGTGTAAACTTACTAAGGAGATATGCTTTCAAGAAAAAATTTGCAAAACATTTTACGGTTTTTGTAAAAAATGCTATCTTTGCACACTTTTTTTATAATTTAAATTATTTTGATTATGAGCACGTTGAAAAAGGAAAAAAGTACATTTAAAGCAATTTTTATTGCATATTCTTATCTTGTAATAGGAAGTTTGTTGTTTGCTGTTGGAGATGTTATGTTTGTTAATCCTTACAGACTTGCACCAGGAGGAACTTATGGTTTAGCGAATGTTTTCAATACTTTGTGGAATTGGAGGATTAGTTATTATGCTCTTTGTATGGACATTCCTTTGTTAATAGTTGGAACTTTTATTTTAGGACCTAAATTTGGATTTAAAACGATTTTATCCACTATTTTAATTTTTGTTTTTGTTTGGGTACTTGAACACACCTGGGGTTATGGTCCTGTTATTTACGAATCCATGCTTGAAACGGTTTCAGATACTGGATTAAATTTCGTTCCTGATTTTTTTCTTAATACTATTATTGCTGGATTAATATATGGTGTTGCTATTGGGCTGATTTTTAAATCGGGAGCAACTTCTGGAGGTAGTGATATTATTTCTATGATTATCAATAAATATACCAAAATTTCTTTGGGAACGCTTGTTATTATTGTAGATTCTTGTATTACTTTATCTACATTGATAGCTTTTGGTGATATTCGTTTACCTATTTATTCAATTATTCTTATTTTCATTGAAGGAAAAGTTATTGATATTGTTATTGAAGGATTTAAAACATACAAAACTGTTTTTATCATCACTGACGAAACAGATAAAGTTAGAGATTTCATTGTTAATAATTTAAACCGTGGTGGTACTTGTTTCAAAGGGACTGGATTGTATCAAGGGGCAGAACGAAATATGATTTATTCTACGCTTACTCGTAATGAGTTTGTTAAATTAAGAAACAATTTGCCTACTTTGGACCCTAATGCTTTTATCAATATTGTTGATAGCAACGATATTATTGGAAAAGGATTTAAAAATATTCACGAAAATAACGTGTAATTTACTTTTAATAGACCATTAAAAAAAATCAAAATAGGTTATTTTTCGTTAAATATCCATTCTTCTATATCTTTTTTGGAAACATTATTTAGCAATTTTCCTTTTCCCCAATTAATATTTGGATATCTATCTTTTAATTCTTTACAAGACTTTTCTATGTCAGAACTTCCAGAAGTAGCAAAAGGAATAATTTTTATTTTCTTAAAATCATAACTTTCTAAAAATGTATTGATAATTGTTGGTGCAGTATACCACCAAATAGGATATCCGACATAAATTTTATCGTAATCATCTATATTATCAATTTTATTGCCAATCGTAGGTCGGAATTGTTTATCATTCATTTCTATGGAAGTTCTTGATTTTCGATTTGTCCAATCTAAATCATCAGCAGTATATGGATGTAATGGTTCTATTTTATGTAAATCTGCTTTTAAAATATCTGCTAATTGTTTTGCAACACTTTCAGTTGTTCCCGTTGCAGAAAAATAAACGATTAATGTTTTTGATTTCATTTTATTTTCATTAATTTGATTTTTAGAATTTTCATTTTGTGAACATGCCGTCATAAAAATAGACACTGCAAATAAACTTATTATAAACTTTTTCATTGTCAATATTTTATTTGTCTATATTGATTACTTCGTATTTACAAGAACCCAATCCGATTGGTTCACCATATTCAATAATACGCATACCATTACGAATATTGATACGATTTAGCAATGATTGTTTATTTTCCTCATTAGTAGATGGGGTAGCAATAATTTTGTCTAAACAAAATTTATCTAAAGCCACAGGGTCTAAAGAAGCGGCAATGCCAATATCTTTAATTTGAGGAGAAGCAGGGTGAGCATCGCAATCACAATCTATTGAAATATTATTCATAACAATAATATAAATAATACGTTCCCCATTGCCAAAATAAGTATGAATACTTTGTGCTGCAGTTGCCATTGCTTCAATAAATGGAATGTTATTTTCTGGAGATTTATCCCACATAGTTGGTAAATTGTTCCACAATTCCTCTACTTGAGTGGTTTTCCCTGCCGTATGAATATAGGCTTTTCCTCTTGCAGAGGCTATTCCAATAGATTGATTTTTTAAAACACCACCAAAACCAGCCATTGCATGACCTTTGAAATGAGCTAAATTAATCATAAAATCATACTTTTGTAAATGAGAACCAACAAGATTGTATTTTAGTCGAGTAGTATCTTGAACAGGGATAATCATATCTCCATCTTCGTCCATAATATCTACTTTTGCAATATCAAGAAAACCATGTGCTTTGATAGTTTTCCAATGTTTGTCAGAAGTATTGCGATTGCCTTCGTATGCTGTATTGCATTCTACAATAGTTCCATTTACTTTATTTACAAGTTGTTTTATCAAATCTGGTTTAAGATAATTGTTGCCTCCCAATTCTCCGGTGCTAATTTTTACAGCAACATTTCCATTAGCAGTCTTTCCTAACGCCTCATAAATTTTTACCAAAGCCTCAGGTGTTATTTCTTGAGTAAAATACACTTTTGATGTAACATTTTCTGTATCAATAGGAATATCTTTTTTATTTTTTTTACAATGATATTCACACGATGCCGAAACTATACATATTGTCAAGGCAATAATTGCCATTTTAAATAATAGTCTTACTCTCATTTTCTAAATTATTTATTAAAAATTTTATTAATTATTTACATACTATCTTTTAGTATTTGTACAATATCATTATGGTTCAATATTTTGTATCCACCTTCTAAAATAAAAGTGCTATTAGCAATACCATCAAACATTTCTGGTTTAACACCCAAATTTGTTAAATTCATTACTAATCCAATTTCTTTCATCCAATTTTCCATTAAAATTAAACCTTCTTCTGCAATTGTTTTATCGTCTTTCCCTTTCGGATTGACATTCCAAACATTGATAGCAAAACGGCGGAACTGATGCAATCCATGAGATAAAATATGACGATAATAAGGCAAAGAAACCGCTGCCAAAGTCATACCATGTGTAGCATCGGTATATGCTCCCACTGCTTGACCAATCATGTGAACCATCCAATCTCCTTTTTTTCCCATTTTAAGCATAGTATTCAATGCCCAAGTAGATGTCCACATAATGTTGCTACGAGCCTCATAATTATAAGGGTCCTTTACTGCTATTCGTGAATTATCAATAAGAGAACGCATAAGCCCTTCGTTGAGATAATCGGTGGTAGAATTATCAAATCCAGAAAAATATTGTTCCATAAGATGAGACATTATATCAAAAAAACCTGCAACCATTTGATATTGAGGAACTGAAAATGTAAATTCTGGATTAAGAACAGCAAATTTTGGCATCAATTCTGCACCGAAAATTTTTCCAATTTTCAGATTTTGACCATGATTGGTTATAACAGAACCACCATTCATTTCGCTTCCTGTTCCAACCATGGTAAGTACTGCACCTATTGGTACCAATTTGCAAGAAGGATTTTCTTGACGAATATAATATTTTTGCCAAGGGTCTTCTTCACAATATGCAGAAGCAGAAACGCCTTTGGCATAATCTATTGTAGAACCTCCTCCAACTGCCAAAATGAAATCTACAGAATGTTCACGTACTTTTTTAGCACCATCATACATCTTTTCTACTGTAGGATTGGGCATTACTCCTCCATCGTCTATTATGGTTTTTCCTGCTGATTGCAATATTTCTATAATTTGTGTATAGATGCCATTGGTTTTTATTGAACCTCCTCCGTAAGATAACATTATAGTAGAACCATATTGTTCTAATTCTTTTTTGAGATTTTTTAACGATTCTTTCCCAAAAAATAATTTTGTCGGATTGTAGTACTTAAAATTGCCTTCCATTATTTGATTTTTTATTTATTATTAGTAATAACGCAAAAATAACTTATAAATTGTATTCTCTAAAAAAAATAAATCCAGCAATAGCATTTTTTGAAATAAAATTTTTTTATCGTAAAATCCAAGAACTTGGATTTTGATGAATTTTTTCTTTTAATATTTCAAAATGCAATTCAGAATGAGGGTCGTTCGTTTCTTTGTAAAGACTTCCTATCACTTGTTTTGTTGTAATAGATTGTCCTTGACGAACATTTACCAGTGCTAAATTGGCATATACAGAAAAATAATTGCCATGTTTGATAACTACTGCTTTCATTCCATGAATATCAGCAACAGCAGAAACAACACCATTGAAAATGGCTCTAACCGAAGCACCTTTTTCTGTTAAAATGTTGATACCATTATTTGTTATTTGTACCGAAGAAACTTCTGGATGGGAATGTGTGCCAAAATGACTAATGATATTGCCTTTTTCTACAGGCCAAGGCAATTTTCCTTTATTGGCTTCAAAATTTTGTGCTAATGCTGTTTCTTGAGGTGTCATTCGTAAAGTAGTTGTACCTGAAGTAGATTTACTTGCAGATGCTGCTTTTTTTGCTGCATTTGCTTGTGCAATTTCTGCATCTATAATTTTTTGTATTGCCGCATTGATATTTTTCTGTTGAGCGATTTTCTTTTTTATTTGTTCATTAATTTGTGATTCTTTTTTCTTCAAATTGGCTACTATAACTTGTTTCTCTTTCTCTTGTTTGGACAATCTTGCTTTTTCGGTTTCTTTTGTTTGTGCCAAAATCGATTTTTCTTCTTTATTTTGATGTAAAACATCTGTTTTGGCTTGAATTTTCTTTTGTGTTTCAATTATCAGGTCTAAATGTCCTTTTAATGCTCGGGCATATTCTGAAAGATATGTCATTCGAGTAAGAGCCTGCGAAATACTTTCCGAGGAGAGAATAAAACCTATTTTATTGGTAAGATTTCGATATTTGTATGCTGTATATATTGCATCGGTGTAACCTTCTTTGAGCAATTCCAATTTATTGTTCAATTGACAAATTTCTTGTTCATTTTGAGATATTTGTTCGTCTAATCCAGAAATTTCATTATTGATTGTTTGTATCAATTTTTCTTGATTACGAATTTGATTATTAATAAGTTGAATTTCTCTTAAAGAATTTTTTTTGCTTTTTTGTGTCGCTGCCAATTGCTTTTTTTGTGCCGCAATTTCTTGTTCAAGTTTCTTTTTTTGATTGGTTAACGCAGTTTTCGACTGAGCAACAACATCACCCAACAAACTTATTGTTATAAATAACAAACACCAAAATTTTAATACGCTTTTCAATGCAACAAAATTATTATCCAAGCAAAAGTAGAAAAAATAAAACTACTAACCTCAATTTTAACAAACATTTTTATCACAAACCAATGTTAATAATTAATATTCTTTTATCTTGAATATTTTGAAAAGATAGCATTTTTTTATAACTTTATAGGTTGGAGTTTTATTCTGCTTTTTTCGTTTTCTCCTCATTATTTTGCGGAGGATCTATCAGAGGAATAAAAATGCTAATAGTCGTCATTCCATCTACATCTATTAAATAATAATCTTTTAAAATATCTTCTTGTTTAAGAAGTTCTATAAATTCATCGAACATATCAAAATGAGAAGTAAAAATGACCGCATAACGTAGCGTAGTATCTCGTAAAGGATAATAAAATACACTATCAGTAATTATTGTTTTATTATCATATTCTATCTTATTAAAAAAAGTATCCCTATCATTAACTATTGTTTTATGCTCATATTCTATCAAATCTTTAAAAATAGTATCCCTATTATCACTATAACTATATAGAATTTCCTTTTTTATGTTATTAGGAAAAAGAGGCAATAAATAATTTATAACGTTTTTATTCGTAATAATAAAACTGCATAAACAAGAGCCATTAGGATTCTGATTGGCTATTAAGGAGTATGTATAATCACGAGAAATATGAAAACAAGAATATTTTTTTTCTATTTTTTCTTTTTTCTTTTTCTGTTTTTCCTCTTTTCTACATATCCTAAAAACATATTTATTATAATCTCTGAAATCCGCTATAAATACACCACATCTATGACAACAAGCACCATTGCAATAAAACGGTATCTTCTGTTCTTGTGTTTGTGCGATTGAAAATTTTACAACAAATAATATCAATATTACTAAAATGAATTTACCTTTTTGCATCTTTGCTATATCCTCCTATTTTGAATGTATAATATGTTCCACTATCAGCTCCATATACTTTTAGATTAGGTATCTGTCGGTTGTAGTATTTTGCAACACCATGGTCTCCTTCTCCATATTTAGGTGTAACTTGTGGTAAATATGAATATCCTGAAGGAGTTTCTATCGAATTTCGTGGATGGCTATGATACCATTCGGAAATTTTAGCCGTGCCTAAGAAAGTGTGTTTATCTATCAACGAGGATGCAGCTCTTTCGCAACTACTTTCATGAGACGAAGAAAGAATGCCTAAATAATCTCCACTTTTAGTTTTACCTTTAAAAGTACTCCATTCAGAATTAGTGTTTTGTGCAAGAAACTCAAACATTGCAACTCTATTTTTTTCTCCTGTTTCTGACATTTCAAAAACAACTGCATTAAATGTTGTACCATCAGCATCTAAAATCTCTTTTCCTCCACAAGCAATAGAGCCTGCTTCAAAATTCTGTGATGTTGCAATTATTTTTTTATTCCCATCTTTATCATATTTAATATTCCCTTTTCTATCTGTTTTAACAACACGGAGAATATCGGCTTCATCATTTTTTATTACATTTAACAATTCTCCTTTTTGGTTAAATTCATATTCATCATCCATCATCCCACTTGGGTCAATCCTTCCCACTGGGTTGTTGCTACAATAATGGTAAGGAGTAAGCCATGGTTTTTCGTTCATTAGTGGGTCACGAGAAATGAAAGTAGGTGCCCTATAGTAACGAGCCTCAAAATAGTACATTCCTGTTTCTTCGTCTAACTCTTTTGCGTTAAAACTGTACTTAGGAATTACATCATTTCCAAAATAGAAAATTTTACCGTTGTTTATTCTCCTAATTTCCATGTTGCAAAAATAATATTTTTTTATAACTTTTCAAGTATGTTTTTACAAAAAATAAAACAAAAACGTGTAACACAATGTGCTACACGTTTTTTTGTTGTTTATACTCTATTTTCGAGTTTTCTTTAAAAAATTTTACTCTGCAACAACGCGAACTGTAAATTCTGCTTTTACTTCTTTGTGTAAAGGAACATTAACAGTAAAATCACCTAATTCTTTGATTGTTGTTAACAAAACAATTTTCTTTTTATCCAATTCAATATTATGTTGTTCTTTTAATGCATCTGCAACATGAGCATTAGTAACAGAACCATAAACATTACCTTCTGTTGTTGCTTTAACTTTTACTTCAACAACAACATCTTGAATTTTAGAAGCAAGAGTTTCTGCAGCTACTTTTATTTGTTCTAATTTACGAGCCTTTTGTTTAAGGTTTTCTGCTAAAATTTTACGATTAGATTCTGTTGCTGGGATAGCCAAACGTTGTGGGAACAAAAAATTACGGGCATATCCATTTTTCACTGTTACAATATCGTTTTCAAAGCCTAAATTGGCTACATCTTCTTTTAATATTACGTCCATAATTTTTCCTCCTATTTGTTATCTTTCAAATTATCTGCAACATAAGGTAAAATAGCAATATGACGAGCTCTTTTTATTGCTTGAGCAACCTTTTTTTGATATTTCAATGATGTACCTGTAAGACGGCGAGGTAAAATTTTACCTTGGTCATTTACAAATCTCAACAAATATTGAGCATCTTTATAATCTATGTATTTGATACCTGTTTTTTTGAAACGGCAATACTTTTTCTTTTTAACATCTACCGCAATTGGTGTTAAATATCTTATATCTGTATTTGTTTGTGCCATACTATTTCCTCCTATTCGTTTGTTTTTTCGCCTTTTACTTCGCGACGTTTTTTATTAAACTCTATGGCATCTTTATCTAAAGATACTGTCAAATAACGCATAACTCTTTCATCACGTTTGAATTGAATTTCCAATTCTTTAATGAATGCAGGTTCTGCTTTAAATTCAAATAAATGATAGAATCCTGATGACCTTTTTTTGATAGGATATGCTAATTTTTTCATACCCCAATTTTCTTGATGTATCAATTCTCCATTATTTTCAAGAATGATACGTTCGAATTTTTGTACCGTTTCCTTCATCTGGTCTTCAGACAAAACGGGAGTCATAATGAAAACGGCTTCATACTGTTTAACCATAATTTCCTATTTTTTGTTTAAATTTTATTTAAAAATATTTTTATAAAAATTGAAATGCAAAAGTATAATTTTTTTCCTTATGTTTTTTATTTATATTCAAAATTTTTCTTTCAAATGTTTTTAGCAACAATAATTTTAATAATATATTGTATATCAACAATATAATAAATTACATTTTTTTGTTTCTTATCATTAACATATCATAAATTTAACAAAAACATCTATTTTAGGTCTAAATTTTCCTTTTTTTTACATCTTTTTATTAGCAATTTGACAGTTTTTTACTATTTTATTTCTTACCAAACTTTATATTTCCTATCTTTTCAGAAATAACTTTTGTAAACATTTGATTTTTTTCTTCTTTCTTTTGTTCTTTTATTCCTAAAACTTTCAATGATTCTAACAATTCTTCTTGATTATCACTAATTATCAATAATCTATCGTCAGCATGTAAAATAGTTTTTCCTGTTGGAACAAAATATTGTTCTCCTCGTTTTACCATAATTACCAATGTTTTTTCTGGTATTCCAAAAGACAATAAGTTATTCCCTTTTTTTTCTATAATATCTTGAGTTAAAACAACTTCTGTTGTTGCTGATTTTATTTCATCAGAAAAATCTATATCAAAATCCGATTTAACCATTTTCTGTTTTGGTTTATCCGATAATTTCAACAATTTTGCAAACGATGGAACTGTTGTTCCTTGTATAACCAAAGATATTAAAACACAAATAAAAACAATGTTAAACAATTCTTCTCCATGTGGAACATTGGCTATTCTACACAAAATTGCAAAAACAATAGGAACAGCACCACGTAATCCAACCCAAGAAAGATATGTTTTATCTTTAAAACTATATTTTCTAAATGGTATCATCGAAATAAAAACACTCAAAGGACGAGAAATAAACATCATTGTAAAACTAATGATTATTCCCGGTAACAACATTGATTTTAATTCAGAAGGATTTACCAATAATCCCAAAGTTAAAAACATTAACAATTGACTTAACCAAGAAAAACTATCAAAAAAGTTTCGTATAGAACGTTTATGTACTAATTTAGAATTTCCTATAACAAGCCCTCCAATATAAACAGACAAATAACTATTGCCTTTTAAAAAATAAGAAACTGCAAAAATAAAAACACAAGATGTAAGTGCCAAAATTGGATAAAACGATGCATTATCAATGTTTATTTTATTAATAAACCATACCAATCCTTTTCCTATTAAAAATCCTATAATGGCTCCTATTATCAATTGTAAGAAAATTGTCAATACAACCATTTCATAATGATTGTTTATCGGTTCCATAATTAAACCAATAAAAGTAATTGTCAACACGTACGCAACCGGGTCATTGCTTCCGCTTTCTAATTCAAGTATTGGTCGAAGATTATTTTTTAATTTCAAACCTTTGGAACGTAAAATAGAAAATACTGATGCAGAATCTGTTGAAGACATCGTTGCTGCCAACAAAAAACAAAATAGTAAACTAAAATCTATCGTTTCTTCTCTTAATATCGGTAAATTATGTAAAAAATAAATAATTAATCCTGTAAGTATTGTTGTAATGAAAACACCCAAAGTAGCCAATACTAATCCAGGAGCGAGAACAGGTTTTACTTCAGAAAATTTCGTTTCCATACCACCAGCAAACAATATTATGCAAAGAGCAACTGTACTTATTGCCTGACTTATTTTTAAATTTTCGAAATGTAATCCAAATCCATCACTTCCAAATAACATTCCTACTATTAAAAATAACAACAATGTAGGAACTCCTAAACGACTACTCATTTTGCTAACAAGTATGCTCATAAAAAAAAGTAATGATATTATTAAAAGAAAAAACTCTATTTGCATATACACCTCATATTTTTGAATTTCTATATATAAGAACGCTCTTAATATAAAAATATTTTTTTTACGTAGAAAAATCTTTTATTAACAATTTGTTGATATATATTTCATTCTTTTGATTTACAATAAAAAAAAGTTTGAAAACTTCATAAAGTATTGATTTTGTATTATTATATCAAAATTTTTGAATTTTTAAAGAAATTTTTCTATTGTTAAAAAATTTTCTTCACTTATTACTAAAATGCAAATAATTAAGAAGATAAATAATATTTTGATTTACAAATAAATAAGTTGTTTTTCTATTTTTAAAATATTGACTTATAAAATTTACCTTCAATATTAACAATTTTTGTTTAAATCTTCTTAACAAAATTCTCATAAGTTTTTTTTAGAAATTACTAACAACATTTCAGAAAGTTTTAAATAAATTTTTATCTACTATCTTATGTCATAAAATACTGCAAAACAAAAGAAAAAAAAATTATCAACAGTTTCAACATCATTTATGACCACCAACTTTTTTCTTAAAAGAATAAAATATATTTTATTAATGATTAATGTGGATATTTGTAAAAATGCTATCTTTGCATCGAATAAAATTTTGAGTAATGACATTAAAAGATAAAATATTACAATTAAAAAAAGAAAAAAATGCAGTTATCTTAGCACATTATTATAACGTATCAGAAGTTCAAGAGATAGCAGATTATTTGGGTGATAGTTTAGCTTTGGCACAATACGCTCAAAATACAAATGCTGAAAGAATTGTTTTTGCTGGTGTTTATTTTATGGCTGAAACTGCTAAAATTCTTAATCCAGAAAAAAAGGTTTTTCTTCCAGATATTGATTCTTCTTGCTCTTTGGCAGATAGTTGTAAAGCAGAAAATTTTGAAATTTTTAAATCATTATATCCTGATTATAAAGTAATTACTTATATAAATTGTAGTGCAAAAATGAAAACTTTGTCAGATATTGTTTGTACTTCAAGCAATGCTGTGAAAATAGTGGAAAGTTTTCCAAAAGAAGAAAAAATAATTTTTGCTCCTGATAGAAATTTGGGTAACTATATAAATAATATTACTGGTAGAAATATGTTGCTTTGGGATGGTGCTTGTCATGTTCATGACAATTTAAAAGCGGAAAATATATTGAAATTAAAAATAAAATATCCTGATGCACAATTGATTGCACATCCTGAATGTAAACAAATTATTTTACAATTTGCAGATTTTATTGGTTCTACTACTCAATTGTTAGCATATTCTCAAAAATCTGATTGCAATACTTTTATTGTCGCTACAGAAACAGGTATTTTACATAAAATGAAAGAGTTATCTCCAAATAAACAATTCATTATTGCATCTTCTACCGATTTTTGTAATTGTAACGATTGTCAATATATGAAATTGAATACTTTAGAAAAAATTTATAATTGTTTAGCATTTGATACCAATGAAATATTTTTAGATGAAAATATTATAAAAGATGCAAAAACATCTATTTTAAGAATGTTAGAATTATCAAAATAAAATTATTATGTTGAAAAAAATACGAACATCAATTGCAGTTATAATCTTTATACTTATAACTTTACTTTTTTTAGATTTTACAGGAACTATTCATTATTATTTTGGTTGGTTAGCAAAGATACAATTTTTACCTGCTATTTTAGCCTTAAATTTTGGTATAATAATTGCACTAATATTGTTTACATTTTTATTTGGTAGATTGTATTGTTCAGTAATTTGTCCTTTAGGTGTATTTCAAGACATTGTTATTTGGTTTTCAAAAAAATTTAAAAAGAATAGGTTTAAATATAAGAAAGAAATAAAATGGTTAAGATACTCTATTTTATTGATTTTCATTCTATTAACAACAATCGGGATAAATTATATTGCAATGATAATTGCTCCTTATAGTATATATGGAAGAATTGCATCAAATCTTTTTGCTCCAGTATATCAATTGATTAATAATCTTTTCGCTTATTTTGCAGAACGTGTAAATAGTTATGCTTTCTATGAAACAGATGTTTATATTAAAAGTTTATCTACTTTTATTATAGCGATAATGTATTTTGTTTTAATTGTAGTACTTTCTTGGACAAAAGGAAGAATTTATTGTAATACTATTTGTCCTATTGGTACTTTGTTTGGTATTATTTCAAAGTATTCTTTATTAAAATTGCGTATTAACGAAAAAAAATGTGTCAATTGTAAACTTTGTTCATATAATTGTAAATCATCTTGTATAGATATTTCAAATCATACAATAGATTATTCTCGTTGTATGACTTGTATGGATTGTATCAACAAATGTAAAAATAATGCTATTGCGTATAAACTAAAAAATAAAGATTATGAAAACGAAAAATAATGAAATATCAAGAAGAAAGTTTTTAGGAATTTCTGCTTTTACGGCATTGTTTGCTGCAATAAAAGCACAATCGAAAATTGTAGATGGTGGATTGGCTTTTATACAAGATAAAAAAGTTCCGAATAGACAGACAGCAATAAAACCGGCAGGTTCAAAAAGTAATAAAAATTTTTCTACACGTTGTTCTGCGTGTCAATTATGTGTTTCAGTTTGTCCAAATAATGTTTTGCGTCCTTCTACAAAAATAGAAAATTTGATGCAACCAGAAATGTCATACGAAAAAGGTTATTGCAGACCAGAATGTACAAAATGTAGTAAAGTTTGTCCTACTGGTGCAATAAAAAAGATAAATAAAGAAGAAAAATCTTCTACACAAATAGGTCATGCTGTTTGGATAGGAAAAAATTGTATTCCTATTACCGATAAAGTTGAATGTGGTAATTGTGCAAGACACTGTCCAACAGGTGCTATTCAAATGATAAATATTTCTGATGATTCATCTCTTAAAGTACCTATTATTAGTACAGAACGTTGTATAGGTTGTGGTGCTTGTGAAAATCTTTGTCCTTCTCGTCCTTTTTCTGCTATTTATGTAGAAGGTCATGAAGTGCATAAATTAATATAATAATTATTTGAAAATTAATATGATACAAAAAGTATTAACTCTAATATTTGTTTCTCAAATAATTTTTTCTTGTTTAACAATTCTTTTTGTACTATTAAAGAAAAATAATTTTGGTTTTTTTTCTGCTTTTTTTGTTTTTTTAACAACATTGTCTGTAATAGTTACATTATGGATTCATTTTCAGAAAATTCCTTTTGAAACTTATTTTGAAACAAAAATATGGTTTGTTTTCTTTGTATCTTTATTTGGATTACTTTTTTTTAAAATATTAAAATTAAATATTACACTTATTATCAGTAGTTTATTAAGTGTTGTGTTTATTTTTATCAATTTATTGAAAATGGATACTTTTAACAAAGTTTTACCACCAGCGTTACAAAGTCCATGGTTTATTCCACATGTTGCTATTTATATAATCGCTTATTCACTTTTGGCTATTAGTATGGTAATGTCAGTAATGGTTTTATTGAAAAAAATGATAGCAAAAAAAGAATTTTTTATTGTGAATAAAATAGGTTTGTCTTGTTTATTGATAGGTTTATTGATAGGTTCTTTATGGGCGAATGATATATGGGGAAATTTTTGGTCTTGGGATATTAAAGAATCTTTTGCATTGATAACTTGTATTTTATATGCAATACAAATGAATTTTTCTATAAAAGAAAAAAAGTACCATGTTTTAAATATTTTTGCATTTGCTTTTCTTATTTTAACATGGTTGGGAATGCATTTGATAAAAATAGAGCAAAGTTTACATATATATGGCTGATAATAAATCTTTTAAAACAAAATTTAAAGATGCTTTTGATTTTACTGCTTCAGAAATCAGAGGAATGATTCTTTTGGTATTGATTATTTGCTTTTTTTTATTCTTTTTAATTGTTATTCAATATTATATAAATAAAAAAACTATAAATTTTACTCAAAAAGATGATGTTTTATATGAGCAATTTGTAAATGAACAAATTCGTTTACGTGATTCAATAAATGATGCAAGAAAAAACAAATACAAACAAAAAAAGAATTTTTATTCAAAGACTACTTTACGTCCATTTCATTTTTGCGTAGATACAATGAAAATAAATGATTGGAAACGTTTAGGTTTTACTGAAAAAGAGGCTATTCAAATTGATAAATATCTTGCTAAAGGCGGAAAAATTAAAAAATCAGAAGATTTAAAAAAATTGTATTGTATAGATGAAAAAGAATACAATATTTTAAAAGATTATGTTCATTTTAAAAATGAAAAAAAACAATTTTCTAAAATAATAAATGATTCTAATTCAATAATAAACAAAAAAGAAAAAGTTAAAAAAATCAATCGCATAAATTTGAATAAGGCAGATAGTATTGAATTAGAGACAATTCAAACAATCAGCACTAAAATGGTTTCAAATATTTTACGTTATCGAAAACGTTTGGGCGGATTTTATTCATTAGAACAGTTACAAGAAGTTTATGGCATTGATAATAGTAATTATTCAAACATTGTAAATTATTTTTATATTGATAGTCAATATATTAAAACTATAAATATTAACAAAGCAACTATAAAAGAATTGACGAAACATCCATATATAGAATATCCTATTGCAAAATTGATAGTATCATATCGAGAAAAAAATGGACCTTATCAAAAAGTAGAAGAAATAAAAAAGGCTGCAATAATCTATGATGAATTATATAAAAAGATAATTCCTTATTTATCAATTAATTAAATAGATATATTAAAATCGCGTAAAGCATCATTTAGAGAAGTTTTTGTATCTGTGGATTCTTTACGACGACCAATAATTAAAGCACAAGGAACAAAAAATTCACCAGCAGAAAATGTCTTTTTATAATTACCAGGAATAACAACAGAACGTTCAGGTATAACACCTTTGTATTCAATAGGTTTTGTACCACTTACATCAAAAATTTTAGTAGATTTAGTTAAAACGACATTAGCACCTAATACTGCTTCTTTTTTTACATGAACACCTTCCACTACAATACAACGAGAACCAATAAAACAATTATCTTCTATTATTACAGGAGCCGCCTGAGCAGGTTCTAAAACTCCTCCAATTCCAACACCACCGCTTAAATGAACATTTTCACCAATTTGTGCACAGGAACCAACAGTTGCCCAAGTGTCAATCATTGTATTTTTACCAACATAAGCACCTATATTTACGTAAGAAGGCATTAAAATAACATTTTTCGATAAATAAGAACCATATCGAGCAACAGCAGTTGGAACAACTCTTACTTCTAAAGAAGCGTAATCTTTTTTTAGTGGTATTTTATCGTGAAATTCTAACATTCCCACTTCCATTGTTTCCATTTTTTGCAAAGGAAAATACAAAATTACTGCTTTTTTTATCCATGTATTGACATGCCATTCACCGTTTGATGTTGGTTCTGCAACACGAAGCAATCCTTTGTCCAATTTTTCAATAACTGTTAAAATAGCATCTTTTGATGTAGATGTGTTTAATAAAGATTTATCTTCCCATGTTTTGTTTATAATTTCTTGTAAATCTTTCATTTTTAAAGTTTTATGATATAGTTCATATAGCTAACAAGAGGTTGTCCTGCGGAAAATGCATCTATACAAGTTTGCATAAATTGATTACTACAAATTTCTTTGTTTGTTAGAAATTTTTCAGTACAAAAACTTTTGTACATTAATAAATCAATAAATTCAAAATCAGAAGGATAATCTTTAGGAGGACGTTTCATTTTATCGAATCCTAATTTACCCCATTGCTTTTTAAATTTAGATTCATTTAAAATGTTGTTAAGAGTGTTAGGTTCGTAATAAATTTCTTGTCTAATTTTTTTTAATAAATTTCTTTCTGGACACCATAATCCTGCTGCTAAAAATGACATATTATTTTGAATATGAACATAATAACCTGCATTGTTTAGTGATTTTCCTCCCATGGCAATATATGCACCGAAATGTATTTTATAAGGACGTTTATCAGGAGTAAATCGCAAGTCTCGGTATATTCTGTAAATACATTTTTTTGCTTCTTGGTCTGCAACAGAGGCATCAAATTCAGCAATATGTTTTATCAAATCATTAATGAAGCTCTCAACATTGTTGAAAGCTTCAATATAACTTTTTTTGTTTTTAGAAAACCATTCTCTATCGTTATGATTTTCTAAGTCGATTAAAAAATTAAATACTTGTGAATCAATTTTATTCATATCTTAAAAAGGAAGGTCATCTTCTTCTATAGGAGGAAGGTCATTGATATTGTTTACTACTTGTTGTTGAACTTGAGTAGTATTTTCTCCACCTTTTCCTGAAGATAACATAGTAAAAGTATCTGCAGCAATTTCTGTCATGAATTTTTTTACGCCGTTATCTTCCCAAGAGCGTGTTCTAATTTTACCTTCAACATAAATTTGTTGACCTTTTTTCAACCATTGTTCTGCTACATCGGCTAAACCTCTCCAACAGATAATATTGTGCCATTCGGTGATTTCTTTTTTTTCACCAGATACTTTATCTTTATAGTTTTCGGTTGTTGCCAATGTAAAACGTGCGTATTTTGCATCGTTATTTGTCTTCTTTACTTCTGGGTCTTTTCCAAGGTGACCTACTAGGATAACTTTATTTATTCCTGCCATAGTCTTAATATTTTTTGGTTATTACTAAAATTAACTTTACAAAGGTATAAAAAAAAATGATATAAAACAAAAAGATATTGTAAATATTTTAAGAAGATATTATTTCGTAATCGTCGCTATCACAAATGCTAACAATTTTGTAAACTTTATCATTTTTTCTTACAATATTAGGTGTTTTGATAGAACAAAAACAACCTTTTTTTGCTATTTTTGTAGAAGTAAGGTCAACACGAATTTCTTGAATATTTGTTTCACAAACGCCAGTAGTTGGTCCAATGATTAACAATTCATCGTTTAATTCGATAAATCCTGCTTCTAATTTTATTTCAGCAACATTTAATTTTGAGAAAAAGTTGGTAATTTTACCAATGTAAATTTTAGTTTTTTTTGCTTGAGAACCATATCTTTGTGTCCATTCTCCAAGTTTTCTACCTAAATAATAACCGTCCCAAAATCCTCGATTGTAAACACAAGATAATTTTTGTAGCCAAATATTTACTTTTTCTTCACCAAAACTTCCATCTAAAACGGCATTAGAGGCATCTTTATAACAAGAAGTTACTGTTTTTACGTATTCAGGAGAACGACCACGACCTTCGATTTTCAAAACAGTAACACCTGCTTTTATTATTTTATCTAAAAAGCCAATGGTACATAAGTCTTTGGGTGACATAATATATTTTTCATCTACAATAGCATCAACTTCATTGTCAACATCATAAACGTGATATGCTCTTCTGCAAGGTTGTAAACAAGCACCTCTATTGGCGGAAGCATTGAAATTGTGTAAACTTAAATAACATTTTCCAGAAACAGCCATACACAATGCTCCGTGAACAAAAACTTCTATTCTTACTAAATTACCAGAAGGACCACAAATATTTTCTTCTTTTATTTGTTGAATAATATTTGCAACTTGTTTCAATGAAAGTTCGCGAGCCGTTACCATAACATCGGCATATTGAGCAAAAAAACGAACGGCTTCGATATTGGTAATATTACATTGTGTAGAAATGTGAACTTCTACATTTTGAGATTTTGCATATTGAATAACAGACATATCTGAAGCAATAACAGCCGTTATTTTGTTTGTTTTTGCTGCATCAATCAATGATTTCATTTCAGAAAGTTCGTTATCGTAAATTATAGTATTGACTGTCAAATATGTTTTGATATTATGTTGTTGACAAATTTCTGAAATTTGTTTCATATCATCTAATGAAAAATTGATAGATGAACGAGAACGCATATTTAAATTGCCAATACCGAAGTAAACAGCATCAGCACCAGATTGAATAGCGGCACTCAATGCTTCAAATGACCCAACAGGAGCCATTATTTCTATTTTTTGTTTATCTTTTGTCATTTTGCAAAAGTAATAAAAATCTTTTAATTTTGAAAAATTATACCAAGATATTCTTTTTATTGGTATGTTTTTTAGAAAAAGAATATAAATATCTGTTTATAAACACTTTAAAAAACATTCGTTTTAAGCACATTTCTCAAGATTTTCGATGAATAGTTCCATAAGAGCAAAAAGTGTCTTAAAATGGCTAAAAATGGCAAATATTTGAATCTTATTTTTTATAAAAAATTGAAATAAAACAATAAAAATAGTTTAAAATGCTGATTATAAATAATTTATAATAATGTTTCACGTGAAACATTATCTTTTAAGTAAAACAAGAAGAACAGAAATATCTGAAGGAGAAACGCCAGAGATACGAGAGGCTTGTCCAATTGTAAGAGGTTTTATTTTAGATAATTTTTGTCTTGCTTCAGAAGAGAGAGATTGTAAAGAATAATAATCAATATTGTCAGGGATTTTTATTTCTTCTAAATCATGCATTTTTTGAGCCATTATTCTTTCTTTTTCTATGTAATTTTCATATTTTATTACAATTTCTGCTTGTTCTATTAGTTCAAAAGAAAAGTTTTTTTCTTGTAAATAATTGGCAAAATCTGGCAAAATTTTTATTATATTTTGTATGCTAATTTGTGGTCGTAATAATAATTGAGAAAGTTTGACTTTTTGTGTTATGGTAGATAATTGTTCTGTTTCCAAAAAATAATTAATTTGTGTAGGTTCAACATTATAATTGCGAATAAAAAGAATTAATTCCTCTAATTGTTCCTTTTTTGAAAGCAAATTTTTATAAATATTTTCATTAATAGTTCCTAATTCAAAAGCAAGAGGAGTTAAACGAAAATCTGCATTGTCTTGTCTCAATAAAATACGGTATTCTGCACGAGAGGTAAACATTCTATAAGGTTCATCTACTCCTTTGGTAATTAAATCATCAATAAGAACGCCAATATATGCTTGGTCGCGATGAAGAATAAAAGGAGATTTATTTTGTAATTTTAGAGCAGCATTTATTCCAGCAATCAATCCTTGTGCTGCTGCTTCTTCATAACCTGTTGTTCCGTTAATTTGTCCTGCAAAATAAAGATTGTTGACAATTTTTGTTTCAAGGGTTGCATAAAGTTGTGTTGGGTCGAAATAATCGTATTCTATAGCATATCCCGGTTTTAAAATACGTGCATATTCAAGACCTTCTATTTTATGTAAAGCCTTTAATTGTATATCTTCAGGCAATGAAGAAGAAAATCCATTAAGATAATAAGAATTACCAAATTCGGTTTCTGGTTCTAAAAATAATTGATGTCTTGTTTTATCGGAAAAACGTTCAATTTTGTCTTCTATAGAAGGACAGTATCGAGGTCCAACACCTGAAATTCTACCTTGAAAAAGAGGAGAAAATTCAAATCCACTACGAAGAATATCGTGAACTTCTGTTGATGTATAACATATCCAACAAGGTAGTTTATTAATAATGTTTTTGTTCGTTGTATCAAATGAAAATCCTGTTGGGTTTTTGTCGCCGTCTTGTCTTTCCATTTTAGAAAAATCAATAGTGCGTTTGTCTATTCTTACAGGAGTTCCTGTTTTTAGTCGATAGCTGTTAAAACCAAATTGAACAAGTTTTTCAGTTAAAGAAAAACTTGCGGACTCTCCTATTCTTCCTCCTGAAAAATTAATTAATCCGATATGTATTTTACCATTTAAAAAAGTACCATTAGTTAAAATAAGAGCGTTTGTAAAAAATGTAATTCCTAATTTTGTTGTAACAGATTTAATTTTATTGTTTTCAATAGTTATATCAACAACGGTATCTTCACGTAAATACAAGTTTGGAGTTTGTTCCAATTGTTGTTTCCAGTTGATAGAAAACATTGTTTTATCGCATTGAGCTCGTGGACTCCACATTGCAGGACCTTTTGAGCGATTGAGCATTCTAAATTGTAATGTAGATTGGTCGGTAATTTTTCCTGTCCAGCCACCAAGAGCGTCAATTTCTCGAACTATTTGTCCTTTGGCTACTCCTCCTATTGCTGGATTGCAAGACATTTGAGCGATATTATCTAAATTCATTGTTATTAACAATGTATTACAACCTAAACGTGCTGAAACCATAGCCGCTTCACAACCTGCATGTCCTGCTCCTACAACAATTACATCAAATTTATTTATCATATCTTATATTGTTTCACGTGAAACAAAATTATAAATAATTGTATTTTAATAATTTATATGTATTTTTTTAAATAATAATCTTCTTTTTTTCTCATTGTTTTTTCTTCTGATGGTTTTTTATCTTTATAACCACATAAATGTAATGCTCCATGAATTATTATTCGGAGTGTTTCTTGAAAAAATAATTGATGATAAAGTTTACTATTTTCTTTAACACGCTCTATTGAAATGTAAATATCACCAGAAATGATGTTTTTTTCACAATAATCGAATGTGATAACATCTGTTAAATAGTCTGCTTTTAAATATTCTTTATTGATATTTAGTAAATAATCATCAGAACAAAAAATATAGTTTATTTCTCCAATATTTTTTCCTTCTTCTTCTGCAAGAAGTTTTAAAAGTTGTCTTATTTTTGTTTTGTGTTGTAATCTGTAAGATATATTTTCGGTAAAAAAATTAATATTACTCATTTTAAATTAAGTGTTTTTGTTTGATTTCTTGGTTTTGAATTTGGTTTAAAATATTGATTCTTTTTTGATTATCAACAATAGAAAAAGGAACATCTATCACAAAAGATATTTTTGAACCATTGTCATCGAATTGAATATTGGTTGCCAATTTTTCTATGAGTAATAGTCCGTTACCTTTTCTTTCTAAAATAGATTGTTGCAATATTTTTTCAAAGTCAAAACCTTGTCCTTCATCTGCAATTGAAAAATGCATTTTTGCATTATTAATTTGCATAGCAATAGTAACTTTTTTCGATTTATCACAACAATTTCCGTGAACGATAGCATTTTTGGTTCCTTCTATCAAAGGTACACTTATTAATGCTCTATATTGTTCTTCAATATTACATTTTTGAAGTAAATGGTCTATAAATTCTTCTACTTCAGTAATATTTTCAATATTTGAATCTAAACAAAGTTGACTGTAAAACATATCTTCTTTTTTATTTAAAATTACAACTTACAAAGATAACACAAAATTTTTAAAATTACATATTATTATTAATATAGATTCAATAAACAGAATTATAAAAAAACAGAAAGAATATTGAAAAAGATTTGTATGATTTTTTTTCTTCCTGTATAACAGCATTTTAATAGAAAAAGTAAAAAAAGTTGCATTTTTTTGTTTGTACTAAAAATTTTTGTATTTTTGCAAAAGATAATAAAACTTGTAAAATATATAGAAGATGTTAATAATATCAGGAATAATAGGAATAGTTGCAATAATATTAATTTCCTTTTTTGCAAAAAAACTTAGTAATAAAAGAATAATACGTAATATATTAGGTGTTGTTTTATCAATGTTGTTAATGTTTGCACCGTGTTTTATAAAATGCAGTGAAAATGTTGGCTTTCATATTATGATAGGAGCAATATCAGCGATTTTATTTACAGCAGTATTGACATTGATAGAAATTATTAAACAACCAAGTTTTTCAAACATTTTAATACTTGTAGTGTTATTTTTTTTAATAGGTTATGCAATTTTAGAAAAACAATATTTTGGAGCAAGTGCTTTAGAAGCCACTCATGTTGGAATTTTAATGCCAATGGGTGTAGTAATAATTTCAAGTATGATTTTTCCAATACAGAAAGATAAAGAAAAAAAAATTAGTTTATAAACTAAAGATTATCAGCAGATTATCAATGTGAAAAGTTGGTGTCTGTTTTAATGGTATTCAATATGAAAAGGAAAAAATTTTTAAAAGTAGTAGGGCTAATAGTTATTGTTTCAATTTGTTTTGCTTCATGTAATCTTATAAAGATGGTTCATTTTGCTAAGGTTTTAAAAAAGAATCAAGTTACATTTAACTATCGAACAAAAATGAAATTTATATATAAAAACGGAATCTATCTTCCGATGAAAATTGGAAATGAATATGATACAGTATTGTTATCAGTAAATTCTTCAAATGTTTTAAATAAAAATACAGATACCTCGTTATTGTGGAAAAAAACACATACTATTGTTAAACGATATAGAATGAGAATTCCTTTGTCTGAAGAGTTTGTTTGTAATTCTACTTCTTGTGAAATACCAAGCAAAAAAACAAAACAAAAAGGAGAAGTGGCTATTTATTTCCAACCTTGTGATTTAGAATTGCCAATTTGTAAACACGAATCAACGGCTGCTTTAATAATGTATGAAAATTTTGGAAGTGGTTGGAAAAGAAATAGTTGTAAAAATGCTAATCGTTGGGAAATAGATATTTCAGGATTGTTATCCGATAGTGATTTTTCTAAAGAAACGATAGCCATTAATTTTTCAGATAGTACAATAATGCTTATAGATTCTTTGAAACAAGAAGATACAATAGGCTACAAATCCTTTAATTGTACATTTTTGGGAATAGGAGCGGCAAATAATTGTACAAATATTCCACGTATGAGAATGACATTAAATGGTAAAGAACAATATATATGTTTGAATATCAATTCACAATACTTTTTTACGTTTCCAAAAATCACTTATACCCCATCATCTAAAGATATTGTTTTTGATAAAGTAACAGATGGTGAAATTTATGGATTATTAAACGATACATGTTTTATAAAAGAATATCAATTTATAGATATAAATGGCTTAGTAAGTGAATTTTTTCCAGTAAAATACGAAACAGGAGTACATTATTTTGAAGTTGGTTTGCTATTTATCTCCCATTTTGATTGGATAATAGATGAAAAAAATAACCAAATATATTGTAAACAAATCAAAAGTTTTACAACAAAAGAGTTGAATATCAACCCATATAAAACAGAAATTGTTAATAATGAATTACGAATTATTCAAAAAGCCCTAAATTCGCAATATTCGATTTATAGTATTATCAAATCAGTAAATGGCGAAGCAATAACGGCAGAAAATATCTGTGATTATAAAGAAAAACTAAATAACACAGCAGATTGGAGTAAATTGGAATTAGAAGTAGAACTTCCCCAAGAGAAAGAAGAAACTTCAACCTCAGAAGAACCCCAAAACACAAAAAAATCTAAAAAAGAAAAGAAAAAATAAAAGAAATCCACAAGGAAAAGGAGAATATCTCCTTTCTTTTGTTTTAAATAGATTTACAATACAAAGAAAAAAATTAATTTAAACAAAATAAATTCAATAGTATATAAAAAAGTGTTATCTTTGCATTTTGAAATAAAAAGAAAAAAGATATGCAAGAACAAAAAATATTTAAAGGCAAGACCTTAGCAATTCTTTCAGGAGGAGGAGATACTCCTGCGATAAATTCAAGTATAGAGAATATTAGAAATAGAGCCTTAATTTTAGGTTTTAAAGTCTATGGAATTTTGCAAGGTTGGAAAGGTCTTTTAGGTGAAGGCAATATTGTAGATTTGACCAATCAACCATACAATGGAATATATGGAGGAACAGCATTGCGTTCAAGTCGAACCAATCCATTTCCATCGAAAAAAAATCCAGAAGATAGAGTTCCTCAAATTATTGCAAATTTAAAAAAATATAAAATAGATGTTCTTGTAACCATAGGTGGCGACGATACCAATGGAGCAGCAAAAAGATTATACGAAAGAGAAGGTATTCCAGTAATAGGCTTTCCAAAAACAATAGATAATGATTTGCGAACAAAAACAATGCATTATTATCAAGGAAAAGCAACAGAAGCCGTTCTTTGTCCGGGGTTTCCTTCAGCGGCAACACGTGTAAGTGAAATGACTCGTCATCTTCGTTCTACCAATGAATCTCATGAGAGAATTATGGTTGTAGAAGTAATGGGAAGAGATGCTGGCTGGTTGACAGGAAGTGCAATTTTTGGCGGTGCCGAAATGGCATTAGTTCCAGAATATGAAATGACAGCAGAAAGAAAAGAACGTTTCTTTGAGGTAATAAAAAAACGTTATCAAGAAAAGAAAAACCTTATTATTGCTGTTTCCGAAGGTGTTCGTTGGTGGGACGATAATACCAAACAATTGAGTATGGTATATGCAAGTTCTGAAACAGATGAATATGGACACCCTCGTTTTGGAGGAGTAAGTGGTGTTATTGCTTCCGAAATTTCTAATAAATTAGGAATTTCTGCTCGTTCACAAGTGACAGGTTATTATCCTCGTTCTGGTTTTTGCTGTGAATACGATAGATTACTTACTTCTACTCTTGCAGACAAAGTTTTAGATTTGTTGATAAGAGAAGATTATGGTAAAATGCCTGTTATGAGTAAAATTGTTCCAAGAGAAGAATTGGAAGAATACAACACAGAAACTATCGATATGGGAAGTATTGGTAATCGTCCTTTACAAAGTGATTACTATAACATGGACGAATTTACATTTACAGATAGTTATATAGATTTCCTTAAAAATATTTTAGGAAACCCATATTTACCCGAATTTGGATACAAATTTGCAAAAGTAAATCCAGATTTATTGTAATTAGGCAACAAAAAATATTAGTTTGGCATCATATTTGTATAGATAAAAAAGTAGAATAAATAGAGATGACAATGAAAAGGTTTTTTTTAGTAGTAATAGGATTATTGTTGATGAGTTCTTTTGTTGGATTGGCACAGTCTCAACAAACAGATAAGTCATTCTTAAATCTGGAAAAACAAGCGTTGAATTTTGGAGAAATTTCCATGGGAAATGCTAAAACAATGCTTCTTAAATTTACCAATACAGGTAAAAAAACATTGATATTGTTTGATGTATATACAAATTGTGGTTGTACAACTGTAGATTGGCCTAAAGACCCTTTCGCACCGGGGAAATCAGGAGAAATAAAAGTAACATACAATCCTACAGAAGAAGGTGCTTTCAATAAAACGATATACATTTATTCAAATGCATCGAACAAACAGGAAACTGTTAAAATAGAAGGATTTGTTATTGAAAAATAAAAAAGAGAATATAAAAAGTAATAATTATAGTAAAAATTATAGAAAGGAAATAGAGATGAAAAAGTTAGTAACAGTATTATTAGTAGTAAGTGCGATGTTTATGAGCGGAAATATATTTGCTCAAACAACAGAAAAAGCAGAAAAAAGTAAAAAAAGTAAAAGTCCAGAAATCGAATTTGAAAGTTTAGAATATGATTATGGCACTATTTACGAAGGAGCAGACGGTACTTCAGAATTTGTATTTAAAAATACAGGAAAAGAACCGCTAATCTTGAGTAATGTTTACACAAGTTGTGGTTGTACAGTTCCTACTTGGCCAAAAGAACCTATTATGCCAGGGAAAACTTCTTCTATAATAGTAAAATACCAAACAAGTCGTGTTGGCCCTATCAGCAAAATAATAACAGTATTGTCCAATGCTGAAACATTACCAAGGGTAGAATTGAGAATAAAAGGAACAATAAAACCTAAAGCAGAGGCAGAACTTCCTGAAAAACAAACTAACCCAATGCAAACAACTCCCAGTGAGAAGTAATAATTGATGTTCTCAAAATTTAAAAAGAGTACTATAATAACATTTCTTTTAATTATATGGCTCGCTCCTATACAAGCGAGCTATTTGCTTATTCCTATGGATAAAGTGCAAACAAATCACTTAAAAGCTTATGGAATAGCATTTTGGATACTTCAACAAGAAACAGAATTGAGTTGGTTGCTCAATTATCGTGGTGGTAGTTTTATGTGTGAATATCATGAATCTTTTGAAAAAGAATGTGCTATTAGAGGTGTTTCTTATCAAATTATTGCTGATGTGCAACGGAATGCTATTTTGCAAGAAATTGCTCAAGCCGATGTTAATATGAATGAAATAAAATTGCATAAAGCTCCTCGGATTGCTGTATATTCTCCAAAAAATAAATTACCTTGGGACGATGCTGTTACTTTGGTGCTTACTTATGCTGAAATTCCTTATGATGTCATTTATGATGAAGAAGTTATCAATGGAGTTTTACCCGCTTACGATTGGTTACATCTTCATCATGAAGATTTTACAGGACAATATGGAAAATTTTGGGAAAATTATCGCAATGCTCCTTGGTACATTGAAGATGTACAAAAACAAGAAGCTACCGCTAAAAAATTAGGGTTCGATAAAGTTTCTCAACTAAAATTGGCAGTAGTAAAAAAAATTCGTGAATTTGTTGCCGGTGGAGGTTATATGTTCGCAATGTGTTCGGCTCCAGATAGTTTCGATGTAGCATTGGCTGCTGATGGTGTCGATATTTGCGATGTCCCTTTCGATGGTGACCCAATGGATAGAAATGCTCAAAGTAAATTGAATTTTGAAAATACTTTCGCTTTTCATAATTTTAAAATATCAACAAACCCTCATGAATACGAAATATCAGATATTGATGTAGATGTTTCATTACATATTTACAATCAAAATAATGACTTTTTTACTCTTTTTGAATTTTCTGCTAAGTGGGACCCTGTGCCTACAATGTTATGTCAAAATCATTATCAGGTTTTACGTGGTTTTATGGGGCAAAGTACTGCTTTTAGAAAAGATAAAATCAAACCTAATGTGATTATTTTAGGAGAAAACAAAGCCTTTAATGAAGCAAGATACATTCATGGAGAATTTGGAAAGGGAACTTTTACTTTTTTGGGAGGACACGATCCAGAAGATTATCAACATTATGTTGGAGACCCTGCAACAGATTTGAATTTATATCCTAATTCAGAAGGTTATCGCTTGATATTGAACAATATTTTGTTTCCTGCTGCTAAAAAAGAAAAAAGAAAAACTTAAAAAATTCTTAAAAATCTCTATTTAAAAATATGCTTTTATAGAAAAATAATGCTATAAAAGTTGTTCTTATATATAATATAGATAAGCAATACTTAAAATATTGTATAAAACTGAACAAAAAACGGAAATTCTTTTGAAAAATGAAAAAAATACAATTATCAACAAAAAACGGTTGAAATAGATGTAAATTAAAATTAATTGCATTGAAAAACAATAAAATAAAAAAAAATAAGAAAATGATTTTTTTTCAAATGTATTTTGTATTGAAATTATTACTAATTTAGCAGTCTGAAAAAGTAAAGGATTTAATTTTTATGAAGATGCTAAGAAAGGTACTTTTTACACTTGTAATAGTGTTAGTTACGGGCAGCGTTGCTTACGGGCAAGGAGCCACGGTTAAGGGAAAGGTTACTGAAAATGATGGAAAAACTCCCATCGAATTTGCCAATGTCCGCTTGATGCAAGAAGGTTCATTGATAATAGGTGCCGTTACAGATGAAGAAGGTCAATATACACTTAGACCGGTTTCTCCTGGAAAGTATGACTTAATAGTTACTTATACAGGGTATGCAGAATTTAAATTAACAAATTTTGAAATTCGTGGAAGTCAAACAAAAATTCAAGATGTTAAAATGACATCTTCTGCTATTACCACTAAAGCAGTTGTGGTTACAGCAGAAAAACCTTTATTCTCTGCCGATGCAACGGTTACAGAAGATAGAGTTACTGCCGAAGATATGAAAAATATGGCGGTAAAAACAGTTTCTGGTATTTTGTCAACAATGACAGGTGTTACCGTTAATGCTGGTGGTGGTATGAACGTTCGTGGTGCTCGTGAAGGACAAACCGCTACTTATGTAGATGGTATGAAAGTTTCATCATCAAGTGTGCCTCAAAGTGCTATTGGTGAGTTCGCCCTTTTAATGGGTGCTCTTCCTGCAAAATATGGTGATGCAACATCTGTTATAGAAATAGAAACAAAAGGACCATCAACTGTTCATCATGGAAGTGTTGATGTTTTCGGAAGTATTGATGGTTATAATGATTTTAATTTGCGTTTTGATGTTACAGGTCCTATTGTAAAAGCAAAACCAGATGGTAGTGGAACAAGAGTTGGATATATGCTTTCAGGAGAAGCTGGATATAGTTCAGGTGGTGCCGTTAGAGGTGGTACTTACAGAGCAAGTCAAGAAACTATTGATTATTTAATAGCCAACCCTTTGCGTTCTGTGGACAATCTCTCTGAAGCAGTAGCAATGAATACTAATTATATAACTAAATACCAAGAAGGAAATATTCTTTCTTTAGAAGAAAAGAAAGGACATCGTTTGCAAAATGCTTGGAGTTATTCTGGTGTTATTGCTGGTAAAATAGATATTCGTACTTCAAAGAATGTTGACTTTATGGTTACAGGTAACTTAAGTTATGCAAGAGGAAGGTCTTATTCTTTTGCTAATACTTTGTTCAACTCTGCTAATAATGGAATGTCTAATTCTTTGAATTGGAATGTTAATGCTCGTTTTACTCAACGATTCAATTCAGATAAAGATTCTAAAATTCAAAATGCATTCTATCGTTTACAAGCATATTATAATCAAAGTACAGGTCATAGTTATAGTCATATTCACAAAGATAATTTGTTTGATTATGGTTATATTGGTAAATTTGAACATACTATGTCTAAATACTATCAAAGTGAACAAAAAGTAATTTATAATGGAGAAGAAATTGAAGCAACAGCAATGCAAACCTATTATGTATCCGATGTAAAATTTACAGCAAGTGATAAAAATCCTGCAATGGCAAATTATACATTAGGAGCATACGAACGTGCTGGAGGTTTTATGGTAAATGATGAAAGAATTCAATATTATAAAGGTTTGCTCAATGGAGAAACTCCAGATAGGTCCGCTTATGGATTGTTTACAGCACCAGGAATGTGTTACAATGGAAATGGTCGTTCTTTCACAGACCGTATCGGTGCAAAAGCAATGGTTTCTTTTGATATAAAAGGTAAAGAAGGTAAAGACCATAATATAGAATTTGGTTTTGAATATATTCAAACAACTTCACATAGTTATTCTATAAGTCCTCGTGGTTTGTGGACAATTATGAGACAACAAGCAAACTCTCATATAAAAGAAATTGATAAAGAAAACCCTATATTCTATTATGATGAACATGGTTTACTTATAGATACTGTAGATTATAAAAGATTGGTTAGTATTGAAAGTCAAAATACATTTGATAAATCTATTAGAACAAAATTGGGAGCGGCTCCAGATGAATGGATAGATATTGATGCTTATGACCCTTCTACATATTCATTGGATATGTTCTCTCCAGAAGATTTATTAAATTCAGGAAATAATATAATATCATATTATGGATACGATTATACAGGAACAAAACGTATCAATAAAGCAATCACTATGTCAGATTTAGAAAATTGGTTTAACGAAGGAGACCCTAACAATGTAAGAGATTTCTCTTCAATAGGTGCTTCTAAACCGATTCGTATGGCTGCTTATCTTCAAGATAAATTTGCTATCAAGAGTTTGTATTTTAGTTTAGGTTTGCGTTTAGATATTTTTGACAACAATCAACCATACGTTAAAGATATGTTCTTGTACAGAGAAGCATATACAGTAAAAGAAGCACAAGCAGCAAATTTACTTGGTGATGCTTATATCCCTGATTTTATGCAAGGTAGCGATGAATATTATGTATATGTTCAAGATGCAAGTGTAACATCAAATGCAGAAATTACCGCTTTTAGAAAAAATCTTACTTGGTACGACAATCAAGGAAATGAAGTAGTTGATGCTGCTACATTGGCTGCTGCTGCTGGTCAAACTAACTTGATGCCATTGTTGAAAGAATTGCCCGGTTCTTCTGATGCTACAAAAGTAAATTATAAAGCATTCTCAGATTATACTCCTACATTTGCAAATGGTGGTATAACTTTATCTCCACGTATTTCTTTCTCTTTCGTTGTTGGTGAAAGTTCTGTGTTCTCTGCAAGTTACAATATTGTAACCAATACAGCAAGTCAATTAATGTCTCCAATCTCTTATTTCTTCTTTGAAAAATATGCTTCTTCAGGTAGTGTTCTTTCTAACCCAGGATTGAAACCAGAAAGAAGTATTGATTACGAAATTGGTTTCCAACAAGGAATTACAAGAGATTTGAAAGTAGAATTTAAAGCATATTATAGTGAAAAACGTGACCAAATAGTTGTTTATCACTACAATCAAGCATATCCACAAAGTTATTATTCTTATACCAATATGGACTTTGGAACAACTCAAGGTTTTATGTTTGGTTTGACAATGCGTAAAGTGAAAAATATTTCATTTAGGGCAAATTATACATTACAATTTGCAAAAGGAACAGGTTCTGATGCAACATCTACTATAGCATTGATTCGTTCAGGACAACCTAATTTGCGTACTTTAACAGTATTAGATTATGACCAACGTCATAAAATTAATTTGAACTTAGAATATTCTTTTGGTTTTGGAACTGATTACAATGGACCAAAAACAACAAAAGCGAAAGCCGATGGTCGTTCAAAAGAAATTAGATGGTTGCAAGGTGCAGGTGTTAGCCTACAATTAAGTGTAGGTAGTGGTTTCCCATATACTCGTTCAAGTGTTGCATATTCAACTATTGTTAATCAAGGTGCTCGTAGTGTAGAAGGTGCTATCAATGGTTCTCGTAAACCATGGTTATTTAGTTGTAATATGAACATTTGGAAAGACTTTTTGTTGACCTTGAAGAAGGATGAAGATATGAGAAAACAAAAGAATGGTTATTTGCGTGTATATGTTGCTATTGAAAACTTATTCAATATCAAACAATCAAGAAGTGTTTATCCATATACTGGAGACCCTATGGATGATGGTTTCTTAACAGCAAGAGATTTTCAACAATACATAGCAGGTCAAGAAAATGTTCAATCATTTATTGACTATTATACGATAGCTATGGAAGGTACAAATCGTTATGGTGTTCCAATGACAGCGTCGTTAGGTGTTTCATTTAGTTTCTAATTAATAAAATTGTAAATATTAATACGAAAAAATACATATATATGAAAAATATAGTAAGAATATTTAGTATTGTAGTCGCTGCCACATTTTTGATAAATGTTGCAAGTGCAGAAGTCTATGTAGGAGACCCTGTACGCAAAAATACAAAAAATACAAGAAAGGCAGCAGGATGTGTTCCTGCTTCTGGTTCAAGTCAATTGGAAGTGAACAATGTTCGTGCATACATAGAAACTTCTGGTTCTATGTGGTTTAATAGTAGTAAAGCACAATATTTTATTCCAAAATCTGGTAATGCTTCATCTATGTTTGCTGCTGCATTATGGATTGGGGGTATGGACGTTGCTGGTCAGTTGAAATTAGCTGCTTTGAGGTTCAGACAAAACGGTGACGATTTCTGGCCAGGACCGCTGTTGTTACAAGATGCTACCGTAGATCAAGCAACTTGTTCTATGTACGATAAGCATTTTTATATGACAAAAGTAATGGCAAGAAACCATAGAGATAGTTTCAATATTAAAGGTTATTCTATACCTAAAGAAATTAAAGAATGGCCGGGTAACCCTATAGACGGCAATACCAAACAAAGTTGGTATATTGCTCCTTACGTGGATGTTGACGGTGACGGAAGTTATAACCCAGAAAATGGAGATTATCCGTATTATGATTTCAATAACGATTTATGCCCTTGGACAACAAAAAATAGGGCATTGGCCGCTGAAGGTCGTTTGCCTCAAACAATGGAAACTCAAAATAATATCTCAACAGGTGGTATTATGGCAGACCAAGTATTAAAAGGTGATGCTACTTTGTGGTGGATATTCAATGATAAAGGTAATGCCCATAAAGAAACAAAAGGTTCTGCTATTGGTTTGGAAATTAGAGCACAAGCATTTGGGTTTGCTACAACCGATGAATTGAACAATATGACTTTCTATTCTTATGAAATTATCAATCGTTCTACTTATGAATTGACAGAAACTTATTTCTCTCAATGGGTTGATGCTGACCTTGGTTACGCAAAAGACGACTATGTAGGTTGTGACGTAGAAAGAGGTTTAGGATATTGTTACAATGGTACTGCTGTTGATGGTAACGGATTGAATACAGAATATGGTGCCAATCCTCCTGCAGTTGGTGTTGACTTTTTCCAAGGTCCATATTTAGATGCTGATGGATATGACAATCCATCTTATAAAGGAGACAATTATTATGGTCCTTCTTTCTTGGCAAATTATGGCAATGTTTGTGAAATAGTTACTGCTCATGAAACTGCAAGAGAATTTACTTGGCATCTTCGTTTTGATTCTGCTTCAGGTCAATGGATAGATACAACAGCGTTTGTTCCTGTTAGAGCAGAAGCAATCAATGGTGTTAATTTTGGTGATGGTATTCCAGATAATGAACGTTTTGGTATGAGACGTTTCGTTTATCACAATAATGATAATTCAGAAACTGGAGACCCTTCTATTGCAGTAGATTATTACAATATGTTGAGAGGTATTTGGAAAGACAATACCCCTATGCGTTATGGTGCAAATGGTCACTATTTGAAAACTGGTACAGGTGTTCCTCAATGTGATTTTATGTTTCCAGGAGATACTGACCCTTGTAATTGGGGAACAAAAGGTATAAATCCAGGTATCGTATGGACAGAAGAAACAGTAGGAAATGCTCCAGAAGACCGTCGTTTTATGCAATCTGCTGGTCCTTTTACATTGAAAGCAGGTTCTATCAACTATATTACAGTAGGTATTCCATGGGCAAGAGCAACAGGTACTCCTTGGGCTTCTGTATTATTGTTGAAAGCAGTTGACGATAAAGCACAAATATTATTTGAATCTTGTTTCAAAGTAGTTGATGGTCCTGATGCTCCAGATTTGGTATTCCAAGAAATGGACCAAAAATTGATTTGTTATATGTCTAATAATGCTTCTTCTAATAACTACAGAGAAAAATATCGTGAAGAAGACCCTTCTATTCCTGCATATAGAGTAAAATCTTCAATAGATACAAGAATGGATACTCTTCAAGTGGTAACAGTAGATACTCTTCAAGGTCTTAGTGGAGATTCATTAGTTTATAATGTTTATGATACAGTTATAGAAGTAGCAGTTACAATTTCTGATACTATTCCTTATGATAATGAATATGTATTTGAAGGTTATCAAGTATATCAATTGGTAGATGCTAATGTGGGTGCAGCAGAATTGACAGATAATTCAAAAGCACGTTTAGTATATCAATGCGATATTAAAAATGGTGTAGGTTATATTGTAAATCATGAATACAATGCTTCTGTAAGAACTGAAGTACCTATCATGAAAGTAGAAGGAGCAGACAAAGGAATTCTTCATAGTTTTGAAATAACAGAAGATAAATTCTATGGTTCTACTTTAATTAACCATCAAAAATATTATTATATGGCAGTAGCATACGCATATAATAATTATGAAACTTATGGTACAAGTTCTGATAATCCAGAAGGATTGTTTGGACAAAAAAGACCTTATTTGTCTGGAAACAAAAATATTAAAATGTATACTGTAATTCCTCATAAAAATGCAGTAGAAGAAAATGGTACTATTGCAAATTCAGTATATGGAACTCAACCACAAATTACCCAAATGGAAGGTCATGGTAATGGTGGAAATGCTTTGAGATTGACAAAAGCGACAGTAGAAGAAATTTTGAAAAATGGTAAAGCAGATAGTTTAGTTTTTGAAATTAATGCAGGTCCTATTGGTGTTAAAGTAATTGACCCATTGCAAGTACATGGTTCTGATTATGTAGTTAGATTTTATAACGAAGATTCAACAGTTGATGTTGTAACAGACGATACAAAATGGGCATTAGAATACACTACACCATCGGGTAACGATACCATTATAGAATCAGAACATTCTATTAGTGTTCAAAATGAACAATTATTTACTGAATTGGGTATTTCTATCACTATTAACAATGCAAAATTTGCTCCGTTGACAGATTTTATTGTTTCAGAAAATAAAAATGCTTATTATTTGTATTCAACAGTATCTCATATATCAACAACTCAAGAAACAGAAGGAAATGTTGGTATTAGATTCTTTGCAGATGCAGGAGGTTCAGGTATATCTAATTGGATACGTTCAGGACAAACAAAAGTTGGCGATTGGGCTTTAGGTAAACAAACTTACGAAGAAAAACGTCAAGAAGATTATTATATCGAATTGGCAGGTTCTTCATTGTATGCCAATGGAATTGTTAACGTTAATAGTACAAGTTTTACTACATGGTTAGACAAAGATAGACAATTTGAAAAAATATTAGGTTCAACTTGGGCTCCTTATGCGTTGGCTTCTATTTACGATAATGCTCCTGGTTTTGGTTTTGAATCACCAGAATATAGAGATGGTTATGGTAATTTGAGAGACTCCGTTAGAGTTAACGATAATCCATTCAAAACAACTTATCCTCTTATGACAGAATTGTATAGTGTAGATATAGTATTTACAGCGGATACTTCATTATGGACAAGATGTTGTGTTGTTGAAATAGGTTCAGACTCTAATGCAACAATAGGAAAAGCAAAACGTCATAATTTACGTAAAAGTCCTTCTGTTGACAAAAATGGAAAACCAGATGGAACAGGTTATGGTATGAGTTGGTTCCCAGGATATGCTATTTGTATAGAAACAGGTGAAAGATTAAATATTATGTTTGGAGAAGACTCTCGTTTGGGAGGAGATTTATACAAAGGAACAGATATGATATTTAATCCTCCATATTCTTCTGGAAATGATGTATCATTTGGATATCAAATTGGTGGAGGACATTACATTTATATAATGGGTCATAGAGATATGTACAAAGATAAAAGTATAAATGGATATGAAGTAGAAGATGTTCCTACAAGTAGAATTTGTCCTGCTTACGATGAAGGTCAATGGTTGTACAATGCATTGAAAGGTTTAGAAACAAATACAAATCCACAAAATAGAAATATAACGAAAAATTATATTTACAAAAATGCAATGTGGACTGCTATTCCAATGACTATATCAGAAAATTGGTTGCCAGCAGGTTCTAAAACAACAATTTCTATTAGAGTAACACGTCCTTATGAAAGATGGGTATCTACCAAAAATACAAGTGTGTCAAATCCTATAAACAACAATATGCCATTGTATAAATTTACAACGAAAAATATTGCAACACAAATAGGACAAAAGAATGTTATGGAAACATATATGGATTCAATACGTATAGTTCCAAATCCATATTATGGAGCCGCTTTTGGTGGATATGAAGCATCTCAAGTAGAAACAAAAGTAAAACTTGTAAACTTGCCAAAGAGTTGTAAAGTTAAAATATTTACTTTAGATGGTACATTGATTCGTTCTTTCGATAAACCTGATGATGGTACTACTTTGTTGGAATGGGATTTGAAAAACTCAGCAAATATTCCTATTGCAAGCGGTATGTATCTAATTCATATAAGAGATAATGAATATAATTTTGAAAAGACAGTGAAATTCTTGTGCATACAACGTCCATTTGATGTTAATGCTTTCTAATAATAATTATATAATAATTTAAATAGGATATGAATATGAAAAATATATATAGAACAGTGTTAGCAATATCATTGATAGCAATGATAAATATACCTCAAATGGTATTTGCAGGAAATAAAGACCGTTCAGGACAATCAGCGGCAGCACATTTGCTAATAAATCCATGGGCAGGAACTCGTGGTTGGGGAGGAGTTGGTGTTTCTTCAACAAAAGGTATCCAAGCAATGTACACAAATGTGGCTGGTATGGCATTTACTCGTAAAACAGAAATTGCTTATACAAATACGTTGTATTATGTAAATTCTGATATGATGTTCAATGGTTTGGGTATTGTTCAATCGTTGGGAAAAGATGGTTTCGCTGGTAATATAGGTGTAAATGTCAATATTTTGACCAATGGAGATATACCAAGAACAACAGTTGACCAACCAGATGGAGGTTTAGGAACTTATAAATTCAATGCGTTGAATTTAGGATTATCGTATGCTCGTTCGTTTTCTGATGCGGTACATGCTGGTGCAACTATTAAAATAATTAATGAATCTACTTCTAATGTTAGTGGAACGGGGTTTGCAATAGATTTAGGTGTACAATATGTAGCAGGACGTAACGACCAATTTCAATTAGGTGTTGTAATGAAAAATATAGGATTGCCAATGAAATACAAAGGAAATGGTATGAATATTAGAGGAGAAGGAAATAAAGACCGATTAGATGTTTTGCGTTCATTGTTAATACCTTCTGAAGCAGCAGAAATGCCATCATTGTTGGCATTAGGTCTTTCTTACGATTTCTTATTCGGAAAGAAAGCATCTGCAGAGACTTCTTCTACAGGAACAACAGGAAAACAACGCATTTCAAGAGCAGACGCAATGCATAGAATTACTGTTGCTGGTGCATTTACAGCGTTTGCTTATTCTCGCGACCAATTTTCTCTTGGTGTAGAATATAGTTTAATGGACTATTTCCAAGTAAGAGCAGGCTATGTTTTTGAAGGAGGAATGTACACATCAAAAACAACTACCAATAATTTTGGTCCTAATGTAGGTGTTTCTTTGTTGACTCCATTGTCAAAGAAATCTGTTAATCCTCATTCTCGTTTAGCAATAGATTATGCTTATAGTTTTACAGAAGAATATAAAGGCTCTCATTCAATAGGAGTTCGTTTGATTTTGTAAATAATTATTATTAACATAGTAGAGTTTTTTTGAGTATATAATAGAGCGTTCTTTGTATTAAGAACGCCTCTATTTTTTTAACATATAACATCTATAAAAAATATGGGAGAAGTAAAATATTATACAGAAGAAGGTTTGGCAGCATTGAAAGAAGAATTAAATTTTTTGATGACTGTAGAACGTAAACGTATTTCTCAGCAAATAGCAGAAGCAAGAGATAAAGGCGATTTAAGTGAAAATGCAGAATATGAAGCCGCTAAAGAACAACAAGGTCTTTTGGAAATGAAAATTGCAAAAATGCAAGATTTAGTTTACAATGCAAGAATTCTTGATGAATCAAAATTGGATACTTCAAAAGTTTTACTATTTTCAAAAGTAAAAGTAAAAAATTTAAAGACAAATACTTTAATTACTTATAGTATTGTTCCTGAAACAGAAGCAGATATAAAAACGATGAAAATATCTGTAACATCTCCAATTGCTAAAGGTCTTTTGGGAAAAGCGGTAGGAGATTTGGTGGAAATTAATATTCCTGCAGGAAAATTGACAGTTGAAATCTTAGAAATAACACGAATTTAAGCAATGGAAGAAACGATTTTTTCAAAAATAATACGAGGAGATATTCCTTGTTATAAAGTGGCTGAAAACGACCAATTTTTTGCTTTTTTGGATATAAATCCTTTAGCAAAAGGACATACTTTGGTTGTTCCAAAAAAAGTTACAGATTATATCTTTGATATAGATGATGAAGAACTTGGTCAAATGATTTGTTTTGCTAAAAAAGTGGCTAAAGCAATAAAAGACAATTATGATTGTAGTAAAATTGGTATGACTGTAATAGGTCTTGAAGTTCCTCATGCTCATATTCATTTAGTACCGATAAATGGTGTAAATGATATAGATTTTAGAAAACCAAAATTGAAATTTACAGAAGAGGAATTTAAAGAAATTGCTTTTAATATTTCTCAATCAATAAGATAAAGTGGTATGAAAATAAAAATCAAGGTAATTTTTATTGCCTTGATTTTTTGTATAAGAAGAATAAAAGATAATCTTGTAAATGATTTCTCCTTGTATTCCAATAGAAAAACACCCTTTATCGCCTTTTTTGCCTGATAATGCGAAAATATTAATGTTAGGAAGTTTTCCTCCAAAACAAGACAGATGGTCAATGAATTTCTTTTATCCTAATTTTCAGAATGATATGTGGCGTATTATGGGATATTTGTTTTTTGAAAACAAAAATTATTTCGTCAAATCAGATGATTTTGATAAAAAATTAAATGGTTTTGATAAACAAAATATTATTGATTTTTGTACAAAATACGGAATTGCTCTTTATGACACTGCTTTGGAAGTTAAAAGATTGCAAGACAATGCTTCAGATAAATTTCTTGAGATAGTAAAAATAACAAATCTACAAGATTTATTGGAAAAAATTCCTTTTTGTAATACAATTGTAACAACAGGACAAAAAGCAACTGATGTTATAATAAGTACATTTTCTTGTACAAAACCGTCAATAGGGGATAAGGTAAACTTAAATATCAATAATCGTTTAATTTCTTTTTGGAGAATGCCTTCAACTTCTCGTGCCTATCCTTTGTCTCTTGAAAAAAAAGCAGATTATTATAAAAAAATGTTTATTGCAGAAAAAATATTATAATAAACTATTTTAAAGAATTGATTTTGTTATTAATATAATCTAAAATATGTTCGTAAATTTGTTTCCAATTATTGTCAGCATATTCGTTGAAAGAAGAATTGTGAAATAAAGTGATACATTCTCCATTTAAGTTATATATTTCATCTATAAGAAGTTCTACATATTTTATTATTTTATTAGTATCCTTTATTTCTCGTAAACCATTTTCCATAAGTATCAAAGGGTGAATTTTCAAAGAAGTTGCTTTATTGTTTTGTAAATCAAAGAAATAAAAACTGTTACAAGTTCCTGCTCTAAAACCTGATTGAGAAACATAACCCATAGTATAATCGTCTGTAATATCATATTTTATGAGTGAACGATAAGTGTTTGGAAAAGAAAGTATTAAATAATGTTGTCGATTAGCAGTGATAGGTTGTTGAATTAAATTTTGTAAAAAATCGATTTCTTTTTTCAATATTGATAAATTGTTGTTACTACTAAAAGAGGCATGTAATCCAATAGTGTTTTGTTGGTGAAGATTAGTTATAATATTTTGAAATTCAATGTTTTTTATTGATATATTTTTGTCATATTTGTTTCGATTGTTGGCAACAAGAAAGAAAAAAATGCTTTTTAAATTGTATTTTTTATGCAACGATATTATGTAATCAAAAGAATTATAGGGGTCATTTTTTTTTCGAAATAATACAAGTAAACGTTCATAAATTAAATGAAATTTGCTTGTTAAAAGGTGTTTAATTATGCCGACGAATGTTAAAAACAAACCTTTGTTTTGATAACAAAAAGCGATGTCTATATCGTATGTTGGAAGAAATGAAAATTGATGTTTAACAATAGGTAAAGAAGGATAAAAACTAAGCATTTTTTCTTTAAATAAAAGTATCCATCTGTCAACAATTGCTTTATCAACGCAATGATGTTGTACATTCCACGCATTATGCGGAAGAAAACGATTTAAAGCATCTTTTTCTGTAGGAAGATATTCTTCGTAACGAGTTAAAAAGTAAAAACATGCTGTAAAAATATCAAAACCAAGTAAATCGTTTTCAGAAGAAAGAAAGCAAATAGGCGTAGAGTCAATATAGTCATAATCAATGTTTTGATAATGAATATCTGTTTCAAAAAGCAGATTTTTGCTTTCGATATATGGACAATTTTCAAAAGGAATTCCATAGGATAATTTTTTTCCTCGAAAATCGATAAATCCTTGATAATCAGAAGTAATTTGAAATTCCCATTGTAATCGTTCGCCAAAAATATGCTGGACAATGTAGGTAAGTCTTTCGGTAATTTTTTGGCTATAAATGAGAATCATAACTATTGATTTTTTAAGGAAAGCAAACAAAAATGCCATAGTACGATACCAGCACTAACCGAAATATTTAGAGAATGTTTGGTACCAAATTGAGGAATTTCAATGCAATCGTCAGCAATATCAACAATGTTTTGTTCAACACCCATAACTTCGTTACCAAAAACAAGAGCAATTTGTTCTTGACCATTCCAAGTTATATTATTGAGCAAAGAACTATGTTCAACTTGTTCGATAGCAAATATTTTGTAATTAAGATTTTTTAAAGTTGTTATAGCATTTTCTGTAGAAGGAAAATATTCCCAATCAACAGATTGTGTTGCCCCCAGAGCGGTTTTTTCTATATCTTTGTGAGGCGGTTGAGCAGTAATGCCACAAAGCATAATTTTTTGAATTCTAAAAGCGTCGCATGTACGAAAAACAGAACCGATATTGTTCATACTACGAATGTTATCTAAAACAACAACAATAGGCAATTTGTCACTTTTTTTAAAAGTATCAATACTTATTCTTCCCAATTCGTCCATGGATAATTTTTTCATTGCTTATTCTGTTAAAGAGTTATTTTCGTCGTCGATTGTAAGATTTTTAGTAAGTGTTTTTACAAAATTGTTGTTGCTAAAAAATTCTTGAGCGATAATTCTTACAATAGTATAAGCAGGAATACCGAGCATCATTCCGGGAATACCTGCTATGCTTCCAGAAATTAAAATAATAATAAATATTTCTAAAGGATGTGCTTTTACCGATTTAGAAGCGATATAAGGTTGAAGAATAAAATTGTCTAACAGACGACAAACAGCAAAAGTTCCGATTACTTTAAGAACAATAGACCAAATTAAAATATCAGGATTAATAGTATAAGCACTCATAACAGCTAAAATACATCCTACAATGCAAGCAATAATAGAACCTAAATAAGGAATAATTACAAAAATACCACCTAAAACAGCGATTAATAGTGCATTTTGAATATCAAGAATACTCAATAGAAAAAATTCTAAAAGAGCGACTAAAATCACTTCTATAATTAAACCAATAAAGTAATTTGATAATAATTTTTTGGAACGAGATAATACGTGTTCTGTTTCATCTTGATGTTTGTTGGGCATCATATTAATGATAGTATTTTGTAATTTAGGCAAATCTTTTAAAAAGAAAAATGAAATAAATAGAATAGAAAATATTCCTAAAAATATTTTTCCTGTCATTTGTATTAAATTGCCAAAAAATAATGTTAAATTGATATTTTTAGATTTGTTTAAAACTGTATTGACAATAATTGCTTCCAAACTTTCAGAAGGTTGAATAATTCCATAGTTAATCAAAAAATCATCAATTTGTTTTAGTTGTTCGTTGTAAGAAGATTCAAATTTTTCTGTATCTATACTGTTGATGATTTGTATTTGTTTGTAAACAGGAGGTGTTATCAAAACAACAATTCCTACAAGAATGCCAATAACTATCAATAAAGCAAGGAAACTATTTAATCCATTGCCCAAATGCCAATTCCCTAATTTGATTTTTGTAAGTAAATGTTTAAGAGGATTTGCTAAAAGAGTAATGATAGAAGCAATAATAACATATATAGTAATATTTGAAAAATACCAAGCACACAATATTGTTGTTGCAATAATGATAATGATTGATAAATTTCCAATAATTTTTGTTTTTGATTGCTTTTTCATTATTGGTTTTATTTAGTAAGTTCATCCAAACGATTTAACCCTTCTATTGCCAATTCAAACTTGTCGAACAATTTCAAGCAATACATATAATCTTGTCTTGCATTGCTATATTCTTCTAACATTTCGAAACTTAAACCACGGTTGTAAATGGCTTCAATATAGGTTTCATCTTGTTCAATTGCTTTAGAAAAAAATACAACAGCCTCTTCGTATTTTTGTTGTTTAACAAGAAAAATCCAACCCATATTGTGTAAAGCAAATTTGTTGGTAGGGTCGTTTTGAAGTATCATTTTATAGTGAGAAAGAGCCTTGTCTATATTGTCAGTTTCTTGGTAAAACATAGCAAGATTGTAAAGGGCTTGAGCATCATTTGGGCGACAATTAAGAGCATTATTATAATAATTGATAGCCAAAGCATCGTGGCGAGAATGATAGAGAACACCCAATTCCATATAGGCATCGTAATAATCAGGATTTTGTTCTGTAGCAAAAAGATAATTACGAATTGCGGTGGCGGTATCTCCCAATTCACGATAATTCCATGCCAAAATAAGGTATGCTTTTGGATTCAAGCTATTGTTAATAATTGCTTGTTGTGCTTCTTCTTGAGACAATTTGTAACGTTTGAGCAGAAAATGCAATTCTGCTAATTTTAATCGAGCATCATTGTTTTTTGGATTGATAGCCAACGCTTTATCTAATGCTTCTTCTGCTGCATCTGTATTAGTTTGAGCAAAATAGACATCAGAAAGAGTTTCATAGAAATTATCGTTATTTGAATCTAATCGCAAAGCATAAGAAATGGCATTAAAAGCACTATCAAATTGACGAGTTCCAATAAAATAAATTGATAATTTTTGATACAAATCTGCATCTTCTGGTGATTGATTTATTTGTTGATACAAATCTCCCAATTCTTTTGGGAGGTTGGCATATTTCTCATTTTGAGAAGAGCGATTGCATGCGAAACACAAGAAAATTAACGTGAAGAATAAAACAATTTTTTGCATTATAGATTAATTTTTTGTGGTAATGGCTTCTTTAATTTTTTCTTCTATTTCAATAGCTAATTCTGGATTATCTTCCAAAATTTGTTTGGTACTTTCACGACCTTGAGCCAATTTGTTTTCATTGTAAGAAAACCAAGAACCACTTTTTTTAATAATATCGTATTCAACACCTAAATCTACTATTTCACCAGTTTTTGATATGCCAACACCATACATAATATCAAATTCTGCTGTGCGGAAAGGTGGTGCAACTTTGTTTTTAATAACTTTTACTTTTACGTGATTTCCTATGATATTGTCACCATCTTTGATTTGTGTTTGACGGCGAATGTCAATACGAATAGAGGCGTAAAACTTCAAAGCATTACCGCCTGTTGTCGTTTCTGGATTACCAAACATGACACCAATTTTTTCTCTCAATTGGTTGATAAAGATACAACAACAATTGGTTTTACTAATTGTAGATGTTAGTTTTCTTAATGCTTGGGACATTAAACGGGCTTGTAATCCCATTTTAGAATCTCCCATTTCTCCTTCTATTTCGCTTTTAGGGGTCAATGCGGCAACAGAGTCTATAACAATAATATCTATTGCTCCCGAACGAATTAAATTATCTGCAATTTCGAGAGCTTGTTCTCCATTGTCTGGTTGAGAAATAAGTAAATTTTGCACATCAGCACCTAATTTTTCAGCATAAAAACGGTCGAAAGCGTGTTCTGCATCAATGAAAGCGGCAATGCCTCCTTTGCGTTGAGCTTCTGCTATTGCGTGAATGGCTAATGTCGTTTTTCCAGAAGATTCAGGACCAAATATTTCTATAACACGACCTTTGGGTAAACCATTGACACCCAAAGCAATATCTAATCCTAAAGAACCTGTAGAAATAACATCTATGTTTTCGATAGGAGCGTCTCCCATTCGCATAATGGCTCCTTTGCCATAAACTTTTTCCAAGCGGTCTAAAGTGGAATTTAACACTTTTAGTTTTTCAATATTTTCTGTATTCTCTATTTTTACTTCTTTTGCCATAGTGGGTTACATTTTATAAAATTTATTCGCAAAGATAGCATTTTTTCATTAAGAAAAAATCATTGTAGAAAGAAAAATTATCTTTAATGATAAAAAAATTAATCTATTGGATTATAATATATTGTAGAACAATTATTAGGGTTAAAAACTTTTTGGGCAATATCTTGTAGTACAGAAGGGCTGATAGATGTGTATTTATATTCTTCATCATTAATATCTTCGGCACGACTCATTATTTCAAAAATAGATAAATTCAATGCTTTATCTTGTACGGATAGTTCTGCAAAATCAAGAACAGTTTTTACTTTGTTTTTTACTTTTGTGAGTTCTGTTTCTGAAATTGTTTTTTGACACAAAATATCTATTTGATTTTCAATTGCTTTGTCTGCTTTCTTTATATCAACATTAGGATTGAGGTAACCTAAAATAAGTAGAAGACCATTGTCGAAACTTCCTAAAACTTCTACGTTGATAGAAGAAAAAAGAGGATTGTCATTGATTAAGGCTTTTGGTAATCGAGCAGAATCTCCGTTAGAAAGAATATCAGAAAGGAGGTCAGTTGCATAGAAATCGTTGTCGGTGCGTTTACACATTTTATAGGCTTTGCAGATACAAGGACATGGAACATGACGTTGTACTTCTAAATAGCGAGCCTCATTTTGTATTGGTTCTTGAGGAAGATTTCTATGATAAGTGTTTCCAATTTTTATTGGTGAAAACCATTTGTTTATCATTGTTTTACATTTATCAATGTCAAAATTTCCGCTTATAGACAAAACGGCATTGTTGGGGCGATAAAATGTATAAAAGAAATTTTTAACATCTTCCATTGTTGCATTTTTGATGTGTTCGGGGGTTTTTCCGATAGTATTCCATTGATAGGGATGAACTTTATAGGCTAATGGTTTTAGAAGAAGCATTAAATCGCCATACGGTTGATTAAGATATGACTGATTGAATTCTTCAATGACAACATTTCGTTGAACTTCCAAACTTTTAGAAGAAAATGCTAATTCATTCATTCTATCAGATTCCAACCAAAGAGCCGTTTCTAAATTTTCGATAGGAATAGTAAGGTAATAATTGGTAATATCTGTGTTGGTAAATGCGTTGTTTTCTCCTCCTACTTTTTGTAATTGCATATCGTAGTCAGGAATATTTTTAGAACCACCAAACATTAAATGTTCAAACAAATGTGCAAATCCTGTTTTTTGAGGATTTTCGTCACGAGAACCAACATTGTAACAAATATTAACTGCTGCAATAGGTGTTGTGGTATCGGGTTGTAAAATAACCGTTAATCCATTATTTAATTTATATTTTTCAAAATCAATCATTTATATATATTTTTCTTGTCAAAATCTAATCTTAATTTTTCTTCTTCTGTCCATAATATTTGTCGTATTTGTTCCAAAATTGGGACAGAAGATTTTGCAAAAGTAAAATTTTTTCCTAAAATATGAATAAATGGAGGAAGATAAGTCTCAAAAAATAGGAATAATGCTTCTTCGTCAGTATAAGAATGACGATGACGTAAATATTGAAAAATACGTAAAGCATCTACTTTTTGATGAAATGCTTTTTTGAATTGTGATATTGTTTTTGCGTTTTTTCTCAATGGAGTTAAAAAATATTTATCTTGAAACAATTGTTGTAAAAAAGATAACATTTCTGTATCAATATCTTTTTCAAATAAATCGTCTAAAATATTATAAGTTAATGATATATTGTCAAACTCTTGAGGGGCAAAAATAGGATATGCTTTAAAATCGTTAAGAAGACCTTTTTGTATAGCGGGTCCTGTTCCAAAAGGAACGCGAGAGGAACATCTATTGGCTGGATATACTTTTTTGTTGCAATAAAGAGCGATAGGGTTATATTTTGCCATTTTTTGTAAGAAATAAAAATCTTCACCAGATTGTTGTGTATCGAAACCACCAATGGCTTTGTATGCTTTTGCGGTACATACAATATTTGAGCCTAAAGCGGTAAAACTATATGGACTATTGATTTTTAATAAATTAATAAGATATGTTCGCATATATATTTCGTAGCGAAGCATTGCTTTATCTTGTGCTTCGTTTCCAGAAAGAGAATGCCAATAAGGAACAGAAAGTGCTGACATTTTATGCGTAGAAAAAAGATATTCCAATTGAGAAAAATAATCTTTTTCAATTAATGTATCTGCATCTATGTTTACAATAATGTCATCAGAAGTACAATTTTGTAAAATGTTATTTATCAATAATTTTCTTGCCATTCCAACGCCGTTTTTTTTGTCTGTCCAACCATTTCCTTTGGAAAATTTATCAATAAGAGTAATTTGTGGATTGTGGAGTTGTTCTATTTGATTCCATAATGTTTGATTTGCTTGACAAATCGTTTGTTTTGAGTTATCTTCCCACCAACTATCTATTTGATTTATACATATATATACTTGTATATTATCTGTTTTTCCTGCTTGAAAAATAGATTGAATAGTTTGAGGCAAAAAGGCTAATTCATCGTGAGCGGGAATTGCAATATGTATTTTTGTCATAACTTACAAATAAAAAAATCTTTTTTTAGTATAAAATAGATTTCCATATAATTAAAAAATTTCTTTTGTTGATTTGTCGAAAATAGGATAAAATAAAGTATATGCCCATAATGGCAAAATTACCGATTTGTATCTATAAATTGCTCCTGCATTTGGTGTTGTTAAACCAATAATAACAAAAATTATTATAGAAAAAAACAATAAAAAGTATTGTTTATTATTGTAAGAATTCTTTTTCTTCAACAAAATAAAAAACAAAGCGTTGAATGCTAATAAAATAAAAAATACACTTTCCATAAATGCAAGAATATGCCAATAAGATTTAAAAGAAGAAGGAACAAACAAAGTATTAAACAAAGCCTGTGGACTATGGCTGATTATGCTCCCAATATTTGGTTGTAATATTGGTGCAGACATCTTTTTTTCTTGACCATTGATAGCCATTTCCATACGAGTAAAATTTTGATTTTTGTTAGCGATATTGCTAAAAATGTCCACAGAAGAATTTTTCCATAAAAAGTGCATACCTACAAGAAGACCAAAACCCAAAGTAAGCATTCCGAGATAATAAGCAAAAATATGTTTACGAATAAATATTCCTATAAAGCATATTATGCTCATTGACAATAAGATAATACTTATATAAAGCCGGCAATATATCATAAAAGTGGCAAAAAATATTGTTAAAAGAATAGAGCTAAATCGAGGTTGAGAACAACTTTTTTGAAAAAAATACAAATAGGCACTCATTGCAAAAAAGAATAATGATTCTTTGAGAACGCCAGATGTCCAAAATAAAGTGGAAGGGATTAGAAAACAAGCAAAAACACAGAGAAAATCTTCCTTTTTGGTTTGTGGTTGAAAGAAATGATACAAGAAAAAACTACCACAAAAAACAAAAAAACAAAGCATAAGTAAATGAACTTTGTAAAAATGGCAACTAAAAAAGTTTAATAAGGCATGAAATCGAATAACAGTGCGATTTTCATTAATGAAATTTTGTTCGTAATCTTTGAACCAAGATTTATTTAGTTGAACACCAGCATATAATGTTTGTTCATCGTTATCAGAAAATCCCATAAGACGAATAAATAAATGCGGGTCATTCTTGCTGATTTGATAAAGTTTTACACTTGATTGAAAAGTTGTTTCTGAATCCAATCCTTGTGGATAATGGAATGTGTATATCCATAAAAAGATTGTAGCAGAAAAAATTTTAATTAAAAATAAAGTTAAAACATATTTTCGTGGAAAAGTTTTAAAAGTAAAAAAACGACATTTTACAACAATGGTAACAAAAAGAATAAAATAGACCGATAAAATAATATATTCCATACTTTAGTCGAATAAATTTTCTGGAGATTCTTGTTCCAAAAGAGAATCATTTGGAGAATCAGTTTCTAATTGCCAATTTTTGATACCAAAGATATTCATAATTTTACTTAGACAATTTACAGGAGTATCGTATGCAATAAATTGAGTTTCTTTGTTTTTTGCTAAAACAAGATAACCTTTATTGTAAATGTTAGTAAATTTTTTAATATCAACAATATCAACAGTTTCTCCTAAGTAATTGTTAATAACAACTTGGTCAAAATCTTTGAAAGTTTCAACGAATAAAATATTGTAAGGTTCTAAATTTTCGTGTAAAGTAATAGCATTCCACAACCACTCATTATCGGTAGTAGGCGAAACAATAGAAGTATCAGCAAAAAACACAACAGCCTGATAATCAATATCAAATGTAGGTTGAGGAAGATATGTAATTTCTCCGTGATTTTCTATAATATATTTATCATCTTTTACTATTGTCGTACTTTCTTCTTCTTTGTAACCTTCATCGGAGAGAGAATATAGTTTTTCGTATTTTTTGTGAACAACAATATTGTAAACGTTATCTATTTGGCAATCCCAAAATTCACTTTCAACATATTTATTTTTTTCGTTGGCAATACTATAAGCGATAGGAATGGCTTGTATTATTTCGTTGTTTTCAACATTGATGGTTGCTATTAATTTGAAAATAGGTTCTCCTTCATTGGTAATTATCCAAATATCAAAATTGGGAGAAAAACTTTCTATTTGGCATTCAACTATCCATTTATCTGGAATAGAACTAATTAATGTGGGATGAAATCCTTCAAATTTTTTCAAAGAGCGAATAACAACATTTGTCATTTCAGTAGAAAGAACATTTGCTGTGTTGTTGTTGGAATTTAAACAAGAGATAGTAAGCGGAACACTGATTTTTTTTAATGGAACTTCTTCGGTTGTGGTTGATTCAACACTTCGATTGCAAGCGAAGAAAGATAACACAGATAGAAATAGTAAAATTTTCTTTGTATTCATTTTATTAATAATTATTTATGTTGATATTAAAAACATTTCACATTTTTCGCAGTCAAAACCGACTTTGAAAGAAAAGTTGTTGTAATTCAAAATCAAATTATTAGGCAAATTATTTTTATGTTCAGATTTTAGGCATGCTTCGAGTTCGTAACGCAAGCAATATTTAGAACGAAAAATTTCTTTTTCTTTGCAGGAAACGTTACATTCTAATGCTTTTTCTTTTACGTGAACGCCCATTTTTTCATAAAATTTTTGTGCCAAAGAATTGCTTATATTTTGCTTAAAATCAGCATTTTTTATGTAATAATTTGTCGTATTTTCTTTTTGTAATGCTTTTGGTTTGTAATGAAGAGACAATAATTTTTGTTGATGATTTTCAAATAGTTGTCTTCTAAGATTGTTAATAACTGATGTTGGAATAAAATATATTTTGTTTAAAGCTATTTCCAATGATTTGATTTCAAAAATACTATTGCCACTTTTTTGTAATTGTTGTTTTATTGTTTTCAAAGCCAAATCTTTATTGTTGGCTAAATCTTTAGGTAGATTGATTTGTAAATGAGATTCATTGCCTTGTTCGTCAACGAGGGAAAGAACAAGTTCATTGTTTTTTTCGTAAAAATAAAGATTTACATTAATTTTACGTATTGTTTTTTCTCGTTTGAGCAAAGTATGAAATGCGTGGTCATAATTTCGATAAATAGCAGTACCTTTTGAAGGAATTTCACTATTTGGCGAACATTGTATATTATTGTTGTTTATCGTGTTGACATTACAACCAGAGAGATTATTATTGTTGTTTATCCAGCATAATCCATCACCATTGACTATTGTTTCTTCGGTTTGGATATGAAAAGAAGAAGAATTACAAAAATCAACTTTTCCAATGTATTTTCCAATAGATTTAGGAGTAAACAAATTGGCAATCTTTTCTCGTTGATTATTAATAAAATAGTTGGTAAAATCGCGATTAAAAGTTTTAGAAATATCAGGAATAAACCCCCAAGAACAATGTCCCAATGAAGATTTAGCATACAAAGAAGTATTTTCATTAAGAAAAGCGTCTAATTTTTGTCGATAAGCACTCACAACATTTATCAAATAGGCTTCGTCTTTAAGACGTCCTTCTATTTTGAAAGATTTTACGCCAGCGTTTGCCAAATCAGATAAAAAATCTAATCGATTCATATCTTTTAGTGATAAATAATGCCTTGCAGGAGCAACAATATTGTTATCACTTTTTAGGAGATAAGGTAAGCGACAAGGTTGAGCACAAACGCCTCTATTGGCACTACGTTCTCCAATACGATGACTAAGATAGCATTGACCACTATAACAAACACATAAAGAGCCATGAACAAAACATTCTAAATCAATATCACAATGTTGATGAATATGAGCAATTTGTTGTAATGATAGTTCGCGAGCCAATATTACGCGAGAAATACCCCATTGTTTGTAATATTTTATTTTTTCGAGAGTTCTATTATCCATTTGAGTGCTACTATGCAAAGCAATAGGAGGTAAATCCATATTGAGTAAGCCCAAATCTTGAATAATAAGAGCATCTACACCGATATTGTATAATTGGTACACTAATTGACGGGCTTTTTCTAATTCATTGTCCATCAATATAGTATTGAGAGTAACATAGACTTTGGCGTGGTATTGATGAGCATAATTGACAGCAACAGCTACATCGGAAATGGAATTAGCGGCATTTTGCCGTGCCCCAAAATCAGAACACCCTATATAAATAGCATCTGCACCATGATTAATGGCTAATTGAGCCATTGCCAAATTTTTGGCAGGAGCGAGCAATTCGAGTGTTCTCATTGTTTATTCAAGAGGTTTCCCATTTTGTTGAAAATCAACGGATATTGTTGATTTATCTTTTTTCAAATAAAGTTCTAATGTATAATAAGGTTTTCCTTCTGGGGCGGTTACTTTGTAAGTTTTGGTTGTTTCATATTTTGGATAATCATTTTCTACAGCACTGCGAACGGCATAAGGAGCTTTGGTATAATCAATAAGTGTACGAGTGTACAACCATTGAGCATTGTTGTCAAATGTTGCAAAATTTTGACCATATTTGTCAGTATAAGCACCTATCCAATTGCCGTCATCGTTTTCCTCCCAAACAACAGAGGAAATGTTAGGATATTTTGCGGAAAATGCTTCTTTGATATTTTCTCCAACTTGATGTTTTGGAGCGGGTTTTTCGTTTTTGATTTCCGTATCACGGAATTCATCAATAAGTTGTAAAAACTCTCCATCACGAGTAAACCATACTGTTGCATAAGGTTGATTGATGCCATTTCTTTGAATAACAATTCGATAGATGTTTCCTTCTTCTTCAAAATCCTCATCGATAAGGTATTCTATATTTTTGAATATATAATCAGGATAATTTTTGTTAACCCAATATTGTATTCCGTTTGGAAGTTCATCGTCAGAAATTTTAGTAGGATAAATATCTAATTGTTTATCTTTTTCAAATTCTTTTTTCAGTTTGGCTTCTTCTTTGGCGGTTTTTTTATCGATTTTTTCTGTTTTATTTTCTTGAACTTCTGTTGGTTCTTCTATGTTAATAAGTTTTCCAGATTTATCTAAATAAATTTTGGTAATGGATTGACTTTTTGCGTTTTGTGATTCTATAATATGAACTAAAAATTGATTATTTTTGTCGCTACGACTAATTTTGTATGCAGCAACAATTTTGTATTTACTAAAAAACATTGCTATCGTTTTGTGACAAGCAGAAAGTAAATTATCAGGGTCAACAGGTTCGGTAGTACTTATCCAATAACCTGATTTGCCAAAGAGACTTTCCATTTGTACCTCACGCATAATATAATTTACAATATAAAAAGTATCTTTTTCTCCATTATTATGCCATTGAGCTTCTGTTGCAGAAGAAAAACGTTTGTTGAATGTTTTAATAACATTAGCGGGTACTTTTTCCGAAGAAATTAAAGTAGGGTCAATTTGAACGTTGTTTTTGTTAATATTTTTTTTCCTTTGTTCGTTATTTTCTTTTTGGGCATAAGCGTTGCTAAACAATAAAATAACACAACAACTTAAAATTGATAATTTACTACACAAACCTCTTAATTTTGCCATATCTTTAATTTGTTTTATATTTTGTTTTTAGGAATGCAAATATACAATTTTTTTTGTAAATGTAAATTTAATATTTCCAACAACGTTGTGTTATAGATTCAACAAACAAAATCACAAAAAATATTTCCAATAATACCGAAAAAAGTAACATAAACTTTTCTTATTGAAAATCAATTTGTTGTAGAAATTCAGGAAAGTTTTAAACCTTGCAAAAAAATTTTTTCACTTTTTTATCAAAAATCAATTACTTTGACATAATATTTGTTGTGTATAAAATGTTGAATAACAATAATGATAATAAAAAATAAATTATGCAATCTATATCGTTAATCAAAAGATTATTTTTTTCTGCTTTTACTTATTTGTATGGGGGTGCTATTGATATTGTTTTTAGGAGGTAGAAGTGGAATGGGATTTTATGATGTGATTTTTATATATTTGGTTCCTCATTATATTTTTGCTCATTTTTAAAAAAACAAATAGGAGAATTAAATTTCTTGTACCTTTTATAACAACGATTATTTCTTGTAGTAGTTTTTGGTTAATTGGAGGGATGGAGTATTTAATGATTTTAATTCAGATATTTTTATTCTTCTCTTATTCTTTCTTCCTCATATTCTTATTTGGGAATTTGTATATCAGATACTAATAAGTTATTATAAATCATAAAGATTAAATGTTCAACGTAAAACACTATTCCCACAATAACCACTAAACCATGTAACATTTTATTTCCAAAAGTGTGGTATTTTTAGTTTTAGTGGTTTGTAAACATGCCAAGAAAAAATTTGCAAAATATTTTACGGTTTCTATAAAAAATGTTATCTTTGCATTCTGTGATAAAAAGATAAAAATATGCACGAAAGATACCAAAATAGGAAATTGTACTTTGATGAACAAGCATATACAACAGAAAAGTATGTTATTCCATTTATCGCTAACAAAAAGTTAATAGATAAGAATAGTCGTATTTTAGAAATTGGATGTGGCGAAGGTGGTAATTTAAAGCCATTTATGGACATAGGGTGTTATTGTATGGGTATAGACCTTAATGATGCACAAATTCAAAATGCAGTATCTTTTTATGAAAATCATGCTAATAAAAATAATTTACGTTTACAATCTGCTGATATATATACAATAACTCCATCTGAATATCAAGCAGATATAATCATGTTGAGAGATGTTATAGAACATATACACAATCAAGAAAAATTTATGCAATTTGTAAAGCAATTTTTGCAACCTGATGGTGTTATTTTCTTCGCTTTTCCTCCTTGGTATATGCCTTTTGGAGGACATCAACAAGTTTGCAAAGGTAAAATTTCTAAAGTGCCTTATTTTCATATATTTCCAACAAATATTTACAAAAAAATATTGGAAATGAATAAAGTTGATGAAAAAGGTATCAACGATTTGTTAGAAATAAAAGAAACAGGTATTACCATAGAACGTTTTGAACGTATTGCCAAACGTGAAAATTTTCAAATCTTATTGAAAGAATATTATTTTATTAATCCTAATTACGAAATCAAATTTAATCTTAAACCAAGAAAATCATTGCCATTGTTTCGTTCTATACCATATATTCGTAATTTTTACATAACAAGTGGTTATTATTTGCTTAAACTTAATGAATAATTATTTACAAATTGGCAATAAAATTTCGAGCAAAAAGTTCATCTTTTTGTAGTTGACATTGCAAGGCTTGTATAGAATCAAAACGGATTTCGTTTCTTATTTTTATAAGTGGTTGTATTTCAATTTGTTTGTTGTAAATATTGCTATTGAAGTCAAGAATATGCACTTCAACACTAATATCTTTTAAATTTAAACTTGGTCGAGTGCCTACATTCATAATTCCAAAATAATGTTTTTTTAGCAAAAGTATTTTTACACAATAGACACCATTAGGAGGAATTGTTCCATTTTCTAAGGCAAGATTTGCTGTTGGAAAACCTATTGTTCTTCCTATTTCATTTCCATGAATTACTTTTCCGATAAATTGTTTGTATATCATACTTACATTATAAGATATGCAAAGATAGCATTTTTTAATGTAGAATTTGTTAAAAAGAAAAAATTAATTTGCACATTTTCAATAAGAAATAAAAAAAAATAAAAAAAAGTAAGTTTAAATACATCTTTGTATTTATTATTTTAGTTACTTTGTGAAATCATTTATAACAAGATAGAGATAATATAAGTATTTAATACACAATAATATAGATATGCAAAAAGAAATAAAAGGGCGGATTTCGCAAATAATTGGTGCTGTTGTGGACATTTCTTTCGACAATCAAGAAGACCTTCCAAAGATTTATGATGCCTTGGAAGTACGTCGCGACAATGGAGAAGTTGTCGTTTTTGAATGTCAACAAGACATAGGAGAAAATACAGTAAGATGTATCGCAATGGATTCAACCGATGGTTTGCGTCGTGGTATGGAAGCAGTATGGACAGGAAGCACTATTAGTATGCCTGCTGCAAATATCAATGGTCGTTTGTTAAACGTTATAGGAGATACCATCGATGGTATGGACAAAGTGGAAACCTCTTCAAGAAAGAGCATTCACCACGCACCTCCTACCTTTGAAGAATTGTCAACAAGTACAGAAATTTTGTTTACTGGTATCAAAGTTATTGATTTGATAGAACCTTACGTAAAAGGAGGAAAAATCGGTCTTTTCGGAGGAGCAGGAGTAGGCAAAACAGTGTTGATTATGGAAATGATTAACAATATTGCAAAAAAATACTCTGGCATGTCTGTATTTGCAGGAGTTGGCGAACGTACTCGTGAAGGTAATGACTTGTTGCGAGAAATGATAGAATCTGGAGTTATCAAATATGGTGACGAATTCAAAAAAAGCATGGAAGAAGGCGGTTGGGATTTGTCAAAAGTAAACAAAGAAGAACTCAAAGATTCTCAATGTACAATGGTGTTTGGTCAGATGAATGAACCACCTGGAGCACGTGCAAGAGTTGCTTTGTCTGGTTTGACAGTTGCCGAACATTATCGCGATGGTAATGAAGAAACTGGTGGTCGTGATATTTTATTTTTCGTAGATAATATCTTCCGTTTCACTCAAGCCGGTTCAGAAGTATCAGCATTGTTAGGTCGTATGCCATCGGCAGTAGGTTATCAGCCTACGTTGGCTACAGAAATGGGTGTAATGCAAGAACGTATTACTTCAACCAAAAGAGGTTCTATTACTTCTGTTCAAGCGATTTATGTTCCTGCAGATGACTTGACAGACCCCGCTCCTGCGACAACATTCTCTCACTTAGATGCAACAACTGTATTAAGTCGTAAAATCGCTTCTTTGGGTATTTATCCTGCAGTTGACCCTTTGGATTCTACATCAAGAATACTTTCTCCTGACATTGTAGGTGAAGAACATTATAAAACCGCTCAACGTGTTAAAGAAACTTTACAACGTTACAATGAATTACAAGATATTATTGCTATCTTGGGTATGGACGAATTATCAGAAGAAGATAAACTTACTGTTGCTCGTGCAAGACGTATTCAACGTTTCTTGTCTCAACCTTTCCACGTTGCAGAACAATTTACTGGATTAAAAGGTGTTTTCGTTCCTATTGAAGAAACTATCAAAGGTTTCAATATGATTTTGAACGGAGAAGTTGACCAATATCCAGAAGCGGCTTTCAACTTAGTAGGAACTATAGACGAAGCAATAGAAAAAGGTAAGAAAATGCTTGCTGAGGCTAACTAATTTTAGATAATATTTATGAAAATAGAAATAGTAACACCAGAAGCATCTATATTTGAAGGCGAAGCCAATTTAATACAATTGCCGGGCTATGATGGGTTGTTTGAAATTCTCAACAATCATGCTCCTATGATTACCTTTTTAGGAAAAGGAAATGTAAAAATTGTTAAAGGTAACGATACTTTACATTTTAATCTTGATGGTGGTGTAGTAGAAGTTTTAGCCAACAAAGTATTGGTATTGGCAGAAATGTGTACTCCAAAATAATATAAACTCTTATGAGTGAATATTTTAAGTAAATGTTAATAAATATCTCCATAATGAATGCTGAAATAGCAAACATTGTGGAGATTTTTTTTAAAATAAATAAAATTGTGAATCCTACATACATTATCAACATAGAAACAGCAACAGAAATCTGTTCTATAGGTTTAAGCAAAAATGGGAAAACTATTGCTTTAAGAGAGCAATCGCAACCCAATATCCATTCTCAAATGGTGTTGCCAGCCATTGACGAATTATTACAAGAAGCAAATATAGATAAAAAAGATTTAAATGCTGTTGCTGTTAGTGAAGGTCCCGGGTCGTACACAGGATTGCGAATAGGAACTTCCACAGCCAAAGGTCTTTGTTATGCGTTGGAGATACCTCTTATTGCAATTTCTACGCTTAAAATTATTGCATACGGTACGCTTGTAAAACAAAATAAACAAGTATTTTATTGTCCTATGATTGACGCTCGCAGAATGGAAGTTTATTTGGCTATTTTCGACAACCAATTAAATATGCTTCAAGAGGTTCACAATGAAATTATTGATGACGATAGTTTCGCATCTATTTTAAATGAAAAAACTATTGTATTTTGTGGTAATGCAGTAGAAAAAGTAAAACCAATATTGGGAAAATATCCCAATGCAATTTTTGAAAATATTCAATGTTCTGCTGATTATATGTCTTTTTTATCTTGGCAACAATTTAATAATCAACAATTTGTTGATTTAGCATACTTTGAACCATTTTATTTAAAAGCATTCCAATCGGCAGTATCAAAAGTAAAAGGATTGAAATAATGGAAGATAAAATAGAATTATTGAACAAAAAAGCAACAATGGATATGCTTGAATCTGCATCTAAATTTTGCTTATTTATGGAACATATTGCAGAGTATAAACAAGAACAAATATTAGAGTATTTACTCACTTTATGTCCATTATTGTATTTGAAAGGTCGTTTGATTCGTTCAACAGAAATTGACGATAATTCAGCGTGCGAACAATTTGTTACCGAAGAACAATACGAATTGATGCGTCTTGCTGTAAAAAAGAATTTACAAGCAATAGATTTTTTTGAATTTTATGATGCTAATCTTCGTGAAAATCAAACACTTTCATTGAGTGAAATGCTTACAGATATTTATCAAGATTTGAAAGATTTTGTACTTTTGTACAATAAACCACAACAAATAGCAAAAGATGCAGCTGTTTTTATGTGTTGTCTTAACTTTGCAAATAATTGGGGAAGCAAAATCGCTATTTTATTACCATATATTCATAGTTTAGTTTACAAAGAAAAATACGAACAATACGAAAGTTAATACTAATTTATTTTTTTTAACGTTAATATTGTAATTGCAAAATATAATAACATGGAAGTAAATAAAGTAGAAAAAACAACGAATTTTATAGTAAATATTCTTAAATGGTGGAAGTTGTTGTTAATAATAGGTGGTGTTGCTGCTGTGGTTTCTCTTTTGGTTTCTTTTTTGATTACTCCAAAATATAAATCAAAAGTGGTCATTCTTCCTACATCTACCAACGCTGTTTCTCAAGTATTGCTTGAAGATGGAAATTATAATGAGTTTTTAGACGCAACACAATTTGGTAACGATATTAATGTTGACCAAATGTTGCAAATTCTCAATTCGAGAAATGTAAAAGATTATCTTATAGAAAAATTTAATCTAATTGATTATTATGAATTAGATACAACTACAAAATATTGGAAAACAAAACTTTATAAATATTTAGAATCAGATATTACTTGTAAAAGAACAAGTTTTATGGGAGTGGAGATTATTGTTGTAAGCAAGAATGCACAAATGGCTGCCGATATTGCCAATGCTGTTGCAGATTATTACGACCAATTGAAAAAAGAAATTATACAACAACGAACGCTTACTGCTCTCAATGTAATGGAAAAAGTTATGGAAGATTACGAACAACTTTTGAGAGAACAAGAAGATTCGCTTTCTAAAATAATGTCTCATGGTGTTTACGATTATGAAACACAATCGGAAAGATTATATCAACAATATGCAAAAGAATTGGCAGCAGGCAACAATAATGCTATCAAAAGATTGAAAGAGGAAATGAAAATATTAGAAGAATGGGGGCCTCGTTATCTTTCGTTAAGTGAACGTATTATAAATTTGCGACTTCGTCAGCAAGGAATTCAAGCCAAATACGAAGGAATGAAAATGGATGCTCGTTATGAATTAAGCCAAAAATTTATTGTAGAACGGGCTACTGTTTCCGATAAAAAGTTTTATCCGAAAAAAAGTGTAATTGTTATTGTTTCTACACTTTGTTCTATGGGTTTAGCATTATTTCTTTTATTATCTCATTCAACGTTAAGTACAATTTATCAAGGAATACGCTCCGAGAGGAAAAAAAATAATAAAGCATAATTGTGATATGTTTTCCAATATTCGCAAATGGTTGGCGGAACATCGGTACTTTAGTTTTGTAATAGCAGCATGTACTATTTTTATTGTATTTTGTGGTTTTGCCATTAAATTTGAGTATTTACAAGCTCCTTATATTGTTTTAGCAATTATAGGTGGTTATATTTTATTGGTTCATACTGAGTTTTTCTTTTATATTACTTGTTTAATTATTCCTTTTTCGGTAGAGTTAAGAGAATTTGTGCCTTCGTTGGGAGCAAGTATTTCTATTCCGAGTGAATTTATGCTTATCGCACTTTCTTTTTTATTTTTAGGAAAGATTTTGGTAAACAATGATTATCCAAAAGAGATTGGGAAACATTGTATTAGTGGGTTATTTTATTTTTATTTTTTTTGGTTATTGCTCACTTCTATTACTTCTACAATGCCTTTAGTTTCCTTTAAATTTTTGGCAGCAAAATTATGGTTTATTATTTCTGCTTATTTTTTCTTTGCTCAATTATTAAAAAAGGATATTCACAAAGCGGCAAATATGTTACTTTGTTATGCAATAGGATTGGCAATAGTAGTTGGTATTACCACATACAAACATGTTATGCTTGGTGATGTTCGCAAGGTTGCTTATTGGGTAATGAGTCCGTTTTACAACGACCATACCGCATACGGTGCTATTTTAGCATTGTTCTCTCCTATTTTAGCATTGCTTCCATTTGTAAAAGCATTGCCAAAATGGCAAAAAATATTATCTATTGTATTGCTTTTTCCTATTTTGTTAGGATTATATCTTTCTTTTTCAAGAGCGGCTTGGTTAAGTGTTATTCTTGCTATATTTTTAGGTGTAATTCTTTTGTTAAAAATACGTTTTCGTACATTATTTTGTACTGCAATCATCATTGTTACAATTGGTTTTACATTTCAAGAAGAATTACTTCGGTCTTTATCGAAAAACGATAGCGAATCTTCAACGACAAATAGTGTTGTAGAAAAATTACAATCAATAAGCAATATTTCTACCGATGCTTCTAATGTAGAACGACTCAATCGTTGGTTTTCCGCTATTGATATGTTTAAAGAAAAACCGATATTCGGGTTTGGTCCAGGTACGTATCAATTCAATTATGCCCCTTATCAAAAACCTGCATATCGTACTATTATTACTACAAATGCAGGAACGGGTGGCAATGCTCATAGTGAATTTCTTGGTCCTCTTTCTGAATCTGGAATAATGGGAATGCTTATTATTGTTGTGCTGATTTTTCTTGTTATTTCAAAAGGTTTGCGAGTTTACAAAAATACGCAGTCAAACTCCTTAAAAATTTTCTCTTTAATGGCTGTTTTATCGCTAACATCTTATTTCTTTCATGGCATTCTAAACAATTTTTTAGATACAGAAAAATTAGCAATACCCGTATTTGGACTTATTGCTATTGTTGCAATCTGCGATATTGTGTACCAAAAAGAAAAAAAAGAAATATAAAAATTTTTCTTCCTGTTTAACAGTGTTTTAATAAAAAAAAGTAAAAAAAGTTTCATTTTTTTGTTTGTATTAAAAAAAATTGTATTTTTGCAAAAAAAAATTAATGAAATATTGATAAAAAAATAACGTGAAATATGTATTAAGTTATTAATACATAAAAATAAATAAAAAATA
>JAZSKB010000024.1:0-7569 GCA_045534635.1 Bacteroidales bacterium
GAAAAATAACAAAAGGGTATCTTTTTATATAGTCAATGCAGATAAATCTACCAATACAGCAAAGACATATAAAATAGAAACTTTACCAACGATAGTAATATTTAAAGAAGGAGTCGAAATAGGTCGGGTTTCAGGATATTTCCAAAATATAGAAGAATTAATATTAGAAAAAATAACAGAAGCCGAAAGTAGAGATAAAAAGAAATAGAGATTATAAAATAAAAATGTTATGAAACAAGTATTTTTTAGTTGCTGTATTTTGTTTATTGTCAATGTTTTATTTTCACAAAATACAAAAATAGAAAACATTGAAGTTAATAATATTGAATATTTTACATCTTTGAATAAAAATATTCAATGTGGTAAAATTCATATTCAAGTAAATGACTTAAATAACAAGAAGTCATTGTCTAATGAATATCAAATTTTCTTTTGTAAAAAAAATGCAGACAAATTTGGACAAAGAGAATTTTTATACAATATTCTTTCTTTAAAAGATTCTATGCAATATGTTTATAATCAAAATACTTGGTATGTTGTCAACCATCGGAAAAAGACCTATGAACTTGAGACAGATAGTTCTTGGTGTAAAATATCATGTCTTTTCCCTTATTTGTGGCCAGAAATATTAATAGATTTAATGAATTCTTATTACTTGCAAGAAAAAACGGATATTAATGAACAAGAATTAGTGTCTATAGAAGAAAACGATACTTCATTTTCTTTAAAGCAAGAAATATCTAATTATTCAGAAAATCATATATATATGACTACGAAAATATATGTATGGGACAAAAACACATTGTTGTTATCCAAAAGTAAGCGACAAATTTCTAAAATTAAGGATAAGGGAAAGTCTCAAGTAATTTCTAATAGGGAAACTTCTCTTATTGGAGCCTCTTTAAATAAAGATGAATATTTAGATACTCGATTATACGATGGAAAGAATTATATTAACATAAATTATAAAGAATCTAAAAAGAAATTATAGGAAAACAAAAAATCGAGCGGAGTTTATCCGCTCGGTTTTTTGTTGTTTTGTTAGAATGAAGAAATTTTATTTTTTCTCTCTTTCTATAACATTCCAAGAAGAATTTACATTGCTTTTTAGAACGTATTGAACAGTTGTTCGATTTTTTTGTTCTAAAACAATCTCTCTATTCTGAATAGTGTTGATAATGCTTTGTTTGTCGTAATGACGAATAGTAAACAATTCCATATCAGTATTGTATCGAACAAAAAATTCTGTTTGAAGTTCTTCAATTAAATTTTCAATAGAATTACGATTGTCAACACAGAGCGAAAAACTAAGAGCAGAATTTTGCATTAAATTGATTTTTACACCAAAATAAGCAAAAAGAGCAAATATGGTAGAAAGATTGTCTTCGGCGATAAAAGAAAAATCTTTTGGCATGATAGAAATCAATACTTGATTTTTTTTACAGATAAAGCAAGGAATTGTTTTATTTTGTTCTGTATGAGTGATAAGACTACCTCTTTCTTTTGGATGAATAAAAGATTTTACCCATAAAGGAATATTTTTATTTTGTAAAGGTTTTAATGTTTTTGGGTGAATGACACTTGCTCCATAATAAGCCAATTCAATGGCTTCGTGATAAGAAATAGTTTCTAATTTAATTGTATTGTTGAATAATTTTGGGTCGGCATTGAGCAAGCCATCAACATCTTTCCAAATAGTAACACTTTCAGCATTGAGAGCAAAAGCAAAAACGGCAGCAGAAAAATCAGAACCTTCACGCCCTAATGTAGTGGTTAGCCCTTCTGAAGTCCCACCAATAAAACCTTGAGTAACAATTATTTGATTTGTGTTTTCGTTGTTATAATAAGGTTGAATATGTTTTTGAATTTTTTTCTGAGTTGTATTCCAATCGACAATACCTTCTCTATAAGTATTATCAGTGCGAATAAGTTTTCTTGCATCTTTCCAAATGTTGTTGATGTTGTGCATTTGCAGATAAGCAGCAACTATTTTAGTGGAGAGAATTTCTCCATAAGAAACAATTCTATCGTATTCGTAATCAAAATTATCGCCAGCAGGTTCTTGCAAAATATCAGATAATTCATCAATTAATGTGTTGATTGATAATAAAATATCAGAACTATTGTTGCCAAACAATTCGTTGATAATAGCGATATGCTGTTCTTTTAATGTTTGAAAATGAATATTGCTATTTTCTTTATCATCGTGAAAATAAGCATTAATCAATAATTCTAAAAGATTAGTTGTTTTTCCCATAGCAGACACAACGACAAGAAGTTGTTCTTTTTTATGAGAATCAATAATATTTTTTACATTTTCAAAACCTTTAGCATCTTTAACCGATGCACCACCAAATTTAAAAATTTTCATTTATCGTATAAGAGTTATATTGCCTTTATGAATATATTCTAAACCGCCGATACAAGTGGCTTGCAAATAGTAAACATAAACGCCGGGTTCACAAATTTTATTTTTATATAATCCATTCCAACCAATGTTTTTGTCTGTTGTTTCAAATAATTTTTCACCCCAACGATTGTAAATAGCGAAATTGATTTTTTCTAAAATTTCGCCACGAACATATAAAATATCATTGATTCCATCGTTGTTGGGACTGAAAGCATTGGGTACAAAAACATAAGGTTCTTGGCAAATTACATCTAAAACATAAATACTGATAGTATCAGATATTTGACAACCAAATTTATCGGTAACGATAACCGTATATAAAGTAGATTCTAATGGAGTTATTTTTACATCTTTTCCATCAATAGGTGTTACATTGTCGGAAGGAGTCCAAGAATAACTATATTCATTGCCCAAATCGGTAGCATGTAAAAAAGTATGTTGAGAACGATAAAAAGTGTTGGTGTCAGCCCAAACATCAACTTCTTTTGAAAAATAAGAAGAATCTTCAATAGTTATGTTAATATCATTTTTACAACCTAAAGAATCAGTTACAACAAGTGAATAATCGCCTATGCACAAGTTGGAAATCGAAGGAGTACTATCTCCAGTTGACCAATTGTAAGTATAAGGAGCAATACCTCCCGAAGTAGTAACATCAATTGTTCCCAAACACACTTCTTTACAAGGTGTTTTGGAAATGATAATAGATGAATTTAATAAAGGAGGATTTTCAACGACAATAGATGTATCATATTGACAATCAAAATGGTCTAATATTTTTAAATGATAAGTTCCCGCCGAAATATTGGAAAGAATAGAATCATTAAGCGGAGTATTGTTCCAAAAATAACGATAAGGAGGAGTACCACCGAAAGGGGAAACGATGATAAACGCATCGTTTAATCCGTTGCAAGTTGGTTGTTTTATCTGAACGAAGTTGAGAGAAATAGGATTAGGTTGTGTAAGTTCAGGGAATAATTGTCTTTTACAAGAATTTGAATCCACAATTAAAACATTGTATGTTCCAGCACAAATATTTTCAATAGAAGAATCTGTACTTCCATTTTGCCACAAAATAGCATAAGGAGGAGTACCTCCAGTGATTTCAATAGTTATTTTTCCATTACAATCACCAAAACAGAGCGGTTTTGTAGAATTATAGTTTAATTCCAAAGAAGATGTATCGAAAACAGTAAAGGCAATACTATCAACACAAAGATTAGTATCTTTAAGCGTAAAAATATAAGTTCCAGGACATAAATTATTGTTTTCGAGAGAAGTACAGCCATTGTTCCATTGATACCTATAAGGAGGAGTTCCTCCGTTGATAAGAATATTTGCTTTGCCAGAACAAGGAGTTGTACAAGAATCTAAAGAAATGGTATCGTATAAAATGGCTTGTAATAATTGAGGTTCTTGTATCAAAATAGAAGTATCAATAAAACAATTGAACTTGTCAATAATACGAACAGAATAAGTTCCAGCAATTAAATTAGAAAAATTGTTTGTATCCATAGAAGTGTGTTGCCATTGGTAAGAATAAGGTGTTAATCCTCCAAAAGCATTTATAAAAATACTTCCTGAACTATCGTTGAAACATCGTAAATTGTTGGTTTGTATTTCAGCGTTTATGTTGATAACTGTAATATTAAGAGTATCACTTTGTTGACAACCATATTCATTGGTAAGAGTAAGCAATAAAAAGCCATTGCTATCCAAACAAATATTAGAAGCAAGACTATCTTTGTTGCCAGAGCAATAACCATTAGATAAACGCCATTGTGCAGAATACGAAGAACTATATTCTTGAGACATAAAATTAACAGAAGTATGTATAGTATCGCCTTTACAATGCAAAGGAATAGAATCTAATTGTATTGTAAAAGAAGAAGTTAATATTGTTAATGTGTCAACTACGGCACAAATATTGTCGCTTCGTTGAAGATAATATTGTTGTATTGGTTTGTTTTCTGAAGAATCGATATTTAATAAAGAAGAGTATATATTGGTATTGATAGTATCTTTGAAAGATGGAGTTTTTGACCAAATAAAAGTATTTGCATTTGTACTATCACCATAAAAAGAAAATGGAGAATTGTGGCATTTGTAAGAATGATAATTTTGATTTTCAGGTAATTCTGTTAATTCTATTTGTTGAACTAAAGTATCAACACAAGCACCATTGGAAATAAATAAAAAATAAGTTCTATCGGTGGTATCGAAGAAAAAAGGATTTGGAGAAGTAGAATCACTTAAACCAGTAGAAGGTTGCCAAAGATAAGAAATACTATCATCTAAAAAAGGTTCAATGCCAATTTGAATAGAAGTGTTTGTTTTACAAGTTGTAATTGTAGGTAAAGTATCTATTTTGTTGGATAAAACAAGTAATTTTTTAGAAATGGTATCAGAAATATTACAACTTGAAGAATCGGTAATAATAAGAACAATTTCGTAAATTCCGGGTTCTGTGTAATCGTGAGAAGGGATTGGCAAATTACTATTGGTACTATCACCAAAATCCCATTGATATTGTGTAGAGATACTATCATGTAATTGAGAAGTATTTTCAAAAGAGATAGTATAAGGAGCACAAACGATAGAAGGCATTTTGAAGTCGGCGATAATCAAAGATGTAGCAAATTGAATTTTGACGACACCTAAATTACAGTTATTACTATTATTTGTAGGACCGACAGCCCCTTGAGTTACAGGAAAATCATTGTGTTTTCCACAGCCTGCACAAACCGCTTGATAAATAGTTCCATTCTTATCGAAACGACTAGTACCACCATCAACGTGTTCAGGTGATTGATTTCCACCAAAATAACTGGCAAATTCTAAATAAGCGGCATCTTTTCCAATGGTAATCATATAAAAATCGCCATTGCGGTCGCAAGTGGTTTTAAAAGCATCGTTAGAAAGAGGAAGACCTTCCAAAGTAGAAGTAGCAAACGCATTTACAAATCCTCCCCAGCCAGAGATATGAATACGTCCGCAAACGTCAACCATCATTGCAGAAGGTACAAGTTCATAACCTAAATTAGCATTACCAAAAGATGTTGACCATATTTTTTGAGAGAGACTATTGTTGAGTTTGCATAAAAATTGACCATTCCCGCTGTGCCAATTGACATTGTATATCCAATTTGAGGCAGAATCATTGGTTTGTCCCATTACATATACATTTCCATTGTTGTCTAAATCAATGAGAAATGCTTGGTCAAGGTATTGAGAGCCGATAAATGTAGAATGTAAAAGTTGTGTACCACTGGTAGCAATTTTAGATACAAAACCATCAATAATGCCATTGTGAGAAGTTGATAATGCTCCTTGTGTTGTTGGAAAATTATTAGATAAGGTTCCACCACAAACATACAAATTGTCATCTTTGTCGATAATAGTACTATAAATAGCATCATTATTATTTCCTCCAAGATAAGAACAAAATATCAAATTTTGCAAATTGTACGAAAACTTAGCAACAAATCCATCTTGAGCACCTGCTAATGTAGGTTGAAAAGCTCCTGTTGTAACAGGTAAATCGTTGGACATAGTGGAAGAGGCGATATAAATATTGTTATTTTTATCAATTTGTAAATCTCCGCGAGTTTCATCGCCATAATTTTTGCACAGAGAATGCGTGTTAACACCATCGTTGTTGCTACCGCCAAAATAAGTGGAACTTAATAAACTTGTTCCTGATTCATTGAAACGAGAAATAGCAATATCAGAACCATTTAGATAGTTATTAACATTAGAGATAATCATAGAAATTCCTCCAGAAAAATTTGGCATAAAAGCGTCTGAAGTAATAGGAAAATTGATAGAAGAAGTTGTTGCCAAAATGTACAATTCATTGTTGTTGTTTACACATAAACTATGAGGAACATCGGCGAAAGAACCTCCTAAGTAGGTTGAAAATATGCGAGAAGTACCGTCAGGACTAAATTTGGTAATCCCAATATCGCAATTGTTGCTATAATTTATTTGAAATGCTCCTAATGTGGTAGGGTATCCGACACCATAAACTGTACCTCCGCCATAAAGATTGCCTTCTAAATCGTAGGTGGCAGTATAACCAAAATTATCTGCATAAGAGCCTGAATATGATGCAAATACAATTGTTGGGTCGATAATTAATGGAAGTGATTTATCATAATCGCCTACATGAAAACTTACCATTTGATTTTCAAGGATAAATTGACAATCTATTTTTTGTTTTTCTCCAAATTTATCTATTTGATAGGCATAAGGTGCTAATTCGGTTGCTCTAAATTTTCCAATTTGAATATATAAATGATTGCTTCTAATTTGTATTTGGTCAACTCCTTGATACAACATTTTTAGTTGATTAGGATTTGCATAAGGGGCAATAATTACATCGTATTTGTACGTATTTTCTTTTCCATAGAAATGAATATCAATACCTTTATAAATATTTTTATATGTAATGTCTTCATATTGAGAAACATCACTTTTCCATTGGGAAGGATTGTTGGATAGATAAAAATTGAGGTATTCTTTTTTAGGATTGGAAGGGAGAATATCGGAAGAAGTATTTGCATCTAAAAAATGGACACGATATGCGAACATTTGTGTAATTTCAGGTAATTTTGTATTGGTATTTCCTGATTTGTGTTCGGCTATTAAATTCAAAAAATCTGAATCTATAAAAGAATAGGTAATGGCATTTTGTTCAAAAAAAAGGCTTCCTCCTTGTATCGTTGATTTATAACGAACAATATTTTCCCACTGTCCTTTATTTTCGATAAAGGTAATCTGTTGATGTTCTTCTCCGAATAATGGTATCGAAAGCAACATTATAAAAATGTATAAAATCCAATTTTTCATTGTTGTTATCTTTTGATTTGCAAAGATAATGATTTTCTTTATATAAAATAGAATTTGTAAAAAATTATATATAAATATGATTTCAACAAGCAAAGTTATAAAAAATGTTTGAAATGCTAAAAAATGGTTTTGTAAAAATTTTTCTTCCTGTCTAACAGTGTTTTAATAAAAAAAGTAAAAAAAGTTTCATTTTTTTGTTTGTATTAAAAAAAATTGTATTTTTGCAAAAAAAAATTAATGAAATATTGATAAAAAAATAACGTGAAATATGTATTAAGTTATTAATACATAAAAATAAATAAAAAATA
>JAZSKB010000033.1:0-18268 GCA_045534635.1 Bacteroidales bacterium
TTTCCAAAATTGTAAATTGCAAAGAGAGGAATTCCCCCCCCCCCCATGTAAACTATTGATTTACAATAAGTTATACTCTGTTCATTCGGGCGTACTTTTTCCTTGCCCCCTTGATTTATATCATGTTGGTTATTGTGAAACTCAATCTGAGTACATTTCCTAAATTCTTTCATTCCTCTACAATTTTTAAAATTATTAAAATTCATCAATAATTTTACTTTCCTATATTTTCACTTTTACTCAGATTTTCCGCAAAGGTATAATTTTTTTTAATATAAATTTCTTTTTTTAGAAAAAATATAGATTATAAATTCAACTTGGAAAGTTATAAAAAAATGTTATCTTTGCAAAAAAAAATTGAATGGTATTAATTTTTTTGTATCATCAAAAAAGTAAATAGAAGAAAGTTGTAATATAAATATTTTAGATAATGAAAAGTATAAAGGGAACACAAACAGAAAAAAATCTAATGCATTCTTTTGCAGGAGAATCACAAGCACGTATGCGATATACTTATTTTGCAAGTGCCGCCAAAAAAGAGGGATTTGAACAAATAGCAGCAATATTTGAAGAAACTGCCAATCAAGAAAAAGAGCATGCCAAAAGGATGTTCAAATATTTAGAAGGTGGTATGGTGGAAATAACGGCAAAATTTCCAGCAGGAGTTATAGGCACAACGTTGGATAATTTGCAAGCAGCCGCAGCCGGAGAAAATGAAGAATGGACGAAAGATTATCCTCATTTTGCAACGATAGCCCAACAAGAAGGTTTCGATGATATAGCCAGAATGTATAGAGCCATATCCATTGCAGAAAAAGCCCACGAAGAACGTTTTCGTGCTTTGGCAGATAATATAGAAAATGTTAAAGTATTTGCAAGAGAAACAGAAACAACTTGGCAATGTCGCAATTGTGGTTATGTTCATGTTGGTAAAAATGCACCAAATGAATGTCCAGCATGTAAGCACCCACAAGCACATTTTGAAATTAAAAAAACAAATATGTAGTTGAATCTAAAAAATATTAAATAAAATCTGAGTAAAAATAAAATAAAGTGTGCAAATAATTATTGATATTGCTACTTTAGAATAATAAAGAATATGAATATGTTAAATATAGCATTGTTTGGACCTCCGGGTTCAGGAAAAGGAACTCAGTCAAAATATTTGTTGGAAAAATATCACTTGGATTATATTTCAATGGGAGATATTTTACGAGAACAAATCGCTCAAGCAACAACATTGGGAAAACAAGCCAAAGCATTGATAGATAAAGGTCAACTTGTTCCCGATGAATTGGTCGTAAAATTATTGGAAGATAAATTGTATAATACCCAACAATCAAATGGATTTTTGTTTGATGGATTTCCAAGAACCCTAAAACAAGCACAAATATTAGATGATTGTTTAACTAAAATACAAACTTCGCTTTCTTGTATGATATGTCTTGAAGTTCCAGAAAAAGAATTAACAAGAAGATTGTTAGAAAGAGCAACCATACAAGGTCGTAGCGATGATACTCAAGAGGTAATAGAAGCACGATTTAAAGAATATGAATCTAAAACAAAACCCGTAATAGATTATTATCAAAAGGCAGGTTTGTATTTCCCAATTCTTGGAACAGGCTCATTGCAAGAAGTTTTTGAGCGAATATCCCAGAAAATAGATAGCATTTAAAATAATAAAAATATGTTAATCAATTGAGCAGCTGATATTTGTGTAATACATTATCAGTTGCTTTTTATATATTGGGCAATATGTTTTCCCGCAAATCCATCGCCATACAATTGTTTAGAAAAATCAGCGATAAAAGAAAGTTGTTGCTCGGTACAATGTACAATATTTTCTTTGTTTGTTCCTGCTAAAATGTTACATTTGCAATCAACAAGTTCTACCCATTCGGTTTCATGTCGAAGAGTAACACATTTTTTTTCAAGGAAATAAGATTCTTTTTGTAAACCACCGCTATCTGTCATTACAAGCAAAGAATTATTAATCAAATATAGCATTTCAAAATATCCAACAGGATTGATAAAATGGATATTTGGTACGGAAAAATTGAAATTAATTTGTTGTAATTTCGCTTTTGTTCGAGGGTGTAATGGAATAACAATAGGAGAAAATGAAGAAGCAATTTTAGTTAATGCTTCAAATATTTCGGATAAAATATTTTGATTATCAGTGTTTTCTGCTCTATGAATGGTGCATAAAATGTATTTGTTAGGAAGTTCAATTTTAGGTTGTCGAGCCTGTGGCAAATAATATTTTATAGCGTCAAACATAACATCACCGCAAAGAACAATATTATTGTTGAAATGTTTAAATCCTTCTTGATGTAAATTTTCTACAGCAGTAGCCGTAGGACAAAATAAAATATTGCTTACTCTATCGGTAAGAATACGATTGATTTCTTCTGGCATTTTCATATTTTCCGAACGCAATCCTGCTTCAACGTGAGCCACTTTGATATGTAACTTACAAGCGGCTAAAGCACCAGCCAACGTAGAATCGGTATCTCCGTAAACGAGCACAATATCAGGTTGTTCTTTTAAAAGAATTTTTTCAATATGTTCCAACATTTGTCCAGTCATAGCACCATGAGTCAATCCATTGATATTCAGATTATAGTCTGGTTTTCTTATTGCCATTTCATCAAAAAATATTTTTGACATATTATCATCATAATGTTGTCCTGTATGCACAAGAATTTCTTGTATGTCACCAATATTTTCAAAAGCACGACTGACAACAGCCGCTTTAACAAATTGAGGTCTTGCTCCAACTATAGTTACAACTTTTTGCATAAAGATTGATTTTTTAATGTGTAGCTGATAAGTATCAACCAAGAATAAAAAAATGAATAAAACATCAATCCAACTTGTCTTTCAAGAATGGATTCATTTATAATATTGATAGTTAATATTATACATAGTATTAAAGGTAAGATATTTTTTTCTTTCAATCCGAAATAAATAGGCGTAGAAAGTAATAAAAATAAACTTATACAACCGATAATTCCCATAGCAGCAAATGCTTGTAAATATTGATTATGTGTATTTAAATTTTTCTCTAATGCGATAGTATATTGTTGTTTAGCGTAAAAATCTTGTTGTTTTTCTCTTAAAGAAGCAATCCCTGTTCCTTTGGGAAAATATTGTTTTCCAATAATCCAAGCAGATTGCCATGCATGCCATCGAGGAGCAATATGAGATTTGTCGTCAGGGGTTTTTATCTTTTTTGAGATAATTTTTTGTGTAACAATAATACGATTGTTTTGTTTCGGTATGAGAAAAAATGCAGAAATAAATATGAGTGCTATTGTTGTAGTTAACGATAGGATAAATAATCGTTTTTTATATTTCATAACGATAGCGTATGTGGTATAAAAAAATAATATAAAACCAAATGTAAGCAATCCACCTCTTGTGTTAAGCAAAACAAGAGCAATAGGTAGTATTACTATTGCTAATATATTGAATAGGTTGAAAATCGAAAATCTGTTATCGTGAACAAGTAATTCTAAAGCAGCAAATATTGCAAAAATATACATTAACGTAATATATGTAGGGTGATGAAACCAAGACAAACGTGAATAAGTAAATGAAACAAAATTAAACTCATTTGGATAGTTCATCAAAAAAGCATGTGTAAACAATATTGCAAACGATAAAAGACAGCCAATGATATAAGCGGATAAGGTTTTCTTTAAAAATGTAGATGTAAAATCAAATGAAGGATTCAATAGTAAGGCAGGAGGAAGTATTAAAAAAGGTAATTTTTGAAATAATTCTTCGTAACTATGTGGTTTGCAAATAAATATACCATAAACGTAAGAAATGTAAAATAAAAAAGAAACCAAAATAGGAATCCAATATTTTGATTGTCGCATCAAATGCCATTTATCGGAAAAATGTCCCCATAAAAGCCAATTGATGAAAAGTAAACCAGCAATAATAGGTGTACAATTGAACGCCATCAGAGGCGATGTACATGGTAAGGATAATACGAAAAAAATTACCAGTGTTTTGAAAGTAAAACTATGAACTTTTTCTTTCATTCAATTTTTTCTGCAAAGATAACATTTTTTTTGCAATTAATTCTTTTTTTGTTGCTAATACGAAAACCTTTATCTACAAGTACAATGCGTTTATTTAAGTGTTTGTTTTTTCGTTACAACAGATAGAAACATTGTTTGAAGCAATAAATTGGAAATAAAATCGTTAAAATACAAAATGAGGTTGAAGTTTATAGTTTGTTGTTGCTTATTGTTATTTTCTCAAAGATTATTTTCACAGTCTTTGCAAATGGGTTGTACTCAAATTGATACATTGGGAAATGTTTCTGTTTCGTGGATAACTAATTCAATACCAGCAATATATAATTATAATGTATATGCTTCAAATTCGCAAAATGGTGTATATGCTTTTGTAGGAAATACAACCAATATTGGAGATGGTTTCAATAATTTTACGCATAATGGAGCAAATGGAGAAACGCAACAATGGTATTATTATGTAGAGGCAACAGATGGTAATAATTATTACTATTCTGATACAATAGGAACATTGTTTATGGCAATGACAAATTTTGGAAATGGAATAGTTAATTTAGATTGGGTAACACCGAGTAATCCAAAATTGGCATCGCAAGATAGTGGATTTACTATAAAAAAATATCGTCAAGATAATGAATATGCCCAAAATTATATCGTAGCAAATTCTTTTGTTGATACAGTTTATTCTTGTGGAGAAAATGTTGGTTATCAAGTGTTATTGAAAGATATGAGAGGTTGTGAAAATAGTTCTGTATTGCAGACGGATATTGTTACCGATTATTTAGCACCAGCAATACCAATATTGGATACAGTATCTATAAATCCTCAAACAAAGAATATAGAATTAGGATGGGAAGTGCCTAATAATCAAGATGTTTTTGGATATATTATATATATTTATCAAGGAGGAATTTGGGAAGTAGTAGATACTGTTTTTGGAGCAGAAAATACGCATTATATAGATTTTGTCAATTCTTCTTCAGAAAAACAAGAATATAGAATTTGTTCTATAGATACTTGTCGAAACGCGTCTCCATTAGGAGAAATACATCATACTATTCAATTAGAAACATCTGTAAATAAATGTGATAGTATTGTAACATTATCATGGAATGCTTACGATAATATGAATGGAGGTGTAGAATTTTATCGTATTTTTGTTTCTGAAAATGGTTCAACATTTACTTTGTTGGATAGTGTCAATGGCAATCAATTGAATTATGTTCACAAAGGAGCAAATACTTCAAGTTCATATATTTATTATGTTCAAGCCTGTAACAATACCAATGGAGCATCGTCTTCATCGTTGGAAAAAGATGTTGTATTCAATCGAGTTTTAGGTGTAGGAGCTATTTTTATGCGATATGTATCTGTAAAAGATAATTTAGGTGTTGAAATTGCTGTATTTGTAGAAGATAGTGTGGATTATAAACAAATAGCATTGTTTTGTAGTAAAGATAATAAATCAACATTTAATAAAATTAAAACGCTTTCCAAAGTAAAAGGACAAGAAAATTATATTTTTTATGATGAAAATATAGACGTAAATCAAGATAAAAATTATTATTATGCTTCTATCACCGATGAATGTGATGAATCTTTTGCAAATACGGATACAATTAACAATATTTTGTTGCAAGTACTTGAATCATCTGCAGATATGGTAAATATAGAATGGGAATATTATGAAGGATTTCCCAATAGATTAATTGCATACGATGTTTTAAGACAAACACAAAGCCAAGAATATTTTCAAAGTATTGCTAATGTTACATTTTTAGAAAATACATACGAAGATAATGTATGGGGATTGGCTTCAGAGGGAGCAAAATTTTATTATCAAGTAGTTGCAATAGAGGGTGTTGGAAATCCAAATGGTTTTACAGATAAAAGTTATTCAAATATAGTACAAATAAATAAAAGTTCGGAATGTTATATTCCTAATGCTTTTGTTCCCAATAGCGATATAGAAAAAAATCGTATTTTTAAACCTGTGTTATCGTATGTAGATGTGGAAGATTATTATTTTGTGATATACAATCGTTGGGGAGAAAAAATGTTTGAAACAAGAGATATAATGGAAGGTTGGGACGGAACAGTAAATGGTAAATATGCAGAAATGGGCGTATATGTTTATATGTTAACTTATCGAATAGATGAAAAAAACGTGTCCACGAAACGAGGACACGTAAATTTATTACGTTAAAAAAAATTAAATCATTTTTTCAGGTCTTACCCAATTGTCAAAATCTTCCTCTGTAAGTAATTGTAATTCAATAGCGGCTTGTTTTAGAGAAAGATTATTATTGAAAGCGTGTTGAGCAATTTTTGCTGCATTGTAGTACCCAATATGAGGATTGAGTGCGGTAACCAACATTAATGAATTATTAAGATGTTGATTAATGTTTGATGTATTGGCAGTGATACCATTGATACATTTTGTTGTGAAATTTTTACAAATTTCGGCTAACAATTCAGCAGATTGAAGGCTATTGTATGCAATTACCGGCATAAAAACATTGAGTTGTAGATGTCCTTGCATTCCAGCAATTCCAATAGTGGTATCGTTTCCGATGATTTGGGCACAAACCATTGTAGCCGCTTCGCATTGAGTAGGATTGACTTTTCCCGGCATAATAGAAGACCCTGGCTCGTTTTGAGGTAAATTAATTTCACCGAATCCACATCGAGGACCTGATGCCAAAAGTCGAATATCATTGGCAATTTTGGTTAAACTAATTGCAATTTGCTTCATAGCAGAAGAGCATTCAACAAAAGCATCGTGAGAAGCCATAGCCTCAAATTTATTGTTTGCTGCTACAAAATCATATCCTGTAATCGTGTTGATATGAGATGTTGTTAGTTTATCGTAACCTTGAGGCGTATTGAGTCCAGTACCGACAGCCGTTCCTCCGATAGGTAAAATTTTCAAGTGTTCTAAACTATTTTCAAGAGCTTTGATACCAAAATTTATTTGACATTCAAATGTTTCAAATTCATCGCCGAGACGTAATGGAGTTGCATCCATAAGGTGAGTACGTCCAATTTTGATAATATCTGCAAATTCTTGTTTTTTTTGAGCAAAAGCAAGACTAAGTAATTTTAAATTTGGTAAAGTATTTTCTATTAATTCTTTGTACAAAGCAATTCGCATAGCAGTAGGAAATACATCGTTGGTAGATTGTGATTTATTCACATCGTCGTTGGCAGAAATAAATTTTTTCTCACAAGAGAGTTTGCCACCACGTAATACTTCTGCTCTATTGGCAATAACTTCGTTGATGTTCATATTGGTTTGTGTACCAGAACCAGTTTGCCAAACTAACAACGGAAAACTATCAGAAAGTTGTCCTGCGAGTATTTCGTTACAAACTTGGGCTATTAATTGTTGTTTTTCTGTTGGTAAAACGCCTAATTCAGCGTTGGCAGTAGCTGCTGCTTTTTTTATGATTGCCAATGCTTGTATAATAGGTTGAGGCATTGTGATATTACCTATTTGAAAATTGTTGATAGAACGTTGTGTTTGGGCACCCCAATACACATTGTCAGCAACTGCTACTTCACCCATGGTATCTTTTTCTATTCTCATATATAATTATTTGATAAATAATATTTTACCTGCTTTTTTTAATTTCATTTTATTGCCACCACTAACAAAGACATAATAAACTCCAGTAGCAACTTTTTGACCATCGAAACGTTTTCCGTCCCATACGGCAGTACCGCCATTAGAGCGGGTGCGATATACTAAATTTCCTTGAGCATCAGTGATTTTTACTTCAGAATCTTCAACTAAACCGCTAATAGAAATATATCCTTGGTAATTACCACGAACAGGATTAGGAAATATCTTTAAATTACTTTGGTCTTCATTGCCATCGGTAGCAGTATATCGAAATGATATTAATCCTTTGTCTGTCGCAAAATAAACTTCTCCACTATACCCATCAATAGCAATATCTAATATAGTATTTGATAATAAAGGACTATTTTCGGTAGTAAAATGTAGAATTTCGTCGCGGGCATCTTCAGAGAGTAAGAATACCCCAGCATTTTCAGTGCCTATCCATTTTCTATTACCTCCGTCAACACAAATACTACGAATAGTTTCAGATTTAAGAACGAGTTCTACAAGTGTATCCAATCCTGTAATAGTTTGGACAGCAATAGGAGAGGGGACAATGTTTGCATTTGACATTAATTGAGCAGGGGAATGATATACTTTTAACCCAGCGTTGGTGCCAATCCATATTTTACCATTATGGTCTTCTGCAATATCGTAAATATAATCGAAAGGTCCATTTTCTGCAGATAAATTAGTATTAAGTTCTATCCATTGGTCATCAGATGCGTCAAGAGGCGTATTTTTATTGTCAAATAGAATTAAAGATTGTTCCCTATTATATATTATCCATAAAATTCCTCGAGAATCACAAAAAACATTATATATATAAGGAATGCCATTAAATGGGATAGAATACGATTTCCATTTTTCGTCTTTTGTCAAAACTAACAATGGTTTAGATGAGGAATAATTGCTTAACCATAAATGTTGATTAATATCGAAATCTAAAGACATTGTGGCAAGTCTTTGCGTGTCTAATTCAAATTTCTGTAAAGGAGAATTGGTATTGTCGAAAATGTTACAAATTGTTCCATTTTTTATTTTTACCAATCCTTTCACGAGAGAAGTAGCAAAAACAATAGAAGTATCGTAAGGAGCAATTTTTATATCAATAAGGTCGGAAACAGATTTTTTATCTAAAAAGTTGTCAATAATTTCCCATTTATTTTTTTGTAATACAGAACTTTTTCCCGATAACCATAATGGTCTCCAATCGCTGTGTCCACCATGAGCAATGGCTAATTTTCCTTTTTTCCAATCCATTCTCCAAACAGTATTTTGTGCAGGAGTTGAAATAGTGATAGGGTGCCAATAATCATTGTACCATTCTACTAATCCTCTATAATAACTTGCGATAAATATATCTTTTCCGTCGTAAGCAATGTCAATAGGTTTTATCCATATATTATCGCCTTCCATGTTTTTTGAAAAATTGTTAAGATTATCTTTGCTCCATATTTCAAATTTATTATTATAACAAATTGTAAGATAATTTTCTTGAATTTTCATAGTAGAACAAGAAGCGGTATCGAAATCATCGTGGATTTGCCATTGATTGTTTTTGTTGACATATATTTTATTGAAGGAAGTGTCTTTTTGTACAATTTGTGCTGCACAAAATAATATATTGTCAAGAGCAGCGATATTTGTAAAGATGTGTTTTGTTGTATCAAAAAATTCTTGATTCCAAGTAGAGAAATCGTTTATTTGGCTGAAATTTAATTTATTACTAAAAATAGCATTAGATGTAACAGCATAAACACTATCACGGCAAATGGTTAAATTTAGCACAGGATATTGTATATCATTTTCTTCAAAACGCCAAGTATCGCTGATAATTTTTTTATCTAAATTGATACAAACAATTCCGAAATCACAAGCCAAATAAGCAAAATTGCCATGACAATAAATACTATTGATATTTTTGCTTCCTGTAATTTGTTTGGTGTATAATTCAGGAATATTGAAAATAGAGCCATTGTGGTAAATATCAATATTAGAGTTTTCGTATGCGATAATAAGTGCATTTTTTTGTTCAGATGTAGCGATACAAGCAATAGAAACATCGCTAAATCCTTGTGTTTTATCTAAATATTGAATAGTATTTTCTGTTCTATCAATGTAAAACACTGCACGTTCTCCAGCAAAGAATAATTTATCATCTAATAGAAAAACATTTTTTCCAATTTCATAATTGAAATGAGTTTGCCAACTACCAATAGAGATGTTAGATTGTGCTGAGGTTTTAAACATACTAATAATTAGTATATTTAAAAATAATAATTTTATATATGTTTTTTTTCTTACCATAAATATTTTTTACCAATGAAAAGCGTTATCTTTAAACCATTTATCTTGAGCCCGTAGAGTTTGTTCTATAATATCTCTTACACACCCTTCACCACCATTTTTGATAGAAATATAATCGGCGATATTTTGTATTTCTGTTGCAGCATCTGCAGGGCAAACTTTCAAACCTGCCATAAGCATAACTTTATAATCGGGAATATCATCTCCAACGTAAACAATGTTTTCGGCGAGAAGCTGCTTCTTGTCCATATATTCTTTTAAAGTGATTGTTTTGTCTGCACATTGTAGATAGATGTCAATATTGTTAAAACCTTTATAGCGTAAAATCATACTTTCGGAATATCCTCCAGAAATAATACAAACGTTATAACCTTGTTTTAGTGCGTATTGCATTGCATAACCATCTTTTGTATCCGTCATTCTTAATTGGTCACCGTCAGAAGTTACAAGTACTTTTCCATTGGAAAGTACTCCATCAAAATCAAATACAAAGGTTGTTATTTTATTTAATTTTTCTTTGTAATTTTTCATGATTAATTATTTATTTTGTTGTTCTTGAATGATTTGTGATAAAAAACGATATAAATTTCTTTGATTATCGTTGTTCAACATTGCAATATGTTTATTGATAATAGTCCAATCTTTACGAGCCGCAGGACCTGTTTGTGCTTCTCGAGGAGATAATTTGTCCATTTTGATAGCGGTTTCTTTTATTAGTGGTTTTATAAGGTCAAAATTCAAATTTTTTCGTGTCAAAATCTCTTCCGCCATTCCATATAAAGCATTGGTAAAATTACCGGCGAAAACACCTGCTAAATGTAAATTAGCCCTTTGATTCATATCTAAAAAATGAACATTAGAACTGATTTTATTTGCTATATTTGTTAATATTTCAAGTGTGGAATTGTTTGCCGCTTCTAAACAAATGGGGATATTATCAAATTGAATATCTTGTTTTTTATTAAAAGTTTGAAAAGGATACAAAACCCCATAATTATCTGTGATAGTATTCAATATTGTAGAATCTAAACAGCCAGCGGTATGAACAAAAATTGATTCACTTTTGGGAAGTTGAGCAATAAAATTCAAATAGACATCATCTTTTAATGATAAAATATTGACATCTGCGTATTGTAAATTGACAATATTATTTGTTGGTTCCGCATTAATTTCGGCTGCCAATTTTTTGGCATTTTCAATATGTTGACTATAGACCATTTTTATCTTGTATTGGCATTTGTGCAATTGATGTGCTAAATGCCAAGCAACATTTCCAGAACCAATAATATTTATTGTTAAGTTGTTCATTTATAAATTGTTTAAAAAGTTTGATAATTTTGCTAAGGCTTGTCCTCTATGGCTGATATTATTTTTATCTGCTATTGTCATCTCTGCAAAAGAAAGATGATTTCCTTCAGGAATAAAAATAGGGTCGTAACCAAATCCTTCATTGCCGTGTTTTTCTCTTGAAATATGTCCATTTACACAACCTTCAAATAGAAATTCTTCTCCATTGATAATCAAAGCAATGACTGTTCTAAATCGGGCTGTTCGATTGTCAATATTTTGCATTTCGGAAAGCACTTTATTCATATTGTCTTCAAAAGAACAATGTTCGCCAGCATATCGAGCCGAGTAAACACCCGGACGTAAATCTAAGGCTTCAATTTCTAAACCCGTGTCATCAGCGAAACAATTTTTTTTAAAACGTTCATAAATAAATCTTGCTTTTTGGAGGGCATTTCCTTGTAAGGTTTCTTCCGTTTCAGGAATTTCTTGTTCAAAATCTAATTCTTTTAAAGACATTACTTGATGATTTTTTCCCAAAATAGAACGTACTTCTTCTAATTTATGTTGATTGTTGCTTGCAAATATAAAATCCATAATTATCTTATTATAACCATTTTACCAAAATCTTTTTTAAAAGCTTTGCTATTACTTGATTGACTATTGAGTTCTATATCTTTATCATTTATGCGAGTGATAACTCGATATAAATAAATACCATTTGCTAATAAATCGCCATATTCATCGCGACCGTCCCAAGCATATTCTGTTATATTCTTTCCAATTCTTAATGTCCCAAGTTCTGACATATCAATTTCTTTTACTATTTTTCCGCTGATGGTCATAATTTGTATTTTCATATATGTAGGTAATTGGGAACCTGTTAGAGTAAATACAAATTGCGTACGTGTAGAAAATGGATTGGGATAGTTATATACTTCTGTAATAGTAGATTTATTGATAACTTTGAATGATATAACGTATGCATTATCTCCAGAAGCATTGTTCGATTTGTCGTTTGCCACTACACGTAAAAAATAAGTACCATCTTCGATAAATTGGGCTTCGTAATGGATTTGGCATTTGTTTTTCTCGTTTGCAGGAATAAATTGTAATATTTCCTCATTATTTGAAAAAAATGGAACGTATTGGTAATTATCATTGCGGGGAGTTTTGAGATATACTTTTATTTTAGAAGTATCTTTTATATCGTCCATCAATAGAAATTTATTTTCATCTTTTACCATTATTTTTATAAATGGCGTTGCTGAAACTAATTCTCCGTCAATGATATGATTACCATCAAATGTAACATCTAAAATAGGATTAATACTATCGGTAGTGATATAAAAAGGAACTTCGATATAATTGTTGTAATGATGTTTTTCCAATTGGTCGTTATCGGGATTGTATTCTACGCGTAATATTTTGTTTCCAGAAAAAGGGGTGGTAGCAATACTTATTGTATCCGATAAAATTTGATTGGCATAATGTGGGGCAAGTCTTTTGTAGGTAGAAAAAATTTCGTTATTGTTTTCTAAAATACTGTATTTTACTAAAAGATTGCTCATATCAACGCTACTAATATTTTTTGTTGAAGTGGTCAACAATAGCGTATCACCTTGTTGAATAGTATCTTTATAAAATGCAAAAGGTGTTGAATAAACTGATGTTTCTGGAATATCTTCGAACATTAGTTGTAATCGTTTGATTTGCGGAATACTACGATTATGAATATCTTTTAAGTGAACAACTAAATAAAGATAAGGGTATTTTTGTGCGTCAATAATCTTGTTTAAATCAAATAAATCAGCATTTTCTGGATATTTTAAATTACGAAAAATTAATTGTTCGTTTCCATGAATATCTTTACCATAAACATCTATTGTTGCGGTGTCTCCGAGGGTTAAATCATGATTGGCTACTTCCCAGTGAAAAGATTTCCATTGTTTGGCGGGACCAAATTCTTCTGTAATCATTTTAGCATTACCGATAGCAACTTGATGTTCAACACTGTTCATTATCAAAAATTGACCATTGTTTGTTCCGACAATTTCTCTAATATTTGGGTCGTTGGCAGAAGCACCTTTTTTACCAAAAATAATATAATTGTTGTTAGGAGTTAATGTGCGAATCTGTGTACTTCCGATACTTTCCCAAGCACGATATTGTGTTTCTGTAAACCATTGAGAACCAGTATGATTGATAGACATAATCAATACACGATAATTGTTGGGAATATTTTCAAGAAAAATGGCAACATTTTCTCGAGAAATAGAGTCGTCCATATAAAAATTGAAACTATTGGTAGCATATCCGCGACAAAGTACTTGACCATATTTTCCTACAGAACCGTATGCACTTGTTTCATTATTTATCCAATTTTCTCCTGTAATAGGGTCAATAACAACAATATGTATAAATGGACGATTGACCATTACGCATTGTACTTGGTCAAAAATGACATTATTACGTTTGATGTAAACTTCTGTTTCGTTGGCGGCTTGTTCGGACAATGAATTGAAAAAACGTGTTTTTATGGAATAAGTAAAAACTCCTTGATTGAATGTAAAATTTTGATTGTTTCGATTTTGTTCCATATTGAAAAATTCATTGTCTTTAAATTGATAAAAATGGGCTTGAGAACTACCTGTTTTACCTAAAATATATTGAAATGAACTTTCTTTCCAAGAAGTGTCATTTTTTTTGTTTACACGCCAATAATAAACCATACTATCGGAAAGCGAAAAAGGTAATTTCCATTCAACGATACCTGTAGATGATTGTGTTTCATATTGTTGCATAAATGAACTATTGAACATATCACAAGTATCTATTTGAATTTGGTAAATACTTGTAGTATCGTAAAAATTTGTTGAGGCTATTAAAGAAATGTTTTTATTGGCAACAATTGCGTATTTATAAGGATAAATTGGCAAAATGGTAGAGGAGGTAATAGTAAAAGATATTGCAACGCTATTGTTATTTTCGTTTGTTTCTGGAATTTCATTTAGCATATCCAAATGGATTTTGATTTCATTTTTCCCTGGTGCTAAATCTTTGTTAATTGCAAATTTTACTGAAAATTGATTTTGAAAAGCGGTTGAGGCTAATCGAACATAAATATTTTCTGAGGTTCCATTGGGAAAAATATGTTCTATGGCTACATAAAAAGAATCGGTTGTAATTTTCCCTTGATTGGTAAAGGTAATATCTATCGTAAAACTATCCAATTCTGTTCCTATACTTTCTGGAGATATTTGTATATCATTGTTCGACAATGTAAAATCTGGTTTATCGGAAGGGGTAACAATTAAGCAAGGATCTCCATGAAGTGTGTAATCCATTTTATCTTTTCCATATAAATTGGTAGTTGCTTTAATTGCTTTTTGTAAGCAATATCCAATTGATTTTCCGTAACTTTCGTTGGTGATATGGTTGTAAAATGCTCCACAAGTAGAATTTAAATACAAACTATTCCCAACACCAGAAGGAGAGATGTAAGCAATAGCCCCTTTATTAGGAATATGAATAAAACGCTCGCTATAATTATTTTCTCCATTGAAAATATTGCCAGCGTAACATGAGTTACCAAGAAGAACAAAATATTTACCGTTATTGTTATATTCTTCTGGGTCGTCGATACTAATATCAAATCCTGTTCCGCCAGCGTGACCGAAGAAGGTCATCATTTGTATTCCATTATTAATCAAGTTACGAAGAGAATCTGATAAATTAATTTCCATAGGGTCGGAACTGGATTTTAAAAATGTGTGAACATTTGCTCCCCAATATGCTCCTTCGGCAATATTTTTATAATTATTTAAATAGTTGGCAAATGTGCGTTGTTCTGTAATATTGCTACCGCCACCAAAATGTAAAATTTGTTTCATCCATTTTTGTGATGTTTGTTGAGCTTGTTCATATTCTTGTATTTTTTGTAAATACCAATCTATTTGTTGTGGTAACGATGTGCTTAACCGTCCTGTGGGTAAACAAAAATATTCGTTGGTATCACCTAAACCCATTGTAATTGCGTAATCGCTTGGAATAGAGCCCATTGTTGGAACTAATGTTGCTTGAAACACATTGGTATTTTTTCTTCCAAGGTCACTTGGATATGCTCTACCTAACAAAAATAAATATTGTGGTTCTTTATCAAAGGAAGCGTATGCATAGCGTATCAAATTGCGAATAGCGAGAGGATTGTTTTTTATACCGTATGCAAATTGGTCGTATAATTCATTTACATCAAAAGCGTATGCTACATATTTATATGGAGATACTGTATTGCGATACAATGCGTATTCTTTGGCTTTTGTCAATAAAGAATGCGAAGCAACAATGAAAAAATTAGTGTTCTTGTGATTGAGATAATTGGTAAATTCTCCACTTTCATTTACTGGAAATAATGTGTCGATATTGGAAATTTGTTGTACAGAGGTAAGATAACATTCTATATCTTTACCATAATTGGGGACAATGGCTCGAAGACTATTGCCCATTTTATCAACATGTATTCTCAAATTATTTGTTAGGTCATAAAGAATAACTTCATCGTTTTGCTTTCCTATAGTAGATGAAACGAAAGGAAAAATAACTTTTGAGCCAGATATATTTTTTGCAGAAAAGAAATAATTACTATAATCAGATTCTAATGTAAAAGAATGTGCGTAGCAAAAACGCACATAAACCATTGATTGATAACTTGTCGTATTTTTGTTGTCATCTATAGATTTGAAATATAATTTGGTAGAAGATGATTTTAACCAAGATTTTGGAATTTTAGTTTTATGTCTAATATATTGTATTCCAGAATAGATGGTATCAATTAAAAGATTATCTTCTAAACTTACTTGCATGTGATGAGGGAAAGTAGGGGAGTTTACGCTTGCAAAAGCAAATTCTAATTCTGCTGAATCGGACTCTACTGCCAAGTTGGAGGTAAGAATGTTTTTTGAACCAGTAGTTCCTAAATATAATCGGGTATCCACCCAACCTTCAGCAGGTTTGTAAGCGGTAATTCCCATATTGTTTCGATAGGCTCCAGTGCAATAATAATTTTTAAAAGATTGTATTCTTGTTACCCAAATAGATTTATGAATATTGTAATTAGAAAAATTGGTATCATTTTCTATTTGAAAGCGAAGACTTATTTTGTTATCCCAAGTAAGAAAATAATACGCAGTATCGGTAAAATTGCTATAATAAGGATTGGTATGTGTATTTGCCGAAGGATAGAGTCGTTCATCGAACCAACCATCATTTTTCTTTGCATAAAATTCTATAAAATCGCCATTATCGAATTTGCCATCATTTTCTCCATAAATATACAATGGAATTTCATTGCCTCGCCCGTAGATTTTAATTTGTTGTGGATTAATGTTATTGAGAGAGACACCTATTTTTTGCATTGCCTTGTTGAGAGAGGTATAATCTATTCTGTAAATGTCATCTCTAACAATAGCGAATTTTAAGTATTTACGATTGTAATCTATCCATTCGTTACCATAATTTTGTGATTGTACAAAAAATGGTAAAAAACAGATTAAATATATGAAAATAAATAAGATATATAATTTCTTCATTATTTTTAGTGTGAAATTTCGTCAGATGATGATATTTTATTTTTTTTGAATTGATTTATCGCCAATTTAAGAGAAAAAATATGAGAATATAGAGCAATGGAAACATCTCCTACATCAGAAAATGCATAATCAATAGAAAATATGTTTTTGATATTTATGCCTATGCCTAAATTAACTTGGCAAGTGAATTTTTGTTTGTTATCAAAATCGGTTTCTCGTTGAAGATTTCCTACTCCGCTTCTGACGAAGAAAATATTTTTAAATCCAAATTCTATTCCTAAATGTGGGTCGATATTAATAACTTTACTACGAATTAATGTATTTCGTTTACCATCGAAAGTCATATCCATATCCATGGTAGCCATAAAGGTGAATCCTTTTCCTAAATCGAAATCTCGACCAAATCCAATAGAGGTATGGGGTAAAGTATATTCTAAACCATTTTCAGGTAATTCATTACCTGTTTTGATAAAGGTTTCTATCATTTCGTCGCTTAATTTGAATGTCCAAGCATTGAATGTACTTGTTAAATCTTTGACTACTAATCCAAAAGACCATTTTTTTAATCGATATTGTAATCCTGCATCTAAACCGAATCCCCATGCTCCTGCAAAATCTCCTATACGACGACGAATAATTTTGGCATTTGCTCCAAAAGCCAAACCTTCTATTTGTTCGAATGTCCGACTATAGCTAAATAATAATCCCCAATCGGCTGCTGTAAAATAAGTAATACGGTCGTAATTTATATTTCCTTGATTGTCAATTAATTGTGTCGTGTTTGGAATGCCATCAACACCAAAACGAAGCATAGTAAAACCGACAACTTGATGTTTATCTATTCTTGCTGATATTGCTGCATAATCGTATTTGGCAATTCCTGCAAAATATTCGGAATGCATTAGAGATAGTTGATAATTTTGTTCTGCAAATGCTAAACCAGCCGGATTCCAATAGCCTGAAGTAACATCGCGACTCATGGCTACTTGTGTATTGCTCAATGCCAACCCTTTTGCTCCAACGCCCAAATTCAAAAATTCGTTGCTATATTTGGTTTGTGCTTGTACCTGTGTACTCAACGATAGGATAATAGTTGCAATTATCCATAAGAAATAACGTAGTATTTGAAATATAATATATTGCATATCAATTTGTTATAATTCGAATATTGTAAATAAAATACAATGTTCCCATTTTGCAAAGATAACATTTTTTTTGCAACTTTGTTGCTTTTATATTTTTTTATCTTCGGAGGTTGAGCCTGCCGAAACCTCCGAAATAATAAGTACTATCTCTGCAACATCATTGCTTTTGTTTTCTTTCGGTGTCTGAGCCTGTCGATGACACTCGAAAATACTTGTTCCAGCGGATTTGCAATCCGCCTGAAATGAAGTCGTAGGATTTAT
>JAZSKB010000008.1:0-2929 GCA_045534635.1 Bacteroidales bacterium
CTCTTTATTATATTTGTTTAGATATATCTTCTGAAATTCATTTCCCGCTACAGAATCGTTTGTTTTTACTGTTGAATCTCCTATTGTATCTATTAAACTTGTTGTTGTATCTTCCAACGATTTTAATATATCTTGAATATACGTATATTGGGCAACAGAAGAGTCGGGAACGGAAAAAACCTTATTTTTTACCTTACATTTTTTTATTTCAACTAACTCTATCTTCATTGACATTTTATTGCCATTGGTTTCTGTCTTTTCTATTCTTTTTATAACTAATCCTTTTCCATTAGGAGATGTTGGGTTGTACATATTCACCGATGTATCTATCCATTCTGTAGAAACTATTTTGCTAACATTATCCATCACTGAAGATTCTGAAATCGTTTCTATCTTTATACAATTGTAGCCATTGACAAGTTCGAGTTCTTCTCCTATTGTTGAAGACGATGATGACCTATGTTTCGATAAGACAGTATCTTTGTTTACTGTGTCTTTTTTCAATTTCACAACCATAACTGTTGGCTTATTTTCTGTAGAATAGTCAATAGTATAAAAAATATCCTTCAAAAAAATCATCTTTCGTCTCATATATGTATAATCAATAGCCACATTCCCTTTCTTTCTGTATTCTACATATTCTATTTTACCGCCATTTTTAATGGTTATTCGCCATGTTATTTTGCCTTCAAAATCATCTTGAGCAAAAGCATTATGGACAAATATTGTCCATAATGCTACTATTATTAATATCTTTTTCATATTCTTAAAATTGCTTAAAAATTTCATTTTTTAATTCCTATTTCACAAAAAATTGTCTTTTTTAACAAAAAAACCCCGCCGCCACAGGCGGCGGGTATTGAAATTAAACATCAATTAGTTCTTCTGTTTTACAAATAAAAAACATAGGTCTTCATCTTCTACTAACAAAGTGTCCTTTTTTAATTGGAATTTTGCTGAAAGTGTTTCTAAACCTTTTTCTTCGTAAAAATACATATTTCTTTTTCCATCATGATAACCTATATTCTTACCTTCAAAATAAATTGAATCTTTAGAAATAGTAATTATCGTTGTGTCTGAAAATGCAAAACCTAAAAGTCCTACCATCGGATTAGCATTCTCTTTAAGATGACCATCTACCATTTCGTATGTTCCAGATAGATTGGAACATGATAGAAAAAAAATACTTGATAAAACTAAAAAAAATGACTTTCTCATAAGATAATTATTTTAATATTTAAATGATATCGCAGAAAATTCAGCTTGTTGTGAATTATTCAATTCTTGTAAACTTGATGATATTGTTAAAGAACATGTTCCATTACAATTATCTTCACAATAATGTACTACTACCTTTGTTTTTTTATAAGTACAAGAACCTGCTGTACAAGAACAATTATATTTATCTCCACTAACTTCATTCTCTCTTAACATCATTTTAGGAACTGGAATAACAACTGCTCGTCCACACAAGTTAACAGCTGAAAATACATATCCTTCATCCCTGATTTCTAAATATCCATCATGTTCTACTATCTCTGGATATTCTGATTCATTTTCATAGATGGCATGAATAAAGTTATCTAATTTTTCTTGTACTTCAGGAATTTCAAACATTTCATCAAATGCTCCTGGTAACACTTCTCCATATTGAACAAAATGTGGTTCAATGTTAAGATTTATAAATCCTCCTCTTTCCAAAAATTCTCCAGAAATAGCCGATTGTATCATTGAACAGTTTGAACAAGAACCTCCACAACCAACAAGAACTCCATAAGCACTTATATAAAATGGACTACAAGTCCCATTACCTGCATTACAAGTACATGAGACTTTAATTTGTTCATCTTGTTTAACATACAATCCATTATCTATTGTTCTTCCTACATATGTCCAACCATTAGCTAATATAAACAAAGTGTTTTCATCTACTTCTTCAATAATTGTTCCTTCTGGACACCAACCACAATCTCCTACATTTTCAATATTAGAAAGACTCTTTTTAGTCTTTTCAATAGAATCTGCGTTATCAATCAATCTTTCTTTCTCGCAACCCACAAATACTGCTGTGGTTGCTATTCCTACTAACATCGCAAATATTGCGATAAATTTAAATTGTTTCATATCTTTAATAAAATATAAATTCTTACTTTAATTAATTTTCCCCTAACATCCCTTAATGTTAGTGGGTGCAAAATCCTAATTTTTACAAGGACTTTTGCTTTTTCCTTGTCTGAGAATTTTACAAGGAGTTGCCTCAGATACAATTTCCTTGCGGGTTCCTTCACTTATGTTTCTGTTGCCCTTGTTAGTCGAAGCCCGATTTCTCCCTAACAAGGGCTAAATTAGCCTAATGGGTCGTCGGGATTTGGGTTTATTTTTATATGATTTCTTTCGCTATTGGAAACATAATTTTTTTTCGTTTTGGCAAAAGTTCCTTTTGCCAAAAAGATTTTTTGAGGTTTAAGGAGATTTACCCCCCCGCAATCCGCTGAAAACCAAGCAATTACAAGCAATTTCTGCAAAAATCACAGAAAAGAACAAAGAAAATATCATCTTTATTACTTGTTTGAAGTAATTTCTCTTAAAAGCCGATATTTTTTCTTTCGTTTCCATCTCTAATTTTGTTTTGCACTAATTGCAGTTTCCTATTGTTTTATTGATATTGTATCCTCTTTTCTATTCTATTTTTGTTGTATGCTCTTTTAAATTTAAAATTTTCTGCAAATATACAAAAATTTTTAATACAAACAAAAAAATGAAACTTTTTTTATTAAAATACTGTTAGACAGGGAGAAAAATTTCTCCGTTCTGCTGGATTATAAATCCTACGACTTCATTTCCAGCGGATTGCAAATCCGCTGGAACAAGTATTTTTTAGTAAAAAAACGCCTGAACAAAAAAATATTTTCTAATATAAATCCTTCTC
>JAZSKB010000036.1:0-33604 GCA_045534635.1 Bacteroidales bacterium
TTCTCATTGGGAAGATTTTATAAAAGGACAAAAAAAGATTCACAAAGACGGAAACAATACGGAAAACCCTCGCACATTTATATGGGAAGAAGGAATGACTTTAATAGCGTATTTTACTAAAGAAACCACAGGAATAGAAGAAGTTAGCCAAGTAAATAATGCTGTTCACTTGTATCCCAACCCAGCCCAAACAATGCTTACAATAGAAAATGCTACAGAAAATGTTCAAATATTTGATATAACTGGTCGTATGCTTATGAGCATAGAAAATAAAGAAACAAACTTGTTAGAAATCAATGTTTCCAACTTGTCAAAAGGAATGTATTTTGTAAAAGTGGGCAACTATATCACCAAGTTTGTAAAAGAATAATTTTTTAACGAATGTATATTTTCACTTCAAGCCCTGCAGCCTTGCGGGGCTTGTTTTTTGCAACATTGTTGCTTTTATATTTTTTTATCTTCGGTGTCTGAGCCTAAGTCGGGTGTCTGAGCCTGTCGAAGACCCCGAAATTTATATGTTTTTATCTTCGGAGGTTGAGCCTGTCGAAACCTCCGTATTTTATATGTTTTTATCTTCGTTGTCTGAGCCTGTTGAAGACAGCCGAAAGGATTTGCAATCCGCCTGAACGGCACATCCCTTTTTTTATTTTTATGACATTTTAAATAGAATTTTCCCAATAGAAACTTTTAATTTATAATATTTGTTCATTTGAAGAAAAAATGTTACCTTTGCAAAGGTAGTAGTTATTAATTTAAAATACAACTATGAAGGACTTGTCGTTGCATATAATGGATATTCTTCAAAATTCTACGCGTGCCAAAGCCACAAAGATAGAGTTTACAATAAATGAAGATACAAACAAAGATATATACGAACTTGTTTTTGTTGACAATGGTTGCGGAATGACAGAAGAAATGGTCGCTCGAGTTACAGACCCGTTTTTTACAACACGTACAGTGCGAAAAGTCGGGTTAGGAATACCATTGTTGAAGCAAAATTGTGAAAGAACAGGAGGCAGTTTTCATATAAAATCACAATTGGGCAAAGGAACCAAAGTAAGTGCAATGTTTTCTCATTCAAATATAGACCGCCCTGCTTTGGGAGATATTGCTTCTACTATTGTTTTTACAGTCTCGGCAAATCCTGAAATTCATTTTATTTATACCCATAATCGCAATGGTCAACAATATATATTTGATACAGAAGAAGTTAATGCGATTTTGGAAGGAATGTCTATACAAAATCCAGAAATAATAAAATCTCTTATCGAATTGATAAGAGAAAATTTGAAAGATATGGGAGTAGAATTTTAAATAATATGAAAATTCCAAATATAGCCCAAATTAGAAAATGTGACGCTTATACAATTGAAAATGAGCCAATTCTTTCAATAGATTTAATGGAGCGTGCAGCAAAAACATGTTTTGAACATCTGACATCTTTATTTCAAAAAGAAACAACTTTTTTGATATTTTGTGGAATGGGTAACAATGGTGGAGATGGTTTAGCACTTACAAGAATGTTGTTAGAAGCATCTTATCAAGCGAAAGCGATTGTTTTGTTTCATAAAGAAAATTTTTCTATAGATTGTCAAATTAATTTTGAACGGCTTAAAAATCAATTTCCACAACAAATATTACAAGTTACTTCGTCGGAAGATATTCCAATTATTGACAGCGATGTTGTTGTTGATGCCATTTTAGGTAGTGGTTTGTATAGTGTAATAGATAATGATTTGATAAAGAAAGCAATAGCTCAAATTAATGAAAGTAAGGCTTTTGTATTTGCAATAGATATTCCAACTGGATTTTGGGTTGACAAATCAATGAAGGAAAATACGGTTGCAGTTTGTGCAGATTTTACACACACTTTTGCTTATCCGAAATTAGGATTTATGTTTGCTGAAAATTATCCTTATGTTGGAAATTGGAATTATTATGACATCGGTTTAGATGAAGGCTGTTGGGCAAATGAGCAATTTGAATATTTTGCAATAACAGATGATATTTTAAAATATTTTCCATTAAGAGAAAAATTTGTTCATAAAAATATTTATGGACATGGTTTGTTGATAGCGGGAAAAGAAGGAATGATGGGAGCAGCCGTTCTTGCAGCGAAAGCCGCTTTTAGAACAGGAATAGGCTTATTGACGGTTCATGTTCCGAAAATAGGTTATTCTATTGTTCAAACTTCTGTTAATGAGGCTATTTGTGAAATTGATAAAGAAGAAAGCCTATTTTCTTCTGTAGAATTTTCCTCTTTGTCGAAATATACTGCTATTGCAGTCGGTCCAGGATTAGGAACAGAAAATTGTACTGCTCAAGGAATTAAACGTTTAATTGCAGATTATGGAGGAACTATTGTTTTTGATGCAGATGCTATTAATATTTTAGCACAAAATAAAACATGGCTTAATTTTATTTCTCCCTATTGTATTTTTACACCACATATTAAAGAGTTTGAGCGTTTAACACGCAAAGCAACAGATAGTTATGATAGAATAGAGTTGCAGAAAGCCTTTTCGATTCGTTATAAGGTTATTGTTGTATTGAAAGGGGCACATACTTGTGTATCATTACCAGATGGAACTTGTTATTTCAATCTTAATGGAAATTCGGGAATGGCAACAGCGGGAAGTGGTGATGTGTTAACAGGAATTATTTTGTCTTTGCTTTGTCAAGGAGTAAGAGCCGATATTGCTGCTATGTTGGGTGTTTATTTGCATGGTCGTTCTGCTGATATTGCTCTTAGAAATCAATCGCAAGCCTCGTTAATCGCTTCGGATATTGTTGAAAACTTAAAAAATGTTTTAAAATGACATTACAAGAACGAATTGATGCTTTTGTACAATTAGGTATTCAGTTGAAACAATATAACGCTGAATTAGAAGATATTATAGAATCAGAACAAAATTATAATCCTTGGTTTACTCCTTATTTTATTCGTTGTGCGATAAATGCTTTATCGGAAATGTTAGTCTCGGACAATTTATATCAATGGATTGATAAATATAAATCGATGATAACAATTCATCAATCGTCGAAGGTTGGAGTAATTTTAGCAGGAAATATACCAATGGTAGGATTTCATGATTTTTTGTCAGTGTTGTTGGTAGGAGATGTTTTTGTTGGAAAATTGTCATCGAAAGATAATCATTTATTACCTGCATTGTCTGCTATGTTAATCAAGATAAATGCTGATTTTGAACCATATATTCAATTTACAGAAGATAAATTAGGAAAGGTAAATAAAATTATCGCAACAGGAGGAAGTGCAGCTTCTCAATATTTTTCTTATTATTTTAAAACAATACCTTCAATTATTCGGTCTCATTGTAATAGTGTTGCACTATTGAATGGCAAAGAATCTGTACAAGAATTAAAAGCCTTGGCTGATGATATTATGCTTTATTTTGGATTGGGTTGTCGTTCAATTTCAAAATTATATGTGCCAGAAAATTATGATTTTACACCTCTTTTTCAAATTATTGATTCCTATCAAACAACAATAGGAATGCATCATAAATATTTAAATAATTTAGAATATCAAAAAACAATACATCTTTTAGATAGAATTCCTTTTTTGGACCAAGGTTTGTTGGTGGTAAAATCCTCACAAGAATTGTCTTCACCGATAGCGGTTTTGCATTATGAATATTATAAAGATATAGAGCAATGTAGCAAACAAATAAAAGCAATTGGAGAAGCGTTACAATGTGCGGTGAGCAATGCAATAGACGATAAGTTTTTTTTGCCACTTGGTTCGGCTCAATCTCCCAAGCCTTGGCAGTATGCAAATAATATTGATACAATAAATTTTTTATTAGAAAAATGAAAATATACTAAAATTGAGATATTTGCGTTTTATAAAGAATTAGAAAAAGTATGCAACGGATAAGTTTGTTGTTTGGTTTATTAATGATATTGTTACCTATTAAGGCTCAACATAAGTCGGATTTTGCTATTTTAGAAGATTCTATTATCCAAATCCACAAAAGTATGTTGTCAGAGCCTCGTATGGAGATACGTTATCAAAAAAATGAACAATTGCTTTATCTGATAGAGGAAGTATTGAATAAAAAAAATTCTTTTTCTTATAAATTCGATTCTTTGAAAACAATATCTGTGTTAACTTCACCAAACAAAAAGGTGCGTATTTTTACTTGGTATTTAATTGATGACAGAAACAATTGTGAATATTTTGGATTTTTACAGACCTACAACGAACAAAGTAATCGTTATATGCTCTATCCTTTGATAGATAAAAGCAAAAGAATACAAAATCCTGTTTCTCAAAAATTGACACACAATACTTGGTATGGAGCAAGATATTATCGTATTATAGAAACAAAGTCATCGGAAAGGGTTTATTATACGCTTTTAGGCTGGAATGGAGGTGATGTATTTTCACAATTTAAAGTCATAGATGTTTTAACTATCAGTGAAAAAGGTGTACCAACTTTTGGTGCACCAATATTTAGAAATTACAGTAAATCAAAACATTATCGCATACTTTTTCAGTATGCAAAAAATGCAAGTTTGCATTTAGATTATGGAAAAGGTTATTTTTCACAACGTTCTGACAAAAAAGATAAAAAAACAAAACGATATACTTACGATACCATTCCTGAAAATATGCTTATTTTCAATAGGTTGATACCTATGGACGAATCGTTGGTGGGTATTCCGCAATATTATGTTCCAGAAACAACTTTAAATGATGCATTTATAGAAAAAGATGGGCGTTGGCAATTTAAATCTGGTGTTCAAGGGAGAAACGAAGATAATCTGCAAACGCTATCTCCGCGAAGTGAACGAATACAAGTTCGTTCCTATTATAAATCAAAATAAAATTAGTATTTATTTGATTTATAGTTAAAAAACTGCATATTTTGTCTTTTTTTCTTTTGAATATCTCGCTCGCAAAATATTTTTTTTCCGCTGTAAGGGTCTATTCCTGAATAATATATTGTAGAGGAAAGTGTCATTGGTGTTGGTGTAAAATCTTGTACTTGTTCTAAACGAAAACCAATATTTTTCATTTGTTTCGACAATGCTTGCATATCATTGAAAGTGCAACCCGGATGAGAAGATATAAAATAGGGGATTAATTGTTGGTTGAGATTGTATTTTTTGTTTATTTGGTCGAAACGTTGTTTAAATTGTAAAAAATTGTCGAAAGAAGGTTTTCTTATTAAGTCAAGTATATGATTTTCAGTGTGTTCTGGTGCTACTTTTAATCTTCCAGAAACGTGTTTTACTATCAATTCTTCGCAATATTGGTCAATAGCATAATTTTTATTAAGTGTTTTATTGTTACAAAGTAACAAATCGTAACGGATTCCGCTTCCTATGGTGATTTTTTTGATTTTATCTATTTTTTCAACTTTATGATATAAATTCAATAGGGGATTGTGGTTAAAATTAAGATTTTTGCATTTATTAGGAAATATACACGATGCTCGGGAACAAGTTTTACAAATATGTTCGTCAATTCCTTTCATTTGGTACATATTGGCAGAAGGACCTCCTAAATCGCTGATATAACCTTTGAAATAGGGCATTTGTGTTATTTTTTTTACTTCGTTGATAATAGATTGTTCGCTACGGCTGCAAATTGTTTTGCCTTGATGAGCAGAAATGGTACAAAAACTACATCCACCGAAGCAACCTCGATGAATATTGACAGAATTTTGTATCATGATAAAGGCAGGAATTTCGCCTCGTTTGGCGTATCGTGGGTGAGGTAAACGAGTAAATGGTAAATCGTAAATAGCATCTAAATCTTGTTGATTTATAGGAGGATATGGCGGATTTACTACAATATCTCCGCTGATACTTGGCTCAACGAGTCGTTTAGAAATTTGTTTATTAGATTCTATTTCAATCAATTTAAAATTGTGTGCAAAAGATGTTTTCGATTGTTTACATATTGAAAAACTATGTAAAAATATTGTATCATCATTTTTTTGAACTTTGCGACTTTTGTCTAAATAAGCAATTTGAGGAAGATGATAAAAATCAGTTGCTTTTGCATTGGGATGTTCTCGAAAAATATTTAAAATCGCTTTGATAGATTGTTCTCCCATTCCGTAGGAAAGCAAATCGGCAGGGCAAGTTTCTAAAATACTTGGCATCAACGTATCTGACCAATAATCGTAGTGTGTCAATCGGCGTAATGAGGCTTCAATTCCTCCAATAATAATAAGACTATCGGGATATAAATTACGGACAATTTTTGTATAAACACTTACTGCATAATCGGGACGAAATCCGCTGACATTGCCTGCTGTGTAAGCATCGGTAGAGCGTAAACGTTTGGCTGCAGTATAATGATTGACCATTGAATCCATACTCCCTGAATTGATACCAAAAAATAAACGTGGACAACCAAACTTTTTAAAATCTCGCAAATCGTCTCGCCAATTTGGTTGTGCAATAATGCCAACTTTAAAACCTTCTTTTTCTATTATTCTGCCTATAATCGCTGTTCCGAAAGATGGATGGTCTATATATGCGTCTCCTGTAATAAGAACAACATCTAATTCTTGCCAACCTCTAATTTCAAGTTCTTTTTTGCTCAACGGCAACCATTGTTTTAAGTCGCTCATTGTATTTGATTATAAATTAGAATCTTGGTATTTTTTTCTGCGTACGATATAAGATAAATAGCCCAATTTGTATAAATTGAACAATGTTAAATTGGGGTGTTTACTTTTGAAATTGCTTTCCATTAAGGAACGGAATATCCGATAGAATAGGGAACAAAGCCAAATTGTATAAGTTTTTTCTAATATAGAATAGTATTGAAGTAAACGTATATATTGAATAAGTTGTTCTCTATCTTCGTAGCTATCAAGTAAAATTTTTAGGTTTTCCACCCCTTGACGTGTTTTTTTGATATAAGTAATATTGTTATCTATACCGATATGATATAAAGGATTGTCTATGTGTGTAATATGACAATTTCTTTTTTGTAATTCTAATCCAAAAATAGTATCTTCGTGTCCATAACTTTTCAACAATTCGTTAAAACGAATAGACCAAAATAAATCTCTGTCAATAAGAAAGTTAAATGTAAAGAATTTTGTTTTTTTGGCTTTGTTGCGTTCTGCTGCCGATTGAGTTTCGCATTTTACGCCATAAATCCAACGAAGATAACTATCGGTAGCGGGTTTTTCTGGTTTGTATGCTGTTCCGCCACAAACGACTATGTTTTTTTCTTTACAATAAGGGATATAACGTTCAATAAATTTATCATCAATAGGTTCGCTATCGCAATCAAGAAATAAAAGATGATTGTATTTTGCTTCTCCTGCCAAAAAATTTCTTGCAACGGCTCGTCCTGCTTTGGTAGGTAATTCAAATATGGTTACATTCGATAATTCTTTAAGACAACGATTCCCTTCGCTTAATTGTGTATTGTCAGAAGCATCGTCTAAAAGTAATATTTCATATTCTATGCCAGCAGAAAGGGCTTGTTGGTGCAATTGTTGCACTAATAAACGTGCGTCGTAATTGTATATTGGAATTAATATCGATAGCATAATGATTATTCAATAAGTTTTCCATTTTCGATTTTTAAAACACGAGATGGAATTTGATTAATGATTAAATAGTCGTGAGTTGCAATAAGAACGGCGGTTCCTTTTTGTGCAATATCGCGGAAAAGTGCAAAAATATCATAAGAGGTTTCTGGGTCTAAATTTCCTGTTGGTTCATCTGCCAAAATGATTTCAGGTGTATTGACTAAGGCTCTTGCTATACATACTCTTTGTTGTTCGCCTCCAGATAGTTGATGTGGCATTTTATGGCTTTTGGTTTCTAAACCGACCATGGTAAGCACTTCTACTATACGTTCGTGGGCTAAATTTTTGTTTTTCCAACCTGTAACTCGGGTTACAAATTTAAGATTATCGTAAACGCTGCGGTCTTGTAATAGTTGAAAATCTTGAAATACTATACCTAATTTACGGCGTAATGCTTGTATTTTCTTCGATTTAATTTTGTTTAGGTTGAAGCCTGCAACATTGACTTCGCCATTTGTTGGAGGAACATCTCCATAGAGCAATTTTAGAAGGTTGCTTTTGCCTGAACCGGTTTTACCTACCATATATACCAATTCTCCTTCGGTTATGTTTAATGATATATCATTGAGTATCAAACTTTTGCCTTGATAAATATCGGTATGGCTTACATGAATAACCGTTTTAGGAGTTGTTATTTGATTGTCTGTTACGTCTTCTTTTATTGTCTCTATGTTGTTATTGATATCTTCCATAATGAAATCTGTCTAAATACAATAATCTGCAAAGATAACATTTTTTTTGTTATATTTGTGAGGATTTGATAAATTGAAATTTTTCGTTCATTTCATTATTTTTTTTCCATTTTGTATAACAATACCTTTGTGATTTTTTGGAGCAAGTTGCCCTGTAATTATATAGGTGGGGCCGTTTTTGTTTTGGTCAGACGAATGTTCATGGATACTCGTGTTTTGTGGGTGCAACGAGAGTCTGACGGTTACGTTATTTTTACCTGCTTTAACAAATTGGCGAACTTCTTCAGCCGACATATTGTCAAATTTACCGATTCGAGTGTATAACCATGAGTTGCTACCGTAGAAAATACAAATATTATCGCCGTTATACAGCATCAAGTCTCCTGCAGAAGTAGTGATTTGCTGGTCGTCGGTGGGAAATGTCTGCCCGATATTTCCCACTTTCTCAAAATTGTTATAATCGTGAGCTTCGTAGATGATGTCTGCTGTTTGGAGGGCAGTTACTAATGTTTGAGTGCTGATATTATTTTCCATGGAGACCGTATGTGTCTCATTATTGATGGTAACATAAAGTTTTTCTGTCATAGGCTGTGCAATGATTTTGTTGTTTTTGTTAGAACTACAAAAAAGAATTACGGAAACATATATTAAAAGCTTTGTTTTCATTGATTTATATTGTTTAAATACTATCTTTTTTTGTTTTTGTTGCAAATTTTATAGCAAAAACTATACTAAATACAACAATCTACAAAGATAACATTTTTTTGTTATATTTGTGATAATTTGATAAATTGAAATTTATGTTTTTCTATCTTGTTGGATTGGATAACGTTGTTGTATGTATATAATAAAAATAAATATATTCTATCAAATTATAAATTTGATAGAGGAAAAACTTATTAATTGTTGTTTTTTATAAGTTTAGTTACATAATATCCTACTAAATATCCTACTAAATATCCTACTATTAGAAATATTATTAGTTCAAAAAAATCTGTATTTTCCTTATTACGTTTATCTGTTTTTGATTTTTTAACCTTTTCTAAAAAAGATTGGTAAGCATTATATAATAATGAGGTTATAATAGATTTTTTTTCATTATAGTCATCTTCTTTTCCTGTTAATTCAATATACTGAGTTATATGAGGAAGAGCATTTCCTACATTAGTTCCTTTTTCTACAAAAGCGACAATAGGTTTTTTGTTTGCCACTGCCATTCCTAATTCAATGTGTATCATTTCTGATAACCCTTTCGTTTTGTCTTTTTTTGCAATGTCTTGTTGAATGTATCTTGGTGTTGCACAGATAACAACGATGTCAGCATCTTCTATATTTTTTTTCATTGATTCTATTGGATTTTCTGGAGATGCATGGAATTTGCCAACAGTTCCAAATGGTTTAATATGATGTGTTTCTAATATGTTACAAATAAAATCAATAAATGGTTTATCTTTTTGTCTTAAACTGCAACTCACAAATGCTTTTGCATGATATTGATTTTGAACTAATTCATTCATATTTTCTTTATTTTTGAATTCTTGAGAAAGATTATTTAAATTTGTCATAAGCATAATTTTTAATTAATAATTTATTTTAATGTCAATATCCTGACATATTATTCTCTATAGCAACAATTATACCATAGTATAAAAGGCTGTCAAAATTTCAGTTTTACATCAAAATAAGACATAATTTTTTGAAAAATCACAATTAAAATGACAATATGTCAGTGTTTTAACAGATATTATTTTTTTGTTTTTTTAGTAGATTGTAGTTGTATGTTAAAACGATAAAAGTGACCAATGCTGCTGCGATGTCTGCACAAGGAGAGGCAAACCAAACGCCTTGCAATTGAAAATAATGAGGTAAAACGAAAAGAGCAGGAAGTAAAAACAAAACTTGTCGAGAGAGAGATAAGAAAATAGCAATTTTCGGTTTCCCAACGGCTTGGAAAAAATTGGAAGCAACAACTTGTCCTCCTACAATCGGATAAGATAAAGCAATGATTCTCATTCCTTTAACTGTCATATCAAGTAAATCTTTATCATCGTTGAAGCATCTTGCGAGCCACCAAGGGAAGCATTCGCAGATAAAAAATCCAATAGAGGTGATACATGTACCTATTAACAGAGATAATTTTAGTGTTTTTAGAACTCTATCGTATTGTTTTGCCCCATAATTAAACCCGACTATTGGTTGCATTCCCAAATTGAAACCAAAAACTATCATAATAAGAAAACCAACGATACTATTGATAATTCCGTAAGCACCGATAGCATAATCGCCGCCATATTGTTGCAATCGTTTGTTCATAACAGTAACAATGATACATGCACAAAAATTTATCAAAAAAGAGGACATGCCCATTGAAAATATTTTTCCGGTAATTGACCATTTAATGTTAAGGTATCGTTTACGAAAATAGACGATATTTTTTTTATTAATAAAATGTGTAATAACCCAAATTGTTCCGATGATTTGCGAAATGATGGTAGCACTTGCTGCTCCTTTGATACCCCAATGAAAATAAAAAATAAAAATAGGAGCAAGAATAAGGTTGCACAATACGGTAGCGAGTGTTATCAACATTGCTTTTGTAGGGTGTCCAGAGGAACGTATAATATTATTCAAACCGATGTACAAATGTGTGAATACATTACCAGCGAGAATTATCCGCATAAAATCTCTTGCATATTCTATTGTATTTTGACTTGCTCCAAATGCAATCAAAAGAGGGTCTAAAAATAGAAGTCCTAAAATAGCAAATAATATCCCTAATATAATATTGATAACGAGAGCATTCCCTAAAAATCGCATTGCGGAAGCAGATTTTTTTTCTCCTAGTCGAATAGAAATCATTGTAGAAGAGCCTGCACCGACCAAAGACCCTATTGCAGCTGAAAGGTTCATAATAGGAAATGTGATAGCCAATCCTGCAATTGCCATTGGTCCAACACTTTGTCCTATAAATATACGGTCAATGATATTGTATATCGATGAAGCGGTCATACCAACAATAGCAGGTATGGAGTAGGATAATAGTAATTTCCCGATATTACTATTTCCTAATTGTGTTGATACAATATCTTTCTTTGCTTGTCTCATATTATTGTTTACAAAAGTAACATTTTAATTTTATTTTTTCCATTTTTTGTCAAAAAATAGAAAAATACAAATGGAATAAATTTGATATATTTTTATTAATTTGCTTATTATCAATAATTAATAAAATTGTTATTTTTAAATAAATTTATCTATAAAAGTTCGTATATATATGGATTTTATTTATTAGTATCGTTTTTTGAAAAAAAATATTATAATTTTTGATATTTCTATTTATATTTATGCTAATTTTGCAGAGAGATAGGACTAAATTTTGTTAAAGAAATTAGACTAAACTTAAAATATATAGAAATGACATTTATAGAAGTATTATTTTTGGTAGTGAATTTTGTTGGAGCCCTTGCTCTTTTTCTGTATGGCATGAAATTGATGAGTGATGGGTTACAAAAATTTGCGGGTCGTTCTATGCGTCATATTATGACAAAAATCACCAATAATCCGTTAAGTGGAATATTGGTTGGAGCCTTGTTGACGGTAGTAATACAATCATCTTCGGCTTCTACGGTAATGATAGTTTCTTTTGTCAATGCTGGAATGATGACATTGGAGGGAGCCATAGCAATGATTATGGGAGCAAATATGGGAAATACGTTGATTACGTGGATTCTCAGTTTATTTGCTTTGGGAGATAACAAAGGAGAATTTAGTTTACCATTGATGGCATTAGCGATAGCCTTATTCTTTTTATTTACTCGTAGAGACAAATTAAAGTCGATGGGAGAGTTTATTATTGGTTTTGCTTTATTGATTTTGTCAATGGAATTATTGCAAATGGTGATACCAAATTTAGATGAGTTTCCAGGATTATTGGAAGCGATGGCACATATTTCCGATTATGGTTTTTTGTCTGTATTGTTGTTTACACTGATAGGAACAATTCTTACATGTGCTGTTCAGGCTTCTGCCGCGATTATGGCTATTGCATTGACAATGTGTTACAAAGGTTGGATAGGTTTTGAAGTGGCAATGGCTTTAGTTATGGGTTTGAATATAGGAACCACCATTACTGCCAATCTTGCGGCGACGATGGCCAATGTTACGGGAAAGAAAGCAGCAAGGGCTCATTTTGTTTTTAATTTTATTGGTGTTCTCATTACATTGATAGCATTTCGTCCTATTATGTATCTGATAGATATTTTTACAATTGCTATTACTGGTTCAAGTCCTTATACTTTACCAACAGACCCAACTTACGACCCAATGACATTGCCTTGGGCATTGTGTTTTTTTCATACTTTTTTCAATATGACTACTATTTGTGTATTGGTATGGTTTATTCCTCAGTTGGTACGAATTGTAGATTGGCTTGTAAAACCGGTTTCAGATGAAGCAGAAGATGAATATAGATTAATTTATATTGCTGATAATTTGATGAATACATCTGAATTAAATATTCAATCGGCAAAATTAGAGATAGAAAATTTTTCTAAACGGATTTTACGAATGTATTCTTTTTTACCAGATTTACGGACGGCAAAAGATGAAGAAGAATTTACAAAAATTTTCGACCGTATAAAGAAATACGAAGGAATTACCGACCACATGGAAGTGGAAATTGCAAGATATTTAACCAAAATTTCTCAAGGAGAATTATCAGAACAAGGTTCGCAAAGAATTAGTTCTATGTTGAGAATTATTGACAATTTAGAAAGTATCGGAGATGCTATTTACCAAATTGCACTTGTGAGAAAAGACAAATTGGAAACGGCTGTTCATTTTGACAATCATCAAAATGAGAATTTAGAAAAAATGACATTTTTAGTTAAGCAGGCATTAATTATTATGGACACCAATTTGCATTGTAGTTATAGTGCTATCGATTTATCAAAAGCATATACTGCAGAAGATGAAATCAATAAATTTCGTGACCAATTAAGGACGGAGCATTTAGATGCGATAAAAAGGGGAAAATATGATTATAACATTGGTACTGTTTATAGTACTTTGTATGCTTTGTATGAAAAATTAGCCGATTTTATCATCAATGTTTCTGAGGCGATAGATGTAGATAATAGTAAAAAAGTAACCAAATATTAAAAAAAATGTGTTATCTTTGCAAATTATTATAGAGATTTGGAGATAAAATGAAAAATTTCGTAGAAGAGTTGAAATGGAGAGGTATGTTGCAGGATATAGTTCCGGGAACAGAAGAAACCTTAAACAAAGAACCTGTTGCCGCTTATGTTGGCATAGACCCAACGGCAGATTCTTTGCATATTGGGCATCTTTGTGGCATAATGATGTTGAAACATTTACAAAATTGTGGACACATTCCTATTGCTCTTATTGGGGGGGCTACCGGTATGATTGGAGACCCTTCTGGAAAATCGCTTGAAAGAAATTTGTTAGACGAAGACACATTGCGACATAATCAAAATTGTATTAAAAATCAACTTGCGAAATTCCTTGATTTTGATTCTGATATACACAACAAGGCTATTCTTGTCAATAATTACGATTGGATGAAAGATTTTACTTTTCTTGATTTTGCAAGAAGAGTAGGTAAATTTATCACTGTCAATTATATGATGGCAAAAGATTCTGTAAAAAAGCGTCTCAATGGAGAAGCAAGAGATGGTATGTCTTTTACAGAATTTACTTATCAACTTTTGCAAGGATACGATTTTTTACATTTATATCAAACGCAAAATTGCAAATTGCAAATGGGTGGTAGCGACCAATGGGGTAATATTACCACGGGGATAGAACTTGTGCGTCGTACCGATGGCGGTGAAGTTTTTGGTTTAACTTGTCCGCTTATTACAAAAGCCGATGGCGTAAAATTTGGAAAAACTGAATCGGGAAATGTTTGGTTAGACCCTAAAAAAACAAGTCCTTACAAATTTTATCAATTTTGGCTCAATTGTTCTGATGATGATGCTAAGCGATACATTCGTATTTTTACTCTTTTTGAAAAAGAAGAAATTGAAAAAATGGAACTTGAGCATGATAATGCTCCGCATTTACGTATTTTGCAAAAAGCGTTGGCAAAAGATATTACTTGTAGGGTTCATTCTGAAGATGATTTCAATGCGGCGGTGGCTGCAAGTGAAATTTTGTTTGGAAAATCTTCTGCTGAGGAATTGACAAAACTATCGAAAGAAATGTTTTTCGAGGTTTTTGAGGGGGTGCCTCAGTTTGTTGTTGATAAAAATATATTTATTGACAATATTAATATAGTAGAATTTTTGGTAACACATACACAAGTTTTTCCTTCTAAGGGTGAGGCTCGAAGAATGCTGAAAGATAATGGTGTGGCTATCAATAAAATGAAAGTTGGCGAGCAATCTACAATTGCTATGGATAATTTTATCAATGGGCAATATTTGCTTGTACAAAAAGGAAAGAAAAATTATTATGTAATTGTAATAAAATAATAACAAAATGAAAAAGATAGGAATAATTCTTTGTGTTTGTTTGTTGTGGAATATTGTTGTTTTTGCAGACAATAATACTTCGGAATATAATTTTAAAGGTTTCAACGACCCGAAAGGAAAAACTGGTCAAGTGCCAGAACATGGGGGGTGGCTTAATAGGGCTAATGGTATCGAAGGTCGAAAAGTTACTTTTGGTTTTCAAGTTGGTGGGGTTTTAACTGCTATTGATGCCAACAAAAAAGAGGCTTGCAATTTTGGAGGAAAAGCAAACGTTTTTGTTTATGCGATTATTCCGAAAACAAAGACTTTTGCTATTGGTGTAGATTTAGGGGCTTTCTATTTAAAATCTTCGGCAGATAAATTTGCTAAAAAACTATCTGCTACTCAAAGAGATGGTTCTTTATCCGATGTAAATCCGCCTATAGTCAATGTTGGAGATTGGCTTATGCCTACGGCTATGGTTAGTTTTATGGGTAATTTTCACCCGTTGCAACGGTTTAATATTCAAATCAAATTGAATTTGGGGGCGATGATGACTTTAATTCCAGCGAATGCTGCTTCTTATATTCAAAAAGACATTCAAACTGATGGTACTTACAAAGAAGCAAAATACGAATATGCCTACGACCCCGGAATGAAATTTGGTTTTGCTGCCGCTATTGGTACTGATTTACTTTATGCTTTAGGTAATCATTCTGAGTTTAAAGTAGGATTAGATTGGTCTTTCTTGCGTTTCACTTATTATAGAACTTGGAAAGCTCCTGTTGTTAAGCAAACAAAAGAACTTACACAATTTGGCATTTTTGGTTTGCATGCTGGCTTTGCTTTTAATTTTTAATTATTTGATTTGTAAATAGATAGATATATGTAAAAGTTTTTTATCTTATATTTTTATATATTTTGACTAAAGTATAATTATATTTCGAACAATGGATATTCGTTAAATTCCCTTAACAAGTATCCGAATGTAGAACATCTCTTAATTCTTGTATCAAAGAGATGTTCTTTTTTTTATATAAGGCATTGATTTTTAACAATTTCTTCTTTTTTTTGATTTTTTTTGATTTTTTTTGTAAAAGTTACAGAAAAAAGTATTACCTTTGCAAGATAGAAGAAAGTCACTCAATTTGGGATATGATAATGAACTCTATGTTTTGAGTGTTTTTTTTGAAAGATATATTTTGCAAATGTATTTGTTTGTAAATGTGTTTGTTAGAAAGATAGGGTTCTTGAGTATCTGCAGTGAAATGCAACAGAGAAAGGTGACCAATTCTATAAGTGGAAATGATGATTTTTCTGCAATTTGTTGCGAAAATGATGAAATTTTACAGTGAAATAAAGTTTTTTTTCAATATTTGAAATATTATTAAGAGTTAAATTAAAAAATTATAAAAGATGAAGAGAAAAGTATTTTTTATTATCCTTGCATGTTGTTTGGGATATGGTGCGATAGCACAAAACATGAGTTATTGGATCACATTGAATGTGAAAAAGAATGAAATGATTTCATTTCGGATTAAGAATGGTAGTAGTAGCAGTTCCAACACCTATAGGGTTGTTAGTGGAAAAACATTTGGTAGTTTTACCATATCAGCGAATACTACATCTGAATACACAGTCTTAGCCGATGATACCATTATGACTATTTATGGTAATGTTTACGAGTTTTATTGCAATGGCAATGGCGATAAAATTACGGGTATTGATGTAAATAAAATGAGTTCCAGTTTTACTCACTTAGATTGCCACGGGTGTAATCTTTCCGATTTTTCTACTAATCATCGCTACCTTCGGACAATTAACTTAAACGATTGTAATTTAAATCGTTTATCTATAACGGAAAGTCATTACCTTCAATATCTATGGATAGATAGCAATAATTTGACTGCCAAAGATATAACTATCGGTTATACAGATGAAACGGGAACTGTAATGAGTTTGCAAGAAATTTCTGTTGTAGATAACCCATTTACAACACAAGATTACAACGATTTGTTGTGTGCTTTACCAAGTAGAGAACATACTTCTGCAGGGAAATTTACAGCAGTGAAAACTCCTCAAGATACTACTGCTCTTAACGCTGTAACTTTAGCAAGTGCGACTATGGCTAATATGAAAAATTGGATATTTCATTATTGGAAAAATCCAAATGGTAGCATGATTATTACTACAACGGGTACAGATGTTTGTATGCCTGAAGTTGATACTACTCAATACATTACATTAAAAGTATTAAAAGGTAGAAATATTAGTATGAGAATAGCCGGTATGTTCAATGATGTTGTTAGAATTAAGAGTGGTGCTACCGATACTATTTTTTACGTTGGTCGTTGGAATAGTGCGACAAATTATATTGCTCCAACATTTTTGGCAGATGATTCCATTATGACTATTTATGGTAATGTGCAACGTTTTTTCTGCGATAGCAATGAATCAAGTGTTACCGGATTTGAATACCATGGAACATGTTTAAATCAACTATATTTGAGAAAAAATAATATAGATACATTAGTATTAGATGCTCCAAATTTATATCAAATTAATGCAGAAAATGGTACGCTTAAATATGTAGATGTAACTAAATGTCCATATTTAACCTATTTGTATGCTTATAATAACGAATTAACACATTTAGATGTTAATGAGAAATTATATGGTTTATATGTTTATAACAATAAACTATCTTATTTAGATGTTGCAAATTGTACAAATATACGTTACGTGTATATTTACAATAACCCATTTACGACAGAAGCATACAATGATTTAATGTGTTCTTTACATAAAAATAGAAGCGATGGAAATTTTCGACCATTGTATAATGACCAAGATACCAATAGTACTAAATGGGTTAGAGCAAATGCAAATATAGCACTACAAAAAAATTGGACAATACAATATGGAAATGGAAGTTCTGATGCAGTAATACCAACAACAGGAAAAAAAGTTTGTAGTACAGTAAATTATAAAAGATATATTAAATTATCTGTAATGCAAGATTCTATTTTAGATTTCCAAATGAAAACGTTAAACTCTAATCCTCCTGCTTTAGTTAGAATCTCTTGGGGTAACAATATAGACTCTATTGTTACTATAGGAAATAGCGAAAATTCTTATCGAATAGTAGCAATAGATACGAATATTATATTGTATGGAGATATAGATATTTTTTATAGTACTTCTAGTGTTGCTGCTTATCGTAATACGTTAACAGGTGTAGATGTAAGCCATAATACAGAATTGTGTACTTTAGACCTTAGTTATGCTAATAATTTGACCTATTTAAATATTGATGGTTGTACCAATTTACGAAGATTATACTTGTACCAATGTACTGCTTTAGGTGGTGAGATAAATTGTAGTGGTTTCAATCAATTGCAATATATCTATACTAACGGAATTGCACACAAAAAAGATGTAAAAGTAAACTTAAGTGGTTGTTCTAATTTACAAAGTGCTTCTTTCTACGCAGATTCTAATTTAACAGAATTAAACCTAACAGGTTGTAATATGTTGAGAACATTAATGGTTACTGCTAATAGGAAATTGACAAGTTTAGATTTAAGTAATTTGAAAAATTTAGAAACATGTTCTACTTATTACAATACAGCCCTTTCCTCTCTAAATTTAAGTGGTTGTGTTAAGTTGTGTTCATTAGGTTTTTATAGAAATACAATGTTAAGTAGTGTGTATCTAACAGGATGTAGTAATATAGAAGTTATAACAGGCAATAATTGTCCATCGTTAACCACATTAAACTTACAATCTTGTAAAAAAATAAGATATATAAACGTTGATGATTGTAATTTATCATCATTAGATGTAAGTAATAGCAAATGGTTAACAACATTGAGAGCATACCGCAATGGCAAACTTACCTCATTGAACGCACAAGGTTGTACAGGATTGCGATACTTATACGCCGATAGTTCTTTATTGACAGAAACATCTGTAAATGTAAGAGGTTGTGTAGATTTGACCGAAATCTCATTAGCCAAATCACGTTTAACAAGTTTAGATGTAAGTAGTTGTAAAAAATTAAATCGAATCTGGATATACAACAATCCATTTACAATAGAAGGCTTTAATGAATTTATGTGTTCCTTGCCAGACCATGCAGGAGAATCAACAAATTATAGAGTTCATATAGTAGATCAAGATAAGGATACAGTGTTAGATTATTTCCAAAATGCTTATTTACAATCAAATACAAAAATAGCAACAGATAAAGGTTGGAAATTTGGTAATAAGACCTCAAATTCTTCTTTTGCAAATAACATACCTCAAGGCTTTAGCACAGATTATATCTGTACCGATGCTAATATGAACAATTGCATAAAATTGAGCGTAAAAGAAGGAAGTACAATAAAAATAGACCTATTCGCAGATAGTGCCAATACAATAGTAAAAATGGTTAGCGGCGATTGGAGTGCAAAATTAAAAGTAAACCCAACATGGACAGGCTTCTTGTCTTGTCAAGCAATGGCTGATACTTTGGTGATTTATGGCGATGTGGCTATGTTAAATTGTAACAACAATAGAGACAATATCTTAGCAATAGATGCTTCTAATCAAAGTGTATTGAGAAAATTGTATTGCTTCTACAATCGTTTGTCAACTTTAAATCTTCAAGGTTGTGTAGCATTAGAAGAATTAACTTGTGCAAACAACGCATTGGAAACATTAGATGTAACCGATTGTAACTTGTTAACCAATTTAGAATGTAACAACAACGCATTAGTATCTTTGACAGCAAACAACAATCCTGTTTTGACTAAGTTGGTTTGTAATTCAAATAAATTAACATCATTAAATATAAATAACAATCTATCATTGAATTATTTAGATTGTGGTTCAAATAGATTAGATGTATTGGATTTGAGTGCAAATACAGTATTGACAACCTTGAAATGTGCTAAAAATAATTTGTCAACATTAGACGTATCCAACAATCCAGTGTTGTCTTATATAGAATGTAATAGCAACAAATTGAACAATTTAGATTTGTCAAGTATCGATTCATTGTTTACCTTGAAATGTAGTGAAAATGAATTGACAACCTTAGATATAAGCAATAATGTAGCATTGAATTATTTAGAATGCAATTCAAATCAATTGAACAATTTGAATATAAGCAACAATACCGCATTGAGAACCTTGTCTTGCTACAAAAATGCATTTACAATTCAATCATACGATGAATTGATGTGCTCAATGCCAACAATAGATTCAGGCGAAACCGCTACCATATTCCCATTAGAAAATGCCAACGATATGAATGTATTAACATTTATGGCAACAAATGCAAACAACGCTATCGTTAAAAATTGGAACGTTCTTTACGCAAACAAAGAACAAATTCCTGCAACTTCAGGCAATTTTGACTGCGAAGGCGTTAACAAAGATAATTATATCGTTCTTGATGTAGTTGCAAATGCAATAGTTAATTTCTCATTGTCCGCAAATGCAAATACTCCTGTTAAAGTGTTGAATGGTTCTACCGAAGAATTATCTATCGTAAATGGAAACACTTCTTTGTCTTATACAGCAGAAGATAATACGATAACTATCTACGGTGATGTTTTACAATTGAATTGTGAAAACAATGTTATTTCTAACATTAAAGCAGAAAACAATGTATTGGAAGTATTGAAATGTGGAAACAATCAAATGACTTCTTTGGATATTGCAAATGCTCCTGCTTTGAAAGAGTTAAATTGCTCAAAAAATCAATTGTCAACGTTGAATTTAACTCAAAATAACGCTTTAGAACAATTGTATTGTGCAGAAAATCAATTGTTAACATTGAATGTTGCCAATTGTGCAAATCTAACTCATTTGGATTTCTCAGGCAATAGAATTAAAAATATTGATATAGAGCAAAATCCAGCCTTGACAATGTTGGCAATTTATAACAACCCATTCACAACAGGTATCACCGATACTTTGATGTGTGTATTGCCTCAAAGAAGTGTAAACGATAACGCAGTATTTATGCCAATTTTCGATAACAACGATGCAAATATTAACGAAATATTAGCAACAAATGCTAATAATGCAAAAGTTAAAAATTGGAATGTTGTAAACGCAAATATGGATACCGTTGCAACTAATGGAGAATACGATTGTATCGATGGTGGTGTAAGTGTATCAGAAAGCGAAATTTTTGAAATTGCTTTGTATCCAAATCCAGCAAAATCTGTTTTGAATATAGAAAATGCAACAGAAGATGTTCAAATTTTCGATATTACTGGTCGCTTGATTCTTTCTGAACAAAACCAAGGACAACAAGTTTTACAAATCAATGTATCTGAATTGTCTAATGGTATGTACTTTGTGAAAATAGGTAACTATATGACGAAATTTATTAAAGAATAACATAATTAGTTCTGGTTTTAATGATGAATAGGTCTTGCTTTTGCGAGACCTATTTTTTTGTACAAGAAAATTTGGCAACGTTGTTGCTTGTGTTCGGGCGGATTATAAATCCGCCTGCGTGGAGATGTAGGATTTGCAATCTTGCATATTAATTATAATTTTCGGTGTCTGAGCCTGTCGAAGACACCGAAAATAAAAAATCACGGCGTGTGTTCGCATTACAAATGCAGCCGAATGGCAATTTTTATTTATGCTAATACCCAGTTTTGAATAAAAAATGTTATCTTTGCAATAATATAAACCAAAACTAATAAAAAATGGCAGACGATAAGAAGATAATATTTTCAATGGTAAATGTAAGTAAAACGTACAATCCGGGAAAACAAGTACTGAAAAACATCTATTTGTCGTTTTTTTATGGGGCGAAAATAGGAGTTTTAGGGTTGAACGGAGCAGGAAAATCTTCACTGTTGAAAATAATAGCAGGATTGGATAAATCGTATTCTGGCGAAGTGGTATTTTCTCCGGGATATTCAGTAGGATATTTACCCCAAGAACCAGAACTCGATAATACTAAAACCGCCAAAGAAATAGTAATGGAAGGTGTCGCCAATATTGTAGCGATATTGAAAGAATATGAGGAGGTAAACAATAAGTTTGCCGAACCAATGAGCGACGAAGAAATGAATAAATTAATCGAACGTCAAGGAGAGCTTACCGATTTGATAGAACAATACGACGCTTGGGAATTAGATGCTAAATTGAGCCGAGCAATGGACGCTTTGAATTGTCCGCCAGCAGATGCATTGGTAGCCAATTTATCAGGAGGTGAACGTCGTAGAATAGCATTGTGTCGTTTATTGTTGCAAGAACCTGATATACTGTTGTTAGATGAGCCTACCAACCATTTAGATGCAGAATCTGTTCAATGGCTTGAAATGCACTTGCAACAATACAAAGGAACTGTTATTGCTGTTACTCACGACCGCTATTTTTTGGATAATGTTGCAGGCTGGATTCTTGAATTAGATAGAGGAGAAGGAATTCCTTGGCAAGGAAATTATTCTTCTTGGCTTGAACAAAAAGCAAATCGTTTGCAAATGGAACAAAAACAAGAAAGCAAACGACAAAAAACATTGCAACGTGAGTTGGAATGGGTGAGAATGTCTCCAAAAGCACGTCACGCAAAGGCAAAAGCCCGTTTGAATGCTTATGATAAATTGCTCAACGAAGATGTAAAAGAAAAAGAAGAACGTTTGGAAATTTATATTCCTAATGGTCCTCGATTGGGAACAAATGTTATTGAAGCAAAAAATGTTAGTAAATCGTTTGACAATAAATTATTGTACGAAAATTTAAACTTCAATTTGCCTCCTAATGCTATTATAGGAATTATCGGTCCTAATGGTGTTGGTAAAACAACATTATTTAGAATGATAATGGGCTTAGAAAAACCAGATAAAGGAGAATTTATTGTCGGCGAAACAGTAAAATTGGCGTATGTTGACCAACAACACGTAGAAATAGACCCTGAAAAAACAGTTTATGAAGTTATTTCAGGAGGAAATGAATTGATGACACTCGGAGGAAGACAAGTCAACGCAAGAGCATATATAGCACGTTTTAATTTTAGTGGAGCCGACCAAGGTAAAAAAACAGGAGTCCTCTCTGGTGGAGAACGAAATCGTTTACATTTGGCAATGACTTTGAAATCGGAAGCCAATGTTTTATTGTTGGATGAACCTACCAACGATATAGATGTCAATACTTTACGTGCATTGGAAGAAGCATTAGACGATTTTGCGGGTTGTGCAGTCATTATTTCTCACGATAGATGGTTCTTGGACAGAGTTTGTACACATATTTTGGCTTTTGAAGGTAATGCTCAACTTTATTTCTTTGAAGGAACATTTTCAGAATACGAAGAAAATCGTAAAAAACGCCTTGGCGATGAACCAACTTCGGTTAGATATAAAAAATTGATGGAATAGTAAATATTTTTTATTATTTTAAATTAACAATTAAAGCATTTTCTTTAAGGTTGAAACAATTAATCGACAACGTATCACATTGTTTTATAATGCGTTGTCGATTTTTATAAGAAAAAGTGCCGTCTAAAAGTAATGTGTCAAAATGAATTTTCTCTTTTAATTTTTCTATATTATAATAATTGTTGTTGCTTAAAATCAAATAGTTAGCATTGATGTTCGTTTTTCCAACAATAGGATTTTGATGTAAAAATAAAATTGTTTTGTTGCCAATAGTAAAATAATTTTCATTAGTGAAATTTTGTATGCTTTGGTACCGATTGAAAATCCGATAGTTGTCGCAATTGAAATGTATGTCTTTGTTATTTAGTGAATCCCAAGTAAAACAATGCACATTTTTTCCGTAGAAATAATCAATAATTGGTGTAGAATTTGTACTATAAAATACAATTTGATTGAGGTTTAAAACGTCAAATTGTTTTTTTATTTCTAATGCTAAAAAACAGAGAGTAATTCCAAGCGAAAGAAAAATAAATTTTTTTCTTTTATAAATAAATATAGAAGCAAAAGTTAAAATGAAAGCATATATAAGTAAAGTTTGTAAAGCAGAAAAAGCAATACCATTGGTAGTAGAAAAAGGTAAATGTTCAATGCCGACAATACAAAAATTCATACATTGAATAATTTTAATCAATATCCAAGAAAGAAATTGAAAAATAGGATTGTAAAAAGAAAAAATTAGTACTAAAATACCAGAACAAACAACAATAGGAGCCAATGAAATAACAATAATATTTGTAAGTAAAAAATAATTAGGGAATTGATGAAAATAAAATGTAGCCAAGGGAGCCGTTGCAAGTTGAGCCGCTAACGAAACAGTAATAATTCCCCAAATGTAATTTCCAATTTTAGTTCGACAATTGTAAATGCCTGCTAAATTGGGTTGTAACCAAACAATACCAAAAACCGCTAAATAAGAAAATTGAAAACCAATTTCAAGGATTAGTAAAGGGTTGAAAATCAGAAGAAAAAGCATAGAAACAAAAAGATTATTATAAGTGTTGGTTTTTCTTCCTAAAACACCACCAATCGCCATAAAAGTAAACATAGTAGCCGCTCTCATAACAGAAGGAGAAAGTCCTGTAATACAAGCATATCCCCATATAACGATAAGTAAAACAAAAGTTTTTATAATTTTACTTTTTCTGTTGAAATCCATAAATGCTAACAAAAAGTTGATAATCATAAAGATGATACCAACATGCATACCAGAAACACATAAAATATGACTTGCACCCGCTGCAGCGTAACTTTGAGCGAGTTCGGGGTCAAGTTTGTCGTCAGAACCTAATAAAATAGAGGCAATAATACCAAATTCTTTTATATCTAAATCGGCTTTTGAAAATATGTTTAAAAATGTATTACGCCAAGAAATAGCGTGTTTCATAATAAAATTACCTTGATTGTGCCGATATAGTGTCCATGCCCAATGTGGTATATATGATTGAATATGCGTATTTTTTATTTTTAAATAATCTTTATAGTCAAATGCTTTTGGATTTTTCGATGATTCTATATTTTGTAATTTAGTAAATAAATATAATTCATCACCGTATGAAATTAATTGAGAATTTTTGTCTTTTTCGATATATATTATTGAGTTATAATTTGTTGATTTCCAATTGTTATTGTCTTTTATAGCAACAATTTTTCCATTTAATTTTATGCTTTTTTGTTTTTCAATAGGAACTTCGTTGACAACAAATTTACAATGATGATATTCTTCAAAAATTGTTGTCGGTGGAAGCAGACTTGTAATATGATATTGAGTGCGTACAATACCAGTAAAGGTGATAATAATTAAAATAACAATATTTAAAATATTGTATTTTAACATAAAACGTTTTAGCAAAGTAAGACATAAAATGGCAATAAAAACCACAATAGCCAAAGCAGGAATTGTTGGAATATTAGGAATAAAACCATAGAACGCAAGTAAAATTCCTATAATAAAAGCGGTTAGAAATCTAACTAATGGATATTTTGACCAATTAAACACATTTAATTCGATTTTTTCACAGATTTAAGATTCAGTAAATTTAAAGAGTTGTTTTCCATACCCTCAATATTGTTTTGAACAAAACGAAGAACTCTATCGTAATATAAAATTACTACAGGAGCCTCGTCCATAATCAAACTATCCATTTGACGGTAAATATCAAAACGTAAACTATCATCAATGGTAGCCAAAGCCTGTTGGTAAAGTTTATCAAAATGTGAATTTTTGTAATGAGTGTAATTTGGACCATTGGGACAAAAATTCTTTGAATAAAATAAAGATAAATAATTTTCAGCGTCAGGATAATCCGCAATCCAAGAGCCTCTAAAAAATGGGATTTCCGATTGAGCAATAAATTGTCTCAACATAGCAGGTTGAATTTTACCGATTTCAATAGGGATACCAATTTGTTCTAATTCGTGAGCAATATATTGAGTAATATCCATATAATTTTCGGTAACGGAAAGTTTAATTTTTGGCATATTTTTTCCGTTAGGAAATCCTGCTTTAGCAAGTAATGCTCTGGCTTTTTCGGGATTGTAGTCGTATCCATAATTAGCAACGGTATCAAAAGGAGGTAACCCAAAAGGAATAATACCTTTAGTACCTGCAACGCCAATATTACTACGTAAAAAACGGAGCATTTTTTTTCTGTCAAAACCGTAGTTAATCGCTTGACGAACTTCTTTTTTCAACAAAGGATTGTCAGAATTATTGTTTTCCATAAGAAATCCAAGATATTCTGTGTTCAGATATGGCATAGAAAGAAGACGTATTTTTTTGCTATACAGAGGGTTCAATTGTCCATCTTTGGTTAACAATTCATCTTTGTAAGAAGCATCTAAACCAGACATAAAGTCCAAGTTGCCTTTGATAAATTCCATAAAAACAGATTGTTTATCAACAATAAATGAAATGGAAACAGCATCTAAATAAGGTAATTTTTCGCCGTTGATGTCTGTTTCAAAATAGAGTGGATTTTTTACCATTACTAATTTTACTCCTTCTTTCCAAGTTTTAAACATAAATGGTCCTGTTCCTATAGGAAATTTGCGAAAATCTTTGCCAAATTTTTCAACAACTTCTTTCGGTACGATAGAACAATATTGCATAGATAACAAACTTAAAAATGGAGGGAAATTGTTTTTAAGATGAATTTCTACCGTAGTATCGTTGATAGCGAAAAAGCAAGGTTCATTGTTTTTTTCATCTACGATATTGAAAATCCAAGCACCGGGGGAAGCAACAGAATTATCTTTTATTCGCTTAAAACTATAAACGACATCTTCTGCTACCATTTTTCGAGTTGCTGTAGCAAATTCAAAAAAATCACATTGATGAAAATATACATCGTTGCGTAAGGTAAATCGATAAATTTTTCCGTCTGGGCTAATTGTCCAAGATTTTGCCAAACAAGGAAGAATATTCAATTGACTATCTAATTGAACAAGACTGTTAAACAATTGATTACAAGCCCAAATATTTGCTTGATCTTTGGCAAAAGCAGGGTCAAGCGATGTAATTCCTGCCGATTCATTGTATCGAAATACTGTTCGATGTTCTTTCTCGTTGGCGGAATGACAGCCTGCAAAAAAAAATGCAAACAAGATAATGCAAGCCCAATTCTTGCAATTCATCTATTCTTTTTTTGGTTTTATTAATGACGATTCTTCTGTTTCAAGGTCTGATGTAGCTTCAACAAAACGATAATCTTTGATTTTGAAGATATTAACAAATGAATTTTCTAACATATTATCGTTTGTCAATTGAAAATGAAATTGTGTAGAAAGTAAATTTTTATTGGCAATTTCACAATTGCTAAAAGCAGTTCCATTTTCGCAAAGAGAACATAAGAAATAATATGTAATATCGTATCCTTGAAATGCAAAATGATTTAATGTCGGTTCTATAGCGTATTTTTCTCTAAATCTATCTAAAAAGTTGATAACTTCAGGTTTGGAATAATCTACATAATATTGACTGATATAGTGAGTTTTTATATCCATAAAATATTCAGTTTCTATATTATCGTAATTAGACCAAGATTCTGGAGCGACTAAAGAAATATTTTGATAATTATCACGATGTATTGATTGAACAAAATTGGTAACAGTAATTTCTCCATCAAAAAATGCAAAAATAAAGTTTTCGCACGAAGGATTGATAGCAGATTTTATTCCAGCAATACCAGAAGTTTTCATATTAATTTCTTTTACAGAGATTTTATGAGTTGTGCTTTCATTTAATGTATTGTTGAAAATAGAAGAAAATTGTTGAATAATCTCATTTTCTTTATTGGATTGATTGTTAATAAAGATAACATTTGCTGTTTGGTAACGATTTGCGATATAGTTGGCAAAACAAATGGCTTGTTTTTTGTAAGAAGCAGTTGCTTTGTAAACATTAGCCCCGCAACCTTCAAAAGTAATAGAAAATGGATTAACAATTGTAATATTTTCTTGTTCAGCGTATTGACATAATTTTACAAATTCTTTTCCGAAAAATGGTCCTATAATCAAATCAGCATTTTTAAGAGACCCATTGTTGATAAGTTGTTCCATTTTGGCAGAAGAAAAATTGTTGACATCTTCTACATGTAAATCAATAAGTATATTCGGATATTGTTTGCTAATATCTTCGGTAGCCAAAAGTAATGCTTCGTAATATTGGATAAATGAAAATTGTTTGATGTGATTGTAATCATCTAATGTTTTTATATTAGAAGTCTCTATTTCAGTACCTTGAGAAGTGTATAAAGGAATAAAAACATAAACAACATAATTGTTTTTCTTTTCTCCTAAATGTAATTTTTTATGTTCAACCTTTTGCATGTCAGCAATAGATGTTGCAGGAGTAGGAGAGTTGATAACTCCTTGAACTTCAGGAATTAGAATTTGTTGTTCGGGAGAAATGTTATTCTCCATTAAAGTTGGATTTATCTTCTTTATTTCGTCAATTTTGACATTATATTTTTTTGCAATACTATAAAGTGTTTCTCCTTTTTCGACAATATGTACGATATTTCCTTTTTGAACTACAATATTATCAGACTTTTTAGTATTTTCTGATATTTTTTTCTTTGTAGAATTTTTGGAGTTATTGCTAATAGAAGTTGCTATTTCGCTATCGTCTTTTTCAATTAGCGGAACAATAATTTTTTCGTTAAGACTAAGAATTGTTGAATTAAGTTTTGAAGGGTTTAAAACGAATAATTCTTTTTCAGAAATATTGAACTTTTTAGCAATACTAAACCAAGAATCACCATTTTTTATAGTGTAATATTCTACTTTAGTTTTGGAAATAGGGATATGCAATTGTTGTCCTATAGCAATTATTTTATCAGCATTGTGGTTGTATTTGATAATAGAATCAACAGGGACATTGTACAAATTAGAAAGTTGATACAATGTTTGTCCTTTTGTAACCTCGTGAAGATAAAACAGATAGTTATCAACAATAATAGTGTTTGTCGATTTTGTTGTTTGTCCCCAAAGAGTACTTGAAGCAAACAAAAACAATAAGCAAATAATTTTTGTTTTCATTATTATTCCCATTCTATTGTTGCAGGAGGTTTAGAACTGATATCGTAAACAACTCTATTAACTCCTCTTACTTTATTGATAATTTCATTAGAGATTTTAGCAAGTAAATCGTAAGGAAGATGAACCCAATCGGCGGTCATTCCGTCAACAGAGTGAACTGCTCTCAAAGCAACACAATTTTCGTAAGTGCGTTCGTCTCCCATAACTCCTACAGATTTGATAGGCAATAAAATAGCCCCTGCTTGCCATATTTTATCGTAAAGTTCGCTATCGTGTAAATTGTTGATAAAAATAGCATCAACTTCTTGTAAAATGCGAACTTTTTCTTCGGTAATATCTCCTAATATTCTAATGGCTAAACCCGGTCCAGGGAAAGGATGTCTTTTAAGTAAAATATCAGGAACATTTAGGCTTTTGCCAATACGTCGAACTTCATCTTTGAATAACAATCGAAGAGGTTCTACAATTTTTAATTTCATAAAATCTGGTAATCCACCAACATTGTGATGTGATTTTATGGTAGCCGAAGGTCCTTTTATAGAAATAGATTCTATCACATCAGGATAAATCGTTCCTTGTGCTAACCATTTTACATCTTTGATTTTATGTGCTTCACTATCAAATACATCTATGAATGTTTTGCCAACAATTTTCCTTTTCTTTTCAGGGTCGGTAACACCTTGTAGTTTGGTGTAAAATTCTTGAGAGGCATCAACACCAATAACATTTAGTCCTGTTTGTTTGTAGTTTTGAAGTACGGTTTCAAACTCATTTTTGCGGAGCAATCCATTGTTAACAAAAATTCCTGTCATGTTTTTGCCAATTGCTTTATGCAAAAGATATGCAGCAACGGAAGAATCTACACCTCCAGAAATTCCTAAAATAACTTTGTCGTCTCCAAGTTGTTGACGAAGATTGGCAACACTTGATTCAATAAAAGAATCTGGTGTCCACGATTGATGACAATGACAAACACCAACAACAAAATTCTTTATGATGGATTGTCCTTCTTCGCTGTGATAAACTTCTGGGTGAAATTGAATACCGTATGTTTCTTCATCGTGAATTTTAAAACCAGCAAAACGAACATCGGCAGTACTACAAATTGCCTCAAAATTATTTGGAATATCGGTAATACTATCTCCATGAGACATCCAAACTTGCGAATTTATGGTTACATTGTGCATCAATGGATTTTGTGTATTGATGTTTACCAATTTGGCACGTCCATATTCTCTTGTCGGAGAAGATTGAACTTTTCCTCCATCGTGGTATGCCAAAAATTGTGCACCATAACAAATTCCTAACAATGGTAATTTTTTGCGGTAAATATCCAAATTTGGTATAGGAGCCTGTGGGTCATATACCGAAAATGGGCTTCCAGATAAGATAACTCCTTTTATATTAGGAGTAAGTTCGTTGACTGCGTTGTAAGGTTGTATCTCACAATACACATTTAATTCTCGGATTCTTCGAGCAATAAGTTGTGTGTATTGCGAACCAAAATCTAAAATTAAAATCATCTCTTCCATAAGCACAAAAGTATAATTTTTTTTTTAATTATTACATATTTATCAATTTTTATTTTTTATAGATTTTACAAACAAAATTACAGAAAATAGAAGCATTAATCTTAAAAATAGTTGTATAAATTTTTTCTCACTGTTTAACAGTATTTTAACAAAAAAAAGTAAAAAAAAGTTGCATTTTTTTGTTTGTATTAAAAAAAATTGTATTTTTGCAAAAAAAAATAACAAGAAATATATATTAAGTTATTAATATATAAAATAAATAAAAAATAAGCAACTCTAAAATGGAAAAAGAGGGAAAAAAGGCAGTTTTTTTGAAAAATGGCTTCATGAAAATGAAAAAAATGAAGCATTTTTGCCGTTTTTGTGCAAAAAATGCACGAAAATTACGTAACTGCTTGATTACTTCTCTCTCTCTCTCTCTCTCTCTCTCTGGTACTTCTTGCTAAAGAGCAAGAAAGAGATTTTTCAAAAGAAAACGTGTTTTCTTTTGAAAAATCGCGAAAAAATGGGACATTTTTTCAGTATTCCGTAGGATATGAGAAAGCGTTAGCGGAGATAGAAACCGAACAAGTAAAGAAATTATGCAATCACAGATATATAAAGCAAGAATTTTTAAAAGAAATAAGATATGAAGCACAAGAAGAAATAGTAAACCTAAACCCCGACGACTCATTGGGTCAAGTTAGCCCTTGTTAGGGAGGAATCGGGCTTCGACTAACAAGGGCAACAGAAACATAAGTGAAGGAACCCGCAAGGAAATTGCAGAATGTCACCTTGTAAAAACAGAATTTTGCACCACTAACATTAAGTGATGTTAGGGGAAAATTAAATACAATAGTAATAATTTTTAAATAGTAAAAAAATGAAAAATAAAGTAAATACAAAAATATTTAGGAAAAGTATTATTATACTTGGACTAGTTTTATTTGTGTCATCAGTTTTTGCAGGAAGAGTTGTTTATATAACCAATTATACCAAAATTAATGGAAGTAAAAATTGGTTAGGTCAAGAAAGATTTGCAGAAGTTCAAGTAGTAACCCATGTCCCATATTTAGCAAATGAGGATCGTCTTTATATCATTACAGACGTAAAGTGTGAAGGTGCTGGACATTCCAAATGTAAGAAAAAATTAGAAAATTCTTTAGGTGGTGGCGAAATTTTAAAACTCAGAGATGATATTCATATTGATGCAGATAAATTAGATGCATTTATAGATGAGGCATGTGAATATGCAGAGACATGTATTATTGATGAAATTTATTCTGGTAAGAGGCATAAAACAATTGTCACATATTCTGTAGAAGGAGAAATTGTTTATTTAAATATTTCTGTTTTATGGGAAAGTGATAAAAATGGAACTTCTAAAATAACTGTTATGGCAACAGATATTACTAATGAAATACCATTGCCTAATCTAAAATCAAGATTAATACGAATGTAAATTTCTAAATATTCACTTATACCTCTCAACAACTTCAATTGTTGAGAGGTATAAAATTTAGCGTAAATTATTTTTTAATAACATATTTTATGAAAAAGTGCTTATTGTTAAAGAGTCTTATTTTAATATTTTTTCACTTGACTTATGCCCAGAATGAAATAACCAATTATTTAGAAGTTAATGCTATTTATCATCTTTCTGAATTTTCGTATAATAAAAACAATATATGTACCTATTTTGATAGTGTTTTTTGTGGGATACAATATAATTCTACAACGACAAAAGATACAATATTTTTTATAAGAATGAATGTTTTTACAAAAGAGAAAAATTATGATACTATCATAATAAAAAATTTATCAACATATTTTAATTCAAGAAAAAATATTATTGGATTTCATAAAATTTTAATGCAGTCAAATAAAATAATATTAACTACTTATGGATTTATGTTGTATTTTTCAGTTGATGCAAATAAGATAAAATACGAAAAAATGCAAAAACATGATATTTCGTCATCATGTTTTTCTTTGATAAATGAAAAACAGATAATTTTGGCAAAAATTTATAATGCAGCATCTCCACCAACGTATTTAGGAATTTTTAATATAGAAAAAGGAGAAATAGAACAATTTATTGAGCCAGAGAATTATCATACAATATTTTCATATAATGCAGATTCTAAATTAATAGATGTTAATTCAGATATAATAGTGTGGTGTGATAGAAATCGTTATGGAATTACATTTTATGATGCAGATAATTTGCAAAAAGTGGCAACTATAGAAAGAAATATTCCTGAATGGGTGTATTTTAATGAAAAACAAGTGAATAAAATATTGAAAAAATATAGCAAATATGACGCTATGGATATTATAAATGCTACAGCTCCAATATTAAACAATTCATATCAAATGAGAGCAGTGCATCTTATTTCCTCAGAAAAATTGATGGTTGTCTATAGGAATAATAATCAAGATTATACTTCCGATAGTCTTGTTTTTATAGATATTTGGGAAAAAAAAGATGATGAATGGATTTTAACAAAAAAAGACATAAAAGACTGTTTGAAATTAAAAGAAATAAATGGAATATTGACAACAAAATCAATAGCGTTAGGAATATTGTATGGAGGTGATATTTTCTTTGAAAATCAATATATTATTGAATTATGTTATCATTTTGGGACACTTTGTCATCCTATAGGAAAAACGAAAAAAGAATATAGTAATTGTGTAGAAGAATATTATTTAAATAATGATCCAATAATGGAAATACGAGTATTTAAACATAATTTTTAATATGGAAAAGAAGATTTTAGTTATTATTGTATTGATATTTATTAGTTTGCAGGTATTTGGACAAAAATTTTACAATATAAAAGGAGAGCCAATAACGATACAAGATAGTCTACCTATAGTTGTAATAGTTTATAATACAAATTCATGCAGTGCTTGTATGAAATATTTAAGTGGTTATTTTACGGAAAAAAAACATCAGCAAGAAATAAATTTAGTAGTAATGGTTCAAGGTAGTACGATTATAACAATGAGAAATCAAACAGTTGCGTTAGAGAATTTTTTCTCCAAAGAAGAAATGCCATTAGTTGTTTATGATTTAGATACAAATATTCAACAACGATATTTGTCAAAATATAAAATAACAGATTTCCCTTGTATAATAATATTTTCAGCAGATAAAGAAGATGTTAGATTTTTTTCATATAGACAATTATTTAGTTCAAGAAACTCGTTCGTAAATAAAAAAACATTGAAGAATATAGAGAAGGATTTATATTAGAAAATATTTTTTTGTTCAGGCGTTTTTTTACTAAAAAATACTTGTTCCAGCGGATTTGCAATCCGCTGGAAATGAAGTCGTAG
>JAZSKB010000018.1:0-3325 GCA_045534635.1 Bacteroidales bacterium
TTGTTACGATACGAGTTATAAAATAGATTTTATAGGCACACCAATGTCAGCAATGTTGGATAAAAAGAATAGATTGAAAATACAAAAAATCTATTACACAAGAAGAGATAGTGTTTATTATCGCCCAATGCCGTGGCATGATATAAAAGAAGAAAGTTTTGAAACAGAACATTTTGGCATAATATCCGATAGTGTAGTTTATTTAAAAATGTCCCGTCAAGAACAGATTTATTGAAAAAGGAATATTTTTTCTTAATTAAAAAGCCTTTTTTAAGATATGCTAATTTTTTATAAATTTGCTTGTAGAATCTACAAATTAAGATTTTTATTTTTTTATGTAATTTTTTATTAGAAAAATGTTATCTTTGCCAAATAAAATAAAGAAAAAATGATAGTAAAAACTTATGGTAGTTGTATATATGGCATAAATGCTACTACTATTACAGTAGAAGTAAATGTTGATGCAGGTATTAATTTCTATTTGGTAGGGTTGCCCGATAGTGCAATCAAAGAAAGTGAACAACGTATAGATTCGGCATTGAAATATTATGGATATAAAATTCCTGGAAAAAAAATCATTGTCAATATGGCACCAGCAGACCTTAGAAAAGAAGGTTCTGCTTACGATTTGACAATTGCTATTGGAATTTTAGCGGCTTCCGAACAAATAAAAGCCCCTCATTTAGAAGATTATATCATTATGGGAGAACTTTCTTTAGATGGAAATCTTAAACCAATAAAAGGAGTGTTACCTATTGCAATAGAGGCTCGAAAACAAGGATTTAAAGGAATTATTATTCCAAAAGAAAATGCAAAAGAAGCGGCTATTGTCAACGATATTGTCGTTTATGGCGTGGAAACAATTAAAGATGTAATAGATTTTTTTCACGAAGAAAAACCATTGGAATCAACAATTGTTAATACCAGAGAAGAATTTTATCAATCTGTAGAAGAATATAGTGTTGATTTTGAAGATGTTAAAGGTCAAGAAAATACTAAACGTGCATTAGAAATCGCAGCAGCAGGTGGTCATAATGCCATTTTGATAGGTCCTCCAGGAAGTGGAAAAACAATGTTAGCCAAAAGATTACCATCTATTTTACCTCCGCTAACACTCCACGAAGCATTGGAAACCACAAAAATACACTCTGTCGCTGGGAAAATGGCAAAAAATAGTGCTTTAATAGCCGTTAGACCATTTCGGGCTCCACATCATACTATTTCCGATGTGGCTTTAGTCGGTGGAGGTTCCAATCCTCAACCGGGAGAAATTTCTTTGGCTCATAATGGTGTATTGTTTTTAGATGAATTACCAGAATTTAAACGTGCTGTATTAGAAGTAATGCGACAACCTCTCGAAGATAGGCAAGTAATTATTTCTCGCTCTAAAATGACTGTTGAATACCCAACTTCTTTTATGTTTATTGCTGCTATGAATCCTTGTCCTTGTGGTTATTACAATCACCCAACAACAGAATGTACTTGTCAACAAGGTGTTGTTCAACGATATTTAAATAAAATTTCTGGTCCTTTAATGGATAGAATTGATTTGCATGTAGAAGTTATTCCCGTAAATTACAATGAATTGTCAGAAAAGAAAAAAGGAGAAAAATCTTCAGAAATTCGTAAAAGAGTAATAGCCGCAAGAGAAATTCAACAACAGCGTTTTAAGGAAATTAACAATGTACATTGTAATGCTCAAATGACAACGAAAATGGTAAATAAATATTGTCAATTGAATGATGAATGCAACGAAAGACTTAAAATGGCTATGCAAAAATTAGGTCTTTCCGCAAGAGCCTTTGACAGAATTTTAAAAGTTTCTCGTACTATTGCAGACCTTGACAATAGTGAAAACATTGAAATTCAACACCTTTCTGAAGCTATCAATTTTAGAAGTTTAGATAGAGAGAATTGGGGGAAATAGTAATTTTTAAAAATTGATAGTTTTTTTTCTACGTGAAGTACGTTTTACAATAAAAATACTCACTTCATACAATAAATAAATAGGAATAGCAACTATTAATAATGTAAAAATATCAGCAGTTGGAGTAATAACAGTTGCTACAATGAGGATAATGACAATAGCATGTTTTCGATAATGTTGCATTATTTGTGCTTGAAGAATACCAATATTTGCCAAAAGCCAACATAAAACAGGTAATTCAAATAAACAACCCATAAGTAAACATAAGATAATCAGCGTATTAATATACGAATCCAAGGAAATGAAATTTTTTACCATTTCATTTACTTGATAATTTTCTAAAAAACGAAAAGCAAAAGGAAATATTAAGAAATAACATATCAAAACGCCAAAAATAAACATAAAATAACCAGCAATAATTGCTCGTAATGAATATTTTTTTTCATTTGAATAAAGAGCAGGAGCAATGAATTTAAAAAGCATATAAATTATATATGGAGAAACACAAAACGAACCTGCATAAAAAGCAACTTTCATGTGGACAATAAATTGTTGTGCCAATTCTGTGTTGATAAGAACAGCCGAAAAAGGAGCAAATATCACAGTAGAAGGTGAAATTTTTGCAGCAAGATTGTTGATAATTTGGTAAGTGATAAAATCTGAATTTTTGGGAGCAAGAACAATTGAAAAAAGAATATCTTTAAAACAAAAAGCAACAATTGAGCATAAAAAAATACTGATAATTATCTTAAAAAGATAATTACGTAATACATCAAGATGTCCCCAAAAACTAAGATTATCGTTGGAAAATGCTTTATTTTTGAGGTTCATCTTCCGATGGTTTAGTATTGTTGTTAGAAGTTTCAGAAGAATTATCGTTCATACCATCTTTAAAACTTTTAACACCTTTTCCTAATCCACGCATAAGTTCGGGTATTTTTTTACCACCAAAAAGTAATAAAATAACCAATGCAACGAGTAAAATTTCTTGCCATCCAATATTTAATAACATAGTATTTTTATTTTAATTATTTGCTAAATAAATATTTAATATAAAAAAATACCAAAAATTTTTGATAATTTTTTCATTTGCAAAGATACTTTTTTTCTAAATATCAATAAAAAAATATCTCTATGAACACCGAAAAAAATCAAAACAAACTCTTCTTGCTGTAAATCAACACATTAAAGAAATTCAAAAAAGTTCTAAATTTTGTAAAAAAATTTTTTTTACTTTTTTTGTTAAAATACGGTTAAACAGGGAGAAAAATTTCTCCGTTCTGCTGGATTATAAATCCTACGACTTCATTTCCAGCGGATTGCAAATCCGCTGGAACAAGTATTTTTTAGTAAAAAAACGCCTGAACAAAAAAATATTTTCTAATATAAATCCTTCTC
>JAZSKB010000020.1:0-10589 GCA_045534635.1 Bacteroidales bacterium
ATATAAAGAAGAAAAAGATTCACAGGCAGGTAAAAACACCATAGAATTTGACGTAACGAACTTATCCTCAGGAATATATTTCTACACGATGACGTTCAAAGGACAAAAACTTGTCAAGAAAATGACAATAGAATAATAAAACTCGTTCCTAACTTCTAAAATTAATTAAACCCAAGGGGCAACATAATGTTGCCCCTTTTTTTGATTATAAATTCAATTTGGAAAGTTATAAAAAAAGTGTTATCTTTGCAATTTATAAATGATGAAAGATGGGAGACAAATTTATTATTTCAGGTATTCAACAAATGGGAATAGGCGTTCCCGAAGTATATAGTGCATGGCAATGGTATAAAGAACATTTTGGTGTCAATCTTAAATTATTTGATGAAAAAGCCATTGCGGACATTATGGCACCTTATATGGGAGGAGCCGAACGAGAACGCCATGCAATATTGACCCTTAACCTTCAAGGAGGTGGCGGTTTTGAAATATGGCAACATCTTTCTCATGACCCAAATCCCGCTTCTTTTGATATTTTACCAGGAGATTTAGGTATTTTTGCTTGTAAAATAAAAAGCAAAGATATTATAGAAAGTCATCGTATTTTGGAAGAAAAAGATGCTGATATTAGTCCTATTTTTACAGAAAAAACACAACATCGTTTTTTCTATTTACGCGACCCTTACAAAAATCTTTTTCAAATTATAGAAGGTGATAATTCATGGTTTATGCAACGTCATTTTCATTGTGGAGGCGTGTATGGCGGTATGATTGGCACGCAAGATATGGAAAAATCTATTGCATTTTACAAAAATATATTGGGATATGATGTTGTTCTTTATGATGAAGAAAATACTTTTGATGATTTTTCTTATTTAGGAACTTCTGGTCGTTTCCGTCGAGTATTGCTTACACATAGCCAAAGTCGTCAAGGTTCTTTTTCAAAAGTATTAGGCAATTCGCAAATAGAATTGGTACAATCGCTTGACCGCACCGATATTCATAAAATTTTTGAAGGTCGAATGTGGGGAGATATGGGATTTATTCAACTTTGTTTTGATATTACCAATATGTCTGCCGTAGAACAACGATGTCAACAATATGGTTATCCTTTTACTATTGATAGTCGTAAAAAAAATGGTCATTTTGATATGGGCGAAGCTACAGGACATTTTGCTTACAATGAAGACCCTTCTGGTACACTAATAGAATATGTGGAAACAGAAAAAATACCTCTTGTAAAAAAAATAGGTCTTTATTTAAATCTTAATAAATTTAATAGAAACAAACCTCTTTCTAACTGCCTTTTGAAATTGCTCAAATTAATGGAACAATAAATATGGGTCAATCTTGGGCTTTAGTTACAGGAGCAAGTTCGGGCATTGGAAAAGAATATGCCCGCATTTTAGCAGCAAAAAACTATTCTATTGTTTTAGTAAGCAATCAAGAAGATGCTTGCCAACAATGTGCTTTAGAGATAAGTAATACATTTGGTGTAGCCACAAAAACACTAATTATTGACCTTGCAAAACAAAATTCCGCTCAACGTGTTTTTGATTTTTGCGTAGCAGAACAACTTAAAATAGATGTTTTAGTAAACAATGCTGGTGTATTTTTTTGGAAACTTTTTATTGAAGCAGATATAGATAAAATACAGACAATGATAAACTTACATATCTATACTGCCACTATGCTTTGTCGATTATTTGCAAAATCTATGCAAGAAAATGGATATGGCTACATTTTGAATGTTTCCTCTATTTGTGCTTGGATGAATTATCCAACTATTAGTATTTATGGAGCAAGCAAAAGTTATTTAAAATCTTTTTCTACTTCATTACATTACGAAATGAAACCTTATGGTGTTTCTGTTTGTCATGTCGCTCCAGGTGCGGTAAATACACCTCTTTATGGTATGAAAGAAAAAACACGGCAACGTTTATGTTCTTGGCATATTATGTTAACACCACATCAAGTTGCACAAAAAGGCATACGCGGACTTTTTAAAGGGAAAAAAGTTGTTGTTCCCGGACGAATCAATTGGATTTTCATCATGCTTGTTTCTATTGTTCCCATTTTTATTATTGATTTTTTACGAAAAAAAATTTATCATTCAAGCATATAATTTTTTGTGAAAAATTCAAAACAATATATCGGACATTTTGCAATGATTGTTGCCAATATCTTTTTTGGTCTCAATGCTCCTATTGCCAAACATGTATTGAACAGCCCTCAAATATCGGCATTAGCACTCACTACTATGCGAATGGTTGGAGCGGCTATGTTATTTTGGATAGCCTCCTTTTTTATTCGCAAAGAAGAAGTTGAACACAAAGATATGCTTCGATTGTTTTTTGCTGCATTATTTGGTGTTATTTGCAATCAATTTTTATTTATTTACGGTTTAAATCTTACTTCGCCTATCGATGCTTCTATTGTTTGTACTACAACACCTATTATTACAATGATTATTGCTGCTATTTATCTCAAAGAACCTATTACAAGCAAAAAAGCTGGAGGAATTTTTGTTGGTGCAATGGGTGCTTTGTTGCTTATTTTGAGTAGTAAAAATTTACATTCTGGAGGGGATAGTAATATTTTTGGTGATTTTATTTGTTTGTTATCATCGTTTAGTTATTCTATCTATCTTGTTGTTTTTAAAAATTTAACACAAAAATATTCTGCTATTACATTGCTAAAATGGATGTTTTTGTATGCTTCTATTTGTTATATTCCTTTTTCTTATCACGAATTGAATGGAATAGAATGGAATGCGATTGACAATAATACTTTAATGGGAATAGGATATGTTGTAATTGTTGCTACTTTTCTCGCTTATATTTGTATTCCTATTGGACAACGATTGTTGCGACCTACAATATTGAGTATGTATGGCTATGTTCAACCAATTGTAAGTGCAACATTATCAGTAATATTAGGATTAGATACATTTGGTTATATAAAAATTATTGCAATAATATTGGTATTTTTGGGCGTTTATCTTGTTAATAAAAGCAAATCAAAAGCACAATTAGATGCAGAAAAAGCAGAAAAGAATCTATCCGCTGATTATTGATGTAATAAAAACTGTAAATATCTAATAGTCAACCCTTTATCTATCCACATGTTTTCGTAATACGTACGTATTTTTAAATGTTCTGCAATTTGAGGCAAAACATATATATCTTCTATATTTTGTGAAATACGATATTGCATTTTTTCAATAATTTCAAGCGTATATTCATACATCAATGGGCTATCTGTTTTTAAATTAACAGTTCCTTCTGGTGATAAAATTTGTTTGTATCTATCTAAAAATAAAGGGGATGTCATTCTTTTATTTACTTTTTTTGGCTGAGGGTCTGGAAAGGTAATCCATATTTCACTTACTTCATCAGGAGCAAAATAATGATTTATCATTTCTATTTGCATACGCAAAAAAGCAACATTTGTCATTTGATTTTCTATAGAATATTTACAACCTTGCCACATACGAGCCCCTTTACGGTCTATACCTATGAAATTTTTTTCAGGAAACATTTTGGCTAAACCAATTGTATATTCACCTCTTCCGCAACACAATTCTAAAACTATCGGATTGTTATTTTTAAAAAAATCTTTCCAACAACCTTTCCATTGAAACCCTTGTGTAAATACTTCATCTCGAGAGGGTTGAAGAAAATTTGGGAATGTTAATGTCTCTGCAAATTTTGTTAATTTTTTTCTTCCCATACACTATTCTATTTCTTCTGTTAATGGCATTTCTTCTACTTGTTTTCCCACGATAAGCGTAATTTTCGACATATATGGAATAGATTGACCAGCTTCTATTATACGCCCTTTGTAACGTTGTTCCAAAACAGCATTTGTGTATTTACTTTCTTTGTAAATTACTTGACCAAGTCTTAAATTATTGCTTTCCAACATATTTTCTGCTTGTCGCAATGATAAATCTAACAAGTTGGGCATTTCTACTTTAGGAGCAGTAAATGCTACTGTTGTCAAATATATTTTTCTATTTTTCTTTATTTTACTATTTGGAGATGGGTCTTGATTCAGTATCATTCCTTTGGTTTTATCTGGAATAAAGACAGAATCTATTATTTTCAAATCAAAATAAAGAGTACTATCTTCTAAATATTTTTTTGCTTCTTGTGGTGTCATTCCCACAAAGTTAGGAGTATGATATTCTTTCCCATGTGAAGTAATTACTTTTGTCATTTGAATTGCAACTAATAGAATAATAAAACTAACTACTATTATCAACAATAAAGTGCTGACTATCTTGTGTTTACGATAAAATTTATTTATATTCATTACTTTTTTGCTTTAAATATTACGAAACTATTTTTGTTGTATGTTGGTCTTTCCAAATTTTAAAAGATTCATTTTGAACTATTTTTGGATAACGTTTTGAAAAATAATCTATATCTGATTCATTAGGAATAAACAAAGTATCAATAAATTGTAAAACTTTTACCAATTGGTCATATTGTTCTTGAATATAATAAATATCCATTTTTTCTATGTATAAATCAAATAAACTTGGAATGTTTGCAATAACACTATCTAATGCTTGAAGAGCATAATCGTAAGCCTCTACTCGTTGAAATGCCCAAGAACGATAAACATAATAGATAGGGTCGTTTCCTACTATTATTGACAATTTTTCAATATGTTGATTTACCTCTTCTATCAATCCATTGCCTATTGCACTTTGTAAAGAATAAAATATAGCGATACGTTCTTCTGAAGGAAAATCTTTAACAAATTGATTGGCTTTATCTTTTACATATTCATAATCTTTTAAAACACTTGCTAAATTCATTTCCATAACTCTTGCATATAAATAATTTTGCATTGAGGGCAAAACATAACTCAATAAACTATCTGCAATTTGATAATCTTCATTTGCAACTAACATATTAACTTGTATCAAACGATTAATATTTACAACATCTTCGGTAACAATATTGAAATAATTATTCAACCTTTGACGATAATCTTCACTCCATTTTATTCCTGAAACTATGGAAAAAACATCTTGAATAACAATTTGTTCTTTTTTTGCTTTTACTTCCCATTCTTCAATCACAATTCCTCCATTGAAATAAATACGAAATACCAATTTCGGCTGATTGTTTTCATCACGATAAAATTTTACAAAATGAAAATCTGCTCCATTAATCACTGCTTCGACTATTGTATTTCCTGGACGCAAATTATTTTTTATATATGATTCTGCTTCTGCTTTTTGCATCTCATTCAAATCCATATTTTCTAAAACATATCCATAAAATATCTGATAATCAAATGATTGATTTAAAAACTCTGGATTTCCTTCGATGATATTTTGTTCTATTTGTTTCGCAAATTCTATATATTTATCATCACTAACATCTTTGTTTTTGCAAGCATAAAACATATTTGCTAATAGCATGCAACAAATAATAAAAATAATCTGTTTTCTCATGATTTATTGTTTTAATTGTTAAATAATTCTGTTGGGTCTATTTTAAATTGCAACATTTTAGAGGTATCCCGTCCATTATCACCGCCTTTGCGTTGCATGGTTATTTTTCCAATACGAAAATTACCTTTGGGAGTAATAAAAATAGTTCCTTTGCTATAATAATTCAGGCAAAAATTCATAGGTTTTAGTATCCAACGAGCATTCTTTGCTACTTTTTGAGCAACAAGCATCCATTCGGCTGCAAATCGTCCTCTACCTTTCATAATGTCACAGACCATCATTGTTTTGTTTTGCGTAAGCCAATTTAAAATCAGTGTTTGCTCTTTGGAAGAAAACTCATTGGCATACATACGTCTTTTATCTCTTGGATTTTTTATATTAGGTTTATCTTCACCTGTATAACGTTTTAATATTGAAATTATTTCAGATGGCATATTCCACATTTGAGCATATTTTTCTACCCATCTTTTGTCTATTTGATTAAATCCGCGTGCATTGCTGACCAATTTCACTTGTAGATTTTCAACATCAATTGCTTTTTTCAATTTAATAGTTACTTGTACTTGAACATCTGTTTTGTATCCAGCAAGTTTTATGGCTTTTACATATTCTATTTTTTTTAAATCATATTTCATCTGTTGTAGCCACAATTGAGCCTCAGGGTCTTTTTCCCAATTATTGAACTTAGCAACAATGTCGTTTTCGTTTTTAAAACCGTTTTTAGCGATTTGAGAGCCTTTTTCTATTAGATTCATGACAATAATACTTTTTCTATTTCAAATAAAATATATTGTAGAACATTTATGGATACACTATTTCCAAATTGTTTGTATGCTTGATTTAGATTTTCATTGATTTTGAAACTATCTGGGAAGCCTTGTAATCTTGCACATTCTCTCGGAGATAATTTTCTGACCTTGCCATTGACTAAATACAAACCAGTTTTAGCACCGACCCCACCACCATATGCGGACAATGTAATTGCGTGTCCGGCAGGATGATAGATTCGTTCACCCTGTCCTCCTTTATTAATAAATCCAATTTGAATGGGTTTATTGGGATACTTAAAATCTTCAAATAAAGTATGAGGATTATTGAAATTTTTGTTTATCATAATATCATTTCTTTCTATGATTTTTGCATTATTTGGGTGTTTCTCTAAAACATTTTCCAAACAAGATACAATTTTTTTAGAAGGAAAACAAAATAAATTTTTGTTTTTTAAATCCTTTCTAAAAGCAACAATGTAAACTCTCTCTCTATGTTGAGGTAATCCAAATTCACCTGTATTAAGAATCTTAAAAAAAACATTATAATCAAGTTCTTGCAAAGTTTGACTAATAATCTGGAAAGTATTCCCCTTATTGTGTCGTAATAAATTTTTCACATTTTCTAAAAATAGTACTTTAGGGCGATGATATTTTGTAATGCGAGCAATGTCAAAAAAAAGAGTTCCACGAGTGTCTTCAAAGCCTTTTTGTTTTCCTGAAATTGAAAAAGCCTGACAAGGAAACCCAGCACATAAAATATCATGTTGCGGAATATTGCTTTCTTCTACTTTTGTAATATCTCCATCGGGTACAATACCGAAATTTTGCCAATAGGTTTTTTGTGCATATTCGTCCCATTCTGAGGCATAAACACATTTTGCTCCAAAAGAAGATAAGGCATAATGAAAACCTCCAATTCCTGCAAATAAATCAATGAATTTATATTTTGACAATGTGAACTTCGCTGTTATCATAACTCTTCAGTAGATTGATAGATTAATTGCCAACCGCCTTTATAAACAGATAATCCATTAAAGCCAGATAAACATTTGACAAGTTGTATTTTTGCACCTTTATAAGTTTTTAAAGAACAGACAAGTCCTATGCCAATTTTTTCTGTAGTATTTGCGTGTTCCATTTATATTTCCTCTATCGTATCAGCCTCTTCCCAACGTTTCAAATTGGAAAGAATTTCATTTGAATTTATATCCAATTCCTTCACTTTTTGCCATACTTCTTCTTCACTTTTTGCCTCTACTTCATAAGAACAATAAGTTGAATAATAAATATCTACTTTATATTTTTTCTTTGTTGCCATATTATTTACAAATTTCATTTTTTATATATTTCATTGCTTCAGAAATGCCATTAGAGTCTTTTCCGCCTGCGGTTGCATAGAATTTTTGTCCACCGCCACCACCTTTGATAAATTTGGCTGCTTCACGAATTATCTTGCCAGCGTCAAAACCTTTTTCTACCAAAGTATCGCTTAACATAATTGTCAACATTACTTTACCGGCTTGTTCGTTGGCTCCTACAAAACACAAATCTTTAAATTCGCCTCTAAATTTATATGCAATATCTTTCATCGCATCGGAATCTATAGGCAAAATGGCTTCAAAATAATTAATACCATTGATATTTTCTGATTTTTGTTTTAAATCGTTGTATAAATTTACTATTGATTGTTGTTTAAAATCTTCAACTTGTTTTTTCAATTGTGTATTTTCTTCTAAACAATTATGAATTGCTTTAGTAATATCTGTTGGATTTCCACACATTTCTTGAATATCTTCTAAAATATCTTGTCGAGCATACAACAATTCTTCTGCTCCTTCGGCAGTTACAGCCTCAATACGACGAATACCTGCTGCAATTGCAGATTCGGAAACGATGCGTAAAAGACCAATATTTCCTGTAGCCGAAGCATGTGTCCCTCCGCAAAATTCTACAGATTTTCCAAATTGAACTACACGCACTTTTTCTCCATATTTTTCTCCAAACAATGCTACTGCTCCCATTTTATTTGCTTCATTAATAGGAACTTCTCTATGGTCTTGTAATGGAGTATTTGCTCTTATCATTTTATTGACTATCTTTTCTACTTCTCGCAATTCATCTTTTTTCATTTTAGAAAAATGTGAAAAGTCAAAACGAAGTCTTTCTGAATTTACAAAAGAACCTTTTTGTTCTACGTGAGTACCTAATACTTTTCTCAATGCAAAATGAAGTAAATGAGTTGCACTATGATTGTTTTCTGTCAATCGACGTTTGTCTGTATCTACTTCTGCGATAAATTTTGTTGAAAGGTTTTGTGGTAACTTATCACAAAGATGAACTATCAAATTATTTTCTTTTTTTGTATTGGTAACACGAATTGTTTCGGTATTATTTTTTAAAATTCCCGTATCACCGACTTGACCTCCTCCTTCTGCATAAAATGGAGTTTTATCCAATACAAGTTGATAAAAAGTTTTGTCTTTTGCGGTAACTTTTCGATATCGAATGATATTTACTTCTGTTTGCAAACTATCATAGCCCACAAATATTGTATTTTCTGAGCAATCGTTTACAATTTCCCAATCATCGGTAGCAATGCTTGCTCCTGTTCTTGAACGTTCTTTTTGTTGAAGCAAACCTTCTTCAAACGATTTCATATCTACTATCTTCCCATTTTCTTCTGCCATTAAACAGGTAAGGTCTATAGGAAAACCATACGTATCAAACAATTCAAATGCAAAATTTCCATTGATAACCTTTTCTTGTTTGTGTTGCGATAAATATTGTTCAAATTTTTGAATACCTGAAGATAATGTTCTTAAAAATGACAATTCTTCTTCTTTTATTACCTTGTAAATTAAATCTTGTTGTTTAATTATTTCTGGAAATTGTTTTCCCATTTGAGATACCAACGTTGACAACAAATCACAAATAAATGGTTGATTGAAATCAAGAAAAGTAAATCCATAACGAACGGCACGGCGAAGAATTCGTCTAATGACATATCCTGCTCCTGTATTTGACGGCAATTGTCCATCGGCTATGGTAAACGATACTGCTCGAAGATGGTCTGCTATTACTCGAACTGCAATATCTTTTTGATTATCAATCCCATAAGTATAATTTGCCATTTGGGCTATTGTTTGAATTAAAGGTTGAAAAACATCTGTATCATAATTTGATTGTTTTCCTTGCAAAACCATACACAAACGTTCAAAGCCCATTCCTGTATCAACATATTTATTTGGTAACAATTCCAATTGTCCGTTGGCTGTTCGATTATATTGGATAAAAACCAAATTCCATATTTCTATTACATGTGGGTGGTCTTTGTTTACCAAATCTTTTCCCGAAATTTGACTTTTTTCTTCTTTTGAACGAATATCTACATGTATTTCCGAACAAGGTCCACAAGGTCCACATTCGCCCATTTCCCAGAAATTGTCTTTTTTTGTTCCAAAAAGTATTCTATCTTCACTGACAATATTTTTCCAAAAATTGTAAGCATCCATATCTTTTTCTGTCCCGTCGGCTTTGTCTCCTCCAAAAACGGTTACATAAAGATTTTCTTTATCTATTTTTACTATTTCTGTCAAAAATTCCCATGCCCACGAAATTGCCTCTTGTTTAAAATAATCTCCAAAAGACCAATTGCCCAACATTTCAAAAAAAGTATGATGATATGTATCTTTTCCTACTTCTTCCAAATCATTGTGTTTACCTGATACACGTAAACATTTTTGGCTATTGGATACTCGTGGATATTTCGCTGAATGATTATTCAAGAAAATATCTTTAAATTGATTCATTCCTGCATTGGTAAACATTAATGTTGGGTCATTTTTTACCACTATTGGTGCAGATGGTTCTATTTGATGTGCCTTAGAGGCAAAAAAATCTAAAAAGCATTTTCTTATTTCTTGACTTGTCATTGATTTCTTATTTTTAAAAAGATTATTAATACTTTAGAACAATTGCAAAAGTAGCATTTTTTTTACAAAAATATGTCATTTGTATTGATGTTTATTTGTATATTGATTCTACAAGCAAATTTATAAAAAATTAGCATATCTTAAAAAAGGCTTTTTATTTAAGAAAAAATATTCCTTTTTCAATTAATCTGTTCTTGACGGGACATTTTTAAATAAACAACACTATCGGATATTATGCCAAAATGTTCTGTTTCAAAACTTTCTTCTTTTATGTCATGCCACGGCATTGGGCGATAATAAACACTATCTCTTCTTGTGTAATAGATTTTTTGTATTTTCAATCTATTCTTTTTATCCAACATTGCTGACATTGGTGTGCCTATAAAATCTATTTTATAACTCGTATCGTAACAA
>JAZSKB010000004.1:0-86941 GCA_045534635.1 Bacteroidales bacterium
AAACAGCAGCAAATATTGGGTATAGTATGATTAATTCTCCATATTCTTTCTTTAGAGGAAAAACTCTTGGCGGTTCAAGTATAAATTCAACTGAAAAAATGGATGCCTTTGTAGATATGGTAGGTTCGATAGTTGGAAGGGGAATTAAAGGAATTGGGACTACAGTTAATTCAAAAGGATTAAATGGTTTTAATGAATATGTAAAGAAAAACCCAGGAATTTTAAAAGGACATTCTCGATCCGAAGTTGGTAAGATGTATCAGAGCAATAAAGATTTACAAAATAGTGCAAGACAAGCTGATATATTTATACAAAGTACAAATACAACAAAATAGGTAAAAAAGATGACTTGGGGTTGGTTTTTTGGTGGATTTTTTAGATGGATAATACGTAGAATATGTGGAAGAAGAACAAAATTAAAAGATGAAATATGGGGTTCAATAGATGGTTTTTTCGCCAAAGCAGATGGTTGGATCCTTACAGAAAATGATATTTTAGGTGCGATATTAATTTTTATTATTATTTATATTTTTAGTGTTATATATTTATAACTTCAACTTATAAAGTTATAAAAAAATGTTATCTTTGCAGCATGGAAATTAGGAGAATAAACAACGAAATAATAACGTTATACAATTATGACCCTGTTGGCAATGTTACCTATGTATATAGTGAATATCCATGGAAAGGAGCTTTTGATGAATCTTTCTGTTATGACGAAGCAGACCAACTTACTAATGCTGTTAATGACAAAGATTTTTACAACTTGCAGACACCGAAATCAACCCACAAATAGGATATACAAAAGATTGGCATGAGATTACTAAAAGAATTCAACACCAAACAAAAAGCTGTTGATAAAATTGTTTGAAGAGAGATATAAAAATAAAAGAAGAAATCAATAAACTAAAAAGGGAACCGATAGGTTCCCTTTTTTTAGATATAAAGAATTATTTTTTGAAGTAGCGATTAAATAGACCTTCAAATCCTTTACCGTGTCTTGCTTCATCTTTTGCCATTTCGTGAACGGTATCGTGAATAGCGTCTAAATTACGTTCTTTCGCAATACGAGCGATACGCATTTTGTCTTCACAAGCACCGGCTTCAGCGTTCATACGTTTTTCTAAATTTGTTTTAGTATCCCAAACAACATCGCCAAGTAGTTCAGCAAATTTTGCACAATGTTCGGCTTCTTCCCAAGCATAACGTTTGAATGCTTCAGCAATTTCAGGATAACCTTCTCTATCTGCTTGACGGCTCATTGCTAAATACATACCTACTTCTGTAGCTTCGCCCATGAAGTGAGCATTTAAATCTTTAATCATTTCTTCACCAGAATCTTTTGCGATACCAATAACATGTTCTGTAACAAAGTTTAATTTGTTATTTTCATCTAAAACTTTAAATTTGTCTTTTGGTTGTTTGCATTGAGGACAAAAATCTGGTGCATCATTTCCTTCGTGTACGTACCCACAAACGGTACAAATAAATTTCTTTGTCATTTTACTGAATATTTAATGTTAATATTTTAAATTATTTGTTGTTACAATTTTTACAAACTCCACAATAGTAAATATCAATACTTTGTAATATAAAATCTTTGTCAATAGGAACATTTTCATTATCAATATTTAAAGAAGGCATATCAAAAATACAAGAACATTTACAACAACGAAAATGTGCGTGAGGAGTTGTTTCTCCATCATAACGACAAGTATTTCCATCAATAGTCAACTCTTTTGTAATTCCTGCATTTACAAACATTTTAAGAGTGTTGTAAACCGTTGTTTTTGAAAGAGTTGGAATAACATTTATCAAATCTTCGTATATTTGGTCAACGGTAGGGTGTGTTTTGTGCGTTGCCAAATAGTCGTATATCATCAATCTTTGAACAGAAGATTTGATATTGTGTTGCTCTAAATATTGTTTATGTTTATTTATTGAACTCATTTTATATTTGTAATTATTACAAATTTGAAATTTTTGCAAAGATACAATTTTTTTTTATACAAAAGCAAAAAAAAGGAAAAAAAATTTTAATAATAATAAAAAAGTGTACTTTTGCCGAAAAATAGAAATATGATGAATACGAGAAAACAGTCATTAGTGTTTAGTTTAATAATAATAGCCGTATTGTATTTTATATTTGGCTTTGTAACATGGCTTAATGGTACGTTGATACCATTTTTGAAAACAGCGTGTCAGTTGAACAATTTTTTAGCCTATTTTGTTACTTTTTCGTTTTATATTGCCTATTTTGTTACGGCATTGCCATCGTCTGTAATACTACAAAAAATAGGGTTCAAAAATGGCATTGTTTTAGGTTTATTTGTTATGACAATAGGTTCTGCGTTATTTTTACCAGCAGCATATATACGTTCTTATATTTTATTTTTGATAGGATTGTTTGTTATGGGTACAGGATTATCAATTATGCAAACGGCTGTAAATCCGTATGTAACTATTTTAGGACCCATAGAAAGTGCTGCACGACGTATAAGTATTATGGGAATGTGCAATAAATTAGCAGGCATTATTGCCCCAATTATTTTAGCAACATTTCTTTTGAAAGGAGCAGAAAATATTTATACAGAAATAAGTACGTGTGTTAATTCTTTTGAACACAATGCTTTATTAGACGAATTGGCTCTTCGATTAATAAAACCTTATTTGGCAATGACTATTATTTTGGCAGGTTTAACAATTTTAATGTTTTTTGTTTATTTACCTGAAGTAAATCATGAAGAAGAAAGTAAAACAACATCAACAACAATACTAAATTATCCACATTTATGGTTTGGAGTTGTTGCATTGTTTTTTTATGTTGGAGTGGAGGTTATAGCAGGAGATACTATTATTCGTTATGGAGAATCGTTGGGTATTGCTATGGAATCGGCACAATATTTTACAAGTATCACTTTGATAACTATGTTGATAGGTTATTTTATTGGAATAATTGTTATCCCAAGATTTATCAATCAACGAATTGCATTATTGATATGTTCGATTTTAGGAATAATTTTTACTTTATTAGCGATTTTTGTACCGACAGAAGCACAATTTTCGTTTCCATTTATCAATATTACCAATTTTGAATCAATTACAATGACAATACCATATACAGTCTTTTTTGTTGCGATGTTAGGATTAGCCAATTCTTTAGTATGGCCAGCGATATGGCCTTTGAGTTTAGATGGTGTTGGACATCATGAAAAAATAGGTTCCGCTTTATTGATTATGGCAATAGCTGGAGGAGCTTTGCTACCTTTGGTTTATGGCTATTTTTCAGATATAATGGGAACTCAAAATGCTTATTTTATTGCTATTATATGTTATATAGTAATAATGGCGTTTGCTTTGTTTGGTTATAAATTAGGAAAAAATAAAAATCATGAAGTGGATAAGAATTAATTTGTTTTTTTATATTATTATATTGTTCATCAATACAATATTTGCACAAGATACATTATATACTCGTAAAATTATTAATAAATTGTGTTCAAAATCGTTTTGTGGAAGGGGATATGCTTTTAAAGGAGATTCTATTGCTGCTCAATTTATAGCAAAACAAATGCAAAATTTTGGATTACTTACATGGTATGATAATTATCAACAGCCGTATATGATAGGTGTAAATACTATTGGAAAAAATGCACAGTTTGATTTTGGCAAAAGTTATAATGAAAAAATAGAAGGAGATAATTTGAAAATAGACCCGATGAGTGTTTCCACAAAAGGTAAATATCGTATTATTGAATTAGAAAATTTTTCAAAAGAAAATTCTTCAAAAGTATTAGTGTGTATTGACGCAACAAAATATGAAAATGACAAAGAACGTAAATTAGAATTACGTAATTTAATATATAATAATGAATTAGGTGTAAAAGGATATGTTGTTTTAGAAAGTAAACAAAGAATGGCATCACCACAAAATGCTTTAAAAAAAGCAAATCATTGTATAGTTTATTTGGTTAAAGATAGTGTAAAAGCACCATTAACAACGGTGAAAATAAATATAGATGCAAATTTTAATGATAATTATAAATGTCAAAATGTGGTGGGCTATATCAAAGGGACAAAATATACAGATAGTTGGTACATTATAGGAGCACATTACGATCATTTGGGCATGATGGGAAAAAAAGTATTGTATCCGGGAGCCCAAGATAATGCAACAGGAGTTGCTCTTGTGCTTGATTTGGCTCGTTATTTTAGCGAAGAAAAACATCAACCACAACACAATATTATGTTTGTTGCTTTCGATGGAGAAGAATCAGGACTATTAGGGTCAATGTATCTTGCAAAAAATTTACCAATATCACCAAAAAATGTTAAAATGATGATTAATTTAGATATGGTTGGTACTGGTGAAGAAGGATTTAAAATTTTTGGAATAGAAACATTTCCAAATGAATGGGAAAAAATTCAAAAATTGAATGAAAAAAATAATTATACAAATAACTTAAAAATAGATGGTATGCGTCCCAATAGTGACCATTATCCATTTTATAAAGTTGGTTGTCCAGCGATATTTATGCTTACTATGGGAAAATCAGGGAAATATCATCATACTGAAGATTTACCTGAAAATGTTACCTTTAGCAATTATTATGGTTTGTTTAATATGATAGTAGATTATTTAAATTTTGAATAAAATGGCAAAACTTATTCTTGTTCCTACGCCTATTGGTAATATGGAAGATATTACTTTACGAGCATTACGTGTTTTGCAAAAATCGGATATAATTTTAGCAGAAGATACTCGTGTTAGTAAAAAATTGTTGACACATTATAATATTGATAAACCGATTGTGGCACATCATCAACATAATGAACACCAACAATTAGAAGCATTTCTTCGTACAATAGAAAAGTATAATCAAGTAGCAGTTGTTACAGATGCAGGGACGCCAGGAATATCAGACCCTGGATTTTTGTTGCTGAGAGCTTGTATAGAAAAAGGCATAGAAGTTGAAACTTTGCCAGGACCGACAGCATTTGTGCCAGCACTTGTCAATTCGGGGTTACCTTGTGATAGATTTTATTTTTATGGTTTTTTACCACATAAAAAAGGAAGAAAAACGGCTTTGGAATATTTGACCAATGTGCCAGAAACTTTTATTTTGTATGAATCTCCTTTTCGTTTAATAAAAACATTGCAACAACTTTATGAATTTGCAGGGGAAAGACAAATTGCTGTTTGTCGAGAACTTACTAAAATGTTTGAAGAAACATTTCGTGGAAAAATAAGTGAAGCAATTGCTTATTTTTCTCAAAAAGAGGTTAAAGGAGAAATAGTAATTGTTGTACAAGGAAAAGAACAAAGCGAAAAAACAAAAATGAAAGAATAGTTTATGGCTTCAATATATATTCATATTCCTTTTTGTTTTCAGAGATGTGATTATTGTAATTTTTTTTCTTCAACACGATTACAACAAAAATCTGCGTATTTATTAGCACTAAAAAAGGAATTGATTTTACGAAAAAACTATCTTGAAGCAGAACCTATAGAAAGTATTTATTTTGGAGGAGGAACACCTTCTGTACTTACGGCTAATGAAATAGATGATATTATTTCTTGTATTTCAGATAATTATATTGTTTCTTCGTATGCAGAAATTACTTTAGAAGCAAATCCAAACAATTTATGTGAAGAGTATTTTAAAAACTTGACAACAACCAGAATTAATAGGTTAAGCATTGGAATTCAATCGTTTAATGCTGATAATCTAAAAATTTTAGGAAGGATACATTCTGGAAAACAAGCAGAAGATTGTTTGCTTTTGGCAGAAAAATACAATTTTAACAATCTTTCCATTGATTTAATGTACGGTTATCCTTTATTGACAATACAACAATGGATAGCGAATTTGGAAAAAGTAAAAGATGTAAAGCATCTTTCGTGTTATTGTTTGACATTGGAAAAACAATCGGTTTTGTATAAAAGAATAAAAAATCAAAATTTACAACAAGCTACAGAAGATGATATTTTACAACAAATTGAGATTTTAGAAGAGTTTGCACAACAAAATAATTTTATTCATTACGAAACTTCTAATTTTTGTAAAAAAGATTTTCATTCTCGACACAATACCGCTTATTGGCAAAATAAATCTTATTTGGGAGTTGGTTGTTCGGCACATTCTTTTAATAAAAATAGTAGGCAATGGAATTTAAGTAATATTGATTTATATATCAATAAATTAAATAAAATTAAAGATGTGTCGGAATTTGATATTTATGAATATGAAAGTTTAAGTAAAATAATGCAAATCAATGAATATATAATGACATCGTTGCGAACAATTTGGGGGTGCGATTTAGATTATATAAGCAAATATTTTTCAGAAGAAAAAGCCAATCTGTTGAAAGAAAAATTGACATTAATAGATACAAAAAACTACATATTGAAAAATAATATTTTACAACTTTCTCCGCAAGGACAATTATTAGCTGATGCTATTGCTTGTCAATTATTTTTTGAAGAAGAATAGTTTTGTTAAAATTTGCTAACTTTTGGAGCATTCCCAAGAGGAATATGAATAATATATTTTTCGTTGAAATAGGTATCAGAAAACCAATTTTGAATAGGATATTTTATTGTTTTTCGAGGAACTTGTTGCAATTCTTGGGTTAAATCTCCTCCTTTGAGATAAAGAATTCCATTGGCAATGGTATTAAAAGAATCTTTACACACACGATGATGAATCCATTTAAAGAAAATAGGTAATGTTGTAACGGCTCGACTTACAATAAAATCATATTCACAATTTAATTCTTCGGCTCGAATTTGTGTGCATTCTACGTTGTTTAGTTGCAAACTATCTACAACGGCTTGAGCAACTTTTATTTTTTTTCCTATAGAATCAACTAAATGAAAATGGGCAAAAGGAAACATAATCGCTAAAGGAATTCCAGGAAAACCTCCTCCTGTGCCGACATCTAAAATTGTAGTTTGATTTTTGAATTGTAATAATTTGGCGATACTCAAAGAGTGTAAAATATGATTAGTGGAAATATTTTCAATATCTTTGCGAGAAATAACGTTAATTTGTGCATTCCAAAATTTATACAAATCAGGCAAAGCATTGAATTGTTCCTGTTGTTGTTGAGTCAATGTCGGAAAATGTTGTTCTATGATATTCATTTATTTAGAATTTGTTTGCAAAAGTATCATTTTTTTCTATAAAATTATAGGTTTTAAATTCAACTTAGAAAGAATAGGTTCAATAAAAATATCACCAATAACACCGAAAAAAGCAACATAAATATTTCTTGCTGTAAATCAGCATATTGAAGAAATTTAGAAAAGTTTTAAATTTCACAAAAAATTTTTTTCATTTTTTTATCAAAAACCGACCACTTTGGCACAATATTTGTTGTGTATAAAATGTTGAATGATAACAATATGCTAAAAAATGAGAGTTTATAAAAAACATACAAAAAACACTTATAACTGACTGATAGACAGTAGTATTAGTGGATGTTTTATAGTGTATTGTTTTGAGGCTCGTTATTACAAGCTACCTGCATTAAATTTAAGTTATAACATCAACTTATAAAGTTATAAAAAAAGTGTTATCTTTGTAAAATCATTTTTATAATTTTATATAGTGATGAAAAAAATATTTTGTTTCTTTTTCTTTGTCGCATTATCTATAAATTTGTATGCTCAAAAAACCGAATATTGGAAAGGTATTTTAAAAACAGGAACTCTTGTTGATTTACTTATCACAATAGAAATACACTTTGACACAGATACACTTGCATTTCTCGGTTCTCCTTGTCAAACAGAAGATATTTTTAAAACCTCTAAAATAGTTTTTCGTAATGATTCTCTTTTATTTTCTGTAAAAATAGAAAATTCTATTGCTCGTTTTCGAGGAAAATATTTATCAGAAGATTCTATTCAAGGACTTTTTACACAATCAATTTCTAACATTCCTTTGACACTAACAAAAAATGAAAACAATATTTTTTTCAATCGCCCACAAACACCTAAAAACATTGATTATATTTGTGAAGAAGTAAATTTTTTTGTAGATAGTGTCAATTATCAATTTCATGGTACGCTTTCTTATCCAAACGAAGGCGATAATTTTCCAGCAGTAGTATTGATTTCTGGTTCTGGTCAACAAAACAGAGACGAAGAAATTTTTCATCATAAACCTTTTGCAGTTATTGCCGATTATTTAACAAGAAATGGCATTGCTGTTTTAAGATACGATGACAGAGGTTATGGAACTTTCGATAGCAGTTTAAGTTCTGCCACCACCTACGATTTTGCCAACGATGCCGAAGCGGCAATGTCATTATTAACATCTCACAAAAAAATTAATCCTAACCAAATAGGTTTACTTGGTCACAGCGAAGGTGGAATGATTGCTCCTATTGTTGCCAGCAGAAACAAAAATGTTGCTTTTATCATTTTATTAGCAGCACCAGGTGTCAATGGATTGGATTTGCTTATCGAACAAAACAAAAAAATAATGAAAGGTTTCGGATATAACAACAAAGATATTAAAAATCAAATAAATAAACTTAAAAATAAAGACGTTTCTTTAGGAATGAATCTTCCATGGATGAAATATTTTATTGATTTCGAACCTTCTAAATATTTAAAACAATTGACAATTCCTGTACTTGCTCTCAATGGAGAAAAAGATAGTCAAGTGATTTCTTCACAAAATTTACCTGCTATAAAAAAGGCTCTTAAGAAAGCAAAAAACAAAAATTTTGATATAATTGCACTTCCTAATTTGAATCATTGTTTTCAAGAATGTACCACAGGTTTACCCAATGAATATTTTTTTATAGAACAAACCATCTCCCCACAAGTTCTACAATTAATAAAAGATTTTATTAAAACATATAATAAATAATTGACTTTTTATTTGTAACGAACAAAAATACATTAAAAATCAACGAATTATATTTTTCTCATTGCGTTTTAAATTTCCATTTTCATAAACCATACAAAATCGTCTATTTATATTCAAAAAAAGTTGTATCTTTGCCAAATAAAAAAATTTATATGCAAGAAGTCATCTATAAAGAGAAAAAAGAAACCCGAGCAGGTTTCGGTGAAGGATTGCTTGAAGCAGGTAAACAAAATGATAATGTTCTTGCTTTGTGTGCAGATTTGACAGGTTCTGTTAAAATGGATAGTTTCGCCAAAACATTTCCAGAAAGATTTTTTCAAATAGGAATAGCAGAATCTAATATGGTAGGAATGGCAGCAGGTATGGCAATAGCAGGTAAAATACCTTTTGTAGGTTCTTTTGCAAATTTCTGCACAAGCAGAGTTTTAGACCAAATCCGTATGGCTGTAGCATATTCCAATACAAATGTAAAAATATGTGGTTCTCACGCAGGAATTACCCTCGGAGAAGATGGAGCAACACACCAAGTTATGGAAGATTTAGGAATGATAAAATCTCTTCCAAATATGGTAGTAATTAATCCTTGCGACTTTAATCAAACCAAAGCAGCAACTATCGCTATTGCGAAACATGTTGGTCCTGTTTATTTAAGATTTGGTCGCCCAAAAGTTCCAAATTTTACACCAGAAAATCACGAATTTAAAATAGGCAAAGCCTTAATGATGAACGAAGGCAACGACGTAAGTATTTTCGCTACAGGTCACATGGTATTTCCTGCATTGCAAGCAGCATATATTTTATCGCAAAAAGGCATCAATGCAGAAGTAATCAACATTCACACTATCAAACCATTAGATACAGAACGCATACTCAAATCTGTAAGGAAAACTCGTTGTGTAGTAACAGCCGAAGAACATCTAATCAATGGAGGTTTAGGTGATAGCATTGCTCAACTATTGGTTCGCAATTTCCCTTGTCCTCAAGAATATGTTGCTGTTGATGACAGATTTGGAGAAAGTGGAACACCTGAACAATTACTCAAAGAATACAATCTTACCGATGAGGCTATCGTAGATGCTGCAATGAAAGCAATAATGAGAAAAGGTTAATAAGTAAACAAAAATATAGATATAATGGCAAAAAAAATTATTCACACAGAAAATGCACCTAAGACAATAGGTCCTTATAGTCAAGCCGTTGAAATCAATGGTATGTTATTTATCTCTGGTCAAATTCCAGTTATTCCTTCCACAGGAGAAGTTCCTTCTGGAATTGAGGCTCAAACAGAACAAGTAATGAAAAATATTTCCGCAATACTAAAAGAAGCAGGTTATGAATTCAAAGACATTGTTAAAACAACATGTTTATTGAGTGATATCGCTAATTTTGTTCCTATGAACGAAGTATATGCAAAATATTTTCCAACAGAATGTCCTGCACGTGCAGCATTTGCTGTAAAAGATTTACCCAAAGGTGTTTTAGTAGAAATAGAATCAATCGCTGTAAAATAATTTAATAACTTGTTTAATTAATTTAATATGAAGAAATTAAGTAGTATCGTTTTGTCTGCATTTTTGATATTCTCATTTGCAGCACAAGCACAAGAAAAGGAAAAAGAAAACAAAGAAGAAGGTTACATTTTTACAGTAACCAAAGAAATTCCCATTACTCCTGTTAAAAACCAATACAATGCTGGTACATGCTGGTGTTATAGTGGTTTAGGATTAATAGAAGCAGAATTAATTCGTATGGGTAAAGGCGAACACGATTTATCAGAAATGTATCTCGTTCACCGCACATATACAGATAGAGCAACAGCCGCAATTCGTACTCATGGCGATGCTTCTTTCTCTCAAGGTGGTTCTTTTTACGATGTTATTTATGGAATGAAACATTATGGTTTAGTTCCTGACAACATTATGCCTGCAGGTGTTATGTATGGAGATACTTTATCTAATCATAGCGAACTTTCTGCTATCGCTGATGCTTGTGTAGAAGCGTTATCTTCTGGAAAAGTAAAAAAATTCCAATCTGATACCGCCGGAAATATGTTGTGGCAAAAAGCTATTAGTGCTATTCACGATGTTTATTTAGGCACTTGTCCTGAAGAATTTACTTACAATGGTAAAAAATATACTCCAAAATCATTTTATGAATCTTTAGGATTAAATGCTGATGATTATATTTCCATCACCTCTTTTACTCATCATCCTTTTTACGAAAAATTCATTCTTGAAATTCAAGATAACTGGCGTTGGGGTTCTTCTTACAATGTTCCAATAGATGAATTTATGCAAATTTTTGATTATGCAATAGAAAATGGTTATACTATTGCTTGGGGTAGTGATGTTAGTGAAGACGGTTTCCGTATTGGAAGAAAAGTTGGTGCTTGTGTTTTACCTGATTTCAATGCTACATCTACTGAGGCTATGGGTAGTGATATGGCTCATTGGACAGGATTAAGCAAAAGCGAAAAAACAAAAGAAGCAGAAAAACATCCAACTCCTCAACGTTGGGTTTCTCAACAAGAAAGACAACTTGCTTACGATAATTGGGAAACAACTGACGACCATGGTATGTTAATTTATGGAACTGCTAAAGACCAAATGGGTAATGAATATTATATGGTTAAAAATTCTTGGGGTGACTATGGAACCTATCACGGAATGTTCTATGCAAGCAAAGCTTTTGTTCGTTACAAAACCATGAATATTGTTGTTCATAAAAATGCTATTCCAAAAGAAATCAAGAAGAAATTAGGTATTAAATAATTTCTTTCTCTAAAATAAACAATAAAAAAATCCCTCCAAAAAAGGAGGGATTTTTTTAAAAATGTTATCTTTGCAAATATTTTGTTTACATGGAACATATCAACGGCAATGTTTATTTTATCTCCGATTGTCATTTCGGACTTCCCAATTTGCAAGAAAGTGCAATGAGAGAAAAAAGGGTTGTTTCTTTTCTTGAACACATTTCTAATGATGTTACGCACCTTTTTCTTTTAGGCGATATTTTTGATTATTGGTTTGAATATAAATATGTTGTTCCTAAACATAATATCCGTTTTATTGGCAAATTAGCAAACTTGGTTGACAAAGGAGTTAAAATCTATTACGTTCTTGGCAATCACGATATGTGGAACTTTGGATATCTTGAACAAGAAATCGGTTTAACAATTTTACGCGGTGTTCACGATTTTGAAATCAATGGAAAAAAAGTTCGGTTAGGACACGGAGATGGATTAGACCCTGCAGATAAAGGTTATTTGTTCATCAAATGGATATACGCTTCCAAATTTAACCAACGTTGGTTTGCTGCTTTACACCCTCGATGGTCTTTTGCTTTAGCCAATAAAGTCTCTCTATTAAGCAGAAACGCCCACCTTGAAGAAGATAAAATTTTTGCTGGCGAAGACAAAGAACCTATTATCACATATTGTAAAAATATTCTTAAAAATGAACATTTTGACTATTTCATTTTTGGACACAGACACTATCCTTTAGATTTTCCTTTACAAGAAAATTCTCATTATATCAATGCTGGAGACTGGCAAACTCACGATTCGTTTGTGGAAATGAAAAATGAAAATTGTAATTTAAAATATTATCGACAAAATAATCAATAAAATGATAGAAGAAGAAAAAATGACATTGATTTGTAATCAATTAAATGCAAAAAGTAATTTAAAAATTCTTACTTATTCGCAAACTAAAAACGCATTTGAAATGCTAAAAAAGGAAGCAAATGCTTTTCCTGAAACATTTAAATCTTTATTCCCTGAATCTGAAGTAATAGTAAAATTTGAAACAAAACAAAATCAATGTTTTAATTTACAATACGGTAGCGATGTTTTATTTTGTTATTTACATAGCAACATTTTTGAATTCAATCGCGACCACGAAGTTATGAAAACACCATATATTCGCGAAAACAAAGACCGTTCTTTTTGTGGTGTTATTTCTATTTATAACTTTCTAACAGATTCTGTTTTATTCGATAGATTAAATGATTCGGGATACCTTATCGGAAGAATTTTTATTAATTGTGAAGGGCATTGTTACATTGACGGCAAACGCGAAGTAGGACAAATTTACAGCAATTTTAGTTCAACTATTTTTGACGAAAACATTGCAAAAAATATTATTGAATCTGCTTTGCTATATACCATCAACTTCGATTTATTGGTTCCTCCATACGAAATGATGAAAGAATTAACCGTTCATGAAATGATAGAATTGAACAATCAACACAATTTGATAAAGACAGCGAAACGCTTAGGCTTTCGTTTTCAAGCAGATACGAAAGATTAAAAAAAATTTAACAAATTTGCATTTTGTATTATTTTTTTTTGTACTTTTGCATTACCTTTTTTGAGGGACATGGTCAGTTCGTCTAGGGGTTAGGACACAAGGTTTTCATCCTTGCAACAGGGGTTCGATTCCCCTACTGACTACAAAGCCTGTTTGAAACAGGCTTTTTTTTTAAATAAAATTATCATGAATATCAGCAAACGATACTATATAACTTTTTTATGGGCGAAATTTGTTCACGATGTTTTATATTATCGTAGAACATACCTCAGAATGAAATCCCCTTATCCCAAACGAGGAACTTCTATGGTAATAGTTTCCAATCATCAAAATTCACTCAACGATGCAATGGGAATTATTCTTACCATGCGAGGACAAAAAGTTTGGTTTATGGCTCGTGCTGATGTTTTCAAAAATAAATTTATTTCCAAATTGTTGACATTTCTTGGAATAATGCCTGTTTATCGTCAACGCGATGGTCATGCGAATCTAAAAAACAATTTTGATATATTTGGTAAAGCAGAAGATTTTATATTACAAGGTATTCCTATTTGTCTTTTTCCAGAAGCAAAACATCAAGATAGACATTATTTAGGAAAATTTTATCTTTCTTATACGCGTTTGGCTTTTGAAGCCGCAGAACGCTCCAATTTTGAAAAAGAAATCTTTATTTTACCTTCTGCCAATCATTATCAAGACTATTTTTCTATACAATCCGATTTACTTATTTCTTATGGAAATTGTATTTCTTTGAAACCTTATTACCAACTTTATAAAGAAAATCCAAGAAAAGCACAAGAAATTGTAAATGATATTGTTTACAAAGAAGTACGTGAAATGATGCTTGATATTCAGGAAGAAGAACATTATCAAGAAATTTACGATATTTTAGGCAATTTTGGTGTTGATTATGCTATCGCTAACAAAACGAATCCTTATAAATTGCCCGATAAATTAAAAATAGACCAAACTATTGTCGCAACAATAGAAGCAGAAAAAGAAAAGAATTTTGATAATTTTAAACATATTTGTCAATTAAGTAAAGAATATTCTTTACTTTTAAAGCAAACAAATTTATCTGATATTTGTATAAAAAATACTTATTCTTGGATTTCTTTTGTTTTAAACTTTTTACTTTTATTATTGCTTTTCCCTCTTTTTGTTTTTGGGTTAGCACATCATATTGTACAATATTTTCTTCCCAAAAGAATTTCTCGAAAATTTAAAGATAAATTGCTTCGTCCTTCTGTTGATTTAGCAATGGCAATGACAATTACTATTCCTATTACTTATTTCATTTTCATGATTTTATATCCTTCTTTTATTCATCCTTTCTGGTTAGGTATTTTGGTTTATCTTTGTGTTCCTTGGACAGGAAGAATTGCTGGATTTTGGATAAGAAAATCAAATTTATACATCAATATGGTACGTGCTTTCTACATAAAAAATACCAATAAAAATTTGTGGAATAGTTTGACAAACAAAAGGAAAGAATTGATTAATATAATGTTCTCATTAATGCAAAAGTCATAATTATTCTTCTTCACACTGTATATTTTCATTATCTGCTTTGTTCAATAAAGCATTTTTTAGTGGTGGAATAAATGTATCTGCACATTTTTTACACGGATTATACATCAATGAATTTGATTGTCTTTCTTCGGTAAAAATATATTGTTGCGTATCTATACAATTGATTATATGTAAAATAAATCCAAATAAAAAAACTATTTTCATCGCTCCAAAAACCAAACCCAATATCTTTTCTAATATATCAGGTAATAAAATATTAAACAAAGATTTCAATATTTTACCTATAAAAATAATGACTATTGCAACAACAACAAATGCAATTACCATTGCCAATACATTAGCAAAAGGTTGATTTTCATTTATAAAATTTTCAAGAACAATATCTTTCAAATATACTGTTGACCAAGCACCTCCAATAAAGGCTAACAATGAAAACAATTCATCGAAAAATCCTCTCCGAAAACCTTTATATGCAAACCATATTATTAAAATAAGAACTACAACATCAAATATCTTCATTATTTTGATTTTTGAGCAGCAAACATTGCTTTTGCATATTTAGAAGCATACACAAAATCGTTTATTTCTGTATTATTGGTATTTAAAATTTCTTTATTTGAACCTCTCCACCATAATTTTCCTTGATAGATAAAAGAAATAGTATCTCCTATTTCCATTACAGAATTCATATCATGCGTATTGATAACTGTTGTAATTTTATACTCTTGTGTTATTTCATGAATCAATTTATCTATTACCAAAGATGTTTTTGGATCAAGTCCTGAATTTGGTTCATCACAAAATAAATATTTTGGATTGAGGGCTATTGCTCTTGCTATTGCGACTCTTTTTTTCATACCTCCACTTATTTGCGAAGGAAATAAATTGTGTGCATGCGATAAATTTACTCGCTCTAAACAAAATTCTGCTCGTTTTTCTTTTTCTTTTTCTGACATATTTGTAAGCATTGTCATTGGAAACTTTACATTTTCTTTGACATTCATCGAGTCAAACAATGCTCCTCCTTGAAACAATACACCCATTTCTTGTAACAATTGTTCATAATATTTTTTTCCAATGTTTTTCAAATCTCTTCCATTGTACAATATCGCTCCTTTTTCATTGTGGTACAATCCTATAAGACATTTCATTAAAACGGTTTTTCCTGAACCACTTTGACCTATTATCAAATTTGTTTTTCCTTCTTCAAAATAGGTGGACACATCGGAAAGTACTTCTCTTCCATCGAAATATTTAAACAAATTTTTTACTTCTATCATTTTAACCTAAAAATATTTTAGTGAGAATAACATTAAATAGTAATAACGCAAAACTACTATTGACTACTCCTTGTGTACTTGCTTGACCAACTTCCAAGGCTCCTCCTTGTGTTCTATATCCGCAAAAACTTGATACTGATGCTATTATAATGCCAAATACAAATGTTTTTACAAGAGCATACACAATATCATATACTCTAAAAAAACTTTTTATACCTTCTAAATATTGTTCTGGAGGAATAGTACTCATATATGCACAAGCAAACCAACCACCAAACAAACAAAGAAAAATACTAATAATCACCAATAATGGATTGACTATCGAACAGGCTATTATTTTTGGTAATGCCAAATGCGATGCAGAATTTATTCCCATGGTTTCTATGGCATCAATTTGTTCTGTTACTCGCATTGTCCCTATTTCGGAGGCTATACTTGAACCTATTTTTCCTGCTAAAAACAAACTTATTATCGTTGGGGAAAATTCCAATACTACCGATTGTCTTACCACAAAACCTATTGTCCACGTTGGAATCCAAGGACTTTCTACTTGTAATGCTGTTTGAATCGTAAGTACTGCTCCCATAAACAAGGATATAACTGACACTATCAGCAACGATTGTATGCCCAAATTGTACATATCTCCTGCCAATTGCTTACGAAAATAAGACATTTTTTTAGGTTTTACCAAAACCCTTTTCATAAACAGAAGATACTCGCCAATATATTGTAATATTTTCATCTTACTTTATTTCGTAAAAACAATGCTCTATTTTATCTTTTATATTCATCTTGCAAAATTACAATTTTTAAGCCAATAGGACAATATTTTTTTCAAAAAAGTGTTAACTATAATAGATTTTAAAATAAAAATAATGAAAAACAGATATATTTTGTATTTTTCTTTATTGTTGTCGATAATGTTTTTATCTGCTTGTTCTACAAATAGATACCAGCCAAAAAATGTAAAAAAACATCGTCGATGTGGGGATTGTCCTCGATTTACATCAACATACGTTAATTCATTCAACACTGTTGCTTTAAACAATTAAGTAGTGATTACCAACGATTTAAAAATAAGTTTATCGAAATATTTACCACTTAATTGCATTGATGAAATTGTTCTTTTACTTTGCAAGAACAATGTTCATTTAAAATTATCTCGTCCTCGCAAAACAATACAAGGGTCTTTTCAAGTTAGCAAAACAGAAAAATTTCCTATTATCACTATCAACAACAATTTAAATAAATACCAATTTTTACTTACATTTTTGCACGAATGGGCTCATTTTCTTTGTTACGAACAAAAAATAAAAGGACATGGTGTCGTTTGGAAACAAACTTTTGGCAATTTAATCAATGAATATATCCAAAAAGAAGCCTTTCCAAAGGATTTAATTCCTGCTTTGCTTCATTTTTCAAAACATATCAAATACACAGAATACACTGATATAGAATTGTGTAAAGCTCTTTCAAAATACGATGATGATAAAATAAAATTGCAAAATTGTGAATTTTTGTCAAATATTCCAGAAAATTCGGTATTTTTGCACAATGGAATCCTAATGGAGAAATTACATCGGTTGAGAAAATATATCGTTTGTAAAAATATGAATAACAACAAATTATATAAATGTCACCCGATGATGATGATAAAAGTAGTTAATAATAATAAAACAATGAATCAATAAATATGAGTCAAATGGATAATAACAACTATTGCGTAATTATGGCAGGAGGTGTTGGAGCAAGATTTTGGCCATTGAGCCGAACTTCAAAACCCAAACAATTTATAGATATTTTAGGAGTAGGTAAATCACTAATACAACTTACCATTGCAAGATTTACACAAATATGTCCTATCGAAAATATTTATATTGTTACCAATGAAATTTATTATGATTTGGTTAAACAACAACTTCCACAACTATCTGATGAACAGATAATTTTGGAACCAATGAGACGCAATACCGCACCTTGTATTGCGTATGCTAACGCAAAAATCAAACATCGCAATCCTAACGCTAATATTGTGGTAGCACCTTCCGACCATGTAATCTTAAATGAAAATTCATTTATAGAACATATCAAAGCGGCTATGCAATGTACTCAAGCCAATCCTTGGTTGCTTACTTTGGGAATTAAACCAACTCGTCCTGATACTGGCTATGGATACATTCAATACGATGATAAAACCACTTATGCCGCAGAACAACGTATCTGTAAAGTGAAAATTTTTACAGAAAAACCTGAATTAGAATTGGCTAAACAGTTTTTAGAAAGTGGTGATTTTCTATGGAATGCAGGAATTTTTGTTTGGAAATTGCCTATTATTGAACAAGCTTTTGCTCGTTTTTTACCAGAAGTTTATGAATTGTTTGAAAAATGTGTTCCCGCTATTGGCACTAAAAACGAAAAAGAGGCTATTTCTAAAACATACGAACGCTGTACTTCTATCTCTATTGACTATGGTGTTATGGAAAAAGCCGATAATGTTCATGTTTTAGCCTCCGATTTTGGGTGGTCTGACCTTGGAACTTGGGGTTCTTTGTTTGAACATCTCAAACACGATGAAAACAATAACGCAATAAATTCTCCTAACGATGTTTTTACTTACAATGCCAAAAATTGTATTGTCAACACACCAAAAGGAAAAGTTGTTGTAATTCAAGGACTTGAAGATTATATCGTTTCTGAAAGCGAAAATACTCTTCTTATTTGCAAAAAAAGCGATGAACAACAAATTCGCCAATTTGTTAATGATGTTCAACTTCAAAAAGGTGATAGATATATTTAATAAAATATTGTATGTCAAAAAATAACGAAAATAATCTTATTGAAAATATCGCCACTAAAGATTATGAATATGGTTTTGATTCTAATATCGAAACCGATTATTTTCCTAAGGGCATTAATGAAGATATTGTTAGAAAAATTTCTGAATACAAACAAGAACCTCAATGGTTGCTTGAATTTCGTTTGAATGCTTTTCGCAAATGGCAAACAATGAAAGAACCTAATTGGGCTCACCTAACAATACCAACTATTGATTATCAAGATATTATATATTTTGCTGTTCCCAAAAAACAACCTCAAAAAAATAGTTTATCCGAAGTTGACCCAAATGTATTAGAAATGTTCAACAAATTAGGAATTCCTCTTGATGAACAAAAAAGATTGAGCAATGTTGCTATTGATGCCGTTGTAGATTCAACTTCCGTAAAAACAACATTTAGAGACACTTTAGAAAAACAAGGAATCATTTTTTGCTCTTTTGGAGAAGCCGTAAAAGAATATCCTGATTTAGTTCGACAATATTTAGGAAAAGTTGTTCCACCTTCTGATAATTTTTTTGCAGCCCTTAATTCTGCTGTATTTTCTGATGGTTCTTTTTGTTATATTCCTAAAGGTGTTCGTTGCCCTATGGATTTATCAACGTATTTCCGTATCAATGCAAAAAACACTGGACAATTTGAACGTACACTCATTATTGCTGACGAAGATGCGTATGTTAGTTATATGGAAGGTTGTACCGCTCCTCAAAGAGATGAAAATCAACTTCACGCCGCTGTTGTTGAAATTTTTGCCATGAAAAACGCAGAAGTTAAATATTCTACCGTACAAAATTGGTATCCCGGCGATAAAAATGGCAAAGGAGGAGTGTACAATTTAGTAACCAAACGTGGTATCTGTCAAGGAGATAATTCTAAAATTTCTTGGACTCAAGTAGAAACAGGTTCTGCCATTACATGGAAATATCCAAGTTGTATTCTAAAAGGAGATAATTCTACTGGTGAATTTTATTCTGTTGCTGTTACTAACAACTACCAACAAGCCGATACTGGAACAAAAATGATTCATATCGGAAAAAATACCAAAAGCACCATTATTTCTAAAGGAATTTCTGTTGGAAAAAGTCAAAATAGTTATAGAGGATTGGTAAAAATTTTGCCAAATGCTCAATATGCCAGAAATTATTCACAATGTGATAGTTTGTTACTTGGTGATAAATGTGGAGCACATACATTTCCTGTTTTAGATTGCAAAAATAAAACTGCCATTTTAGAACACGAAGCCTCCACTTCCAAAATTTCAGAAGAACAACTTTTTTATTGCAGACAACGAGGTATTAGTACTGAAAATTCTATTGGACTAATTGTCAATGGATATGCTAAAGATATTTTAACTCGATTACCTATGGAATTTGCTGTTGAAGCCCAAAAATTGCTTTCTATCAGCATTGAAGGTGGTGTTGGCTAAAATAAGCTTATTGATTTTTTATATTATCCTCATTTACTGTTGTTTCTACTTTTTGATTCGTGATTTCTGTTACTATATATTCATGGTCTGATAAATGATTATCTGATACTCTATAGTTAAAACTATTCAATGTTTTGTCATATAAAATATAGTCTATCCTAAAAGATAATATTTTATTTATTTTCATTGTTTTACTAAACCATTTACCACTTTCTACAAAAGCATCTTTTTTATCTTTACTCAATTGTGCATAACAATATGACCAAGGAGTATCGTTGAAATCACCACAAATTATAGTTTTATATGGTGATTGTTGAATATGATTTAACAAAACTTGTACTTGCAAAGTTCTTTTCATCGCTCCATTAATAAATTTTCTTACCAATTGACGACTTCCTTCTTTCAATTCATCAGTAGTAATACTTGATTTATTTATAATTTTATTAGCAAAAACATAATCTTTATTCGCAAAATGTAAAGATTGCAAATGAACATTATATATTCTTATTGTATCTGCATTAAAAACAATATCTGCATAAATAGCATTATTTCCTATAGAATTTTCAAAATTTATTTCTCCTTGATTTATAATAGGATACTTACTCATTGTAAGCATTCCATAAGTATGAGGTCCATCTACAACAGAAGTAAATTTTTGTAAATATGGTAAGTTTAATTCTTGACGAAGTTGTTCTAAAATAGCATCTTTTCTATCGTAAAATTCTTGCAAACATACAATATCACTATTTTCTTTTGACAATATTTGTATAATACTATCTTTTGTTGATATTGAATGATTGTCTATACCCATTACATGAACATTGTACGACAATAATTTAAAACTTTCCACTTTTTCAGGAAGTTTTTCTCCAGACCATTGAAACCATTTGCCTATACTATTGAATCCTATTAAAATAACTATCAATGAAATAAGAGAAAATCTTTTTTGATTAAGAAGCCAATAGAACACAAAAATAACATTAACAATCAACAAATAAGGATAAATCAACGATAAAAGGGAAAGATATTTGACTTCTAATGGAGATATTAAGCTACATAAATAATTTGCCAACAATAATATTGCAAATACTATATTGATAATCAATATTATTGACTTTATAAATGAAATTTTTTCTTTTCCTTTTTTCATGAACTTACCAATTCTTTTTTTGACTTGTTTTAAATAAAAAATCTTTTTCTTCTTTTGTTAAACTTTGATAACCAGATTTAGCAACCTTATCTAAAATACTATCTACATGACGACGATATTCTGCTCTTTCTGCATTATATTGTTCATCTGTTTTTGGTCGCTGACTTTGGAAAGTTGTTTTCGATTGTTTTTCTGTTGAAGACTGTATTTTTTGAAAAAATTGAGGACATAAAACATAAGCACAACCAAATAAAACACCTCCTATATGAGCAAAATGACCACCAGAATTTCCATTTGGAATACTCAATATGTCAATAATTAAAAAAAACAACACTATCCATTTTAATTTAACATTGGCAATCCACATATTTATATTCATATTGGGAACTTTACATGCTATTGCTCCCATAATTGCCATTATCGCTCCGGAGGCTCCTACCGCTACTGAATAATTTTTAACAGACTCAAATACAGGAAAATAATTGTAAGATAAAATATAAAGTAAATGTCCAACTATTCCTCCTAATAAATAAACAACATAGATTTTTTTGGATTCAAAAAATTGCATAAATATTTGTCCTGCAAAATACAACAATATCATATTAAACAAAATATGAGAAAAATTGGCATGAACAAATAAGCTTGTAATTATTGTCCAAGGACGATATAACAATAATTTCCAATCGGAACTTACTGCTAAATAATCCGTTATTGTTTGTATTGAATAAATATTTGTTGCAAACAAAAAATTTAAGATATTTGTCAAAATTCCTACAAACAACAAAACCACATAAACTATTATATTTATCGTTATTAATCGACGCAATGGGGTTTTGTATGAAAAAAAATAACGTATTTGTGTTACTATTTCTTTGATAATATTTCCAAAAGTTGATTTCATCGTTTTAATAATAATTTTTTCTTGCTTGTTTTCTCCAATATAATATCAATATCAATCCAAAAATCATTCCTCCAAGATGTGCAAAATGTGCTATACCATCGGCGGTACCACTAATTCCGTAAAACAATTCTATTGCTCCATAAGCCAATACAAACCATTTCGCTTTTATTGGTATAAAAAAGTATAAGTATATCAAGGTATTAGGAAACATCATTCCGTACGCCAACAAAAGACCAAAAACACTTCCTGAGGCTCCTACTATATTTGCATGACTAATATATGCATCTTTATATTCTAATAAATAACTATTTATATACGATTTAGCATTTGCAACATCTATTCCATTTTGTAATAAGATTACATTTTCTTTAAATCGTTCAAAGCCTTCTTTCATAGTATTATTTTCAAAATCTATCATAAACTGATGATTGGCTATAAGATTATTTAATGTTTCGACATCAGGATTTACGATGCAAGCATCTATGTATTTCAAATCGGGTATTAACTCCCAAGCTAAAACGCCATAATGCGTCAATGCTGCTCCTATACCTGTCAGAATATAATAAAGCAAAAAACGTTTCGCTCCCCAATAATTTTCTATGACAGAACCAAACATCCACAAGGCAAACATATTAAAAAATAAATGTCCGATGTTGCCGTGCATAAACATATATGTAATAAATTGATACGGATAAAATAAACTTGATTCAAAATAATGTAATCCCAATAATGTATATAAATCAATGTTAAATTTTTGCATAGCAATTGTTGCCATAAACATTAAAACATTGATAATGATAATATTCTTCACTACTGGCGGAAGAATAGAAAACTTCCCTATACTATAATATCCGTTATTCATTTTTATACAATTAGTTATTTATTAACGATTGTTTTGCTTATTATTGTATTTATAAAAAGAAATATTCTATAAAAATTTCATTTTTTGTATTTTTGGAAAAATCAATATCCTGTGAATTTTGATAAATAACTTCAATACTTATTTGTTCTTTTTTTTGTTTTGTTTTGTACTTCACATTTTAGGGAAAGAAGCAAAACTTCAAGTTTTTTTCATAATTACAAAAAATTCTTTTTAGTTCATTTTGAAAAAATAAAAAATTAGTTTAATTGTTTCTTCTTTCTTCTTTCTTAAATAGTGAAAATATGATATTCCTATTAATCCATAATAAAAAAATGGTTTACAAGGATATATATAATAAAAAATATTTGATTGCTGTTCTTTTGTATAAAAAGAAGATGTTCCTAGAAAATATCTTTCTGGTAAATTAAAGAAATTTATAATAATAGGTAATAAAAGAATACTTAATAATACCCATAATTTTATTGGAGGAAGTTTCTTCATATAAAGAAACAACAACAATAATCCAATTATAAGCAATAAAAGCAAAATAAGAACTAAATAAATATTTGCTTTTAATAGTAACAATAAACTCGTAATTAAATCACATAAAATATTACAACTTTTAAAAAAAAGAATATAAAATAAAATACCATAATAAAAATCAAGATTCTTTTCCATTTTTATATAAGATTAAAATAAACGACACTTTTTTTTATTTTGATTTCTTAATTTAATTATTTGTTCCTCAAAACAATACACTAAAAACAGTCCATAACACTACTGTTTATCAGATAGTTATAATCGATTTTTTTGATATGTTTTTTATAAACTGTCATATATCGTTATAAAGAAATTATTTTACATTGATACGAATACCTTCGCTATGTGAAGTAAATTCAGGAGCATACATACATTGAATAGTAGTGATACCATTAGAAAATTGCCCTTTTTGTGTAGCGATAAGAGTATATTCAAAAACATAAGTTCCTTTTGGTAAATATTCAATAAAAAAATTAGTTGCAACATCGCGTGTAGATTCATAATACATTAAACCTCCTTGATAGCGGTATACAGAAAGAATATTAGTAGGTTCAAAACAAGAGGCTCGCATATCTTTAAGATGAACATATTCCATATCTCTATCGGTAGAAATAACAATTCTTACTTTTATTTTATCACCAACAGCAATAGTATTATTATTTTTAATTTCAGATAAATGTTCTCCTCTATCGTTAAAAATGATTTTATAAAGTTGTTTATTTATTGCTAAAGAAGTTTTTGCAGAAGAAATTTTATCTAAATTTTCAAAATATTGCCAAAAACAACTTCCCCAACTTGTACCATTATCAATTTGTTGTAAAGAAATATTTCCCATATCGGGTGTTATTTCATCGTTATTCCAAGACATTTTGAAGTATCCTGTTCCACTTTCGATAGAGGAAATTGTATCACTATAAATAATTTGTTCTCCAATAGTGATTTTAGTTTTGTGCAATTTGCTAAGATTGTTGTTACCACGTAATAGCAAAGCATAACAAGCAGCGGTTGTTGATTTGGTACTTCCCCAATTTTGAGATTGACGTTGTTTGAGTAACCACAATTGCATTTTTGCAACGCTTTCACTATCTTTGGAAATGGTTTCAAATGCTTCTATCATTAGGGCTTGACGTTCTATTGGTGCTTCGTACCAATACCAACCTAAACCTTCTTTATGCCACCACATTCCCATTTCATCGGAATATTGTGCTTTGGATTTAATGGAAGTGATTATTTTTTCAGCAGTAATTTTATCGCCTGAACGATAAAGACTCAAAGCGATAAGTGTTTGTCCATATAGATTTTTTTCTGTCCAATATTTTTGTGCTTGATTTATACAGAAATCAAACATTTTTTTATTTTTTTCTGCTATTGGAAATTGTTCAAAGAAAAAACTTCTTGCGTAGAGGTATTGTGTAACGTTGTAAGAAAGAAAATTATCGGAAATAGAACGATTTTTTAGCGAATCGTACCATTTTTGCATACTATTATCAATAAATTGTATTGCTTTTCGAAGAGTATTGGCATTTAGATTTTCGGAAATATTCATTGTTTGAAGATGACCACAACCGCTTACAATATGGCTGGTAATGAAAAAATTGGAACGATACCCTCCTGAAAACCAAGACCAACCTCCATCGTTTCTTTGTCCTTTTTCTAATGCTTTTTGGGCTTTATTCAATTCGAGATTAATTCTTTTTGTATCAAATAAATTAGAAATACGTTGTTTATTTTCTTTTTCCGATTGTGCTTCCAAAAGCCAAGGAGAATTTTCAATAGCAATATTTTTCAATTCGCTATTTTTTTCTAAATTAGACAAAAAAGCATTACTATCTTCTTGTTGCCATTGCATAAAAACAGCTTTAATTTCTGGAGAAGAATTAACAATTGTAGATGCTATTGTATTGGCATATAGGCGACTAAATATTTGTTCGTAACATTCGTACGGATATTCTATTAGATAAGGAAGCGATTGTAAAGCATACCATAAAGGATTTGCGGTAAATTCAAAAGTGAATTTGTAATTAGAAAGAGTATTATTACTGTCTGTCAAATGTTTATAGGCTTGTTTAAATTTATCAAAAGTAAAAGTTTTAGTTTGTCCTTTGTTTACATAAATGGGCATAGTTTCGGTAACTAACATTCGGTTTGATAAAATAGGCAATATTTTTTGTTCTCCGTCGCTATGTATATCGCTAATTGCCATTGTTTTACAATTAATAGCACCAATTTCATGAGGAATAATGAGTGTAAAACTTACAATATCGCTTTCTCCTTTGGAAAGATTGAAAGTATCTTTGTTTACTTGATAAATAATATCAAGAGGTTTGTTATCAATGGAATTAGAAATTTGCAATGAAACATGTCCCGCAATTTTTTTTACACTCATATTGACAACTTTAGCAGTAAAAATTATTGTATCTCCTTCACGTAAGAAACGAGGATAATTAACAACTAACATCAAATCTTTTTGGGTTTGTATAAATTGTTCAAACAAGCCATAGTAAAGATTTTGATTATGAGCGATACCATGCATTTTCCATTTAGTAAGAGATTCTGGCATTGTGGCTGAAAATATTATATTGCCATTGCTATCACTTTGTAAATGAGGATAAAAAAAGGCTGTTTCATTAAAATTAGAACGTAAATTTGGTAGTACTGATTTCGTTATAGATGCTTCTTCTTTAACAGAAACTTCTTCTTTAACAGATACTATAGAAAGAACATTTTCGTCATCAACCATTCCTATTTTCTTAGCATTTCTTGGTCTAACATTGTTTTTCATTGTTCCCGCACAACATATTGGATATTTAAAACTAATATTAGAAGGTTTATTTATCCATTGGGGAGATAAAATATTTATCAAAGGATTGTGATTTTTTTCAAAAAATCTAGACCTAATAGTCTCATGATTAAAATCTTTGTAATCAAAATATGTATAATGAAATCCGTCTATAATAGGAAGAGAAAAATTATAATTGTGTTTGACAAATGCATCCAAAGAGGCATCGTACATATTGCAAAGCAATTCTGCAACAATAGGTTTACCTTCCGCATTTTTTATTTTGAAATGCCATTGTTCTTTTTCTCCGGGCTGTAAATAATTTCTAAATGTAACATATTCAAAATAAATATTTTTATTTGTTTCTTGTACACTTATTTTTTTTGTTTGATTATAAAAATGATTGTGTTGATGAACAAAAATATTGCAGTGTAAATATCCCAAATGTTCTTTTTTTATTGGAAAATCAAAGTGTATTTGTCCTTTGTTTATCATTTTATGCTCTTGATAGATAATAGAATCGTTGCAAGTAAATTCAAAATGAATAACAACATCTTCCAAATAAGAACCATAAACTATATGTAATGTATCACCAATATAAATGGTTGTTTTATCAACATCAAGAAAAATAGGTTCATAACGGGTACAATTGTTAGATTCTGCATCGTTTAATGAAAAAATATGTTGATTGGTAACTTCTTGATTAAAAGTATCTTTTGCGGTAAGCGTAATACGATAGTACCCTAAATGTTTTTTGTTAAAAATTTTACGTAAATCAAGAAAAGATGTATCATTTGTGAAAAGAGAACCTTCTAATATTTTATTTCCTTTCCAATTTTCTGGAAGATGATTATTTTTATAAGAAAGATAAGGGAAGTTTTTGCGATATTCTTTTTCTGTAAAATTCTCTACATCAGGAATTGGAAACATATCTCTTGAATGGTAATAAATAGATGGAACTTCCAATCGTTCTATTGAATAATGTACAAGTGTATTTTGATTTTCACCACTTAAATTGGTAGTTTGCAAAGAAAAAGATTGTTTTGATTGGTGAATATCATTATTTTCTGGAATATCTAAATGAATATATAAACTTTTGCTTCCAACATAAACCGCTGTTGAACAAGAATGTGTTTCTCCAGAAATATCAGTGACATCTGCAAAAATAATATATTGATAAACAGGGAAATAATTTCTATCTTCTATTGAAGATTCTGCAATAAAAGTTAATTCAAATTCACCGTTGTCATTTGTGGTAGTTTCTCCTTGAACTATTTCTTTTGTTGTCATATTGTTCCACCAACGACAATAAGGAAATTTACTATGCCGAACAATGTGATATGTTACTTTAGCATTATCGATAGCGTAACCAGAGTACGCCGTACATTCTCCTTTAATTGTTATAGATTGGTCTAATTTAAAGCAAGCTTTAGGTTGATTGATTTTTACTTCAAAATTAGGTCGTTTGTATTCTTCAACAGAAAAATAAGTCCTTTCATAATATCCTTTAGAATTGACAATTCCCAAACTAAAAGTGCCTGTATTGCCTGTTGAAGGAAGCGTAAAATTACCAGAAAAAGAACCATATTGATTGGTGGTAACTTTTATAGAATCTATGGCTTGATAATTTGCATCGTAAAGCATTATTTGATAGTTTGTGTTAGAAAGAACACTATGATTTGAATCAGATTTTACTGCAATACCCTTGAAATACACTTGCTGACCGGGACGATAAATTTGTCTATCAGTAAAAAAATAAACTTTTTGAAAAGATGAAGTTTTGTCATTATAATTACTATAAAAGTAATCATCAAAAGAAAATTTTTCATTTTTATAAGAAACATGTATAGTTCCTATTCTACTATATTTCAAGATATTGTTAAAATATGCATATCCATTTTTATCTGTTCTTTTTAATTGGATAGATTTATTTTTTTGCATTTCAATTTTTATGGTTGCATTTTCTAAAGGATAACCTGTCTGTCTATCAAAAACATAATAAATTAAATCTGCATTTTTACTATTATAAACAAAGTCAATGTTATTAACAAGAATTTTTATTATTGCACAAGTACTACCAATTTTCATTGTATCTTGCATTTCAGAAAAAGGACGATTGGAATACCACATTATATAATGTCCTGATTCCATTGCAGGAAAAATAGCATCAAAAGTTTTGGGACGATAGTCATATTTGTTGTGAGCACAAATTGTAAATGTTTTTGCAACAGATAATTTTTTGAGAAATTTTATCGGAGAAGTTTTTTTCATTTCATCAAAAGTAGATTCATCTACGGCAAACAATTGAATGTAAATAGAATCGCAATTGGTACTAACAAAAGACATTAGCCCTATTTGATTTGGAATATAAGTTTCTGATAATGTTGCAGTTATAGATGATTTTTTTATTTCTTGTATTTTGTTTTTTGCATTTATCGCAGAATAAGAATTAGGGGCAAACTCAATTGCTTTTTCATACCATTCTATTGCAATTTTATAATCATTGTAATATTCGGGAAAATTTATAGTATCGTATTTTTCCCCTCTTTTTTGGTAATAATCTCCTAAAACATAACAAATTTGTTCATATCCTTTTTGATTTTGATAGTTATTTTCTAAATTATTTAAAGCATTGAAATACAATTCTTTTTTATTTGATAACGTACATTTTGTTTGTAAATAGTTCAATCGTAAAAGTGCGATATATATTTGTAATTCAGAAGATTGCTCTTGATAAAATGATGTCAATGTTTGTAAAATTTTTAAAGCTTGATAACTAAAAGACAGTGTATCTGATGTATTGATTGATATTTTAGCAAATATTTGATTATCAGAAAAAAAACAAGTATCATTTATATCAAAAGGACGAATAGGAATAGGCATTTCGTCTATAGTTTGATTGTAAAATTGTATCGCAAGACAAGCCAATGCTTCGTATAAAGAAGAATAGTACATTATAGAAAAACTGTCTAAATGAGTAAATAATTTTTGATATTGTTCATAAGGAATTTGAACAAGAGAATCCTTGTCTTTTAATGATAGTTCATAGTGCATAACAATTTGTTCTACAATAGTTTGAATATCCCATTCGTGAAGAGATTTTTCCAAAATATTAGTATTTTCTATTTTGCTAATAAATAGCATTTTATAAATGTTTTCTTTGTAAAAATTTTCCAAAAACAAAGCCATATAACTATGCCAAAGTGCTTTTTCAGAAATATTTCCTGTATTGATACAATTTTGAATGTAAGAATATGCGGAATCGTAAAAATTATCGTATTTTTTTAGAGAATTAATGTGTTCTTGTTGAGCAAAAATATTTTGAGTATTCGATTGAGCAAAAAGACAACTATTGCATACAAATAATATTATGATAAATATAACTTTCTTCATAAGTATCCTTTTTATTTTTTGCAAAAATATCATTTTTTACAGAAACCGTAAAATGTTTTGCAAATTTTTTCTTGAAAGCATATCTCCTTTACATGTTTACAACCCACCAAAATCAAAAATATCATACTTTTTAGAATAAAATATTACATGGTTTGGTAGTGAATTAGAAATTTATAAATTATATTACGTTTTTTTCGCATATAAATACCTTCAATGCGGGTGGATTGTATATGAGTAAGATGTGAGCCATGGTTTTTCGTTCATTAACGGGTCTCTGCTGGTAAATGTAGGAGACTTGTTATTACGAGCCTCAAAACAATACACTATAAAATATCCATTAATACTACTGTCTATCAGGTAGTTATAAGTATTTTTTGTGTGTTTTTTATAAACTCTCATTTTTTAGCATATTGTTATTATTCAACGTTTTATACACAACAAATATTGTACCAAAGTGGTCAATTTTTGATAAAAAAATGAAAAAAATTTTTTGTAAAGTTTAAAACTTTCCTGAATTTATTTAATATGTTGATTTTCAGTAAGAAAGGTTTGTGTTGTTTTTTCAAGTGTTCATGGTGTGTACTATTAGGTTTCTTTTGATTATAAATTCAACAAAAAAATCATTTAATATTACAATCGCAAGAAGGAGAAAATAAAATTTTTACATTTGGCAACAATTCTTGCATTGCTTTTTTATGACTATCGTGCATATTGACAACACGTAAATCTATCGTTTTCAAATTATTATCAAGTGCAGAAATTTCTTGTGGTAATGTGATAATCAATGTTGACCACATATCTAAGTATTTCAAATTTGTAAGATTTTTTATCTCTTTAGGCAATTCTGCAATATTGTTTCTATTGATTATTAGTTGTTGCAATTGAGACAATTTCCCAATTTTTGCAGGCAATTCTTTCAAACGATTGTTGGACAAATCTAAATATGTAAGATTTTGTAATTCAAATATTTGTTCAGGAATTTCTTTAAGATTTACTCCTGAAAGAATCAATTGTTGTAAATTAGGAAAATTTAGTATTTTTTGAGAAAAATCATTTGGCAATTTACGTTTAAATTTCAAACGGTAAACCTTTTCACAAGCAATAGTATCTGTTTGTTCAAACGAAAAAAATAAAGTTTGTTGAGCCAAAGAAGCACTATCTAACACTTGAGCCTTTGCAACAAAAGGCAATAAAAACAAAAGCAAAAAACATTTTTTCATTTGTACAATTTTTTGCAAAAATACCAAAAATTTGCCAAATTTTTGAATGTTTTTTATTAAAAAAAAGGTGTTGAAAAGAAATGTCTTTTTTTCTTTTTTATATTCAATTGATTTTTACTTTTGTGTAATTTTTCACTATACGAAAACATTATTAGTAATGAAAAAAGAGATTTTATTTAAATGGCTTATAATTAGTATATTGGTTTTGTTTAATGGAAAGATAATTGCTCAACAAAGCCGCCATTATCATTCTCCAGAACATGAATTTACTCGTGCAAAAGAGTTATTCGACAAACAACAATATGGTTCTGCCAAAAGTTTGTTTACTCAGGTCTATCAAAAGATTGAAGACAATTTTGACACTCGAAAACAAACATCTTTGTTTCATATGGCATTATGTGCAACTATTCTTTATCATGATGATGCTGAACAATTAGCCTATTATTTTGCTTCAGAATATCCTCAATATATGGATTTAGACAGAATGTGGTTTCATTTGGGAGAATACTTTTTTACTAAAAAACAATACAAAAAAGCACTTGTCGAATATCAAAAAATCAATCCAAAAATATTGACAGAAGAAGAAAAAGCTTCTTATGAATTTAAAATGGCTTATGGTTATTTTATTCAAGATATGTATGCAGAAGCAAAACCTTTGTTTTCTTCGGTAATGCAATCGGAAAACGATTACAAAAATAAATCTATTTTCTATTATTCGCATATCCTTTATACTGAAAAAAGTTATAACGCTGCTTTACAAGGATTTACAAGATTGATAAATGAAGAAACTTATTCTGAAATTGTGCCTTTTTATGTAGCACATATCTATTTTGGAACAGAGCGATACAATGAAATTATTGCTCAAAAAGACGAACTTTTATCAAAAAGTAGTAAAAAACGTTTGCCTGAAATCAATGGTATTATTGCACAATCGTATTTCCAAATACAAAAATACAGAGAGGCTATTCCTTATTTTGAAGAACATATCAAAACCAACAGCAATACGGCTTGTGAAATTTATTATATGATTGGCTATTGTTATTACAAAAACAATCAATATTCCAACGCTATTGATAATCTTACACAATCCATTTGTTCTAACGATAGCATTAATCAGTATGCATATTATACCCTTGGAGATAGTTATTTGCAAAACAATCAAAAAGAATTTGCCTCACGAGCCTTTTTGTCTGCATACGAAAAAGGAAACAATGCTCGTATAAAAGAAGATGCTCTTTTTCAATATGCTAAATTGCAATACGAATTGGCAAGCAATCCTTTTCTTTCAGCTATTTCTGCATTTGAAAAATATTTAAACGAATATGCAAACTCTGCCCGAAGAAACGAAGTCGAAACATTTCTTTCTTCTATTTATCTTACAACAAAAAATTACAAGGCAGCAATTGTTTCTTTAGAAAAAATCACCAACAAAAGTACAACTTTATTAAAAGCATATCAACGAGTTACTTATTATCGAGGATTGGAATTTTTCAACGAAAACAATTACGAAGAAGCGGAACAATATTTCAATATTTCTCTTTCTAACAATTATGATGCCGCTATTTATGCTCAAACATTATTTTGGAAATCTGAAATTGATTATCGTAGAGAAAATTATAAACAAGCCGCTAATGGTTTCACATTATTTCTCAACAATTCCAAAAGTAAAGAAGTGGTTGAATATCCAATGTGTTTTTACAATTTAGCATACGCTGAATTTAAACAGAAAAAATATTCTTCTGCAACAACTCGTTTCAAAGAATTTTTATCTTTTAAAAATCAAATTGCCGATTATAGACTTATTGCAGATGCTTACAATCGTTTGGGAGATTGTGCTTTTATGCAATCACAATTAGAATCTGCTCACGTATATTATTCTCAAGCAGTAGAAATGAATGTTTACGATGTTGATTATGCATTATTTCAAAAAGCACAAACCGAAGGTAGTTTACGTCAATATGATACCAAAAACAATACAATGAAAGAATTGATTGAAAGGTATCCTTCTTCTTATTATATCGCAGATGCTCAATACGAAATTGCAAATACATTTTTTTCTGCAGGAAAAATACAAGAAGCATTGAACGCTTATGACAATTTTATTACACAAAACCCGAAAAATCAATTAGTTAAATCTGCATTGCTAAAAAAAGGTTCTATTTATTATAACAACAATCAAGATGAAAAAGCACTTGAAGTATATAAACAAATAGTAGCAAATTATCCTCACACTGACGAAGCAGGAACAGCACTAAAAAGCATAGAAAATATTTATGTTGCCTCTGGAAATGTTGACGATTTTTTCAATTACGTTCGGAATGTTTCTTCGGATAAAATTACTGTTTCTTTTCAAGATTCTGTAACTTACAATGCTGCTTCTGAACAATATTTTAGTAAAAATTTTATTGAAGCAGAAAAAGGTTTTGAACAATATATCAATCGTTTTCCAGATGGTGTTTTTATTTTAAAAGCCAATTATTACAAAGGAGAATGTGCTCTTCGTAGAAATGATTTTATTTCTGCTCTTCCTGCTTATGAATATGTTATTCAACATAAAGGAGAAGAACAATTTTTATTTCCTTCATTACAAAACGCTGCTCGTATTCAACTTGCAGATAGCAATTACAAACAAGCAATTGTTTATTATAAACAATTAAATGAACATGCTCCTCTTACTTCTCAAAAAATAGAAGGTTTACACGGGCAAACACTTTGTTATTATCATTTAAAAGATTTTAACAACGCTTTAATATTAGCTCAACAATTGTCTGCTGAAGAACATGCTGATTTGTCTCAAAAAGAATTAGGTCATTTGATTGCTGCCCGTAGTGCTATTGCCATTGATAGTTTTGCTTTAGCAGAAAAAGAATATACTATTTTATCAAAAGGAAATTCTACAGAATCTGCTTCTGAAGCATTATACTATCTTGCTTATATCAATTATTTGAGCAATGATATGGACAAAACAGAAAAACGAATTTTTGATATGCTTGTCAATATCACTCATGATTATTGGTTGGCAAAATCATATATTTTATTGGGAGATGTTTATTTAGCAAAAGGAAATTCATTCCAAGCGAAACATACTTATATGAGTATTATCGAAAATTATGATGGTGAAGATTTAAAAACCATTGCAACAGAAAAATACAATGCAATAATTGCTCAAGAACAAAAAAATTCACAAACCAATCAAAATGTGGAGGATTCTGAAAATGAAATTATTAAATAAAAATATGATTCATTATACAAAGCAGTATCTGCTTATTTTATTAAGTTTTATATTCTTTGTTTCTGTAATGGGACAATCTCAATACGATGTGATAGTTAGTTCGACATTTAGTCCTACCATTAGCGACGCTCAAAAGAAAATAGAACAAAAAGCAGAAATAAACGACACGTCAAAAAATGTTACTGAAGTAACCTATAATATCTCTGTTCCTGCTTATCGTTATCAATTTGAACCAGACCCTATAAATGCTCCTAAAGTAGGAAGAGATAAAATTCATCGACTTTATCGCAATTATATCAAGTTTGGTTTTGGAAATTATCTTACTCCTTATTTAGATTTTGAAGCAAATTCTCTTCGTTCAACAAAATACGCATTTGGAGTAAAAATTTTTCATCATTCTTCTTGGGGAAAAATCAAAACTTATGCTCCCGCAGGATTTAGCGATAGCCGTGTCAATATTTATGGTGAAAGATATTTTAAAAATTATATTCTTTCTGCAAGTATGTCTTACAACCATTTATTAGCACATTGTTATGGATTTCAGCCTGATAGCGTTTTTTCTTTTGATAAAACCAATGAGGAAAACATTAAAATAAATGGAAAAGATATTCTTAGACAATATCATCATGCCAATGGAGAATTGTTTTATAGAAGTAGTGCTGATATTAACAAACACAAATTCAATCAATTGTATGCTATAAAATACAATTTCTTGGCAGATAACAACAAAAATACTTACGAACACGATATTCAAGCATATACAGACTTAAACAAAGATGTAGAAATAAAGAAATTTACCTATATCAATTTTGGTGGACGTTTAGGTATGGATTATCGTCACAATCGTTGGCAAAATCAACATTTAGCAGATTATTGGATAATCAATTTGAATCCACATGCTGCTTTTCAATATAAAGAATATTATCTAAAAGTAGGTTTTGATATGGCTCTTTCTACCGAACCTTCTTGGGGCAATGATACAATAAAAACAACACGTTTTCACTTTTTTCCAGATATAGAAGCCCGATTGAATATTGTTCCCAACATCTTTGCAATTTATGCTCGTTTCGATGGTGGAATTTATCATGATAATTATTACAAAAATATTGAAGAAAATCCTTATTTGTCAAACGAGTTGAGATTAGGATTTATTGACCAAAAATCTCGTTTTTATTTAGGTTTACAAACAAGTATTTCTCGTAGTTTAACTATTGGAGCAGGTGCTTCTTTTGCTTTTTATGGAGCTCTTCCTTATTTTATCAACGACACCGCACAACTTTTTAATTACAAAGATACTGCTTTGTTCATTGGAAATACTTATACGATTATTTATGATAAAAGCAAAGTATTAAATGCTCATTTCGATATGAATTACAAATACAAAGATATGCTCAATCTTGGTTTGAATATTGATTATAATTATTTTATAACAAGTGAAAATTTGTTAAAACCATGGTACAAACCTGCTTTGGAAATAAAATTAGATGCTCAATATGTTTTATTGAAAAAATTTGTTTTCAAACTTGGATTTGATATTGATGCTTTTATGTATCGTCCTGAATTTATAGAAAACAATGTTGGTTACATTGCTATGACCCCTATTTTTGATTTCGATTTTGGATTTGAATATCTTTGGTCGAAACGTTTTTCTATTTTTGCTAATTTCAATAATTTTCCTTGCCAACGCAATCTTAACTATTTTAATTATCCTAATCATCGTATCAATGTTTTGTTTGGCTTAAAATATACTTTTGGAGGGGAATCTTTAACAAAAAAGAAATAAAAAACAATATTTATATTGTTAACACGTTAAAACAATAAAAATATTTCAAATGAGAAAATTTGTTGCTTTATTTATTATATTGATTTATAATGGGTTCGTTTTTGGAAATGATTTTCAAGAAGGAAATGAAGCCTATAATAACAAAGATTTCAAAACTGCAATTAATTTGTATGAAAATTGTGTTAATCAAGGTGTTGCAAATCCTATTTTGTTTTTCAATTTAGGTAATGCTTATTTCAAAAATGAAAATCTTGGTAAAGCAATTTTATGGTACGAAAGGGCTTTGCGTTTAGAACCAAATAATGAAGATATTATTCATAATTTGGCTTTTGCAAATACTCAAATTGTTGATAAAGTGAACAATGATGTTTTTTGGATTGAACAATTTTTTAACAAAATTCTTTTTCTTTTCTCTACACGTTCTTGGGCTTTTCTCTCTATTATTTTTGTATTTTTAACTTGTTTTTGTATTGCTATTTTGCTTATTGCTAAACAATCTAAAATGAGAATGTTTTTCTTTTTTTCAACAATTACTTTTCTTATTTTATTTATTATCAGTATAATAATTGCTTCTATTAGTTATAAGCAAACGACAAATAACGATAAAATTATTGTTACAAAATTGTCTGTTGTTGTCAAAAGTACACCCGATTCTTCGGGTACGACTTTATTTACTGTTCACGAAGGTATCAAAGGAATAATTACTGATAAAACCGATAAATGGATTGAAGTAAAATTTCCTAACGACGAAAAAGGCTGGATAGAATCTACTTCAGCAGAAATAATTTAATTGTTAATCAATGTTTATATATAGCAAGAATCGTGCCAAAGTGGTCGATTTTTGATAAAAATAAAAAAAAATTTTTTGTAAAATTTAAAATTTTCCTAAACTTTCACAATATGTTGATTTTCAGCAAGAAAAGTTTGTATTGCTTTTTTCGGTATTACTGGTGATATTTTTATTGAACCTATTCTTTCTAAGTTGAATTTAAAACCTATAATTTTATAGAAAAAAATGATACTTTTGCAAAGTTGTTTCTTCAAATCAATATCAAATAATTTTTTCATAAATTTGCAAGAACAATAAAGTAAGTTTATTTACAAGATTATAAAACAATAGTGGAAAGCAAAGATTTATTTAAGAGTATTATTGAGCAATGTCAAGAAAATTTTTTTCTCATAGCCGGTCCTTGTGTCGTAGAAGACGAAACAATGCCAATGAAGATAGCCTCTCAATTGAAAGAGATTACCACAGCATTGAATATTCCATTTATTTTTAAGGCATCGTATCGAAAAGCCAATCGTTCGAGTGTAAATTCTTTTACTGGTATCGGAGACGAAAAAGCACTTAAATTAATAGCGGAAGTAAGACAAAAATTGCAGGTTCCCGTTTTGACAGATATTCATAGTGCTCAAGAAGCAAAAATGGCAGCAGATTATGTTGATGTGTTGCAAATACCTGCTTTTTTGTGCCGACAAACCGATTTGTTGGTATCCGCGGCACAAACAGGAAAAATAGTCAATGTGAAAAAAGGACAATTTTTATCTCCTGAAGCAATGAAATTTGTCGTAGAAAAAGTACGTTCTTCTGGAAATGATAAAGTAATGATAGTAGAAAGAGGAACAATGTTTGGATACCAAGATTTGGTTGTAGATTTTCGAGGAGCAACCATAATGCGAGAAAATAATTGTCCTATAGTGATAGATGTAACGCATTCATTGCAACAACCTAATCAAAGTTCTGGCGTTAGCGGAGGAAGAAGAAATTTAATAGCAACTATTGCCAAAGCAGGAATTGCTGTTGGGTTCGATGGCGTTTTTATGGAAACACATTATGATGTAACTCATGCAAAATCAGACGCTTCTAATATGATTCCTCTTGATGAAGTAAAAGCCTTGTTAGAACAACTTGTTAAAATACGAAAAGCTATTTCTTAAAAATATTTAGAAAAAATTAGTCGTTGTTACGCTTGTCTCATCTCTTATCGTAATATGTTTCATAATTGTAATGTATATATAACAACGTCTCAAAAAAAAATGTTGTTATAAAAATATTTTTTATTAAGAAAACATTTATCAAGTGTACAAAAAAGTCATTAAAAAAAATGCTACATTTGCGATTATTGAGAAAATAGAGTAAATAAAAATGGATAGAACAAGAAAACCAGATTGGTTGAAAATAAAATTAGAAGCGGGAGGCAATTACCCAAAGGTAAAAAAGGTAGTGGAAATGAATAAATTGCACACTATCTGTAGTAGTGGAAAATGCCCAAATATAGGAAAATGTTGGAATATGGGAACGGCAACATTTATGATATTAGGAGATATTTGTACACGTAGTTGTAAATTTTGTGCAACGAAAACAGGCAAACCTCTTCCACCAGAAGCACAAGAACCCGAACGTATAGCAGATAGTGTTCATTTAATGCAACTCAAACATTGTGTAATTACCTCTGTTGATAGAGATGATTTACCAGATAAAGGTGCTCAATTTTGGGCAGATACAATAATGGCAATACGTAAAAAAAATCCTGAAACAATTATAGAAGTTTTAACACCTGATTTTGATGGTGTTGAACAATATTTAAATATTGTTTTTAATGCCAAACCAGATATTTTCAGTCATAATATAGAAACAGTAAAACGTTTGTCTTCTCAAGTAAGAAGTAGAGCAAAATACGAGTTGAGTTTAGATGTTTTGCGTCAATCTGCAGCCAAAGGATTAATTACCAAATCGGGAATTATGGTTGGCTTGGGTGAAATCGAAGAAGAAGTAATATCTACTATGAAAGACATGAAAAATGTTGGTTGTCAAATGCTTACAATTGGACAATATTTGCAACCCACACACGATAATCTTCCTGTAAAAGAATATATTACACCAGAACAATTCGATAAATATAAACGTATCGGTTTGGAGTTAGGTTTTGGAAATGTAGAAAGTGCACCATTGGTACGTTCTTCGTATATGGCAGAACGTAGTTTTGTATCATCAAATATTTGTAAATAATGAACATTCATTTTGAAGATTGGGGAACTATTGATTATGGGCAAGCCTTAAGGCAACAACAAGAAATATTTGATAAAATAGTTGCTCAAAAAAGTGATTTTAGCAATTTATCGGCATATATACCATATCAACGATTTGTAGTATGTGAACACCCTCACGTATATACGTTGGGCAAACATGGTCAACAGCAAAATATGCTTATCAGTGAAGATTTTCTAAAAAAAATAAATGCAACGTATTATCAAATAGATAGAGGTGGAGACATTACCTATCATGGTCCTGGTCAAATAGTTGGATATCCTATATTGGATATAGAAGCCTTGCAATTATCGTTGAAAGAGTATATCTACAATATAGAGGAAGCAATTATTTTGACATTGCAAACTTATGGAATAACATCTTCTCGTTTACAAGGAGCAACAGGAGTTTGGTTAGATGTAGGCGGAAAAGATACTCGAAAAATATGTGCTATAGGGGTTCGTTCAAGTCGTTATATTACCATGCATGGTTTTGCTCTAAATGTAAATACCGATTTAAAATATTTTTCGTATATCAATCCATGTGGTTTTATCGATAAAGGAGTAACTTCTATGGAAAAAGAGTTGCATCAAAAACAAGAAATTTCGATAATAAAATCCCAAATTTACAAAAATTTTTGCAAATTAGTACTCTAAAAAAGACGCTTTAAGTAAAAAAACAAGCCATTTTTTCAAAAAAACAGAAAGATAAAAGAACATAATATATTGATAGATAAATATAAATCAAAAAAAAGAAAAAAAAATGGCGTAAATTTTTATTCATATTAAAAAAAATTGTACTTTTGCAGTGCGTAAGATGATTGACCAATGGTGTAATGGTAGCACTACAGTTTTTGGTACTGTCTGTCTAGGTTCGAATCCTGGTTGGTCAACAGTAAATTTCACAGCGTTAATTGTTGTGGGGTTTTGAAAGGAAAAAAGGAGGGGGCTTGTGCAACCCTCTTTTTTGTTAGTAATATAAAATGAAAGTAAAAATAAAATGGGACGAATTACGGTAGAGTATATCACAAAATTAGTCAATGAACATATTGAGGGAACTGATTTGTTTGTTGGAGAAATAAAAGTGAAACCAGGAAATATCATCTATGTCTTTTTAGATGGAGACAATGGTGTAACTATTGAAAAATGTGTAGAGGTAAGTCGTCATATAGAAAAAAGTTTAGATAGAGCAAATGAAGATTTTGAATTAAATGTTTCTTCGTATGGTATAGGTCAGCCGTTGAAATATTTACGACAATATCGTAATGCAATAGGAAAACAACTTTCGGTAATACTTAATGATGGAACTAAACATGTGGGGAAATTACTTCAAGTAGAAGAATCATCAATTGTTATACAAAAAGTTGCTACCAAAAAGAAAGATTCTCCAATAGAATTGACTATTGAGTTGAAAGACATAAAGATAGCAAAATTAGATGTAGTATTTAAATAGTAAAATAAAAATAACAAATATACAAATGGGCGAAAATCTTAATTTGATAGATACATTTTCCGAATTTAAGGAATTTAAAAGCGTTGACAGAGAAGCGTTAATGCGTATTTTAGAAGATGTTTTTAAGCAAATGCTGTATAAAAAATATGGACAAGATGCGAATATTAGCGTAATTGTAAACGTTGATAAAGGAGATGTTGAATTTCAACGTTGGTTAGAAATTGTCGAAGATGGCGAATTGACAAATGAAAGTACGCAAATAGAATTGTCAAAAGCAGTAAAAATAGAACCTGATTTTGAAGTCGGTGAAGAACTCTGTGAAACAATACATTTAAAAGATTTTGGCAGACGTGATATTTTATCTTTGAGACAAAGTCTATCGGCAAAATTGATGGAATACGAAAAAGATATCATTTATCAAAAATATGATAAGAAAAAAGGAGAAATTGTAAATGGTACAGTTGTACACGTTTACAAAAAAGACCTTACTTTTGTTGATGAAGATGGTATTGAATTACAAATAAAAAGAAGCGAACTTATTCCAAGAGATTTTTATAAAAAAGGAGACCCTATTCGTGCCGTTGTTGTAAAAGCCGAACCAAGAGCCAATTCTTCTTTTATTATAGAAGCCTCTCGAACTTCTCCATTGTTTTTGGAAAGATTGATGGAAGAAGAAATTCCTGAAATTTATGATGGACTGATTATAATAAAAAATATTGTCCGTATGCCGGGAGAAAGAGCAAAAGTATCGGTTGAAACTTTTGACGAGAGAATAGACCCTGTTGGTTCTTGTGTTGGTATGAAAGGTTCTCGTATTCATGGTATTATGCATGAATTGAGAGAAGAAAATATTGATATTGTAAATTACACCTCTAATGCTGAATTGTTTATTGCCAGAGCATTAAATCCAGCAAAAGTTTCTACTTTGGAAATAGATGAACAAAGTAAAAAAGCCGTTGCTTCTATGAAACCAGACCAAATTTCTTTGGCTATTGGTAAAAATGGTTCCAATATCCGTTTGGCAAGTAAACTTACTGGTTATGAAATTGATGTAGTAAGAGAAAATGCTATAGGAACAGAAGATGTCGATATTCAAGAGTTTAATGATGAAATCGACCAATGGATACTCGATGTTTTGGTAAGTATTGGTTGCGATACAGGAAAGAGTGTATTAGAATTGGGTCGTGAAGAACTTATCCGTCGTTCTGATTTGGAAGAAGAAACTGTTGATGAAATCATCAGAATTATTACCAAAGAATTTGAAAGCGACGAAGAATAATCATAAAATTAATTTGAATAAGGTTTAAAAATAATATTAGATGTCAGAGGAAGTAAAAAAATTGCCACGTTTAGGTAAAGCTGCCAAAGATTTTAATGTCAGTATTGCCACAATAGTAGAATTTCTATCTCAAAATGGATTTCCAATAGAAGATGGAGAGCAGTCAGATAAAAAGAAAGAAAATATAAAACTGACTCAAGAAATGTACGATTTGTTGGTAAAAACATATCAATCAGACCGTAACACTAAAGAAAAAGCAGCCGAAATAGAAATAGGTGTCGCTACAAAAGCAGCGTTGAAAGCGGAAGCCGCCCAAAAACAAAATAAAGAAAAGAAAAAAGCAGAAAAAAAGGCTGCAAAAGTAGAAAAAAATGTGGATAATTCAGTAACAATTCCTGAAACTACAATAGAGCAAAACTCTGACCTCGAAAATATTGTTGAAGAAATTGATAAAGAAGAAATTGTTGTTGAACCTGTTCTCGAAAAAATTAATATTGTCGAAAAACCTGAAGAAGAAAATTTTTCTTTGGAAAAACCAAAGATTCAAAAACCGAAAATCCTTGGAAAAGTTGATTTAACAAAAATTGATAAACCAACAAAACCTGTTAAAAAAACAAAATTAGAAAAAGCAACTAAAAACAAATCAGAAAAAGTTGCTGAAAGACAGGATAATAAAGAGAATATTGAAGAATCTATTTCTAAAGAAATAAAATTAGAAACAGCATCAAATGTATTGACAAATCCAATAATTGAGACAACTTCGGAATCAAAACTTGATGTTGAAATCAAACCAAGTATAGAAGAAAATATAGTAAATGAAAATACTTCTGAAAAAGTAGAAGCCACAACTTCACAAATAAAGGAAGAAAAGCCAATTGTTGAAGAACCAGCACAACAAATAGTAGAACCTATTAATGTTCAACAAGAAAAACCAGAGCCAGAACATATCCGAACCGTAATACCACAATTGCAAGGTATTAAAACAACAGGGAAAATCGACCTTTCTGCAATAAATGATAAAACAAAACCAAAGAAAAAAAGTAAAGAGGATTTACGCAAAGAAAAAGAAGAGCGTATTCGTGCAGAAAAAATGATTGCAGAACAAATCAGGAGACAGAAAGAACAAGAAAGTGGTATTGTAAGAGAAACAAAGCCAAAAGAAGATAAAAAAGAAAATAATTTTATAAAAACAAAAGTAGAACGTCTTTCTGGAACAAAAGTTGTTGGAAAAATCGACAATGTTGATGATTTGAAAAAAGGACATACCAAAGAAGGTGGTGAAAGAAAAGAAAAAAGAAAACGTATCACCAAATATAGCCCAGATGAAAAAATGTCTTTTGAAACAAAAAAACAAGATTTCAAAGAAAGAAGGAAAGAAAGACATAGAGAAAAACGTCCAGATATTAATTTTGAGGAGGTTGAAGACCAAATCAGAAGGACTATGGCTAAAATGGGTCCTCTTGGAAAAACCAAAGCAGCAAAACATCGACGTGAAAAACGTGAGTTGATACAACAAGAAATGGAACAAGCTCAACAACGTCAAGCTTTGGAAAGCAATATTTTAAAGGTAACAGAATTTATTACCGCTAACGAATTAGCAACTATGATGAATGTTCCTGTTAACAAAATTATTGCTACTTGTATGAGTGTTGGTTTATTTATTTCTATCAATCAACGATTAGAAAAAGATAATATCGAATTGTTGGCAGAAGAATATGGTTTTAAAGTACAATTTTCTGATTCAGAACTTGAAGATGAAGTAAATATTAGTCAGGATGATCCAACATTATTAACATCGCGTGCCCCTATTGTAACCGTTATGGGACATGTTGACCATGGAAAAACTTCTTTATTGGATTATATTCGCAAAACCAATGTAATAGCTGGAGAAGCAGGTGGTATTACTCAACATATCGGAGCATACGAAGTACATTTGCCTGATGGCAGAAAGATTACTTTCTTAGATACTCCAGGACACGAAGCATTTACTGCGATGAGAGCACGTGGTGCAAAAATTACAGATATTGTTATTATTGTAATTGCTGCCGATGATAGTGTAATGCCTCAAACAATAGAGGCTATCAATCATGCTCAAGCGGCTGGTGTTCCTATGATATTTGCTATCAATAAAATAGATAAACCGGGAGCAGAACCTGACAAAATTCGTACCGCTTTGGCAAATATGAATTTATTAGTAGAAGAATGGGGTGGTAAAATTCAAAGTCAAGAAATTTCTGCAAAAAAAGGTATCAATGTAGATATTCTTTTGGAAAAAGTATTGATAGAAGCCGAAATGTTGGAATTGAAAGCCAATCCAACAGGTATTGCCGCTGGTACCGTTATCGAATCTTCTCTTGATAAAGGTCGTGGTTATATCGCTAAAATGTTGGTTCAAAATGGAACTCTCAAAAAAGGTGATATTGTTGTTGCCGGAACAAGTTTTGGTAAAATTAAAGCAATGTACAATGAACGTAATCAATTGGTAACAGAAGCAGGACCTTCTACTCCTATATTATTGTTAGGCTTAGATTCTGCTCCTCAAGCGGGAGATACTTTTAGAGTTTATTCCGAGGAGCGTGAAGCAAAATCTGTTGTTAGCAAACGTCAACAATTGTTGAGAGAACAAGGTATCCGTGCTCAAAAACATATTACCCTTTCTGAAATTGGAAGAAGAATTGCTATTGGTGATTTCAAAGAATTGAATATTATTATCAAAGGTGACGTAGATGGTTCAATAGAAGCATTATCCGATTCTGTATTGAAATTATCAACAGAAGATGTTCAAGTGAATGTTATTCATAAATCGGTAGGACAAGTTACAGAATCTGATGTATTGTTGGCTTCTGCTTCAAATGCTATTATTTTGGCTTTCCAAGTTAGACCATCGAATGGAGCAAAAAAACTTGCAGAACAAGAACAAATAGACATACGTACATATTCTGTTATTTACGATACAATCAACGACTTGAAAGAAGCAATTGCAGGAATGAAAGCACCTGAATTGAAAGAAAATATTGTTTGTAATATAGAAGTTAGAGAAACTTTCCACATCTCGAAAGTTGGTACTATTGCAGGTTGTTACGTTCTTGATGGAAAAGTACAACGTACTACAAGAATACGTATTATTAGAGATGGTATTGTTATTTATACTGGTCGTTTAGGTTCTCTCAAACGTTTCAAAGATGATGTTCGTGAAGTTACTGCTGGTTATGAATGCGGTTTGAATATCGAAAGTTTCAATGATGTTCGTATTGGCGATATTATCGAAGGTTTTGAAGAAGTTGAAGTTAAAAAATCTTAATAATTAATATAGTAAAAATCGTAGTAAAATTGAATTTATGAGTTTTGTAAAAGAGTTTAAAGAATTTGCTGTTAAAGGCAATGTAGTTGATATGGCTGTCGGTGTTATCATTGGTGGTGCTTTTGGAAAAATTGTATCTTCTTTGGTAAACGATATTATTATGCCTCCTATTGGTTGGTTGATTGGTGGTATGGATTTTTCAAAATTGAGTCTTACTTTGCCTCAAATTACAGAAGGAGACCCTGTAACTTGGAATTATGGTAATTTTTTGCAAGTTACTATTGATTTTTTGATAGTTGCTTTTTGTATTTTTATGCTTATCAAAGGAATTAATAAATTGACAAAGAAAAAAGAAGAACCAGCAGCATCTCCTGCTCCTCCAACCCCAACAAAAGAAGAAACGTTGTTAACAGAAATAAGAGATATTTTGAAAGAAAAAAAATAAATTTATTCGTTAATTTATCGAGAACATAGTTTTTTATTATTATTTATTACCAAGAGAATAATCAAAAAATTCTCTTGGTTTTTTATTTTGCAAAAAATGGATAAAAAATATTGTTTAGTTTGAAAAATATTATTCTTCAGAAGGATAATCCCATAAAAAATTATTGTAAGGATATATTTTTACATGAAGACGTTTAACTTCTTGATACACCAATTTTTTAAATTGTTCTATATTTGTTTTATCTTTAGCGGAAATAAACAATGTTGGAAATTTACTTTTTGCCATCCATGTTTGTTTAAGTTCTTCAAGAGAAATATTTTCTTTTGTTGGTTCTGTAAGGTCATCAGGGTCTTTTTCTATCCAAGTATAATTGTCTATCTTGTTGAAAATAAGTATTGTAGGTTTGTTTTCCGCTCCAATTTCGCAAAGAGTTTGCTCCACAATTTCTATTTGAGATTCAAAATCGGGGTGAGAAATATCTATTACATGTAGTAAAAGGTCGGTTTCTCTTACTTCATCAAGTGTAGATTTAAACGATTCTATTAATCCGTGTGGTAATTTTCTTATAAATCCTACAGTATCAGAAAGTAAAAAAGGAAGATTATCAAAAACAACTTTACGTACAGTAGTATCTAAAGTTGCAAATAATTTATTTTCTGCAAAAACATTTGATTTGCTTATCAAATTCATTATTGTAGATTTACCTACATTGGTATAACCAACCAAAGCCACTCGAACAAATGCTCCGCGATTGCTTCTTTGGGTTGCTTTTTGTCTATCTATTAGTTTAAGACGTTCTTTTAATAAAGACATTCTTTGTCGGACGATTCTTCTGTCGGTTTCGATTTCTTTTTCTCCAGGACCTCGCATTCCTATACCTCCTCTTTGTTTTTCAAGGTGTGTCCACATTCTTGTTAAACGGGGTAAAAGATATTCGTATTGTGCCAATTCTACTTGTATTTTAGCGTGTGCTGTATGGGCTCTGGAGGTAAATATATCTAAAATAAGGCGAGTTCTGTCTATTACTTTGCAAGACGATAAACATTGTTCTATGTTGCGTGTTTGCGAGGGTGACAATTCATCATCGAAAATAATAGTATGAACATTGTTTTCTTCTACAAAAATGGCAATTTCTTCCAATTTCCCTCGACCAATATATGTTTTGGGATTGGGTTGAGGTAGCGATTGTAAAAAACGTTTTATTTCTTTTCCTCCTGCTGTTTCGGCTAAAAAGGATAATTCGTCTAAATATTCATTTGTGCGTTCCTCATCTTGATTTGAATGTATCAAACCAACTAAAACTACATTTTCTAATTCCATTACCTTGTTTTCAATATTTTGCAAAGATAACACTTTTTTATAACTTTCTAAGTTGAATTTTTAATCGCACTCCAAGTAGTCAATTTTTGATAAAAAAATGAAAAAAATTTTTTTTGCAAAGTTTTTGTTGAGAAATTTTGTGAGGTAAAATTGATAATTTTTCGTTGTTAATTAAAAAAATGCTATCTTTGCGAAATGGATATAATTGTTAAGCACGATGAAATTTACAATAAAAGAAATTGCACAAGTTATCAATGGAACAATAGAAGGCAATCCAGATGCGATAATAGATAAATTTTCAAAAATAGAACAAGGCGAAGAAGGAGGATTGTCATTTTTGGCGAATGTAAAATATACACCGCATATATATACAACTAAAGCAACTGCGGTACTGGTTAGCAATACATTTCAACCAACACAACCATTAAAATGTACGCTAATTCGAATAGAAGACCCTTATTTGGCATTTGCTCAATTGATGACATTTTATCAAGAAAAACAAAATAAAGTAGGAATATCTTCATTTGCAGCATTTGGAGAAAACGTTAAAATAGGAAAAGATGTTTACATTGGAGATTTTGTTTCAATAGCCTCTGGGGTTGTTTTGGGAGATAATGTAAAGATATATCCTCATACTTATATTGGAGAGAATGTAGTTATAGGCAACAATACTATTTTGAATCCGGGAGTAAAAATACATCATGATTGTATAATAGGCAATAATTGTACATTGCATGCAGGAGCAATTATTGGAGCAGATGGTTTTGGATTTGCACCACAAAAAGATAATCAATATATGAAAATTCCACAATTGGGCAATGTTGTCATAGAAGATAATGTTGATATAGGAGCAAATACATGTATTGATAGGTCAACAATGGGTTCGACAATAATTCGTAAAGGGGTAAAATTGTGCAATTTTATACAAGTTGCCCACAATTGTGAAATAGGCGAAAATACCGTTATGGCAGCTCAATGTGGTATAGCTGGTTCGACAAAAATAGGAAAAAATTGTATTTTCGGAGGACAAGTAGGGGTAAATTGGCATTTGCAAATAGGTGATAATGTTCAAGTTGGGGCACAAAGTGCGATTAGTCACAATGTAAAAGACAATGCAGTTTTGTTGGGAACTCCAGCCTTCAACGCAAGTGATTGTGTGAAATCGTACACAATGTTCAAATTTCTCCCTTCATACGTCAATCGTATCGCTGATTTAGAAAAACAAGTAAAAGAGTTATCAGAAAAAATAAACACTTCAAAATAAATATAATGAATATTAGGGAGTTGTTTTTCAATTGTATGGCTCAAACTTCAACAGAGCCTTTAGCAATAACAATAGAAAATGCCCAAGGGGTAAATTTATTTTCTGAAAAGGGCAAAAAAATTATAGACCTTATTTCAGGAATTTCAGTTAGCAATGTTGGACATTGTCATCCAGAAGTAGTTCAAGCGATAAAAAATCAAGTGGATAAATATATGCATTTGATGGTTTATGGTGAATTGGTACAATCGCCACAAGTTCTTTTTGCACAAGCACTTACGAATATTTTACCTTCCAACCTCAATGCGGTATATTTTGTCAATTCTGGTTCAGAAGCAATAGAAGGAGCAATAAAATTGGCTAGAAGATATACACAACGAACAGAAATACTTTCTTGTTACAATGCTTATCATGGTTGTACCAATGGAGCAATGAGTGTTATGGGAAGTGAAAATTTTGTTCGTAATTTTCGTCCACTTTTACCAGATTGTAACAAAATTCGTCATGGTAATGTTGAGGATATAAATTTAATTACTGATAAAACAGCCGCCGTAATAATAGAAGTAATTCAGGGAGAAGCCGGTGTCCGAACAGCCGATAGTATTTTTTGGCAAAAATTAAGAGAAAAATGTACACAATGCGGTACTATGCTCATTTTTGATGAGGTACAAACAGGTTTTGGTCGTTCAGGAAAAATGTTTGCTTTTGAAACTATTGGTGTCATTCCTGATATATTGGTTTTAGCCAAGGCAATGGGAGGAGGTATGCCCGTAGGAGCATTCATTTCAGAAAAATCTATTTTAAATTGTTTTACAACAAATCCTGTTCTTGGTCATATTACTACTTTTGGTGGTCATCCAGTATGTTGTGCCGCAGGATTGGCTTCATTACAAATTATTTTTCGAGAAAAATTGTTTGAAGAAGTAGAAAAAAAAGCTCAATTGTTTGTTAATCAAATCAAAACAATGCAACATGTAAAACAAATTCGTCAAAGTGGATTGATGATAGCCGTTGATTTTTTTGATAAAGAATTGAATTTCAAAATAGTAAAGGAATGTCTAAATGCAGGTTTACTCACCGATTGGTTTTTATTTTGTGATACCGCAATGAGAATATCTCCACCATTGGTTATTCAAGAAACAGAAATAGAAGAAGCCTGTTGTATTTTACGTTCTGTTTTAAAAAATATTTAAAAATTAATAAGCAATTTTGAAATAAAAATTCCTGATATGACTTCAACCTAAAAAAATATTGAACAATAAACAATAAGAATATAAGTAAAAATGATAGTTCAAAAAAATGACACAAAAAAATTGCTTGTAACTACCTGATATACAGTAGCATTATAGGCTTTTTATAGTGTATTGTTTTGAGGCTGTTTTTTTTCATGAACTTTTGGATGAATATTTAAATTACTTCGCAAAAGGTAAGATTACAAATTCATCACCAAAAATTGAGAAAGTATATTATCAAAATCAAGCTTTGCAAAACAAAGAACTTCCACCTCGTAATGGGAATGACTACCAATAAATTCCAATAACATATAAAATATTAACATTATGAAAATAATTATTAAAAACATGTGTGTCTTTATCGTACTATTATATAATATAAATATATCACTATGTCAGAAAAATATGGATTGTTATTTGCATTTCCAAGATAATCCTTCAGATAGATTTTATATTTCAAATTCAACATTTGTTACATCTATAGATAGTTGTTTTTGTAGTAAAGATACACTATTTGTTATATTGAAATCACTTGTTAAGATTAAGGTATCATGTCAAGAAAGTACCATTCAAATTCGCGACTACAAATCAGATAGCATAGAATATTACCATGCATTTAGGAAAAATAAAAGTAAATATAAGTATAGTTTTTCTTTACTGGATTGTTATTCAATGAAAAGTATTTCATACATCATAATTAAAAACTATTACTGCATTCGATATTTTAAGCATAAAAGGAGGAATCTCTATATTCAGGTTGCATCCGAAATTTTTTCAGATACTAAAAAGTTTTAAAGAAATATTTTTTTGTATCTTTGCAAAATAATTTTTAATTTACAATTTTGAAGATAGTTGTATTATTATCAAGGGTTCCTTATCCGCTGGAAAAAGGCGATAAACTTCGAGCGTTCAATCAATTAAAAGAATTGTCAAAACGACATGAGATTTATCTTTTTGCTCTTAACGAAGGAGCATTGCATCCTCAAGCAAAAAGTATTTTAAGTCCGTTTTGCAAACAAATATACATATTAAAATTATGTAAAGCAACAATATTTTTCAATTTGATTAAGTCTTTATTTCAAAAGATTCCTTTTCAATGTAGTTATTTTTTTAATAAGAAACATTACAAATTTATCAATCAAGAAATTGATAAAATTGCTCCTGATGTTATTTATACTCAACTTATTAGAACAACAGAATACGTCAGACATCGCAAAGAAAAGAAAATTTTAGATTATCAAGATGTTTTTTCCAAAGGAATGTTTCGTTTAATGGAAAAAGCCCCATTTTATAAAGCGTGGATTTACCGATTGGAATATCGTCGTTTGCTTCGATACGAAGGAGATGTTTTTAAAGATTTTGATTATAAAACAATTATAACACAAGTAGATAGAGCTTTGATACATCACCCTAAGGCCGAACAAATTGTAGTTGTTCCCAATGGTGTTGATACACAATATTTTGAACCACAAAAAGTAGAAAAAATTTACGATATTATATTCACAGGAAATATGTCTTATACTCCGAATGTTTTCGCATGTGAATATCTTGTAAAAGAAATATTGCCAGAATTGCTTAAATATGAGCCAAATATCAAAATAGTATTATGTGGTGTAAATCCTTCTCCAAGAGTTTGTGCTTTGAAAAGTAAAAATGTAGAAATTACAGGTTGGGTCAACGATATTAGAAGTTATTATGCTCAATCGAAAATTTTTGTTGCTCCTATGGAATTAGGTACAGGTTTACAAAACAAACTTTTGGAAGCAATGGCTATGCAATTACCTTGTATTACCTCTCCATTAGCAAGCAAACCTATCAATGCTGTTCACAATTCAGAAATTATTGTTTGTAATAGTGTTTTGGGTTATGTTGATGCTATTATTCATTTATTACATCAACCTGATTTTTACAATCTTGTTGCCAACAATGCTTACCAATTTGTAAAACAAAATTACAATTGGACAGAGACTACAAAAATTTTGGAAAATTTAATTTTAGAAACAAAAAATACATTTTAACAAACTTATTTTTAACTTTTTAACATTTTTTTTTATGAAGAAATATTTCATACCAATCAGTTCCGCCTTGTTAGCGATAGTGCTTTGCGTGAGTTGCAACAATAAGCAAGAACAAACAACAACAACAGAAGAAAAATCTATTATGCAACAAAAAGTAGAAGAATTTGCTATGGTGGATTTAACCACCGATTTAAGTCATCTTTCTGAAAATGAAAGACAAATTATCAGTATCTTTATAGATATTGCTAAAATTATGGACGACTTGTTTTGGAAACAAGCATTTGGAGATAAAACTACATTAGATACTATCTCCGATGAATGGACAAAACGTTTTGCCCTTATCAATTATGGTGCTTGGGATAGATTAGGAGGAATGAAACCTTTTGTTGAAGGTTATGGAGAAAAACCTCTTGGTGCAAATTTCTATCCTGCTGATATGACCAAAGAAGAATTTGAATCTTTGGATAATCCTGACAAAAATAGCCTCTATACTATTATTCAACGCAATGAAAATGGAGAACTTAATGTTGTTTGGTTCAAAGATTATTACAAAGAACAACTTACTGAAGTTTGCCAATTATTACAAAAAGCAATTGATTTATCCGAAAATGAAGGTCTTAAAAATTATTTAATTGAAAGAAAAAAGGCTTTTGAAACAGACAATTATTTTGAAAGTGATATGGCTTGGATGGATATGAAAGAAGGACTTATTGATTTTGTAGTTGGTCCTATAGAAAATTATGAAGACCGCTTATTTGGAACAAAAGCCGCTTACGAAGCGTTTATCCTTATCAAAGACCAACAATGGAGCAACGATTTGGCTAAATTTACAAAAATGTTGCCCGATTTACAAAAAGTATTGCCTTGCGAAGATAAATACAAACAAGAAATTCCAGGAACAGAAGCTGACTTAAATGTTTATGATGTAATTTATTATGCTGGCGATTGCAATGCTGGTAGCAAAACTATTGCTATCAATTTGCCAAACGATGAAAAAGTTCATCTAAAAAAAGGAACTCGCCGTCTTCAACTAAAAAATGCTATGAAAGCAAAATTTGATAAAATTCTTTTACCTATTGCTGAAGTTATTTTAGACAAAGAACAATTAAACAATGTAAAATTTGATGCTTTCTTTTCTAATGTTACTTTCCACGAAGTTGCTCATGGTTTAGGTATTAAAAATACTGTTTCTGGTAAAGGTCCTGTTAGAGAAGTGCTTCAAGCCCAATATAGTGCTTGGGAAGAAGCAAAAGCCGATATTTTAGGATTATTTATGGTTCAACAACTTATAGAAAATGGTGAAATTAATAATATCACTGTTGAAGACGCTTATATTACTTTCATTGCTGGTATTTTCCGTTCTGTTCGTTTTGGAAGTTCAAGTGCTCATGGTCAAGCTAATATGATGTGTTTTAATTTCTTTGAAAAGGCAGGTGCTTTTTCTCGTAACAACGAAGGAATTTATCACATTGATGTTGAAAAAGCAAAAAACGCTATGGTTGAATGGGCTTCTTTAATTTTAAAAGTTGAAGGCGAAGGCGATTTGGAATTCGCTACACAATACAATAAAAATAATTCCATAATCTCTGAAAACCTTAAAGCAGATTTACAAAAAATTGCAGAACGCAATATTCCTCGTGATATTTTCTTCAATCAAGGAAAAGATATTCTTAATTTAAAATAAAACCTTTTCTTGATTTATTAAATTATTTTAATCTTTACCAAGTCCTAAAAAATATTACATTTTTTAGGACTTGCTGTTTTAAAAATATCAAACAAAAAACTATATTGGTAAAATTACCCACAACATCATAATTGTATAACATTATTATTTCGTTGTTAATTCTCCTAATTTCTATTCTGCAAAGATAACACTTTTTTTGTACTTTTGCATTTGGATTTCAAAATGAAATCACTTATAGAGTCTAACATTTAAAAATTTGTAATTATGACAGAAAATTTTGATTTTTTAAAGAATCCATTTAAAGGATTAACTAATGAAAACAAAGAAGAGTTTCAAAACAAATGCTCTGAAATTGCAGAAAACCTATTTAACAATTTCTGTATTCAATGTGGTGAAAACGGAGAAGAAAAGTATTACAAGTTCGCAGAAATTGAGTTTTATTATTACAACAAGGAAAATTTAAATCAAAAATGGAATGAAAAAACTTATCCGCGAACAAACAAAGATGCTGGAGATTTGTTTTTCCATTATAGTGGTGTAGATATTTGTTTTGACAGCAAGTTTGACAATGGTATTTTTGGCGGCATTTTGATTAGAAGCTTGAAAGACAATCAGGGGAAATATATTACAGGACCATCTGTATGTATGCTCGAAATTTTGAATGCTTGTTCAAAATCTGAAAGAATGCCAAAATTAGTTTCACCGAAAAAAGAAAAGTGTGAAATTGGAGAACCTATTGAACGATATGGCATTGAACAAAAGGATGATTTACCATTGTGCTTCTACGACAAGAATCTATTTGAAAAATATACAAGCAAAGATAATTGTAAAGAAATATTTGAAAATGCAACTTGGGATTATGCCAAAAAGTCACCAAAGAAAAAAATAAGGTATTATAAAAGATTTTGCAAATAATCACAGCCAATCGTACCAACAACAATATCCAATAACAACTAAACAAAAAACGCCATGGAAACCAAAAATCTTGAAATAATATCGCCATTAATGGAAAATGCTTTTTCGGAACCAGTCTTACATAAGGTAGTATTAAGCAAGATTGATTTTGAACTTCCCGATGAAATATGGAATGCCATTAACGACGGATTCGCTTACTATTGGGATATTGAAGTTGGTTTTGGCAACTATGCGGATTTTGAAGACACATGCCGTTTCATAAACAAACATCTGGAATCTGCCAATATATTATTTCCATACGAAAAACTGGAGACTATCGTTAATATAATATATGATTTCGTCGAACAAATCCCCGATGCTTTTTTAGATGAATCTGCTGTTGTGATACCAGTAAAGTAAGAAGAAAATGAGAATTACATTCGGATTACTAATTGGAATTATTGTCTGTTTAATATCCACAAAAGCAGCAACTTGTAACGAATTTTATAAAAATAACAACTTAATAAATAAACCTATGTTTGAAATGAAAGACAAGAAACCGAGCAACGAGCAAACCGTCTATATGTCGGAACTGCTAATGGACAGATACCCCGAAACTTGCAAGAACCTGATTGCCATTCTCGAAAAGCATAATGTGAAATACTCGTTTATTAAAGGCACTAAAGATATTTGGTGCCGCGACTATATGCCAGTCCAAACCGAATCGGGAAAGTTTATCCAGTTCAGATACGACCCAAGTTATTTGAAAGGCAAAAAGGAATGGGAAGATTCGCGTTCCGATGTGAAAGAAGTTTGCCGGTTGAATAATATCAACGCTACATTTTCGGACATAAACCTCGATGGTGGAAATATTCTTATCTGTGATGGACGAGCAATATTGTCGGACAGGATTTTCTCCGAAAATCCAAATTATGAAAAGGATTCTTTGACAAACGAGTTATCGAAACTGCTGGAATGTAAAGAAATTATCATAATTCTTGCACTAAAATCACAAAATGAAGATTTTACAGGACACGCAGATGGAATGGTGAGATTTGTGAACAGGAACACCATTATAGGCAACGAAAGATGCCCCAACGAGTACAAATATATGAAAGAAGGATTGCAAAAGGTTATTAATGATTACAATCTTGAGTATATCGACATTCCATTTTTTGAAGACAAAGACCGCAAACATCCTGACAGTGCAGTCGGAATATATGTGAACTATCTGGAGGTTAATGACTTGATTGTGATGCCGATATTTAATCGGGACGAGGACAATCAGGCTCTTGAAATCATAAAAAAGACATTTCCAGACAGGAAAATCGAAACAATCGACTACAGCGATGTCGCCAAGGAAGGCGGTTTGCTAAATTGTACGACATGGGTGATTCATAACTAAATGATTAATTTTTAAAACTATTAATATGAAAAGAGTTGTTTTATTTTTTGTCTGCGTAACTTTGTTATCGTCTTGCCGCCAAAGCAAATCGGATATCGTGAAAGATTATATAGATGACATAAATAGTTATGACTCTAAAAAATTGAATCAGTTACTAACTGATAATTTTATGTATTATGGCAAAGATACTTTAAACAAAACTATCTATATGACAATTATGGATTATGAAAAAAATATTGGTCAAAAAGCGAGTCTCTACTTGTAAAAACCAGTGCTTTATAATAACGAGCCTCAAAACAACACACTATAAAATAGCTATTAAAACTACTGTCTATCAGGAAGTTATAAGCAATTTTTTTGGTGTGTTTTTTATAAACTCTCATTTTTTAGCATATTGTTGTTATTCAACATTTTATACACAACAAATATTGTTCCAAAGTGGTCAATTTTTGATAAAAAAGTGAAAAAAATAGAATTTTTAACTCTACTTCAAGAAAACCAATCTATTAAAAAAGAAGAAAAAGAAAATATTTTTTTTAACTATAATTGTTAACAACATTTTTTGTTTTTTTAGCGATGATTAATGATTTTTTTTCTATTTTTGTGAAAAATAAAAAAAGAATAAAAAATGGCAGAAGTTAAGATTGTAGCAGGAAGGTGTTCGCAAGCATTGGCAGCAAAAATTGCTCAAGTGTATGGTCAAAAATTGGTTGAAGTAGAGATAATGCAATTTAGTGATGGAGAATTTCAACCATCGTATTCTGAAACATTGCGAGGTTGTGAAGTATTTATAGTTCAATCTACAATACCACCAGCAGACAACTTAATGGAGTTGCTTTATATGATAGATGCAGCCAAACGAGCATCTGCTCATAAAATTATAGCGGTAATGCCTTATTTTGGTTGTGCTCGACAAGATAGAAAAGATAAACCAAGAGTGCCAATAGGAGCAAAATTGGTGGCTAACTTGTTAACAGCAGCAGGAGTAGATAGAATAATAACGATGGATTTGCATGCCGATCAAATACAAGGATTTTTCGATGTTCCAGTGGACCATCTTTATGCTTCAAGAATATTTTTGCCATATTTGAAACAACGAAATTTTAAAAACCTCTGTATGGCATCTCCTGATACAGGAGGAACACGTAGAGCAGCAATGTACGCCAAATATTTAGAAGCAGATTTGGCAATAGGATATAAACAACGTCCTCGCCCTAATGTGATAGGTTCTTTGCAAATTATTGGAGATGTAAAAGATAAAGATGTTGTATTGGTTGACGATATTATAGATACAGCAGGTACTATTTGCAAAGCCGCTGCTGCTATCAAAGAATTGGGAGCTAATTCTGTACGAGCAATGTGTGTACATCCTGTATTGTCTGGAAAAGCTTACGAAAATTTAGAAAACTCTGTTTTAGAAGAAATTATCACAACAGATACTATTCCATTGAGACAAAAATGTGACAAAATTACAGTTTTATCAGTGGACAAATTGTTTGCAACCGTTATTGGAAGTGTTATTTCAAATCGTTCTATCAATACATTATTTGATTTTGACCATTTCCTCAATCTTAATGATATTACATTGTAAAACGAAATAAGGAATCTAAAAAAATGAAGATAGTTGCTGTAGAATCAATAGGAATTGATGCAGTAAAATTAAAACAAATTAGTAAAACTTTTCTTGATTTAGGACACGAATTTGTTTTCTATTCTGATAGACAAGAAGATGAAAACACATTGGTGGACCGAATGAAAGATGCAGATATAGTAATAGTATCAAATATAAAATTATCAGAAAATGTTCTTTCTAAATGTCCAAAATTAAAAATGTTGTCAATCGCTTTTACAGGTGTTGACCATATTGATTTGGAATATTGTAAAAAAGCAAATATTGTAGTTTGTAATGCTTCAGGTTATGCTACCGATGCTGTAAGTGAACTTACAGTAGGTTTGATAATAGACCTTTATAGAAATATTACATTTTTAGATAATAAAACTCGTCAAGGAGGTTCTCGTAATAATTTTTTAGGAAGACAATTGCGAGATAAAGTTGTCGGTATTGTAGGTACAGGATCCATTGGTAGTCGTACTGCTTTGTTGTTACAACAATTTGGTTGTAAAGTATTGGCTTGGAGTCGAACAGAAAAAACAGAATTGAAAGAAAAAGGAATTCAATATGTTTCTTTAGAGGAATTGCTTTCACAATCGGATATTATTTCTTTGCATGTTCCGCTTACAGAAGAAACACAAAATCTTATCAATAAAAAAAGATTGGCAATGTGTAAATCTTCAGCGGTACTGATAAATACTGCTCGTGGAAAGGTTGTTGATATAGATGCTTTGGCAGAAGCCTTAGAAAAGAAGCATTTGGCAGGTGCTGCAATTGATGTTTTTGAAGCAGAACCTCCATTGATGCGTAATCACCCTTTGTTATCTGCTCCCAATTGTTTAGTTGTTCCTCATATTGGATTTGCTACCATTGAATCGTTTGAAAAACGAATTGATATTGTTATAAATAATATTTTAGCCTATCTTCAAGGAAAAGTTATCAACAAGATTTTGTAAAAAAGTTAATTTGTAAAATGTAGGTATTCAATAGTTTATATATAATATTAACAGTTTTAACAGTTCTTATATTAACAAAAGTTGTTGATAAGTAAATTTCAATATAGTGCAATAGATAAAAAAACTTGTAAAATATATTGTATCTTTGTCAGAGAAGAATAAGTAATATTTTTCGTGAAGTTCATTTTTTCATAAATGCCTCTAAAATAGAAGGTTAAACAACGTAAACGTTTGAAATAACTATTGAGTGTTTGCGTTTTTTTTAGCCAAAGATTGGGGAAAAAGTGGGAAAAATGAGTAGAAAAATGGGATTTTTGTAAAAAAATAAAATTTAAATGGCACTAAAAGGAACAGTAAAAATTGATGACAGAGGGCGGTTCTTGCTACCAACCGATATTTTTCGTGAAGTCAACGAAAAAGCGGGAGGCAATTATGTTGTCAATAGAAGTACTGACAAGTGTTTGACACTTTATCCTATGCATGTGTGGAATGTTGTAAGTGCTAAATTGAGTAGAATCAATACTTTCGACCCTAAAAAAAGAGCTTTGGTGCGTTATTTTTTGGGAAGTGCTACAGAAATTAGTCTTGATAGCAAAAATAGATTGCTTGTTCCTAAAGATTTGAAAGAGTATGCAGGAATTGAAAAAGAGATACTTATCATAAAAATCAATCCTTTTATAGAGTTGTGGAATCCAGTATTGTATGATAAACAAATGGAAGAAACTTTGAAGTTTAGTGCAGAAGATTTGTCTATAATTGCCAACGAAATTTTTAGTGATGGAAAAGAGTTCTTACCATAATGCAGTATTGCTTTCGCAAAGTGTTGAAGGTTTGAATATTAAACCAGATGGCATTTATGTTGATGTTACTTTTGGAGCTGGAGGGCATTCAAGAGCAATATTGAAACAATTGAATGAAAAAGGAAAATTGTTTGCTTTCGACCAAGACGAAGATAGTTTGGCAAATCGTATAGAAGACTCTCGTTTTGTGTTGATTAACCATAATTTTAAATATATAAAAAATTACCTTAAATTATATGGAGTAACACAAGTAGATGGTATTTTAGGAGATTTAGGTGTGTCTTCTCATCAATTTGATAGTGAACAAAGAGGATTTTCTATTCGTTTCGATTGTGATTTGGATATGAGAATGGATGTTCGCAAAAATATGAAAGCGGCAGATATTCTCAATACTTATTCTGAAATAGATTTGCGAAATTTATTTTATCGTTATGCGGAGGTAAATAATGCAAACAAATTAGCAAATATTATTGTTAAAGAAAGGATAAATTCTCCTTTTGGACGTTCATTGGATTTTCGTTCTCGTATAACAGAATGTATCCCCAAAGGAAAAGAAAACAAATATTTAGCTCAAGTATATCAGGCTTTGCGAATAGAAGTAAATGAAGAATTAGAAGTATTGCAAACGCTATTGTGTCAAACACCAACATTGATAAAACCAGGTGGTCGATTGGTGATTATTTCTTATCATTCTTTGGAAGATAGATTGACCAAAATATTTATGCGAAGTGGCAATTTTGAAGACAAAATAGAAAAAGATTTTTATGGTAATATTTTGGCTCCTTTTGTTCCAATCAATCGAAAAGCAATAGTGCCAAGCGAGGAAGAATTGGCAAATAATAATCGTAGTCGTAGTGCAAAATTAAGAATTGCAGAAAGGAGAATAAATGGATAACTCTGCTACAATCAACAAAAAACACACAAAGTGGACATCAAAAGTAAAAAAAGAGATTCGCTATGTGATGAATGGAAAAATTTTGCAACGAATAAATTGGAAAGAAAATTGGATATTTATTGTATATATTTTTGTTTTAATTATTATCTTAATATACAGAAATTTAAGTTATAGCAACAAAATTGACATCATCGAAAAGTACAACAAAGAAATTATGCTTTGTCGAGATAAAGCAATGGATATAAAAGAAGAAAATTATAATATCGGTTTAAGTATAGAAAAATCACTTTTGGAAATGGCAGAAGAAAATAATTTCAATACAAGTGGCTATTTACCATTTGTGATACAACCAATAGAGAAAGGAGAAAAAGATTAATGAGCGAAAAACCCAAAAAAAATAAAGTTTTTGCTTTAAAAATCAAGATTATATATTTTATACTCTTGATTTTAGGGATTTTTGCTATGTGGAGAATGGTTTCACTTAAAATCAATTTGGGAAAATATTACAATGGATTGGCTATTCCTCAAGATAGTAGTGTTACCATAGAAAATAGAACTTTTGCTTTTGAATATTCAAGCGAAAATGGGAAAAGAGGAAATATTTGTTCAGAAGATGGAACTATTTTATTGACAGATATTTATATTTACGATTTGTATTGGTTTCCTTCAAATGTAATAGGAAAAGATTCTGCAAGATTTATGGAAAAAGCAGATTCTTTGATAGATATATTTTGTCAAATCAATCCAAAATATAAGAGAGAATATTATGTTAAAAATATCAAAGAGAGATATATACAATTTCGTAAAGAATGGAATTCAGCCAACGAAAAAGAAAAAAGTAAAGATAAACAAGTTGCTCAAATAGGAAAATTAGAAAAACAACGTCTCAATAAAGAAAAAGTTTTAATATTGGTATCAAATATAGGAAAACCAAATAAATGGGTTCGACAAAAACATATTAATGCAATAGATTCTCTTTTTGTAATATGGCATGGGGATAAACGATTTAAAGGAGGTTGTCAAAAAGATATTCGTTATGTAAGACGTCAACTTTCAGGAGATTTTCCCTCTTCTATTTTGGGAAGAATGGGAACAAAAATTAGTTCTGTCGGCATTGATAGTATGGTATTCAACAATGGAATGGAAGGTTATTTCGATGAAGAATTATCAGGAGAATGTATGCCAAAACGTATTTTGAAAGTGAATGGATATACAATTCGTTTGCGAGAAAATAAAAACTTACAACCTAAAAGTGGAAAACATATAATAACCACAATAAATACAGATATTCAACGTGTTACAAAATCAGCATTGAATCGTTATCTCGCATTAGCAGAAGCTAAAAATGGTTGTGCAATAGTAATGGAAGTAAAAACAGGAGCAATAAAAGCAATTGTAAATTTAGACCGAGATGAAATTACTGGAAAATATATAGAACGAAGTGACCATACTATTATAGAACGATTTGAACCAGGTTCTACATTTAAATTAATAACCCTTTTGGCTGTATTAGAAACAGGAAAAATAGATACAGGTGATTTGGTAGAATGTGAAAAAGGTAAATATTCTTTAGCCAGAGCATTTGAAATATCAGATAATGAAGGATTATTCAATGCGGCTCGTATTGCTTTTGGTGATATTAATAAATTTGGGTTAGGAGTAGAAAAAATGGGATTACAAACAAATTTAGATATTGAAATAAAAGGAGCAAAACAACCATTGCTAAGAAGTGTAACAACTTCATTAGCAGACTTTAAAAATATCACTCATGGATATAGTGTGAGTGTGCCTCCTATGTATATGTTGGCTTATTATAATGCAATAGCAAACAATGGAGTGTATGTTAAACCACATTTGTTGAAAGCAATGATAGACCCAAATTATGAAAACAAAAATAGAGAAGATTATGAATCTATTGTAATTAATAAAAAGATTTGTACACAACGGACTATCAATAGAGCAAAAAAATGTATGGAAGGAGTTGTTGCTCATGGAACAGCACGCCGTATTCGTGATGAAAGATATTTTATGCAATTGAAAGATAGTACAATAAATGCAATTCCACTTATTGCAGGAAAAACAGGAACGGCATTTATTTATGATGAAACAACAAAAACTTATAGTTCAACTTTGAAAAATTCATCATTTATAGGTTATTTTCCATCAGAAGCACCAAAATATACTTGTATGGTGCTCATCAAAGGAACAACATTAGATGCAAGTCGTTGTGCGGCTCCTGCATGTAAAGAAATTGCAGAAAAATTGATTACCAATCTCAATGAGTTTGATATTAGTAGTCAAGAAGGGAAAACATTGTTGCCTAATTGTAGTATCGGCAATAAAGAAGATATTGCTCAAATATATCAAACAATGGGAATAGATATTTATTACAAAGGCAATAGTGATTATGTTCGTGTGAACACAGAAGCAAATTCTGTCAAAACAACACCTATACAGATAGAAAATATACCATTATCTTCATTTTTAAAAGGTTGCAATGCTAAAGATGCAGTATATTTATTACAAAAAAAAGGTTATCAGGTAATAGTCAATGGAAGAGGAAAAGTGGTTAATTATTCTATACAAGGTAAAACAATAAATTTATATTTAACAAATTGAATTAGCAATGAAAACATGGCAAGATATAATTAAAGGGATAAATATCAAACAATTGATAGGAAAGATACCACAAAAAGTATCTGCAATATGTTTTGATACACGTCAAGTGGTAAAAGATAGTGTATTTGTTGCACAAAAAGGAACCAAAGTAGATGGTCATCAATTTGTAAATCAGGCAATTGATGCAGGTGCAATTTGTGTTGTTGTAGAAGTAATACCTGAAAATATTCGAGAAAATGTTTGTTATATACAAGTTGAAAATTCTTCTTTAGTATTGGCAATCATGGCAGATAATTTTTATGACCACCCATCGCAAAAGTTACGTTTAGTAGGAATTACAGGGACAAATGGCAAAACGACAACAGTTACTTTATTGTATAGATTGTTTTTGTCAATGGGTAAAAAAGTAGGTTTATTGAGTACAATAGAAAATAGAATCAATGAAGAAGTAATACCCAGTACACATACAACACCAGATAGTGTGAAAATTAATGAAATGCTTGCGAAAATGGTTGATGCTGGTTGTGAATATTGTTTTATGGAGGTTAGTTCTCATGCTATTGTACAAAATAGAATAAGTGGATTGCATTTTACAGGAGCTTTGTTTAGCAATATTACACACGACCATTTAGATTATCATAAAACTTTTGCTCAATATAGAGATGCGAAAAAATTATTTTTTGATAATCTTCCTGCGACAGCATTTGCATTGACTAATTTAGATGATGCCAATGGTATTGTTATGCTACAAAATACTGTTGCCAAAAAATATACATATAGTTTGAATAATGCAGCATGTGATTTTAAAGCAAAAATTATTGAATGTAATATTGAAGGAACGCAATTGAGAATTGCAGGAGATGATGTTTGGTTTAGATTAGTAGGAAAATTTAATTCGTATAATTTGTTGGCAATTTATGCTACAAGTGTACTTTTGGGAATAGATAAACATTTGGTATTGCTTAAAATGAGTCTTCTTGAAGCTGCCGAAGGGCGTTTCTTTACTATGCGAGGAAAAAATGTTACGGTAATAGTAGATTATGCTCATACTCCCGATGCTTTGCAAAATGTTTTGGAAACAATCAATGCAGTGAGCAAACCAGAACAAGAAATAATTACAGTAGTTGGTTGTGGTGGAGATAGAGATAAAACCAAACGTCCAGAAATGGCTAAAATAGCGTGCAAATTGAGCAATCGTGTGGTCCTTACTTCTGATAATCCACGAACAGAAGACCCTAATGAAATATTGACAGATATGGAAAAAGGAGTAAGTACCGCTTATGAACCAACAACACTTGTTATTCCTGATAGAAAACAAGCAATTAAATCTGCAATTGTGCAAGCAAAAAACAATAGTATTGTTTTGATTGCTGGCAAAGGACACGAAAAATATCAAGATATAAATGGAGTAAAACATCATTTTGATGATGTTGAAGAAGCACAGAAATATATTAAAGAATATGATTAATATTTGATAATAAATTTATTAACAATAAATTAAATTAATATTTAACAATTTTGTATTATGCTTTATTATTTTTTTGATTGGTTAGACCAACATTTTGATTTACCGGGAATAGGTGTTTTTCATTATATTTCGTTTCGTACCGCTATGGCGGCGATGTTATCATTGTTTTTATCGCTTATCATTGGTAAATATGTGATAAAATTGTTACAAAAAAATCAAATTGGAGAAAGTATTCGAGACCTTGGTTTGCAAGGACAAATGGAGAAAAAAGGTACTCCAACGATGGGAGGTATAATTATTTTGTTTAGTATATTGTTATCGGTAATACTTTTCAATAAATTGGACAATATTTACATTATCTTAATGATTGTTACAACAATTTGGTTAGGGTTACTTGGTTTTTTAGATGATTATATAAAGGTAAAAAAGAAGAAAAAAGAAGGTCTTCCTGCAAAATTGAAATTGATAGGACAATCATTATTAGGGTTGTTTGTTGGTTTAGTATTGTTTTTTCATCCAGAAGTAGTAATAAAAGAAAAATGTAGTAACCCTAATTATGTTAGTACAGAAAATGTTTTTAGAGTAGAAAACAATCCAGATGAAGGAACAACAGGCTATGAATGTATTCAAGCACAAAAATCTACCAAAACTACAATACCATTTTTTAAAAACAACGAATTAGATTATGCATTGTTGCTCAAATGGTTGGGAGATGGTTATGAAAAATGGGCTTGGTTGATTTATATTCCAATTATTATTTTTATAATTGTTGCGGTAAGCAATGGAGCAAATCTCACAGATGGATTAGATGGTTTAGCCATTTCGGTAACGGCAATTATAGGGGTTACTTTGGGGATACTTGCATACGTGTCAGGAAATACAATATTTGCAGATTATTTGAATATCATGTATATCCCCAATTCAGGAGAATTAATGATATTTACAGGAGCATTTGTAGGAGCGTGTTTGGGTTTTATGTGGTGGAATTCTTTTCCGGCACAAGTATTTATGGGAGATACTGGCAGTTTGGCTTTAGGAGGTATTGTTGCTGTATTTGCTATAATTATTCGTAAAGAACTTTTGATACCAATAATGTGTGGTATTTATTTAGTGCAAAGTCTTTCCGTTCTTTTACAAGTAGGATATTTTAAATATACTAAGAAAAAATATGGTGAAGGTAAACGTTTGTTTTTGATGGCCCCACTCCATCACCATTATCAGCGAAAAGGAATGCATGAAGTAAAAATTGTACAGCGTTTCATTATTGTGGGATTAATGTTAGCTGTTTTAACCATTGTTACATTGAAATTACGATAAAAATATATTAATTATGAAATTTGAAGATTTACTTATAGAAAAATCGCAAACAATTGAAAGTAAAGCACAACTTTTAGAACAAAGATTGATTGCTATACGCCAACAAAATAGAGGAGAACTTCTAAATAAAATGGAGTTTCAAAATCATAAAATGGAACAAGTAACTGTTTTTAGAGGAGTTTATTTCATTAATGATGCGAAAGCAGAAAATATTAATGCAACCTATTATTGTTTAGACCAAATGAAAAGTAGTGTTGTGTGGTTGGTAGAAGGTAAAAAACAAAATGTTAATTATCAAGAACTTATTCATTTTGTATCGCAAAAAGTAAAAGCGATTGTATGTATAGGAGAAGATAATGATAATATTAAAAAAACATTTAAAGGGCATACCAAAGTAATATTGGAATGTAAAGATATGGATACCGCTGTTCGTCAAGGATTTTATATAGCACAAAAAGGAGAAATAGTGTTATTGTCATCAGGGTGTCCTTGTGGAGAAATATATAAAAATTATATGGAACGAGGAGATGCTTTTAAACAAGCAGTAGCACAATTATAAATTATTTATTATGAACAACAACCGCATACAAGAATTTTTCCGTAAAGGCACTGGTGATAGAATTATTTGGACAATAGTGATTTTTATTGCCATTTGTTCTATTTTTGCGGTGTATAGTACGGGTTCAAAGCTCAATGACTATCACAAGGAAAGTTTATGGTTTTTACTTACCGAACATGTTTTTTATTTAGCGGTAGGTTTTTTGATAATGTATATTTTTCAATTTATAGATTATCGTTGGTTTAAAAGGTTAGCAAAAATAGGGCTTATTGTAGGTGTGTTTTTGTTGATAGCGACATTAGCATTTGGTGTAGTGGAAGGTGGTTCCAAAAGAAGTATTTCTATTTTAGGAAGAAAAGTGCAAACGATTCATTTTATCGAACTTTGTACGGTTGTATATCTTTCTTCGTGGATAGCAAAAGCGAAAGAAAATATTAATGATATTAAACACAAATTTATTCCTATGTGTCTTTATATTTTCTTGTTTTGTCTTTTTATTATGTCTCAAAAAACATCTGCAAGTTTGATATTAGGTGTTACTTGTGTAGTTTTGCTTTTTGTTTCACAATTAAAGATTAAGTACTTTTTTGGTACATTTGGAATAATAATGATAGTAGGACTCTTGGGGTTGAGTGTATTGCTTTCTGATGCGGTAAATCCAAAAACAGATAATGCTTTTTTCCGACGTATTGGAACAATGAAGGTACGTGTAGAAAGTTTTTTACATAGCGATAATACACATAAAGATATTATTACAACAGAGGCTGCAATTGCTTCGAGTAGTCTTTTACCGCGACCGGGTGGAAATATTCATGGAAATAGTGTTCAAGAAAGTTATTCTGATTATATTTTTGCATTTTTTGTAGAAGAGTATGGTATATTTGCAGGGATATTTCTTGTATTTTTATATTTATCATTGTTTTATCGGGTAATTATTACCGCAAGAACTATTTCAACTTCCTTTGGAGCGTATTTGGCTATTGGTATTGGTTTTTTGATAGTTTTTCAAGCAATGACACACATTTGTGTTTGTTTGGGAATTTTTCCAGCAACAGGAGAAACCTTACCTTTGTTTAGCAAAGGAGGTATTTCTATATTGACAACATCTTTTGCTGTCGGAATAGTTCTCAGTATAAGTCGAGAGGCAAAAGAAGAAATAAGAAAACGAAAAGAAGAATCTATTTTATTGAAACAACAAATAAATAGCAAAGGAGGTAAAAATGAGTAAAAAAATGATAGTATCAGGAGGAGGAACAGGAGGACATATTTTTCCTGCTATCGCGATAGCAAATGCAGTAAAAGAACAAATTCCTGATATACAAATTTTGTTTGTTGGTGCCAATGGGCGTATGGAAATGAAACGTGTTCCAGAGGCTGGTTTTGAAATAAAGGGTTTAGATATTTATGGTCTTCGTAGAAAAATAACCTTAAAAAATTTAATAGAAAATTTAAAATTGCCTTTCCGAGTTTATAAAAGTATGCAATCGGCAAAAGCAATTATCAAAGATTTTAATCCAGATATTGTTGTTGGTGTTGGTGGTTATGCAAGCGGTCCAACTTTGAAAGTTGCAGCTCAAATGGGAATACCAACACTTATTCATGAAGCCAATTCTTATCCTGGAGTGACTAATAAACTTTTGGCAAAAAAAGTAGATTGTATTTGTATTACATATAAAAGTGTTGAACAATATTTTCCAAGTGAAAAATTAGTTGTAACTGGAAATCCTATTCGGAAAGATTTACTTGAGGTAAAATATAGTAAAGAAGAAGCATTGGCAGCATTTGGATTAAACTCCAATAAAAAAACATTGGCGATTATTGGTGGAAGTCTTGGAGCTGAAACTATAAATAAAAGTGTTCAATCTTTTGTTGAAGATTTGATAAAAAATGATATTCAAATTATTTGGCAAACGGGAGAGTCGTATTATAATTGTTTAGAAGACAAATATAAACATATAGAAGGTGTTAAGGTGATGCCATTTGTTAAAGAAATGGGATTGCTTTACAAGGCTTCGGATATTGTTATTTCACGGGCGGGAGCATTGTCTTTGTCAGAATTGTGTACGATAGGAAAACCTTGTATTTTAGTTCCTTCTCCAAATGTAGCAGAAGACCATCAAACAAAAAATGCTTCAGTTCTTGCTAATGCACAAGCGGCTATTATGGTTGTAGATAGTCAAGCGAAACATCAACTTAAAAATGTTGTATTATCTACTATCAACGATGAAGCAAAATTGATGTCTATGCAAGAAAATTTGTTGAAAATGGGACAGCCTAATGCGGCAAAAATCATTGCAGATGAAGTTATTAAATTAATGGAAACAAAAAAATAATGAACGATATTTCTAAATTAAAAAGCATCTATTTTTTAGGCATTGGAGGAATTGGAATGAGTGCTTTAGCTCGTTATTTTCATCGTAGAGGTGTGAAAGTAATAGGTTATGACAAAACACCTTCTCCATTGACAGATATGCTTATTAATGAAGGTATTGATATTCATTTTGAAGACAATCCTTGTCTTATTCCTAATGATATTTCTTTGGCAGTAATCACACCTGCTATTCCGAAAAACATGCAAGAATTGACATTTTTACAACAAAAGAAAATCCAAATACTCAAAAGAGCACAACTATTGGGTTTAATTTGTAAAAATAAACATACTTATGCTATCGCAGGGACTCACGGAAAAACATCAACAACGGCAATTTTAGCACATATTTTACAAGGAAATAAACCGATAACAGCATTTATTGGGGGAATCGCTTGCAATTACAATTCTAACAATATCGATGATATTTTTTCGGATACTATTGTTGTAGAAGCAGATGAATACGACCGCTCATTTTTAAATTTATTTCCAAATATTGCTGTTATTACTTCAATGGACGCTGACCATTTAGATATTTATGGAGATGAAAAAGCATTGGCAAATTCTTTCAATGATTTTGCTAATCAAATCAATAAAGATGGTTATTTGATAACTAAACCTTATCTTTTAGAAAAAATTAAGCCTTCGTGTAAAACAATTACTTATGGGTTAAATGATATTTCTTGCAATTATTATGCAAAAAATATCACTATAAAAAATGGAATGCAATATTTTGATATACAATGCATCGATAAAGAAATCAAACAAATTGCTTTTCAAGTAGCGGGTTTGCACAATATTGAAAATGCTATTGCAGCGGTAGCAGTTGCCGATTTGATAAATATAGATACAACAATTATCAAACAACAATTATCTACATTTTCAGGGGTAAAGAGACGTTTTGAATATATTATCAAACGAGATGATTTTGTTTACATTGATGATTATGCACATCATCCCAAAGAGATAGATGCGTGTATTGCTTCTGCAAAAAAAATGCACCCAAATAAACAGATTTGTGGAATTTTTCAACCACATCTTTTTACTCGTACACGAGATTTTGCAGATGAATTTGCTCGTAGTTTAAGTTGTTTAGATACTGTTATTTTGTTAGAGATTTACCCTGCGAGAGAAAAACCTATTGAAGGAATTGATGCTCAATTTTTATTGAATAAAATCACTTGTAAAAACAAACTCATTCTTTCAAAATCTGATTTGGTCGATTATTTGTTTAAATATCAACCAGAAATATTGATTACTATGGGTGCTGGAGATATTGATAGATTAGTTGATAAAATAAAGGAGAGATTTGCATGAACAAAAAGTATATTATTTTTGCAATAGTTGTATTAACAATTCTTATTACTTGTTTTATCCTTCATGGAAAAATTTCGAGAGATAAAATATATAATGAGATAGAATATCAAATTGATTTTCTATCTGATACATTGTTTACAATAGCAGAATTGGATACTTTTTTGCAAAAACATTGTGATACAATATTATCAAAACATATTGATAGTGTAAACAAAGAACATATAGAATATACTTTGGAAAAATTTCCTTACTTGAAAAATGTGGAAGTTTGGAATCGTAATCAAAAATTAATTATCAAAGCCGAACAAGAAAAGCCAATAGTTCGAGTGTACAACAAAGAAGGCAAAAGTTTTTTTATTGCACAATCTGGAAAATTGCTTCCGATGAACAAAACTTATAATGGAAGAATTTTGGTTGCCAATGGGCATATTACCAATGTTTATGATACTAATTGTTATATAGTTCGTGATACTTTGTTGAAGCATAATCATTTAAGAAAAAAATATATGGATTTGTATGGTATTTGGAAAATGGCATGTTATATAAAAAATGATGAATTTTTGAATGCTCAAATTTCCCAAATATATATAAACGAAAATCATGAAATAGAATTGGCTCCTATTGTAGGTAATCATATTATTTTGTATGGCAAAGTAAGTATTAGCCAACGAGAAAATGAAATCATGAATATGAAGTTTGATAATGTTAAAAGCCTGTACATTAATGGATTTAGTAAAATGGGCTGGAATAAATACAGTACAATAAATTTAAAATATGGTAATGAAATTCCTTGTAAAAAAAGATAAAAACACAATATAATTATGGGTACTATGATTGATAAATTATTTGGCAGAAAGCGTAAAGAAGAAACTGTCGAAGTTGTGAAAAATGAAAATTCAGCAACAAGAATCGCAGTGGGATTGGATATTGGAACAACCAAAGTAGTTGCATTTGCAGGAAAAAGAAATGCCAATGGCAAAATTGATATTTTAGGTTATGGGAAACAACAATCTGTTGGTGTTCAACGAGGATTGGTAATTAATATTGACCAAACGAGTAATGCTATACGAAAAGTTGTAAAATTGACAGAAGACAACGCAAATATAGAAATTGACACGGTTATGGTGGGTATTGCTGGTCAACATATAATCAATCATCGAATGATGGGTGAAATCAAAAGAGATAATACAGATAACGTGATTTCACAAAATGACATCAAGCGTTTGATAGAAGATATGTTTAAAACTCCTGTTGACCCAGGAAAACAAGTATTAGATGTTATTCCTCAAGAATATATAGTAGATAATTATCCTAAGATGTTAAACCCTATTGGTGTTTTAGGACGTAGATTGTCATCAGAATTTAATGTAATTACTGGAGATGCTCAGCATATACGAAATATTGGTCGTTGTATCAAAAATTGTAATTTGACGATGGACGGTCTTGTTCTTGAGCCAATAGCCTCTGCAGAAGTTGTTTTAGATAAAGATGAAAAAGAAACAGGTGTTGCCTTGGTAGATATTGGTGGAGGGACAACAGATGTTGTCGTATTTATAGATGGCGTAATGCGTCATACTGCAGTAATTCCTATTGCAAGTGATGTTATTACCGATGACATTAAAAATGTTTTTAAAGGAATAGTAAAAGAGCAAGCAGAATTATTAAAAATAAAACATGGTAGTTGTATCCCTGATGAATCTACTCAAAATCAAGTGATTTCAATTCCAGGGATTCATGGACGACCAGCAACAGAGATATCAGAATATGAACTTGCTCAAGTGATACAAGCCCGTGTTGGTGAAATTATTGACCGTATCAAAGAAGAATTAAAAAATGCAAATTGTTTTGATAAATTGGGCTGTGGTATTGTATTTACTGGTGGAGGTTCTAAACTAAAAGGATTGAAAGAAATGTCTGAAATGAGAACAGGGCTTTTAGTTCGTATTGGCAATCCTGAAGAAAAAATAAATATTCACGATAAGGAATATAGTGACCCAATATTTTCTACTGGTTTAGGATTGATGATATTAGGAATAGAACGTGATGAAGAATTAAATGGAAGACCAGATTTATCCAAAGAATATATCAATTCTACGCAAAATCAAGAAGAATCTGATATTAACGACGAGGATATTGATGACGACGATTTTGACGATTCTCAAACAAGACAAAAAGCAAATGATAGAAATAGTAATTTTGCAAAATATCGTCCTTGGGGCATTATACAATCAGCGTTAGCAGCATTGATAGAAAGTGATGATGACGATGATGATGAAGATGACGATTTTGATAGAGTGTAATCCAATTGTGTAATCATAAAAATACTAAAGAATATGACAAATATAGAAGAATTTTCAACGGAATTTATTCCTATTGTGGACGTTAAAAAGAACAAAAATAGAAAATCTATTATTAAAGTTATCGGTGTTGGTGGCGGAGGTTGCAATGCTGTAAGACACATGTATAATATGGGTATCAATGATGTAGATTTTATTGTATGTAATACCGATGAACAAGCATTAGAAAGCAGTCCAATTCCAGTTAAGATACATTTGGGAGAAGATGGTTTAGGTGCTGGAGCCAATCCTACTGTTGCACAACAAGCTGCTATTGCAAGCGAAGCCGATATTAAAGCTGCGATTCAAGATGCAAATATGGTATTTATTACTGCTGGTATGGGAGGTGGCACTGGAACAGGAGCTTCACCTATTATTGCAAGTATTGCTCGTGAAATGGGTATTCTTACTGTGGGAATTGTTACTTTTCCTTTTGATTTTGAACAAGAAGAAAAATTTGTAACGGCTCAAAAAGGTATCGAAGAATTGCACGAAAATACAGACGCTTTACTTGTGATAAAAAATCAATCTTTATCCACATATTATCCAGACCTTAAATTGAGCAATGCTTTTGCAAAAGCAGATGATGTGCTTCTTGTTGCGGCTAAAAGTATTGCTGAATTAATTACATTAGAAGCCATTATCAATATAGATTTTCATGATGTGGATACTATTTTACGTGGTAGTGGTACTGCTATTATTGGTAGCGGAACCGCAAAAGGAGAAAATAGAGCTTACGAGGCTGTTTATCAAGCGATAGAAAGTCCTTTGTTGGACAATAATTCTATTTATGGTGCAGAAAAAATGTTAATGTTTATTTCATATAGTAGAGAGTTTGAGGCAACTGTTGCCGAATTGACTACTATTACAAATGAATTACAAGCAAAAACATGCAATATGAAGAAAAAATTCATTTGGGGACATGGAGTTGATGATTCTTTAGGAGAAGAACTTCGTGTTACGATTATTGCTACAGAATTGCATAATCAATCGTCGAATAAACAAAAAATAAACAATCTTTCTCCTGCAGGACCGCAAACAGATTCCACTCCTAAGGTTGATAATACGAAAACAACAACTATCAACACTAATGAAAATGATGGAAAAAAAGTTATCCCATTGTATGGAGATAGCAATATTTCTAATGAAGCCTTGAGAAATATGAGCGACCAAGAAATGGATTCTTATATCAATATGCCAAGTTATTTACGCAATAAGTTAAATGTTGATAAACGACAAGAAGAAATTTCTAATTATAAAGTGAGCAATAGCGGAATAGAATGTCAACCGCCTATTTTGCGAGATGTGGTAGATTAACCTCAATTATAAAGAATTGTTAACTTTAGTTAACAACTCTTTTTGTAAGAAAACATACATTGTGTAAATATTTCAAAATCAATATGAATAAATCGTTGGTATTAAAAAAAATAACAGATTTAAAAGATACAAATTTTGCTCGTTTTGCATTTGTTTATCAATCAAGTTTTCCAATTGAAGAATTAAGACCTTTGTCAAAACATATTGACTTAATGAAATCTTGTCCTTTTATGGAAACATATTGTTTGCTTGAAGAAAATGAGGTTCGTACAATTATTGTTTTATGGAGACTAACACATTGTATTTATATTGATTATTTAGCCACAGATGTTTCTTTTAGAAATAGACATTATGGAGAGAAATCTTTAAAAATATTTTTGGAAAAAAGTTTGCAACCTGTTGTTGTAGAGGTAGAACTTCCTGATAATGAACTTGCAATAAGAAGAATTGGTTTTTATCAACGATTAGGATTTCATCTTGAAGAACATTTCAATTATTGTATGCCTAATTATAATAATAAAGGTTTCACTCCTATGAATTTAATGATTTATCCGAGTTTGATGTCAAATGAAGATTGTAAAAACATTGCAGCAGAAATTTATGAAAAAGTGTATCTGCGAAATTGGCATAAAAAAAACGAGAATGAATAATTCTCGTTTTTAGTCTATCTAAAAGGAATGTTTAATAAATGATACCTTTTTCGTATGCTCTTTGCAAAGAATTAAGAACGCCATTTTTATTAATGTGTTTAATTCCTTTTGCAGAAACTTTTAAAACAACCCACTCGTCTGTTTCTGGGATATAGAATTTCTTTTCCTGAAGATTAGGATAGAATCTACGTTTAGTCTTTATATTAGAGTGAGAAACATTGTTTCCTTTTAATGCTTTCTTGCCTGTAATGGTGCAAATTTTCGACATATCTTCTCTATTTTTGTTACTTAATAATCCTTCCAAAATTGAAATGCAAAGGTACAACTTTTTTTTTTATTATTGCTCAAAATAAACAAAAAAATGTTTTTTTTGTTAAAATGTTAATAATTAGTTATATATTTTTTTATATCTCAACAAATTTTTGTTCAAAATTGTTGTAATGGCTTTTCATATAGTAATATTATGAAAAAATTGTTTGCTTTTTTTGCAACATTACCAACATCGTTGTTTTTATATTTTTGATGTCATATTCCTATCATTGATTCAACCTAAAAAAAGCAACACAAACTTTTCTTGCTGAAAATCAACATGTTGTTAAATTTTAGGAAAGTTTTAAACCTTGCAAAAAATTTTTTTCACTTTTTTATCAAAAATTGACCACTTTGGTACAATATTTGTTGTGTATAAAACGTTGAATAATAGAAAAATAACAAAAAAAATGATAGTATTAAAAATAATAGGAAGTATAATTTTAATAATCAGTGCTGTATTGGACTTTCTCTATATTATTGAAAAAGAACGAAAAGAAGAGATAAAAAAATATGGCATGCATGTTTGTGCTGGAAATTTTTATGGATTTTGTTTTGCACTATTAGTTATTACAGCTATTTTATTGGCTACATTGTAAATTCAATGTAAAAAGTAAAAAAACAAACCTTGTAATATTTTATTCCAAAAAGTGTGATATTTTGTTTTTTTGGTAGCTTGTAAACATGCAAAGGAGATATGCTTTCAAGAAAAAATTTGCAAAATATTTTACGGTTTCTATAAAAAGTGCTATCTTTGTAATTTTAAAAGGACAATGGAAAAATTAGCGATAGTAATATTAAATTGGAATGGAAGATTGTTGTTAGAAGAATTTCTTCCAACATTGACACGATATACACCTTCGTGGGCAAAAATCATTGTAGCAGACAATGCTTCTACCGATGATAGTTTATTGTGGTTACAAGAAAAATATCCTAATGTTCACATAATAAGTAATGATAAAAATTACGGATTTGCAGGTGGATATAATGTTGCTTTGCAACAAGTAGAATCAGAATATTATTGTTTGCTAAATTCAGATATAGAGGTTTCCGAAGGATGGTTGGATAAAATCATAGATTTTATGGACCAAAATCAAGAGATAGGCATTTGTCAGCCTAAAATAATATCGTATTACCAAAAAGAATATTTTGAATATGCAGGAGCCGCTGGAGGTTATATAGATAAATATGGTTATCCATTTTGTAGAGGTCGTATTTTCAATGAAATAGAGATAGACCAAGCACAATACAACGATATATGTGAAATCTTTTGGGCAAGTGGTGCTTGTATGTTTGTTCGTAGTAAATTGTATCATCAATTGGGAGGATTGGACGCTACTTTTTTTGCACACATGGAGGAAATAGATTTCTGTTGGAGAGCCAAGAGAAATGGTTATCAAGTGGTGTATTATCCTTATTCGACAATATATCATGTAGGAGGAGGTACTTTACCAAAAAAATCATCAAGAAAAACATATCTTAATTTTAGAAATAATATGTTGTTATTGTATAAAAATTTACCACAAAATGAATTGAATAAGGTGTTTTTTATACGTTTTTGGTTGGATATATTGGCTGCAATATTCTTTTTCTTGTCAAGTGGTTGGGGTGATTTTGCTGCAGTATTCAAGGCACGAAAAGATTTTAAAAATATAAAATCTCAATATAAAAATCAAAGACGGATTTCTCCTCCTCAAAAGGTTGGACAGATATACCAAAAAAGTATTCTTTGGCAATATCACGTAAAAGGAATAAAACATTTTACTGGGTTATCGAAAAATGATTTTAGTATAAAATATTAATAAACACAATATTATATTTATTTTTGTTGATATGAAATATTCTTACAAAACAGAAAACACTTGTAGTAAGCAAATAGATTTTGAAATAGAAAACGGTTGTTTAAAAAATGTATGTTTTTATGGGGGGTGTAATGGCAATTTAAAAGCGATTAGTAGTTTGGTAGAAGGAATGCCAATAGAAAAAGTTTTAGCCTCATGCACAGGGATACATTGTGGAGATAAAACAACATCATGTAGTGACCAACTTTGTAAAGCGATATTGCAAGCAATAAAGGAAAAAGAATAAACAGGTAGAAACAAATAAAGTCCGATGAAAAATCGGACTTTATTGATTTTCTGTTTTCCTTTTTATTCTGCTTTTATTGCATCAACAGGACAAACATCAGCACAAGAACCACAGCTAACGCATTCATCTGGGTTAATAGAATATACATCACCTTCTGAAATAGCACCTACTGGGCATTCTCCGATACATGTTCCGCATGCTGCACAAGCGTTAGAATCAATTTTATAAGCCATATCTAATTTTATTTTTGATTATAATAATGTTGCAAAGATAACATCTTTATTTGTATCTTTGATTGATTTTTTTAAATTTAAAATAATTCTAAAAAAAAAAAATAAAATATTAATATTTAAATAAATAAAAAATAAAGAAATAGCATATATCTATTGCAAATTGTTTGTTTTACAAAAATGAAAATATAAAAAAGTAGCAATTTAGAGAAAAATAATGTCATTTATCCCTTGTTGAAATAAACAAAAACAATAATTTTATTATCAAATCGTTTCTTAAAAAAGAACAATATGAAGTACAAAATAGGAGATAAAGTAAAATTTCTTAACGATGTTGGCGGAGGTGTTATCATAAAAATACTATCTCCGACAATGGTAGAAGTTGCAGTAGAAGATGGTTTTAATATACCAGTTCTTGTTAGTGAGTTGCTTTTTGCACAAAGTGAAAATTTAAAAGAAGCGGTTTTCAATCAAGATTTTGATATTGCTCCCGAATCAATTCCAAATATGGAAGAAGAAAACGAGTACGATAGAATGTCAAAATTACAAAAAATTGCTTCTCTGCAAAACAATCCTTCAGGGTTGTATCTTGCCTATGTTCCTCACGACCAAGTATGGTTGCTAAAAGACGATATTGATATTTTTTTAGTCAATTATACTTCTTTTGAATTGTTGTATTCTTTTAATATTGTTAAGAATGATAAAAAGTATCACAATATTGATTATGGCAATATTTTACCACAACATAAAGTATTGTTGCAAACGGTGAGTCGTGAAGAATTAGAGGAATATAGCAATGGTATTGTACAAGCGTTGGCTTTTAAAGAAGAAAATGATAATATTTATCTTCCTATACATCAGTCGTTTAGCGTAAAATTGGTTCGATTTATGAAAAAAGAATCTTTTTTGCCAAGTAAGTTTTTAGCGGAAAAAGCAATCCTAATATATTTAGGACAGCCTCGTTTGTTGGAAATGACAGAAAAAACAAAAATATTGAAAAATGATAATATTGATTTTGTTCCAGCACAATCAATTGCAGAAAAACCAATAATAGCCCAATATGCCATAGAACATGGTGTTGCAGAAATAGATTTGCATATTGAAACATTGGTAGAAGACCATAGTAATATGGATAGTGCTCAAATTATTGATATTCAACGTAAAAAGATAATTTCTACAATGGAAAGTGCTATAAATAATCATTATAAAAAAGTAATTTTTATTCATGGTGTAGGCAATGGAGTTCTAAAAAATGAATTGATAAAAATTTTAAAACAATATTCTAATGTACATTATTTTGATGCATCTATGCAAAAATATGGCTGTGGAGCAACAGAAGTATTGATAAAAGGATAGAAAAACAAAAAAAAATTGTTAAAAAGATAGATATTCAAAAAAAATGTTATCTTTGCAAATGTCAAATAATGTGTTGTATAGAAAAGAAATGAAAGGATTAAAAGGGTGAATTTATACAACAAAATAAAAGATGTTAACAAAAAAATAAGCGTTATGGCAAAATTGAATTGTAAGTATTTAGGATTAGATTTGAAAAATCCCATTATTGTCGGAAGTTGTGGATTGACCAACAATATAGAGAAAATGAAAGAAATGGAAAACAATGGTGCAGCAGCCATAGTTTTGAAATCCATTTTTGAAGAGCAAATAACAAACGAAGTATTACAAGCCGTTCAAGACGTATCGTATGAAGTATCATACAGAGATGCTCTTGATTATATCAAAGGTTATACCGAAATGGCATCGTATCAAAAATATACAGATTTGATACGTCAAGCAAAATCTTGTTTGCAAATACCGATTATTGCAAGTATAAATTGTACTTCAAGTGGAGATTGGACAGCATACGCCAAAAGAATAGAAGATGCAGGTGCTGACGCTTTGGAGTTAAATCTTTTTTTCTTACCTTCTAATTTTGAAAAAACAAGTTTGCAATACGAAGAAACTTATTTTAAAATAATAGAAAAAGTACGTACGGCAGTTTCTATTCCTCTTGTAGTAAAAGTAAGTCATTATTTTTCAGGATTGGCAAATACTATACGAACAATTTCTCGTATGAATATTAATGGTTTGGTTTTGTTCAATCGATTTTATAGTCCAGATATTGATATTGACAATTTGACAACAAAAGGGGCTCCTATTTTTGAAGAATGTAGCAATTTTTATGAAACATTACGTTGGATTGCATTGTTGGACAAACATGTAAGTTGTGATTTATGTGCGACTTCAGGTATTGCAGAGGGAAAAGATGTTATCAAACAAATACTTGTCGGAGCCGAAGCGGTACAAATAGTTTCAACTATTTACAATAAAGGAATTTCGCAAATCGCAACAATTTTAGAAGATGTTAATAATTGGATGATTAAACATAATTTTGAAACAATAGACCAATTTAAAGGCAAAATGTCTTACAAAGATATTGCTCACTCTGAAGCCTTTTTAAGAGTACAATTTATGAAACATTTTGCAGGAATAGAATAAGTAAATTGTAAAAATAATTAAAAGAGGACATGAAAGTCCTCTTTTTTTTGTTTGTAAAAAAAAGTAAGATTGTTTTCAATCTTACTTTCTATTTTGTAGCGGAGATGAGAATTGAACTCATGACCTCCGGGTTATGAATCCGACGCTCTAACCAACTGAGCTACCCCGCCATTTTTCGTTTGCAAAGGTATAATTTTTTTTTCAATAATTGGCAACAAGTAAGAAAAAAATCCAATGAAATGAGTTTTCTTTTTTATTGTACTGAAAATGAATGGTTTTTAAAATTTCCATTTAAACCCTATCCCCCCATCTTTTGAGGGAGTAATGTATATAGATGTTCTTTCTAAATCCATTATTTTACCAGCTTTGTCAATAAAATAGAAACTACGTAAAAGGAAAAATAATCCAGAGGCAGTAACAGCAGACCCACAAGTAAACCAACCCCATGGAATATTGTTATTATTATTGTACAAAGAAATCGCAATAGTGATACTTCCCGCAGAAGTTAAACCAAGCCCGACATAAAAATTACGAGAAGCCTTACGGAGATAATATCCTGATGTTTTGTATTCAAAGTCTTCATCAGAAATATCTTCAATTTGTTTCATGTGAATTTTCTCGTAGCGAGTTGCAAGACGATAATTTTCTAAACAATTAGTAATCATCGATTTAGGGATAGAAAAAACATAATTAAATCTATCAAAAGTAATATTTGTATCACTTATACCAATGATTTTTCCAAATAAAGTATCTTTGCCATTATTGATAATAACTGCATCTATATATTGTTGAGCACTAACAAAATACGTACAAAAAAACAATCCTATGATGAATAAAATTTTTTTCATTTTTGAATGATATTATGATTTATGATTAAACGTAAATTTTTGTTATTTATTATTTTGTTTATATTTTTAAATCTAATTGATAATTTTCTTTGGTTGCCTCTTCAATATTGAATAATTCTAATTGATTGCGAAGAATTGGATTGTTATATAGTTCCGAAAGGTCGTATTGAGATAAGTATTCTTGAATAGCATTTTTTATAACACGATTTGAAGTAATACCTTCTTTATGAGCAATCCAATTGATTTCACGTTTCTTTTTTGCACTCAATTTTATTTTGTAAATATAACTTTTTCTTTTATAGTGCTTTTTCATTTTGGGCATTGTAGATTTGTAATAAATTGTGAATAAAAATGTCTATTTCTTCAAATGTATTGTCTTTACCAAAACTGATTCTAATACTTTTTTTATTTATACCAAGAGCTTGTAAAACATGACTATTGTGTTGACTACCACTACTACAAGCACTTCCAGAAGAAACGGCAATTCCTCGCATATCTAAGTGCATAAACAATGTTTCACTATTGATATTAGGCAAAAAGAAATTAATAATATGATACACACCACCATTTTCACAATTTCCAACAAAAACGATGTCAGGGAAATTATTTTTAAGTTTGGTAATACAATATTGTTTTATTTCATTGATATGTAACATATATGTTGATAGATTTTGTTGAATAATTTCTAATGCTTTTGCTGTTGCTACAATTGCGGGAATATTTTCTGTTCCTGCTCGCATATTGCGTTCTTGAAAACCACCAAAAAGTAATGGGTCAATATCTTCTGTAATGTAAAATAAACCACAACCTTTGGGGCCATAAAATTTATGTGCAGAACCAACGGCAAAATCAATAGGAAGTTTGTTTAACGCTAAATTGTATTTGCCCATAGTTTGTACCATATCACAAAAAAATAAAGCGTTATATGTTTTACATAGTTTACCAATTTCTTTTATTGGTATCAAATTTCCAATTTCATTGTTAGCGTGCATTATACAAACTAAAGTATTCGCGTTTGTTTGTAACAATTTTTCCAAATAATCAAGGTCAATATTTCCTAAATTATTGATTTTCAGTTCTAATGTAGAAATATTATAACTTTGACTACAAAATGCGATACTTCTAAGCATTGCCGCGTGTTCTATTGGAGAAAAGATAATATTTTTGATATTTCTACTACGGCAAATGCTTGTTATTCCAAGATTGATGGCTTCTGTTGCAGAAGAAGTGAAGATAATATTATTTTGTTCACAAGAAAGTAATTCTGCTATAATGGCTCTTGCTTCTTCAACAATAACACGACTTTTTCTTCCATAAAGATGTACAGAAGAAGGATTCCCAAATTGTTCCAATGTATCAATAAATACATTTTTTACTTCGGGAAGAATTGGTGTTGTAGCAGCGTAATCAAAGTAAATCATTACTTAATTTATTTGTATTTAGTGATTTGAGCCATTAAATCTCCTTCGGCGACAACTTTTCCATTTACGTATGCTTTGCCATACATGTGACAAATACCTCTTCTTATAGGTTCTAAAAGCACCATTTCGTATATTAAAGTATCTCCGGGGGTTACTTTATTTCGGAATTTTACTTGGTCCATTTTCATAAAAAATGTCAAATAATTTTCAGGGTCTGGAACTTGTCCCAAAATTAAAATTCCACCAGTTTGAGCAAGTCCTTCCATAATCAACACACCGGGCATTACTGCCATTGCAGGAAAATGTCCTATAAAATGAGGTTCATTCATAGTAACATTTTTTACGCCAACAACACGGGTTTCAGTAAGTTCTATAATTCTATCAACAAGCAAAAATGGTGGTCGATGTGGTAATTTTTGTTTGATTCCTTCAATATCTATTATTGTTTTGCTTAAATCAAAATGAGGAGAATTTTTTTCATTTTTAATAACATTCAATATCTGTTTTGCAAATTGATTATTGACAGTATGTCCAGGGAATCTTGCAATAATTTGAGCCTGAATAGGTTTGCCAATAAGAGCAATGTCTCCGATAAGGTCAAGTAGTTTATGTCTTGCTACTTCGTTGTCAAATTGTAGTTTGCAAATATTAAGTACACCATGTTCATTTACAGAAATATTGTCTTTGTTGAAAAAAGAACAAATAGCATTTTTGTCAGCCTCTGCAATATCATTTTCTACGTAGATAATAGCATTTTCTATATCTCCACCTTTTATCAAATTGGCTTTAAGCATTGGTAAAATATCGTGTAAGAAACAAAATGTACGACAAGGTGCTATTTCTTGAATATAATCATCATTATTTTTTAAAGAAGCGTATTGAACACCAAGTGCTTGCGTGTTGTAATCAACAACAACTTCAATACTAAATTTATCGGAAGGAATTGCCAACAATTCTGCTCCAGTATTTTCATCGGTATAGCGAATAACATTTCGAGGAATAAAAACAGATTGTTCACTATCTAATTCTTCAATACCAGCAGATAAAATTGCTTCAACAAAAGGTTGGCTATTGCCTGTTAAAATTGGCACTTCTTCACCAGAAAGTTGAACAAGAACATTGTAAATGCCTAAACCAGCAAAAGCCGACATCAAATGTTCTATTGTTTTGATTTCTACACCATTGTAATTTTTCAAAAATGTTCCTCTATTGGTTTCTCCAACATTTGAAGCCAATGCCTCTACAATGGGTTCTCCTTCTAAATCTGTACGTTGAAACCGAATGCCATAATCAGCTAATGCAGGTTGGCAAGTAAGGCTTACTTCTTTTCCACTATGTAAACTTTTTCCATTGATACTGAACGCTTTTTTTATTGTTTTCTGTTTCATACTGAATTGTTGTTATTTAAGTTTTATTTTTTGTCCTAACGATAAAATTGATGTTTCTTTTATATTGTTTATTCTGCACAATTCTTTAATACTTACACCATAACGTTTTGATAATTTGTACAATGTATCGCCTTTAACAATGATATGTACATCGGAAGAAACATTTTTTTGAGTTTTGGTGATATTGTTGTTAATCAAATCTTTATTTTCAGTTGATATATCTTCATTGTTTGAAATAACGGTAGTAGAAACGTTAGAATCTTGTAAAGTATTAAAAGTATTTTCTTCAACTAATATTTCAAAAGAAGTATTTTCCTCGGAAGATAATTTTGCAGAAAATTTTTTGTTTTGTACAATCAAAGAATCGGCTTTAAGTATTTGGTTGTCAAAATCAATGATGGTATTTGGATTGAAATGTTCATATAAAAAACGTACTTCAAAATGAAGATGCTCTGTTGTTGCTCTTCCTGTTCGTCCTGCCAAACCAATAATATCGCCAGCAGTAACTTTTTCATTTTCTTTGACCAAAATTTTAGATAAATGAGCATAAAATGTTTCTAATCCGTTGTTATGTCTAATAACAACCAATTTGCCATATCCGTAATAACCTTCATTAGCGATACGAACATAACCGTCCCAAGCGGAAGCAATACTATCTCCAAGATTTTGTTTTAAATCTATACCTGTATGCATTCGTCCGCTACGAATACCATAGTTTGAACATATTTTTGTTGTTGCTTTACATGGGAAAACAAAACTATTTTCATCGGTAAGATTTAGTTTCAACCTATAGGTTTCGTTGTCTAATAATGAAGTTGGACGTGTATTGGAATTTCCCCACGAGTTTTGATAATATTTTCCCGTAGGAGGTGTTTGACTATAGCAAAACACATTCAATAAGAGTATTGTTATTATATTAATAATACGCATCTGTTTTTTGATAAGTGGCACTTTATAATATAAAATGCAAAGGTAACATAAAAATAAATATGTTTTGTCTATAAAAGAAATAAAAAAATATATAGATTCAACAAACAAAGTTATAAAAAATGTTTAGAATGCTGAAAAATAGTTCTGTAAAATTTTTCTCCCTGTCTAACAGTATTTTAACAAAAAAAGTAAAAAAAAGTTGCATTTTTTTGTTTGTATTAAAAAAAATTGTATATTTGCAAAAGATTTTAAACGTAAAAGAGCATACAACAAAAATAGAATAGAAAAGAGGATACAATATCAATAAAACAATACAGAAACTGCAATTATTGCAAAACAAAATTAGAGATGGAAACGAAAGAAAAAATATCGGCTTTTAAGAGAAATTACTTCAAACAAGTAATAAAGATGAAAAATTTTAATTTTAAACTAAAAAATATTTAATTATGAAACGATTATTGTATATTAAAATGTTTATTACCTTATTGTTAGTTTTTGGATTTATTGGATGTCAAAAATCTTCAGACATAGCAAGTAATAGCATAGGTTTTGATACGGTATCGGTGATTGGGTCAAACGAAATTTGTCAAATAGCAGCCCGAATGGTTTGTTTTGATAAAAATACGATTTTAGCATATTATAATACAGAAGAATCACCTGATAGAATGCCAAATCCATATTGTTTTAATAAAGAAGGTAAAGAGTTTATTGTACCATCTTGTTATGGAGCATTATCAAATTTTGCCGAGTTGTTGGTTGAAGATAATATTCAAAAGGAAGCATTCTATTTTTTTAAAAGGGATACATCCACTACAGTAAAATTGGAAAGGTCTCCGTTTATTTCTTCAATAAAGAGGATGGATGGAAAACATTCTATATATTTTCGTCAAAATTTGAAAGATTTTTTACGGAAGCATGATGTCCGTTTAATGAACAATCAGCGTTTAGACGAAACTATGTTGCCTAAATCAGATTATTATCTGTTTGTAGATTGGGTTTTCCCTATGGCAATGGATGTCTTTTCAGAAATAGACAGTATAGCAACTCTTCATAGCAACAAAATTACATTTATTGCTGTTCATGCTTGCAATCCTTCTGTGATAGCCAAAAAGAAGGATAATTAGTGACTTTTTTATAAATTTTATAACACAAAGCATATTCCTTTTAGGAAAGCTTTGTGTTATAATTTTCTACGATACAAGTATTTGTAGAGCGAAATATGAGATTTTTTTCTAAAAAATAGTTCAAAAAGTAGCTTAAAAATGGAAAAAGAGGGAAAAATAATAGTATTTATCATTAGTTTATTTTATCTATCGTCTTGTTATAGTCAAGAGGGGATAGAAAATGGACAACAAAGAAAAATATATCAATATCCGAACAATAATATTTCAATATGGGTAAATCCTATCTTAACAGCACCATTGAAAATAACATCTCAAGGCGAAAAAATTCTAAACCAATCTTTATGTGGTAATGTAGAATTTGGTATTGGCTATCAACGAAGAATATGGAAAAATTTAAGTGTAAATATAGGATTTGGATATGGTTCGATGTTGCACAAATACAAATGGAATTTAGAAAAAAAATACCTTAATAAAGAAAAATACGATAGGTTTGTAGATATTAAAGAAGGATATCTTGTTATTCCGTTAAGTTTTCAATATCAAACACTTAAATATGAAAAAGTGAATTTTTTTACAGGGGTAGGTATGAATATTAATATTTTATTATCAAGTCCTGCGGAATTGCTTACACTTGTTTTTCTTGGAGATGATGAGATAACACGATATTGTAATATCGAAACTTTTCGTGCTCAGTCTGTGAATTTAGGTTGTTCTTTTAAAATAGGAGCGATTTTTAATCTTCAGAGAGAGAACACTATTCAATTGTCTCTTGTTGCAAATTATGCTCCGAAATATATGTATAATGGAAAATTTGAATTTGATAATTTCCCGTTTTCAAGCAAAGGTAAAATTTCAATGTATAACAATTATCTTGGATTACTTTTTTCATATAATATTCCAATGATACCAAAAAAGGTAAGAATATAAAATAGATTATTGAGATGGTAAAAAAAAGTTAAATTTAAATATAAAACAAATATCATATGAAAACAATATTGAAAATAACAGTATTTCTGTTTTTATTTTGTAGTACAGTTTCAGCACAAGAAAAATTAAACAATAGTTTCAATTATCCTATTCATGCAATAGGAGGAAATTTAAGTTTAGATTTGCTATTTCCGCCTAAAATTGAAGTTCAAGACGGAAATAATTCCATTGCTCCCCAAGTAGGGCAAACATTATTATTTAATGAGCGTCTAAAATATACTTGTTACATCAAAAAAGGTTGGGGAATAACGGGAGAAATTTCTTTTGGGAATTACTCTTGGGAAATACAACACAATCTAAATGATTTTGTAGATAAAGATACTATTTGGTCGAATGGCGTTAAAGGTGGAGGACTTGCGAAAGGGTTAATAGTTTCTAATTTATATGTAGGTTTATCCGTAAAAGCATCTTATTTTGCTGCAGTACATCAAAATGTATCATTGCAGACAGAAATAGGATTGAAATGGACACCAATAACATTTAAATCCATAAATCAAGAAGATGTTACCTTTACAATAAACGATTATAATACCTCTACGAAAATTCCATATATGAATTTTCATTCACAAATAAAAAATTATTTTATTCCAGATGTAGATTTTGCTTTTAATGTATTGATACATGGTAAAAATCCATCTCATAATTTTGTCTTTGGATTGAATGCAAATGTTTCATTAACAAATAGAATACTAATGAAATATAATACGACAGATGTTTTGTCTCAACATTTGCAATCTGTAGGTAATATCCATTTCCGAACAACAAGTGTAGGTATTCATATTGGTTATCAATATTTTTTTATGAAAAACAATACATAAGTTATTGCTAATTATAAGAAATATAATTATCCCCGCCACCTGCGGCGGCGGGGGTTTTTTAGGTTAAAAAAGATAAATTTTTATAAAATAGGAATAAAAAAATGATAAAAAAAGGAATATTTTGGTTTTTAGGAAGTTTAATATTTCATGTGTTTTTTCTTCTATTAAATTATCAAGAAGAAATTTTTGATAGAGATATAATAGTAAAATGTAATACATTTACAATTGTATATGCTATAGTCAATTCGTTGATAATAGGGATATTAACACCTTGGCTTCTAAAGAAACAAAAAGAAGATATAACAAAGAAAAAATGGTTTATTGTTTATTGGATAGTAACAGACCTATCCATGTGTTTTCTTCTTTATATCCAACAAGTTTCTTTGGAAGAGTTTTCCTTATTTTCTTTTATCTTAACACTAATAATTGGTTTGTTAGGAGGAGTGTTAGCTGGATATTTATGGATTAAGTCTATGTTTTCAATTGCAAAAAAAAGAAGAACTAATAAAAATAATATATGAAATTAGAAAAGACCTTATGTATAGGAGGCGTTGTTTTAATTACAGCATCTTTGTCTCATTTATTAAATATGTCAATTGATGTTTTATTAGATAAAAATATATCATGGACACAAATAGATACAA
>JAZSKB010000046.1:0-11470 GCA_045534635.1 Bacteroidales bacterium
GTTTGAGTGTGTAATATTTGTCCTGTAATGCTTGTAATAGTAAATACTACTTTACCTTGACTTGGAATAGTATAGTTTACTTTTGCCATATTGTTAGCAGGATTAGGCATATTTTGACTCATACCGATAGTATTTACTTTCAATTCACTAATACCTAAATTGGTACATTTAGTAATTGATAATGTATCATCATCGTTGGTGTCGTCAATTTTATCAATGTAAACTTGGATAGTGTAATTGTTAGCCTCTGGAACAATAAACGATTGAGAGAATGTAAAATCAATAGAATCGTTTATACTGAGGTTATCAATAACTTCTTTGAATGCATTGATTTGAGAACCTTCGGCAGAAACTACTGCGTTGATAGAGATATTTCTCATATCTTGGTTTGGTGTTCTATTGCAAACTCTTACAGTGATTTTTTGTCTGCTGGCAACATCAGAGCAAGTATTATCATCAGTAGGTTCAATAAATTGAGAGATAACAACATTTCTTACATCAATACATTCAACAACACTATTGTTATATGTTAACGAATTGTTGCAAGTAGGATGTACTATTACTTCTACATTGAATGATTCATCATCAGGAACGGTGTATGCAGAAGTAAATGTATAAGTGGTATCTTCTCCTGAAGATAGTAGATATGGTAGATTTTCATTAATAGTTTCTACAACAACACCAGAACTATTGTAGATATTGAGTGTTAATGTAAGATTATCCATATCCATATTACCACTGTTGGTAATATTTACTTCTTGATTTACTTTAGCACCTACTGCCAAACAATTGGTAATAGAGGTTCCTCCAGTAATTTGAGTAGGAGTGATAGTAAGTTCTGGATTTACTATAATAGTATCGTACAAAATATCATTGCTTGAGTTTCCATCTATTGCTGTTGTTAGCATTGCTTTGATATAATATGTTCCAGGGGTAAAGTTAAAATTGTTGTCAATATTCAATATCATGTTACTTAACCCTGAAATAGTGCCAGTATTCAATGGGATATTGTAAGATGCAGTTGTATCACCACTAATTTCAACTTGTAATGCTGTTGACATAGAAGTGAAATCAATTTCTTGATAAGTAACAGAAGAAACAACAACGTCTAAAGAATGACCTGTTAGTTTACAAACATCAATATCTGAGGTTTGAATTGCGGTAATTCCAAGGTCGTATTCGCCAGAAATAATGATGCGGTCAATGTATTGTTTAGCATCATAAATATCTGTAGACCATTTGATTGCATAGAATTCAATAATCACACATTCCTCTTGATAATTGTTCAAAGGAATAGAGTAGTGAACCCAACCAGTATCAACGCCATTGTTTTTGTTTACGGTAAAAATAGTTTTGAAACTTATGCCACCGTCAAGAGATAATTGGATACTGGTAAAGTCTTTTGTATGAGCAGTAATGTCGTGCCAATACCAGAATTCAATACTTGGGTTGAGTGTTTGACTAAGGTTAACAGATGATAGAGTAAGAGTGGAAGATACCCCACGATTTTCAGCATTGAATGCCAACATTTGATTTCCAAACTGAGGTGTTATTGTTCCTGCATCGTTTGTAGCAACAAGGGTCCAAGTACTATCGGTATTTCCATCTATTGATATATTATTTGGAATTCCATTAGTAAAGTTTTCATCCATTGGTAAGATTGTTCGAGAGATTTTAATATCAGTAAATAATGAATCATCTGTTTTAATATTATCCCAAGATGAACTAATCCATGCAGAAACATTGAATTGTTCATTGTTATAAATATTAAGGTCTTTCAATATTTCAATAGTTTCAGATTGGTATGTACCAAGCATTCCTTTTTGTATAGTTATTACCGTATCTAAATTGATACTTCCTTTCATACTAAGATGTAGGAATAATGGGTCAATAGCAAAATCTATAGAATCTACACCTACTGCTGTTATCGTATAGGATATTGAAGTAATAGTATTTGGATGACAGCGTTTTGTAGTATCTGGAAGACCATTAATACTTGTTAATTGAACAGATCTACCATCAATGGTTTCTAAAGAATACGCTCCCATGATAGTAATTTCATCTATCCTTCTTCTATTACGAATATCGTATTTAACACCAACATTTGGAACTAAGAATTCATTATAATTTACAATATCCAAATTTACTAAAGTATCAATAAATTCCGGGAGGATACTAATAGAATTAGAATCTTGATTTATAGTATCTTGGAGTGATTTTAAAGAGTTTACGGCTTTTCCTACCGTTGATGATGTTCCGATATAGCCAAGAGTTCCATTATTACTATAGTAATTGTTGTAATCTAATGTAACATAAGTTTTTAGATAAGCTAAGGAATAACTTCTGAGAGGATATGAAATATTTGTACCATTTGTTACAAATATATTATTTTTTAGATTTGTATGGTAAGCAGTACTCATAGAATAGAAATAGATTCCATTTGCCTCACCTGTACCATTAATGTAAACACTATTGTTAAATATATCGGCCTGAGCATAGTTAATATATATACCAGAAGTTGTTCCAGCAAGTCCACTTACTTTTCTGATTTCATTGTTTGCTATAAATGTTAATTGTGTTGTTGCGTTATTATGATAAGAAGCATATATACCATAACTTGCAGCAGACCCATTTAACAAAATTTTATTGCTAACAATCGTATCAACAATGTTATAATAGTATAGGTATATACCATATTGAGCTGTACTTGCACTACGGGTAGAAATAGTATTGTAAGAGATACTATTGTAATGACCTCTATATCCAGCATAGATACCATGAGAGTAGAACTTAGATATATTGTTACTATCAATAATAATGTTACTATACATTCTTAAAGAATCGACAATTGTTGGATAATAGAAATATATGCCATAATAACCTCCTATAATGTTGTTTTTGATAATTTTAACATCAATTAAGCTAACTGGAACACCAGAAGAAGATGATGTGTAATTAATTGTTTTTTTAGTATTGGAGGAGGTAGTAGTATCACCCAAAATATCACAACCATAGAATGTAACATTTGATATTACACCATCAAATACAACAGCACTTGTTCCTATAGTTGCATCAATAGTAAGATTGATAAAACGAAGGTCACTCGTGTTGGACAATGAAAGTGCATTTTGGTTAGAATCTGCTTTAATTATTACATCTGCAACATTGCCAGTAGCAGAAGTAAAGGTGATAGTGTTAGTTGTTGAAGAAGAAGGAATGGCCTCTATATCTTTCGTAACATTGTATGTGCCAGGATTGATATTAAATGTAACAGGAGCATTGACACCGCAACCACACAATGAAATGATAGCATCATCAATAGAAACATAGTCTGCAGATGAGCCTCCAATGGTATAGTTTCCACTCAAAGTTTTGTCACAAACAAAACGTTGTGCAGAAATAGTATCATTGGCAGAATAAGAATCATTACCTACTCCATTAACATTGCTTATCCAAGTAGTAATAATATGATTTCCCAAAGGTATTATACCTAAGGTAATGCTTCCTGTATCTCCAATATTTGTTAAGTTTCCAGCCCAATTTTTAGAAGGTTGGATAACACTATCAATAGACCAATTGATAGTTGCATTAGTAATAGGGATATTACCTGCATTGAATACTTTTAAATGACAGGAAATAACCTTATTGCTATCAGAAGTGAAAGAAATAGCTTCTAAACTCAAATCAATAGAATCGAGAGATGAGAAAGTATAAGCACCCATAGGAGTATATAAAATACGAGTTTCGTTTTCAATATCATTATCAACACCGACATTAGGAGCAAGGAAAGAAGAATAGTTTTGGAGAGTAAATTTATTCGTATCATCCCAAATAGGTGCTATATTTTTAGACTGATAGTTTTGTTGAGTTCTGTTTTGCAACTCTGCTAATGTAGGAATAACTCTTGAAATATAACCAATAGTATCTTTTTTGTAAGAATAATAATTGTTATAATCTAATGTTACCCCATAAGTAGGAAAAACATAATTAGCACTACTTGCATAGATAGGATATGCAGCTGTCCCTTTTATGGCAGCAAACATATTGTTCTTAATAACAGCGTTGTAAGTAGAACTCATTGTGCTTAAATACAAACAATAGTTTAGACTATTTCCTTTTCCTACTACAGTATTATGGAGTACATCTATATTAGAATAATAAATATAAATACCATAGAATGTACCATTATTAGTTTTTGAGATAATATTATTGGCTATCAAAGCACTATTTGTGTCTGCAATATTGTTGGTATCTCTTGTATTTTGATGATTCAAATAATAAGGATAAATACCATAAGATGTAGAAGTGCCTTGCATTTTAATAGTATTTCCAATAATACCACTATCTATACGATTGTAACTATAAACATACATACCATATTGAGTAGCAGAAGCATTTCTGGAAGTGATAGTATTCTTACTAATAAAGTCATAACGTCCGTAATGAGCATATATACCATAATAGTAGAAATTGGTAATATTATTGCCTTTAATGGTAACAATACCAGAGTCGCTTGCAATGCTTCCCGTATTGGGGTGCAAATAATATAAATAAATACCATAATAACCACCATTAATAGTGTTATTTAAAATACGGATGTCTCCCATTGCAGGTTTAGAAGTAGAACCAGAGTAATAAATACCACGAGTAGTAGCAGCGGTTGCTGTGGTAGATACATTAATAACACAATTATTAATTTCAATATTATCGCAAGGTTGTAAGAACAATATACCAGTCATAGCCGCTTTTTTAGTTGCATCAATAGTGATATTTTGGATATAAATATTCTTGTTGTTTGCCAATATAAAAGCACTATCAGAAAATTCAAAAACAACATCTCTTGGATTTCCAGAAAGAGAAGTGATAATAAGGGTATCGGTTATTGTCATTATTTCCGCCAATGGAGACAAATCTATCTTATCTATTTTGTATGTTCCTGTTATTAGAGTTTCAAAAGATATTGTTGTTTTTCCTTGTAAAGGACAATGTTTGGTATATTGTATAAAATTGGAAATAGATGAAAAATGGTTACTAACGTAAGGTCCTATAGTGAAGTCGGTAGTATTAGTATAACAAGAAACGATAGTTTGATATATAGTATCGTCAGAAGTGTTAATATCTGATATACCGTTAGGTTTTTCAACCCATATAGCAACATTATTGAAACCTTCAGATAATATTACATCGCCTAATGAAATATTTGTCATAGAGAAATCACAATCCAAATCTCCTGTCCACGATATTGTATTTTGTATTACATTATTTACAGCGATATTGAAAATACAACTTGTTAGATGGTTGTTTCCAACATTTTTTATAGAAGCAGATATAGGAAGCTTACCAGCAGGGGCATGGTCTAATAAATTGTCAACGGCTAATAAAGCCATCGAATTGACACCAGTTTGTTGGGTAATGTCAAATCTTGTAATAGGACGATAAGTATAATTACCATCTGTAGTAGGCATTGCATTATCGGCAGCATTTGCTACACAAGAATTTGTAATGGTCTTTTCACTATACCAATTGATATTATTGTTGTTGATAGAAGGAAATGTAGCATTATTATTAACCCAATAAACCAATAGATCTTGATTTCCAATGATATGGAATGGTGTATTAAGTGTTAATTCTATCCAATTGGTATCTAAATCATAAATACTACCGGACCATACTAAAGTTAGAGATGCATCGGTAGCAGGGTCTATATAACTTGAATCTAAAATAAAGCCCTCATCAACTGCTTTCATATAGCAAGTAAGGTTTTCGGTAGAATCTCCACCATTACGGCTTTGTGCTTTGTATGCAATTTTGTTGATAGTCAAATTTGCATAATTTGTTCCAAGTTCATTGTGTTTGTATAATGATTTGCTCCAACCATATTTATTGGAAATAGTATAAGGTGCATAGTTGGTAATAGTGGTATTTATATTTCCAACAATTTTTGCAGTATCGTTGCTTAAACCATCGCTTGTTCTTTTTTCAATAAAAAAGGTATCAGCAATAATTATTTGGTTATTAAGGAAATCTGTAGTAACAGCATTCACTTCTACGCTGTGCCAGAATGGCACATTGATAATATCTGCTTCCCAAATTATAGTGTCAAGTGTAGTTGTAGGTATTGTGACACTACCAACTACATTTCCTAAAGTATCTTTGTAAGTATAAACTATATCAATAGGAGGAATTGGTTGTCCTGATATTGAGTGGGCATATACTGCTACTTTGTTAGGTCCAGTTATTGGCATAGTATCGGCAGGAAACGTTTCCCATGATAATATAATATCAGCACTACCATAAGGAGAAACAATGAGAGTGTCATCATAAGTAGTGGTATCAATAACACCATTAGGCATACTTGCCCATATTACAAGGGTATCGTAAGCATTTAAAGTTGGAGTATATGTTCCGATAATGAGACTATCTACATCTGCGTCAAAAATATTACCAGTCCAATTGTAAGGTGTTTGAGCAACGCCATTAATTGTCCAATTGATAGTTGCAGAAGTTAGGTTTTTATAACCAACGTTCTTTATTTTAACTGCTATTGGAGTTTGGGAAGTTGCAGAAGTAGGAAGTGTATCATTTAACATAATTTGAGTTAATGCTATAGCATTACTATCTGGAGAACCAGAATACGATAGAAAATTAAATCTTGTAATAGGACGTGATGTTAAAACAGTTCCATTATCTTCAGGAAAGCTTGCATCTAGATATTTATAAACACACATATTAGATTCTGGAGCTGGAGATGTGTACCAATAAACGCTTCCATTCCCTTGCCAAGAAGCATCACGACTAACTACAAATACCAATAAGTTTTGTCCTTGAGGAAGTGAAAAATTATTTTGTAATTCTAAATCATACCAACCACCTTCTCGAGTTGGGGTACATGTTCCTTCCCATACTAAAGTAGCACCTGTAGCAATAGGATCTTCATAAGCAATGTCTAAAGATGTCACAGTAGTTGCTTTCATATAAATAGAAATGTTGTCATTTACATTTGTATTAGTGCTACATTTATAAGCGATATTGGTGATTTTTCCACCAGATTTTGAAAATTCGTTACTTAAATACAATGTTTTTGTCCAAGCATAATTATAATTATAGTGATAAGGAGCGTAATATGTAGTAGTAGTGGAGGTTGTATCTCCAACGATAAATTCTCCTCCTTTTCCTCCAGAACTAAGGTGTTTTGTTTCAAAACCGCAATAAGCATTTGCAGTATTACCCAAACTATCTTTGGCATGTATAGCGTAAGTGATAGTTGTCCCTATCAATTGCATAGGAATAGTGGCTTCCCATAAACTATCACCTTCGTAGGCATTCATAGCAAGCGTATCGTATATCGTACCAGTAGGGTGAGAAGCAGAATATATTAAATAAGGAGGAATAATAGGAGCAGATGTTCTTGAGGCTACTTTCGCTTGAATAGTAAAGGGTCCCCTCTCGTAAAGAGATTTATCTTCATAAGAAGAATTTAAGAAATAACAAGTTGGAGCCACAAGTTCTACTGTTGTCATTGTTGAATCATAATCGTGGTCAATAGAACCAAACAATTCTATATCATCAATCAACCATCCGTAATTGATGACAGAATTTTTAACTTTTCCCTTTTTTATAATAAAACGGAAAGATACTTTTTCAAAAGAGACTTCGTTTGTTAGGTCAAAATATTCTTCTTTCCATAAATTGTTGTTAGGGAGAAAAGTAGAGTCTTGGGAGTTCCAAATAGCATAACTTGCTGCATTGAAACCATTATTGGCATAATTTTTGGAATTTCCTCTGTAAGAAGATGCTGGTATTGGCGTCCATTGGTTGCTAAATCCATCTATCCGGTATTCAATTCTAACCTCATCAGAAGTTGCTACTTTACAGATGTGATTAAAACGTAACAATACTCTTGACATGGAATCGCAATCGTACATTGGAGTTGTTACCATTACAGAATCACCTTCGTCCATAGGAATTGGAATCCAAAGTGCATTTGGGGTACTCAGGGAATAAGTGTTATCTACCATTGTCCCATTAGATGGAGAAAAGGTAAATCCATGATTTGGACCTGAGTCAAAGTTTTCACTACCTAATAAGGTAATTTGTGCTTGTGCAATGTAACTACTGAAGAGTAGTATGCACAAAAAAGAAAAAATTTTTTTCATACAAATAAAATTTTAATATCACCTACTCACTTATGGCTTTTCGGCATCCTCCATTTTATACTATTTATTTACTTTGTGTTCTGATTGTAATTAACGTTTACTTTTTATATATTTCAAGAATATAAATTAACATTTCTTACAATTTCACTAAAAATTTCACATTGCAATATTACATAATTTTTTTATATCATAAAGTTTTTTGATGCGAAAAAATTATTAACATTTTATTAATATTTTTTTTGGGGGGGGTAAAGTTTTATAAACTAATTTGTTATAAATAAAAAAGATATTTTTAAGAAGAAAAAAAGTAGTAAAAATATTTACTTTGGAGGTGAGTTCTTTATAAAAAGATGTTACTTTTTGAAATTATTGGGCAAAAAAAGTGAACAAAATTTCATCAAAAAGAGAAAATTTTAGCAAATTTGTTATGAAAGAATTAATAAAAAAAAGCAGCGGCGAAGCCGCTGCTTTTGGAAATGAAATTGATTAAAAACTATTTTTTACTCTTTTTTTAAACTTTTTAAGTTAAATTTGTAATAGAAATTATCAACAAAAATTTATTTTTTTGAATTTTTTTATCAAACTATCATTTTTTTTAGTAATTTTGCAATTTAAAATACAAAGAATAATGAAAACATTAGACTTAACACGTTACGGCATAGAAGGAGTTAAAGAAATTTTTTACAATTTATCTTACGAAGAATTATTTGAACATGAGACAAATCCATCTCTTGAAGGTTATGAAGTTGGCGAACTTACCAATTTAGGAGCAGTAAATGTGAACACTGGAATTTTTACTGGACGTTCTCCCAAAGATAAATACATTGTTAGAGACGACACCACAGAAAATACAGTTTGGTGGGCAGGAGCCAACAGAAAAGGTTCTGACAATAAACCTATTAACAAAGAAGTTTGGAACGATTTATTGGAAAATAGCCGTAAACAATTGTGCAACAAAAATTTATATGTTGTAGATGCGTTTTGCGGAGCCAATGTCAATACCCGTTTGAAAATTAGAGTTATTTGCGAAGTAGCATGGCAAGCACATTTTGTAAAAAATATGTTTATCCGTCCAACAGAAGAAGAATTAAAATCTTTTGAACCAGATTTTGTTATGCTTAACGCATGCAAAACAACTAATCCAAAATGGAAAGAACAAAATCTTAATAGTGAAGTGTATGTAGCATTCAACATTTCAGAACGTATGGCTGTAGTTGGAGGAACATGGTATGGTGGAGAAATTAAAAAAGGATTCTTTTCAATTATGAATTATTTCTTACCACTTCAAGGAATTGCCTCAATGCATTGTTCAGCAAATCAAGCCAAAGATGGCAGTACAGCATTGTTTTTTGGTCTTTCAGGAACAGGCAAAACCACACTTTCAGCCGACCCACATCGTTTACTTATAGGAGACGACGAACATGGTTGGGATGATGAAGGTATTTTCAATTATGAAGGTGGTTGTTATGCAAAATGTATCAACCTAAGCCAAGAATTAGAACCTGATATTTTCAACGCCATTCGTAGAGATGCACTTTTAGAAAATGTTGTTGTCAATGCTGACCATAGTGTAGATTTTTCATCAGATAAAAAAACAGAAAATACACGTGTATCTTATCCTATTTATCATATAAATAATATTGTAAAACCAATTTCTAAAGGTACTCACCCAAAAGAAATTATCTTTTTATCGGCAGATGCATTTGGCGTATTGCCAGCAGTAGCACGTTTAACAGAAGAACAAATGATGTATTATTTCTTAAGTGGATACACTGCAAAATTGGCAGGAACAGAACGAGGAATCAAAGAACCTGTTCCAACATTTTCTTCTGCTTTTGGTGCACCATTTTTATTGTTACACCCAACAGTTTATGCTAACGAATTGCGTAAAAAAATGCAACAACATGGCTCTTCTGCTTACCTTGTTAATACAGGTTGGGTTGGTGGTGCTTATGGTATAGGCTCTCGCATCAGTTTAAAAGCAACACGTGCTATTATCAACGCTATTCATGATGGAAGTATCAACAATTGCGAATACGAAGAATTAAAACCTTTCGGATTGATGATTCCTAAGGCTCTCAACGGCGTAGATAGTCAATTGCTTAACCCAAGAAATATGTGGGAAGACAAACAAGCTTACGATAAACAAGCAAGAGATTTGGCAAGTGCTTTTATCAAAAATTTTGAAAATTTCACCGATAACGAAGCCGGAAAACAACTTGTTGCTTTCGGTCCTTCTTTATAATTCGTAATGCTTACACGTATAATTATTTACTGCTTTTTGTATCCTCTTTCGCTATTGCCTTTGTGGATACTATACGGAATTGCCCGATTGATGAAAGTAGTACTTTATTATATTGTAAGATACAGACGAAAAGTTGTTAGAACTAATTTACGTAATTCCTTTCCCGAGAAATCGGAAAAGGAATTACTTTTGATTGAAAAACAATATTTTCAACATCTTTGTAATATCTTTATTGAAGGTGTTAAATTGTTGACAATATCGAAAAATCAATTGCTAAAACGTTATCATTGTATAAATAAAGATGTTGTAAATCATTATTTTGACAAAAAACAAAGTGTAATTTTGCTTTCGGGACACTACAACAATTGGGAATGGATGGTTCTTTCACTGGATATGCAATTTCATCATCATGGAATCGGTGTAGGTAAAGCAAATAGTAATAAAGTATTTGAATTACTTATCAATAAAGCCCGTACACGTTACGGGACAGAAGTCGTTTTTGCCGATACCGTTAGACAAGTTTTTGAAAATAACAAAGCCAACAACATTCCTTCTGCATATATGATGCTTTGTGACCAATCGCCAGCAAATGTACAAAAATCTTTTATCACTACTTTTTTACATCAACCATCAGCAATGATTTATGGTGGTGAATATTTTGCAAAAAAATACCATTATCCAGTATTTTATTATTCTGTAAATCAATATAAAAGAGGTTATTATGAAATAGAATTACAACTTATTTGCGAAGATGCTTCTACTGAACCTTATGGTAAAATTATAAATGAATATGTTGCTCATTTAGAAAAAAATATCAATGAATATCCTCAATATTGGTTGTGGAGCCATCGTCGTTGGAAACATAAAATTGAATAAAATTTTTCTCCCTGTATAACAGTATTTTAACAAAAAAAGTAAAAAAAAGTTTCATTTTTTTGTTTGTATTAAAAATTTTTGTATATTTGCAAAAGATTTTAAATGTAAGTGAACAAAATAAAAAAATAAAAGAAAAAATAGGGTATAACATCGATAAAACAATAGGAAACTGCAATTATTGCAAAACAAAATT
>JAZSKB010000041.1:0-20767 GCA_045534635.1 Bacteroidales bacterium
CAGCCAAAACAATGTTAAATATCAAAAATGCTACAGAAAATGTTCAAATATTCGACATAACTGGTCGTTTGCTTATCAATGTAGAAAATAAAGAAACAAACTTGTTACAAATCAATGTTTCCAACTTGGCAAAAGGAATGTATTTTGTAAAAGTCGGCAACTATACCATCAAGTTTGTCAAAGAGTAATTATAATCTTTTTTCATGAAATTTTAATTTTATTAAGACAATCCCCGCAATTTGCGGGGATTGTTTTTTTTGGGTGTCTGAGCCTGTCGAAGACACCTGAAACGTGTTCAGGCAGATTTACAATTCGCCTGAATAGGTTGCTAAATCTATAAATAAAAAAAATATAATTTCAACTTGAAAAAGTTATAAAAAAAATGTTACCTTTGCATTTTGATAATCATAAAAAAAAGAGAATGAGTGTATATAAATTCAGATTGTTATTCGATGAAGTAGAAGATTTTGTTAGAGATTATGAAATATTGTCTAACCAAACATTTGAAGATTTTCACAACATTATTATTAAAACTATCAATGGTTTAAATAATCTTGAATTGGCTTCATTTTACACAACAGACCGTAAATGGGAAAAAACACAAGAGATTACTCTCATTGATATGTCTGACAAAGAAGCCCCCGAAGAAAATAGACCTTTAATAATGTCTAACGCTATTTTGAGCAATTTTATTGACGACCCTCATCAAAGAATGATTTATGAATATGATTTTCTTTTATTAAAAACATTTTACATAGAATTGTTGAAAGTTACGGAAGAAAATCCAAAAATTACCTATCCTATTTGCACTCATTCTGTTGGAGAACTTCCCAAGGCAATCACTAATATTCAGCCTGATACGCTTTTAGAGGAAAATACAGAAATTCTCGAAGAAAATGACCAAGACACTTTCTTCGATGAAGATGATTTAGAAGGTTTTAGCGAAGATTTTGAAATTTAAATGTTGCTAAACAATAACCGTCCTACACTTATTGTTATTGCGGGTCCAACTGCAGTTGGTAAAACAAATTTCTGTATCCGTTTAGCAGAAAATTTACAAACAGAAATTATTTCTGCAGATTCTCGTCAATTTTATAAAGAAACCGTAATAGGAACAGCGGCTCCAACTAAAGAGGAAATGAATGGCATTGTTCATCATTTTATAGGTCATTTATCTATTCACGATTATTACAATGTCAGCCTTTACGAACAAGAGGCACTTGCAACTATAGACCGTCTATTCCAAAAATACCCTTATATTATTCTTACAGGTGGCAGTGGTTTATATATTGATACTTTATGTTATGGTATTGATAATTTGCCAGATGTAGATATTGTTTTACGCAATCAATTGCAAGAAAAGTTTCAAAATGAAGGAATAGAATCTTGTTTAGAACAACTTAAATTATTGGATTACGAATTTTATCAGGTTGTTGATAAAAAAAATCATCAAAGAATATTGCGTGCTTTGGAAGTATGTTTGCAAACTGGTCAAAAATATAGTCTTTTGAGAAGTAACAAAAAAAGTAAACGCAATTTCAATATTGTAAGAATTTGTCTAACAATGCCTCGTGAACAACTTAACGAACGTATCAACCAACGTACCGACAATATGATGAACAATGGCTTTTTGGAAGAAGCACAACAATTGTTGCTTTACAAACATCTAAACGCATTGAATACAGTTGGATATAGAGAACTTTTTGATTATTTAGAAAAAAAAATTAGCTTAGAAATGGCTATTGACAAAATAAAAACAAATACTCGTCGTTATGCTAAGCGACAAATGACTTGGTTTAAAAAAGAAGGTAGCAATTATCTATTTTTGGAAAACCATACCATTGAAAATGTTACAAATATTTTAAACAATAAATACTAAAAATAATGAATCTAAAAGAAATTTTACTTGTGTCAGGAAAAAGCGGATTATTTAAATTAGTATCCAAAGGCAACAACAATATTATTGTTGAATCTATTTTAAACAAAACAAGAATGCCTCTTTTTGCATCTTCTCGAGCAAGTTCTTTAAACGATATTTGCATATTTACTCTTGATGAAGATATGCCTTTGGAAAAAGTATTTGAAAACATCTATTCTAAAGAAAATGGTGGAAATTGTATCGATTCGAGCAAAGCAAATCCTAACGAACTTAAAGCGTATATGGAAACTATTTTGCCTAATTACGATAGAGAACGCGTTCATGTCTCTGATATGAAGAAATTATTTTCTTGGTATAATTTACTTTTGAATAACAATCTCTTGTCTTTTGAACAAGAAACTTCAGAAGTAAACAATTCTCAACAAGAATAACATATTATAAATAAATACTTTTTTTCGTCTTTTTGAATAATTTGCAATTATCTTAAAATAAAAATGCAAAAAAAAGTCTTTATTTAATTTTTTTTTTATACTTTTGCAACTTGTAAATTTATTATTCAAATAAACTAATAAAAAAGATGAACAATACAACAAAACATCACACAGAATATAGTGAACAAGACAATAAAAATTTTATACAAAAAACTGTTCACCTCTACAAAGAAAATGAGAAATTGATTAACATTGTTAGTACTGCAGTTTTAGTAATCATATTGTTGATTTTAGCCTATATATTCTATTGGGCACCCAAACAACACAAAAAAGCAGAATTGGCAATATACAAAGCCGAACAATATTTTGCCAAAGATTCTTTACAATTGGCATTAAATGGTGATGGTACTTGCGATGGCTTATTAACAATTATAGACAAATATTCATTAACGAAAACTGCTGATAGAGCATGCTTTATGGCTGGTGTTTGTTTCCTCAAAGACGGCAAATACGACGAAGCCATCAAATATTTAAAAAAATATTCAGCAAAAGATAAACTTGTTTCTGTTCAAGCACTTGGTTTAATCGGCGATGCTTATATGGAAAAAAATGACCTTTCTTCTGCTGCCTCTTACTACAAAAAAGCAAGTAAGAAAAATCCTAACGATATGCTAACACCTATTTACCTACTTCGTTATGGTATCGTTTGTGAAATGCAAAACAAATGGTCAGATGCATTGTCAGCATACGAAACTATTTTGCATAAATATCCTCAGTCTTACGAGGCTATGGATATTGAAAAACGAATTGAATACGCGAAAACAAGAAAATAATCTTAACATCGTTTATGGCAATAAAAAAACAAAATTTATCGGATTTTAATGCCGATAGTATTCCGCATATCAATACCAAAGGTCTTCAAATTGCAATTGTTACCGCAGAATGGAACAGCGAAATAACTTTTTCTATGGAAAAAGCATGTATCGAAACCTTACAACAATACGGAATTGATAAAAATAGTATTTTTGTACAAAAAGTTGCAGGCAGTTTTGAATTACCTTTTGCTGCCCAACAACTCATTCTTAATAAAAATATTGATGCTGTAATTTGTATAGGTTGTATCATTCAAGGGGAAACACGTCATTTTGATTTTATTGCACAAGCAACTGCCAATGGTATTATGAATGTAGGCTTAGAATGCAATGTGCCTGTTGTTTTTGGAGTACTGACCACAAACAATATGCAACAAGCAATCGACCGTTCTGGTGGTATCCATGGCAATAAAGGTGTTGAAGCCGCTGTTGCATGTTTAAAACTTTTAGCCTTATAAATAAATGAAAATAGTTTTTATGGGTACTCCCGACTTTGCCGTTGGTATATTAGATGCCATCGTTCAAGAAGGGATACATAATATCTGTGCCATAGTAACTTCCGTAGATAAACCCGCTGGAAGAGGTATGAAAATACAAAAATCCGCAGTAAAATTATATGCAGAAGAACATAATTTGCCTATATTACAACCCGAAAAATTGAGAGATGAACACTTTATTTCCCAACTAAAACAATTTCAAGCCGATTTATTTGTTGTTGTTGCATTTCGTATGTTACCAAGTGTAGTTTGGAATATTCCGCCCAAAGGAACTATCAATTTACACGCTTCTTTGCTTCCTCAATATAGAGGAGCCGCTCCTATCAATTGGGCTATTATCAATGGAGAAAAAGAAACTGGTGTTACCACATTTTTTATCAACGAAATAATTGATAGCGGCAATATTATTCTAAAAGCAAAAACTTCTATTGAAGATAATGAAACCGCTGAAACTCTACACGATAAATTGTTATCGCTAGGAAAAAATACTATTTGTCAAACTTTACAATTAATTGAGCAAGACAATGTCAAAGTTATTATTCAAGACAATATATCAACAGAATTTGCTTTGGCTCCAAAAATATTTAAACAAGATTGTAAAATAGATTGGAACAAAAAAGCAATTGATATTTATAATTTTATAAGAGGATTATCTCCTTATCCAGCGGCTTTTACATCTTACTTCAACAATAAAGGAGAGCAAATTACAATGAAAATTTTCAATGCTCAAATCGGAAAAAAAACAGCACAACAAGCCATTGGCGAAATCTCTTCCGACGACAAAACATATTTGACTATTGCTTGTTTAGATGGGTGTATTTACATAAAAAAATTACAAATTTTCGGTAAAAAACGTATGACTATTGACGAATTTTTGCTTGGAAATAAAGGTTTTAATGGAAAAATCGCACAATAAAATATATCAAATTTATTATAAATCAACAAATTAAAGTATTTTTCATATTTTTTACGCTAAAAATAGAGTGCTGTATATATTTTTTTTGTAAATTTGTGAAAATTTTTAAAAACTTTTACATTATGAATAAAGCAGAATTAATTGATGCAATGGTAGCCCAAACAGGCATGTCTAGAAAAAACGCAAAAGCCGCTCTTGATGCTTTTGTAGATGTTACAACAGACGCGTTAAAAAAAGAAAAGAGATTATGCATTCCTGGTTTCGTTACTATGAATGTTGTAGAACGTCCTGCACGTGTTGGAAGAAATGTTCACACAGGAGCTCCTGTGAATGTTCCTGCTAAAAATGTTGTCAAAGTTAAAATCGGTGCTATATTAGCAGAATCCGTAAAATAATTTTACAATTAACGCTAAATAGGAGACTACTATGTAGTCTCCTTGTTTTTTTTATGGAAAATAAAATAGATTATCTTCGTCAATACATTTCTGAAGAACGTTACCAACGAATTTTTGATGTTAGTGCTCAACGTACTGAACATCTTACTATTATAGTAGAAAATTTGTACCAAAGTCATAATATGAGTGCCGTTTTACGAACAGCAGAATGTTTAGGTATTCAAAATGTACATATTATTGAAAATAAATTTCAATATCAAATCAGTAAAGAAGTTTCTATGGGGTCGGATAAATGGTTGTCGTTGCATCGTTACAACAAAAATGAAGACAATACCATAGAATGTTTAAAGAAGGTAAAAGAATTAGGTTACAAAATTGTAGCAACACTTCCCGCTGAAAATGACCAAATGTTAGATGAAATAAACATTGAACAACCAACAGCATTTCTTTTTGGTACAGAATTATTAGGATTAAGTCCCAACGCCATCAAAATGGCTGATGAATATGTAAAAATACCAATGTACGGATTTACTGAAAGTTACAATATTTCTGTATCAGTTGCTCTCACTATGATGAATACCGTACAAAGATTAAGAAAATCAAATATTCAATGGCAACTCAGTGAAAATAAACTCAATCAATTACGGTTGGATTGGATAAAAAAAAGCATTAGAGATGTAGAAGGCATTTTAAAACGTTACGAGAAGAATAATCAATTGTAATTTACATTTCTTTAAACAGATAATTTAAAAGTTCCACAGTATTTTATGGCAACATTGTTGTTATATAGTTGATATATATTCTAAAATTGTAAAATTAGTTTGCTTTTTTGCCAAGCCCCCCAAAAATATAGAAATAAATTATTATATCTCTTTTTTTTCAATTTGAGTGAGGCAAACACCTACTATAATAATAAGAATGCCAATCATTTTGTACAAAGAAAGTAATTCACCAGTGAGAAAAAATGCGGTAATTGCAGTAAAAATGGGAATAGCATTTGTAAAAACAGCCGAACGAGAAATACCAATCTTTTTTACCGCCATAGAATAAAACATAAAAGCAAGAGTAGAAGAAAAAATTGATAACATAATAATACTAAACCATACAACAAATTGTGGTGAGCAATTAACGAAAATACCAGAAGATAAATTAGCCTGATAATCAATAGGTTGTTTGGTGATTAGCCAAAGAGGCAAAAATAAAAGCATTCCAATTGTGTTTTGTATAGCGATAAGCCAAATAGTATTGACCTTTCCAGATAAAGTATTGAGAATAATTCCATAACAAACAGAAGAACAGACAGTAATAAATAAAAGAAAAATTCCAAAAATATCAACGTCAATTTGTAAATTTTTTCCTAAAATCATACAAATAACCCCAATCAAAGATAAGAAAATACCGATAATGTTGGTTTTAGATAATTTTGCTTTGAAAAATAGCACCATAATAATAGCGGTAAAAACAGGTATAGTAGATATGATAGGAGAAACAATGACAGGGCTAACACGTTCTAAAGCAAATGTTTCTCCTAAAAAATAGAAAAATGGTTCAAAGAGTGCTAAAAGAAATAAATATTTCCAATCTTTTTTTTCTATTTTGCATTTTTTGTAAAACAATAAAATGAAAATCCATAGCATTGATGCAGAAATAACAAGTCTGATAAAAATAAGACTAATGGCATTAATACTTGGTAAAATTAATGAGGTAAACACAAAAGAAGTTCCCCAAAATAACATAGAACAACTTAAAAGCAGGTAAGTTGTAAATTTAGATTGTTGCATATTCATATTTATTTTCTACCAAAATCAGCGGGAATTTCTCCCCAAACTTTTGTTTCCCATTTGTAAATAGGTGTTGTATAAGTATTTTTTTTTAGCCAATTTTCCGCTCGAGCAATGAGTTCAAAAACTTGTTCATTGAGGGGTGTTTTTTGCAAATTTGTTGCTGCTTTTTTGTTTTTAACCCATTTAATGGCATTGGCACTATCGGAATAAATAGGTAAATTCCAATTTTGTTGTTTGCACAAGGCTAAAGCATGTACAAGAGCCAAAAATTCCATAACATTGTTGGTGCCATCAATAAAAGGACCATTTTTGAATAATAATGCTCCAGTTTCAGTGTCAACACCTTGATATTCAGATTGTCGAGAAGAACTACTATGGGCACCGTCAACACAAATACTTGGTATAATAGGTTTTCCGTAAATGGCATCGAAGATAGGTTGTATAGCAGGCTCTTTTTTCTCAAAATATTTCTCTGGAGGGTTTTGAAAAGCAATTTTCGCTTCTTCAAGAGAGGAAAAAGAACGATATATCGGAGATGAAAAATTTTCAACATTGCGTTTACAATCTTCCCATTTATCAAAAATGCCAATTTCTTTTCCTTTCCAAACGACGTAATACTTTTTTTTACTCATTGTTACGATAATAAATTAATAGGTTGTCGTCAATGTGTTCTATTTTTTGAGGAGCAATATCTATTTTGGGAGCGGGCAATCCTTTACCAAAAGATGTATTGCCAATTAAAACAAACGCTTCGTCCCACAAGTTGTTGGAAATAAATGTGTCAAGTGTGTTTTTGCCTCCTTCTATCAAGATAGAATTAACGCTATTTTCATATAAAATATTGAGCATATTTTTATGCCAATTGTTTTCATCAATGTAAAAATAGCGGATATTTTCGCAATTTAGATGAGAATCTGTGGTAAAAATCCATGAGGGTTGACTATTATCAAAGAAATGTAAATTTGTGTCTATTTGTTTGTTGATAAATGTTATGCGTATAGGTTGTTTTCCTTTTAATAGCCTAACATTCATTTTTGGATTGTCGTTGATAAGAGTATTGGCTCCGCAAAAAATAGCGGCTTCATTGGCTCGAAGTTGATGAACGCGGTATTTTAATCTTTCGTTGCTAATCCAATAGTCTTGTCGATTTTTATTTCCACGATTGTTACAATCGATAAAATTGTCTAAAGTTTGAGCCCATTTAAGTACAACGTATGGTCTATGGAGTTGGTGAAAAGTGAAAAAACGTCGATTAATATGTCGAGCTTCATTTTCTAAACATCCGACAAGTACTTCAATATCATTGTTTTGTAATTTTAAAATACCCTTTCCTGCGACTTTAGGGTTGGGGTCTAATGTAGCAACAACAACTTTAGGAATACCGTGTTTAATAATTAAATCGGCACAAGGAGGCGTTTTGCCAAAATGCGAACAAGGTTCTAAGGTAACATAAAGCGTACTATGTTTAAGTAATTGCTTGTCTTTTACGCTATTAATAGCATTTACTTCGGCATGAGGTTCTCCATAATGTTTGTGCCAACCTTCCCCTATAATAATATTATTCCAAACAATTACGCAACCAACCATTGGATTAGGAGCGGTATATCCTGTTCCAAGTTGTGCCAAAAATAAGGCTCTTTGCATAAAATGCTCATTTATATTCATTTAGAATCTTAAATTGAGTTCTATAGGGATTTCAAAAACATTTTTACCAAATTGTAGTGCTTCGCTTGTAGATGGTTTGGAATAATATACAAGACGATAACCAGTACTTATGGATATAGAAAATTTAGATGAAATTAAAAAACCAAATTCAAAAGAAGGTTGGGCTCCAATAGTTCCTCCCATACCACTACAATAACCTCCTAATAATTTCATTCCTAATGCAGTGCGGAAATATTTTCCAAAAATCCATTCATAATGATAATCAGGAATGAGGAGCAATTGCAATCCGTTTCGGTAAGTCAATTCCAATCCTGCAGAAATTCTGTGATTGCTTTTGATGAAATAAGCATATCCGAAATAAGCACCAATTCCCATTAGCGAAAAATTTTCGCCATGATGGTTATGCCCATAAACTTGAGTATTTAGTTGAAAAATAAGTTCACTTGCAGAAAGTGTTTCAACCTGTTCTGTCGTTTCTTGAGCATTAATAGTTGAAAATAAGCAACTTATTAAGCAAATAAAAAATATTTTTTTCATCTTCTTGTTGCCTATTACCAAGGACGTTCTGTTTTGTTTTCAATGTAATTGATAAAAGAACGATTTAAAACACGGTATCCTCCCGGGGTAGGGTAATCTCCTGTGAAATACCAATCTCCAAGGTGGTTAGGGCACGCAGTGTGCAGATTTTCAATACTATTGTAAACAACTTCTAACTCTGCATTGATATTTTCAGGACGAACTAAATCGGCAACTTTACGAGAAATTTCAGAAGCACGGAAAGGAGCGTATAATTCTTTCACGTAGTTGACAATTTCTTCTTTAGGTTTATTTTCTTGTGCTTTACATTTTTGATAAACATCTTGAATTAAATCGTCAAGACCACGTTCTTTGATTAATGAAATCGCTGCTTGAAAAGCAACAAATTCACCTAAACGGCTCATATCAATACCATAACAATCAGGATAACGAATTTGAGGAGCAGAGCTTGCAATAATAATTTTTCGAGGATTAAGCCTATCCAACATACGTATGATACTTTGTTTTAGAGTAGTACCTCTTACTATAGAGTCGTCTAAAACAACAAGGTTGTCAACATTTTTATTGACGACACCGTATGTAATATCGTAAACGTGAGCAACTAAATCGTCACGTTGTTTATCTTCAGTGATAAATGTACGTAATTTAACGTCTTTGACAGCGGCTTGGTCGAAACGAGGCATAATTGCTAATATTTTGTCAACCAATTCAGGGGTAAGTTCTTCTTTTCGTTCCAATAATTTACGTTTTTTAACTTCGTTGCAATGGTCTCTTAAAGCATCGAACATACCATTGAAAGCCACTAAAGCGGTATTTGGAATATAAGAAAAAACAGTATTAATCAAATCATTATCAATTGATTTAAGAACTTCAGGTAAAAGTAATGCCCCTAAACGTCTTCTTTCTTGATAAATATCTTTGTCGGTACCGCGAGAAAAATAAATACGTTCGAAAGAGCATTGTTTTACATGTTTAGATTTTTGACATTCTTTGATAGCAAAATCGCCATTACGTTTAATAATAGCCGCATGTCCTGCAGGCAATTCATTAATATCTTCTACACTAAGATTAAATGCAGTTTGAATTGCTGGACGTTCTGAAGCAATAACAATAACTTCATCATCGTGATAATAAAATGCTGGTCTTATTCCGTTAGGGTCGCGTAAAACAAATGCGTCACCATGCCCAAGCATACCACAAAATACATAGCCACCGTCCCATTTTTCTGATGCTGTTTTCAAAATTTTAAGAATATCCATTTCTTTTTGAATACGTATAGAAATATCGTATTTGGACATTCCTTCTGCTTTGAATTGTTGATACATATCATCGTTTGCCTTATTAACTTTGTTTGCAATAGTTTCCAAAATGGTGATAGTATCACTTGTTTCTATTGGGTGTTGTCCAAGAGCGACGAGGTCTTCAAAAAGTTCATCGGAATTGGTCATATTGAAATTTCCAGCGACAACGATACTTCTTGACACCCAATTGTTGTGAATAATAAATGGGTGAACTGTATTAATATCGTTACGACCAAAAGTGCCATATCTTAAATGCCCTAAAAATAGTTCTGAAGCAAATTCAATATTGTTTTTCAGCCAATTAGCATCTTTTAGTCGTTCTGGCTGCGTGTTGGCTAATTTTTGTAAATCATCGTAAACAGGAACAAAACAATCTTTAATAGGAGACGAAGAGTTAGAACGTCGTCTATCAATGTAGCGAATACCCGGTTGAGCATCAAATTTAATGGAAGCAAATCCAGCACCATCTTGACCTCTATTGTGTTGTTTTTGCATTAGCAAATACAATTTGTCCATTCCGTAAAACGCTGTACCATATTTTTTTACGTAATAATCTAAGGGTTTTAATAGTCGTAATAAAACCACACCGCATTCATGTTGAAGTTTATCGCTCATAATGTATTAATATTGCTCTTTTTCGTTAGGAAAATTACCAGATTTAACGTCTTCAATGTATTTATTCAATGCTCCAGTTATTTCTGTACTTAAATCAAGATAACGACGAAGATAACGTGGAGAAAATTGTTGTGTAATACCAAGCATATCATGTAAAACCAATACTTGTCCGTCAACATTGTTGCCAGCACCGATACCGATAATAGGAATTTTGACAGTTTCTGCCACTTTTTTTGCTAAAGTAGCAGGAATTTTTTCTAAAACAATAGCAAAACAGCCTGCTTTTTCTAATAATAAAGCGTCTGTGAGCAAACAATCTGCTTCTCTTGGGTCAATAGCACGAACAGAATATGTTCCAAATTTGTTAATAGATTGAGGTGTCAATCCTAAATGACCCATTACAGGAATACCGGCGGTGAGTATTCTATCAACAGATTCTAAAATTTCTTTTCCTCCTTCGAGTTTGACAGCATCTGCTCCCGATTCTTTCATGATTCGGATAGCAGAATGTAACGCTTCTTTAGAATTTCCTTGATAAGTACCAAATGGTAAATCTACAACAACAAGTGCTTTTTGTATTGCCCTAACAACAGAACTTGCATGATAAATCATGTGGTCTAATGTCATTGGAAGCGTTGTTTTGTGTCCTGCCATTACATTGGCGGCAGAATCTCCAACAAGCACTATTTCTATACCCACAATTTCTAACAATTTTGCCATAGAATAGTCGTATGCTGTTAGCATTGCAATCTTTTCATGATTGTTCTTCATACGTTGAAGCACATGGGTGGTGATTTTCCCGGCTGATTGTGATATACTTGCTGACATTTTTTATTTGTTTTTACACAAAAGCAAAGGTATCACTTTTTTATGAATTAATTTTGTTATTTTTTTGAAAAAATAGTTTAGATAATATCATTTTTATCTATCAAATTATGCAAAAGGGCGTAAACTGTTAAACCTGCAATAGATTTGATGTCTGTTTTTCGGGTGATATTTTTTCTATGAGAAATAACAGTATGAATAGAAATATTGAGAGCATCAGCGATTTCTTTGTTCATCATTCCTTTGGCTAAAAGTGTTAAAACATCTTTTTCTCTATAAGATAATTCTGAATTATCTCCATTGTTAGAAATATGTTCATTATCATGATTGTTTGATAGTGAAGAGATTATCTTGTTTTCTATATAATGTTTATTATCAGTAATATCAATGAGTAAATGGTATTGACTTAATGTGTAGTTGTCATGATAATTGTAAATGATTGCTCCTAAAATAACATTGTTTAGATTTTGAAAGTAAGCACGAATAGAAAATCTATCAGAAAAACTGAATAAACGAGGATTGATTAATAAAATATTAGCATCACTTTTGAGTAAAGTCTCTTGAGATTTTTCTAAATTGTATAAATGTCCAACAATATCTATTGTTGTACTATGTGAAAACATATTGTAGAACCCTTTTATAATTAATTCGGAAGGTTCTATGATAAATATTCTTGCTTTTTTCATAGTTCTTCTAAATATTTAATATAAGGTATAAGAATTTTTTCTTCGATGATTGCATGTTTTTTCATGTCTTGAAGCAAAAAAGACAAATCCATCAATAGCGAAATTCGGTCTTGATTTTGCCATTGAGAAGGTAAATATTTGATAACGATATTTATCAAATCGTTCAATTTGTCTTCAATATTTGTGTGATGTTTTTCAAATAAGGTTTTATTTTTCAATTGTACTTTTTCTTTGTTTTGAATATCATACATATACGGAAAAATTTCTTTTTCTTCGTAACGAAAATGTTTTTTTACCTCTTTTTGGTATTCGTTGAAAAATTGTAAAACAATATTTGATATATCTTGGCTTGCATTGATGATAGTTTTATGCAAATGATTGCTAATGTGTGGAATACGTTCTTTTAGATAATATTCATGAGAAGAAAGTAAAAATTGAATTAAGTTATTGTTATTCACGTTAATAATATCATTGTGGGAGGGTTGGTATTCATTGAAAGTGTAAACATTGCACATTAAAACAATAAAATCTTCAGATAAATGATGTTTTTTGCAATATTGTTCGATGTTTTTTTCTCCAAATCCAAGCAAAATATTTAGACGAGGAAATAAAACAACTAATTGCAAATTGGTATGCAAAATTTCAGCGAGTTTGGTCTTGGTAGTAAAAAACTTTGTACTCATAATATTTTTTTTGTTTAAATTTTGGCAAAGGTAGCATTTTTTTTGTTTTTGTTATCCCTAATAATGATGAAAAGAAATATTTGAAAAAGTATTACTTTTGTAGAAAAAAATATTATTATGGATACAAAGTTAACGAAATCACATCATCATCATCATCATCATGAAATTCATCATCAGATGAAAAGCAATAAATTGAATAAAATATTTATTATTGCTATAGTGATAAATGTTTTATTTGTTGCATTAGAATTTTTATTGGGAATGCTTTCCAATTCTGTGAGTTTATTATCTGATGCAGGGCATAATTTGACAGATATTGCAAGTTTGATTTTAGCATTATTGGCGATGCGTCTTTCACAGATGCGTACAAATGAAAAATATACTTATGGATACAAGAAGAGTACTATTTTAGTATCTTTATTCAATGCTATTTTATTAGTAGTAGTGGTAATATTTATACTAAAAGAAAGTATAGAAAAAATTTATTATCCTCAATCGGTGGATGGCAATATTATAGCAATAGTTGCTTTTATTGGAGTGATTGTCAATACAATTACCGCTCTTTTGTTTTTGTACGATAAAGACAAAGATTTAAATGTTAAAGGAGCATATTTGCACATGGCTGCAGATGCGTTAGTTTCAATAGGTGTTGTCGTTTCTGGTGTAATTATATATTTTACAGGTGCTTATGTTGTAGATTTTATTGTTGGATTAATTATTGCAATAATAATAATAATTTCAACATGGAAATTGCTAAAAGAAAGTGTACAATTAGCTTTAGATGGAGTACCAATTGGGATAGATTTAAAAAAAGTAAAAAATGTTATTTGTAGTCAAGAAAATGTAAAAGAGATTCATCATTTGCATGTTTGGGCAATGAGTACTACAGAAAATGCCTTAACTGTTCATATAGTGTTGAACGATATGTCCCAAATGTATAAGACAAAAAGTAATATCAAACAAGCTATGGCAGAAATAGGAATAGAGCATGTAACATTAGAATTTGAGTCAGAAATCGAACATTGTACCAATAAAAATAATTGATTCTGTTCAGACAGATTTTGCAACCTTGTTGCTAAATTCGGTTGTCTTCGGCAGGCTCAGACACCGAAAAAAAGTGACTTTAAAAAATTTTTTTCTAAAAATAGAAATTTATATTAAAAAAAATTATACCTTTGCGGAAAATCTGAGTAAAAGTGAAAATATAGGAAAGTAAAATTATTGATGAATTTTAATAATTTTAAAAATTGTAGAGGAATGAAAAAATTTAGGAAATGTACTCAGATTGAGTTTCACAATAACCAACATGATATAAATCAAGGGGGCAACGAAAAAGTACGCCCAAATGAACAGAGTGTAACTTTCTGTAAATCAATAATTTACATGGGGGGGGTAAATTTCTTCATTTACAATTTACAATTTTGTAAACCGACAACTTATGCAGATAACCTTTTTGAGGCTATTTGTATTTTTTTTTGTAGAAACTTTATAAATATAAATATTAGGTAAATTAAAGTAATTTATTCATTAAAATTTAAATATTATGTTAAAACCTTACAGAACATTTGCACAGAGGTGCAAGAAAATTTTAGGATTGATAGTAGCAGGAATGCTATTATTTGGTGGGGCAACACAAGCCCAAAACATGAACCGCTACATAAAACTTGATGTAGTAAAAGACTCTGTTATAACCCTCAATTGGACAACAGATTCCGCTAATACTCCTGTTAAAATTGTTAGCGGAGATAGTGTCTATAATTTTACAACGACAACGGGGTGGATTGGTAATAAATTATGTTATGCCGCTGCCAATACTATGTATGTTTACGGAAATGTTAAATATTTTTCTTGTTCAAACAATAGGGCTAAAGTTACTAATGTAGATTTTAGTAACAATACTAAAATAACAAATTTCCAATTTTCTACTACTTATTTAGATTCATTAGATTTAAGTAAACTTACACTATTAACTTATTTGTTTTGCTATAATAGTCAATTAACAAGTTTAGATATAAGCAAAAATACAGCGTTAACTTATTTGTCTTGCTATAGTAATCAATTAACAAGTTTAGATGTTACCAAAAATACTATGTTAACTCATTTGTATTGCTATTCTAATAAATTAACAAGTTTAGATGTAAGTCAAAATACAGCGTTAAAAGAATTGTATTGCTCTTCTAATCAATTAACAAGTTTAGATATAAGCAAAAATACAGCGTTAACTTCTTTGTCTTGCTATAGTAATCAATTAACAAGTTTAGATGTAAGCAAAAATGTAGCATTATGTACTTTGTATTGCTATAGTAATCAATTAACAAGTTTAGATGTAAGCAAAAATATTATGTTAACTTATTTGTCTTGCGGAGGTATTCAATTACCAAGTTTAGATTTAAGCAAAAATATTATGTTAACTTATTTGTCTTGCTCTAATAATCAATTGACAAGTTTAGATGTAAGCAAAAATGTAGCATTATGTACTTTGTATTGCAATGGTAATCAATTAACAAGTTTAGATGTAAGCAAAAATACAGCGTTAACTTATTTGTGTTGCCATGCAAATCCATTTACAACAGCAGAATATGATGCTATAATGTGTTCATTGCCATTGGTTTCCTCAGGAACAGGAAGTTTCCGTCCACTGTATAATTCAAGTGATACCAATGCTACAAAATTTATGGCAAGTAATGCTACTAATGCCAAAGCCAAAAATTGGAATGTACAATACTATTCTAATGGTACAGCAATTCCAGCAACAACAGGAACATATATTTGCCCATTTATTGGTAATAACAATAGATATATCACCCTCAATGTTACCAAAGATTCATTAATATCTATCCGCTTGTCAACAGATGCTGCAAATACTCCTGTTAGAATTGTTAGCGGAGATAGCGTTTATGATTTTACAACAACATCAACAAGTTTGACAACTTTGACTTCATATTATGCTGGAGCCAATACTATGACTATCTACGGTGATGTAAAGAGGTTTGATTGTTTCAATAATAAAACTAAAATTACAGGAATAGATGTAAGCAAAAATGTTGCATTATGTACTTTGCTTTGTTACGACAACAATATAAGTGCATTAGATTTAAGCAAAAATACTAAATTACAATATTTGCAATGCTATACTAATAAATTAACAAGTTTAGATGTAAGTGCTTGTACAGCGTTAACTTATTTGGCTTGTAATGGAAATCAATTAACAAGTTTAGATGTAAACGGCTGTACAGCGTTAACTTATTTGATTTGCTATAATAATCAATTAACAAGTTTAGATGTAAGCAAAAATACAGCGTTATTTTATTTTGATTGCGGAACTAATAAATTACCAAGTTTAGATGTAAGCAAAAATGTAGCATTATGTACTTTGTATTGCGGAGCTAATCAATTAACAAATTTAGATTTAAGCAAAAATTCCGTATTAGGTCTATTGTCTTGCGGAGCTAATCAATTAACAAATTTAGATTTAAGCAAAAATGTAGCGTTAACTTTTTTGAATTGCTATAATAATAAATTACCAAGTTTAGATTTAAGCAAAAATACTGCGTTAATTACTTTGTATTGCTATTCTAATCAATTAACAAGTTTAGATGTAAGCAAGAGTATGGCATTAACTCTTTTGTATTGCTATACTAATCAATTAACAAGTTTAGATATAAGCAAAAATATTGCGTTATGTACTTTGAATTGCTATAATAATCAATTAACAAGTTTAGATGTAAGCAAAAATATTGCGTTATGTACTTTGAATTGCTATTCTAATCAATTAACAAGTTTAGATGTAAGCAAAAATACAGCATTAACTTATTTGGCTTGCTTTGAAAATCCATTTACAACAGCAGAATATGATGCTATAATGTGTTCATTGCCATTTGTTTCCTCAGGAACAGGAAGTTTCCGTCCACTATATAATTCAAACGATACCAATGCTACAAAATTTGCGGCAAGTAATTCACTTAATGCCAAAGCCAAAAATTGGAATGTACAATATTTTTCTGGAGGAGCAGCAATTTCAGCAACAACAGGAACTTACGAATGTCCATTTATGGGTAATATCAATAGATATATCACCCTCAATGTTACCAAAGATTCATTAATATCTATCCGCTTGGCAACAGATGCTGCAAATACTCCTATTAGAATTGTTAGCGGAGATAGCGTTTATGATTTTACAACGACATCAACAAATTTGACAAATGCGACTACATATCGTGCTGGAGCCAATACTATGACTATCTACGGAGATGTAAAAACATTTTATTGTAACGACAATAAAACTAAAATTACAGGAATAGATGTAAGTAAAAATGTAGCATTATGTACTTTGCTTTGCTATAATAATAAATTAACAAGTTTAGATGTAAGTGCTTGTACAGCGTTAACTTATTTGGGTTGTAATGGAAATCAATTAACAAGTTTAGATGTAAGCAAAAATGTAGCATTATGTACTTTGATTTGCTATAATAATCAATTAACAAGTTTAGATGTAAGCAAAAATACAGCATTAACTTATTTTGATTGCGGAACTAATAAATTACCAAGTTTAGATGTAAGTCAAAATACCGCGTTAACTTCTTTGTATTGCAATACTAATAATTTAACAAATTTAGATGTAAGCAAACATATTGCGTTAACTCATTTATATTGTGGTAATAATCCATTAACAAGTTTAGATATAAGCAAAAATACAGCGTTAACTATTTTGTCTTGCTATTCTAATCAATTAACAAGTTTAGATGTAACTAAAAATACAGCGTTAAAAACTTTGTATTGCCATTATAATCAGCTAATTACATTAGATGTAAGCAAAAACACAGCGTTAATTAATTTGTATTGCTATGGCAATTCATTTACAACAGCAGAATATGATGCTATAATGTGTTCATTGCCATTGGTTTCCTCAGGAACAGGAAATTTCCGTTCACTATATAGTTCAAGCGATACCAATGCAACTAAATTTATGGCAAGTAATTCACTTAATGCCAAAGCCAAAAATTGGAATGTACAATATTCTGGAGGTACAGCAATTCCACCAACAACAGGAGATTACGAATGTCCATTTATGGGTAATAACAATAGATATATCACATTAAATGTTACCAAAGATTCATTAATCTCTATCCGCTTGGCAACAGATACTGCTAATACACCTATTAGAATTGTTAGTGGAAACAACGTATATGAATTTACAACAACATCAACAAGTGTGACAACTACGACTTCATATCGTGCTGGAGCCAATACTATGACTATCTATGGTGATGTAAAAACATTTTATTGTACCAGCAATAAAACTAAAATTACAGGAATAGATGTAAGCAAAAATATCGCATTATCTGCTTTATATTGTTACGACAACAATATAAGTGCATTAGATGTAAGCAAAAATGTAGCATTATCTACTTTGTCTTGCTATAGAAATCAATTAACAAGTTTAGATGTAACTAAAAATACAGCGTTAACTTATTTAGATTGCGGAATTAATCAATTAACAAGTTTAGATATAAGCAAAAATACAGCGTTAACTACTTTATATTGCAATACTAATCAATTAACAAGTTTAGATGTAAGTAAAAATGTAGCATTAAAATATTTATATGGTGGTAGTAAACCATTAACAAGTTTAGATTTAAGCAAAAATACCTCATTATATACTTTGTCTTGCTATAGTAATCCATTAACAAGTTTAGATTTAAGCCAAAATACAGCATTATGTACTTTGATTTGCTATACTAATCAATTAACAAGTTTAGATTTAAGCAAAAATACAGCGTTAACTTATTTGTCTTGCTATAGTAATCAATTACCAAGTTTAGATTTAAGCCAAAATGTAGCATTATGTACTTTGTATTGCAATGGTAATCAATTACCAAGTTTAGATTTAAGTCAAAATGTAGCATTATGTACTTTGATTTGCTATAATAATCAATTAACAAGTTTAGATTTAAGCAAAAATATTGCGTTAACGTATTTATCTTGCTATGGAAATCCATTTACAACCGCAGAATATGATGCTATAATGTGTTCATTGCCATTGGTTTCCTCAGGAACAGGAAAGTTCTTTCCACTATATAATTCAAGCGATACCAATCTTGTAGCATTTATAGCAAGTAATTCACTTAATGCCAAAGCCAAAAATTGGAATGTACTATATAATTCTAATAGTACAGCAATTCCAGCAACAATAGGAAACTATGATTGTCCATTCTCTGGTAATAACAATAGATATATCACCCTCAATGTTACCAAAGATTCCTTAATCTCTATCCGCTTGCAAACAGATACTGCTAATATTCCTGTTAAAATTGTTAGCGGAAATAACGTTTATGTTTTTACAACGACATCAACAGATTTGACAACTACGACTTCATATCTTGCCGGAGCCAATACTATGACTATCTACGGAGATGTAAAAACATTTTATTGTAACGACAATAAAACTAAAGTTACAGGAATAGATGTAAGCCAAAATACCTCATTATATACTTTGTATTGCTATAGTAATCAATTAACAAGTTTAGATTTAAGCCAAAATGTAGCATTATGTACTTTGATTTGCTATAATAATCCATTAACAAGTTTAGATGTAACTAAAAATACAGCGTTAACTTATTTGTCTTGCTATAGTAATCAATTAACAAGTTTAGATTTAAGCCAAAATACAGCGTTAACTTATTTGGTTTGTAATGGAAATCAATTAACAAGTTTAGATGTAACTAAAAATACAGCGTTAACTTATTTGTATTGCTATAATAATAAATTAACAAGTTTAGATGTAACTAAAAATACAGCGTTAACTCAGTTGTATTGCTATTCTAATCAATTAACAAGTTTAGATGTAAGTAAAAATGTAGCATTAAGATATTTATATTGCTATAGTAATCCATTAAAAAGTTTAGATGTAAGCAAAAATACCTCATTATATACTTTGTCTTGCTATGGTAATCAATTAACAAGTTTAGATTTAAGCGAAAATGTAGCATTATGTACTTTGTCTTGCTATAATAATCAGCTAACTACATTAGATATAAGTAGGAATACTAAATTACAATATTTATCTTGCTATGGCAATTCATTTACAACAGCAGAATATGATGCTATAATGTGTTCATTGCCATTTGTTACATCAGGACCAGGCTCTTTCTATCCATTATATGATACGACATCATCACAACATGCCGCTGCTGTAATATTTTTTAAAGCAACTAATTCACAGAATGCAATAGCAAAAAATTGGAAAGTACAATATTCAAGATATTCAGTAAATATTCCAGCAACAACAGGAGACTACGAATGTCCATTTATGGGTAATCTCAATAGATATATCACCCTTGATGTTACCAAAGATTCATTAATATCAATCGGTTTGTCAGCAGATACAGACTTTACCCCTGTTAAAATTGTTAGCGGAAATAACGTATATGATATGACAATCTCATCAACAGGAACAACTACTTATGCATATCGTTCCGGAGCCAATACTATGACTATCTACGGAGATGTAAAAACATTTTATTGTAACGACAATAAAACTAAAATTACAGGAATAGATTTAAGCCAAAATGTAGCATTATGTTCTTTGTCTTGCTATAATAATCAATTAACAAGTTTAGATGTAAGCCAAAATACAGCGTTAACTTATTTGTCTTGCAGGATTAATCAATTAACAAGTTTA
>JAZSKB010000010.1:0-2026 GCA_045534635.1 Bacteroidales bacterium
CTTTCCAATTTGTAATAACCCCAGTAAAAATCTTTTCTAAAGTTTCAAGTTGCAAATTAGAAATTGGATTTTCTTTATTCACAATGATTGCAATTCCGTCATAAGCCAAAATTGTTTCTGTAAGACCTTTTTCAATTTCTGATTGTTTCAAGTTTCTGCTAGAAAGCCCAATATCACATCGATTTTCCAAAACACTAGAAATCCCAGTTCCAGACCCAGTTGGATTATAAGTAAAGTTTACACCCTTGTTATTTTCTGTAAAAACCTCACCCAAAATACCAATCACCTTTTCCATAGAAGTAGAACCATCAGTAGAAACAGTGTTTGTGTTTTCTGATTTGAAACACCCAGTTAGCAAAGTTAAAAATGCTAAAACCGCAAAAAAAGTTTTTTTCATTTTTTTGTCCTCAAAATGTTTTTTTTGATTCATAAAGAATCTAACAAGAAGATAAAGGAAGATTGTAAAGATTGATTAAAGGTGATGTAAAATTTGTGTGAAGTTTTGGTTGAGAGGGGATAATGCTGGAAGATAATGGGATTTAAAAAGCAAAGTTCAAATTAGATGGTGGTTACACAATTGTTATACTGCACAAAATAACAAGCAAAACACATATTCTCGTACGTCAGATATAAAAAAATTACCTTTCTAAAAGAGATGTTATTGACACATTAAGTACTTCTGAAAAAACAAGCAATTCTATATCTGTTACAAATCTTTTTCCGCTTTCTATGCGTTGAATAGCATTTTTATCTAAATCCAAACCATAAAGTTGTAATTTATCTGCCAATGCTCTTTGGGACATTTTAGGTGTAATATTTTTCCTAATATTAGCAATATTTTTACCTGAAATATTGTTAAGACTTCCATTCTTGTTTTTGTACATATTTTTCAATAAATGACATTTACTACTTGTCAACTATAAAAAGTATATGATATACTTCAATTAAATATGACATTCACTAGATGTCATATTTAATTGATAGCACTCACTTCTTTTCCTGAATTATTGTTATGCTCTTTGTAAGGAGGGAAAAAATGTTATATATGACATATTTATGTTTTAAATATAAATAATTAAATCGAAAAGTTTGCATTGTAGACTTTTTTATCAAAAGAACTAGTTTTCGGCTATGTTGACAAATGTTATATAAAATCATTATCGGTTTATAACCTATATGACTATTTTTGGAGGTATAATACTATGAAAAATAAAAAAATATTTATCTTTGTTCCTTTAATTCTAATAATTATGCTTGGTGTTGGATGTGATGGATTTTTTCAACCAGAAGAATCACAAATTGGAACTAAAAAAAATCCCATTAATCTAACTATTAATGAATGGACGAATGAAGAAATTATAAAACCCGATAATGGAGGAATTGGAGATCAATGGTTCAACTTTGTTGCAACAGAATCATCTCAACGAATTTATATAAAACTATCTTCAATTACATACTTAAATGCCTATTTATACGATAGTGAGTTTTCTCAAATTGGTAGTGCTTTTAATGTTCAAGGAGATGATGGTCGAGTAGGTGATTATAGAGAATTTTCCTTAAATATAGGAGATACGTACTATATTCGAATATCAGGTATGTATTTTGGTAACTACAAATACTCTGGAACTTATCAAATTGGTTTTACTAATTTTCCAGCACAACCAGAGACTGTTATAACAGAATTAAATGAAAACATTTGGACAAACGGAAATGTAATTCATCCTAATAGTGGAGGCACTGGGGAACAATGGTTTAGTTTCATTACAAATGACACATCCCAAGATGTACTGATAGAATTAGATACAATGACTTATTTAAATGCTTATTTGTATGATAAAAACTTTTACAGAATCGGAGAAAGTTTTAATGTTCAAGGAGATGGAATACACAAAAAAACATGGTCGGTAGAAAAAGGAGCTACATATTATATATTAGTATCTGGCAATTATCTTGATGGGTATAGATATTACACTGGAAGGTACAAAATAGCATTTAATAATACAGGTGAAGAACCTCTGTAATATCT
>JAZSKB010000005.1:0-122140 GCA_045534635.1 Bacteroidales bacterium
CGGAATTAGGGATTGTTACAGATGTTAAGCCACTACAATCCCTAAACGCAGAATCCCCTATGCTTGTTACGGAATACGTGGTATTATTATACAATACCGTAGCAGGTATGGTTATATTTCCTGAATAAGAATTGAAATTGTAATCTTTATACGTAACTGCTGCCGTAGTATCACTTGTAATATTGTAATACAAACCACCACTTTCAAAATTATAAGCCCAAACATTGTGAGCAAACAACAACAAAATAGTTGCTAAAGTTAATTTTTTAATCTGCTTTTTTACCATATATTTTTTTTATTTTATAAATATTTATTAAATTTTTTCAAAAAAAAATGCAAATAACCGCACAGCGGTCACCTGCATTTTTACTCTATTAGCAAGTCTATAAAAATAAACTGCTAATTTCAATTTGTAAAAATACAATTTTTTTATAAATATTTTTGTTTTAGAAAAAAATTTTTTTTTTAAGTCACTGTATTATTATTTTTTCGGTGTCTGAGCCTGTCGAAGACAACGAAAAAAAATACATGAATTTCGGAGGTTTCGGCAGGCTCAACCTCCATTGAGAAAAAAATATAAAAGCAACAAAGTTGCAAAAAAAATGCTATCTTTGCAAAATATTTTAAACAAATTTGAATTTATTAATTAATACCAAAAATCGGAATATGAATAACAATTTTAAGAACAAAATAGACACACTTGTAGAAGAAATAAGCGAAATATCAGACCTTAATATAAAAGTAGATATCCTCAATTATATGGAAAGACAAGCAAATTATCTACTTTGGCAATTGGAAGAAGAAAAACGTATTGATGAAAATTCGCGTAATTATTAAAAAAACGCTATTTTATTTTACCAATGAACAAGACAACAGATAATAACAAGAAAATCTTAAAGATTATAAAAAAAATAAGCATAATAGTAGGCAGTATTTTTATTGGATTACTAATATTATTATCTGTCGTAGCCATTGTTTTTGAAGACAAAATAGCCGACTTGTTTCTTGGAAAAATTTATCAATATACAAGCACAAAAATCTCACATAAAGATGTTTCTTTTAGTTTAATACGTAAATTTCCCTATGCTGCTTTAGAAATAGAGTCGCTAATAGTTGAAAGTCCAAACCAAATAAAAGAACCATTGTTAATCGCAGATAAAGTCTATCTTCAAACAAATATTTTTGACTTGATAAAAGGAGATTATGTAATTCGTAGAATCGCTATTCATCAAGCGACAATGAATATGATAATAAACACTTCAGGCAAAGACAATTGGCATATTTTTATAAAAGGAGATAGTACTCAAGACAATGAAGTAAAGATAGCAATTAACACAATATCACTCAGTAAAATAGAATACAATTATCATAATCAACAAAAAAATCAAGCAACAACAATATTGGCAAAAAAAATATCAGCTAAAGGCGATTTTGATAAAAGTATATTTACTGCAAACATAAAAAGCAATCTTTTTATAGACAAATTTATTAACGATAACATTGTTTACATACAAAAACAAGATTTAGATTTAAATACGTTGTTGTACATCAATACAGAAAAAGAAATCTATGCTATCGAAAATGGAGAATTTGATTTTAGTTTTTTGTCATTTCATCTCAATGCCGCAATAGAAAATGAAAATAATGATTATAAAATAAATGGTCAATTGACAACAGAAGAATCATCTATTGAAAATATTTTCAGCATTTTACCAGAAAACATAAAAGAAAAAACAGCCATATTCAAACCTAATGGTTTACTGACGTGTACTATTGATTTTTTAGGAACAATTGGCACAAAAGTAAACATTGATTTAAATGCAAATTATCACCTAAAAAAAGGAAAAATTGCCAATATTCAAACAGATATAAGTTTTTCAAATATAAATTTTAGTGGCACATTACAAACCAATCTGCCTAATTGGAAACAAACAACTTACATAAATTTAACATCTTTCAACGCAAAATTGAACGATGGAAATATAAATCTTGTAAGTCAAATAAAAAATTTAGAAGCCCCATTAATCAATTTTGATTTAAAAGCACAAGTAAATTTAGAAGATTGGCAAAATTTTATGCCCAAAACATATATTCATAAAGCCGAAGGAAATGCCAATATATCAGTAAAATTCAATCATAAATTCAAACGAATCAACAATCTATCGATTCACGATTTTGACAATGCCCAATTATTAGGAGAAGCAACATTTTCAAATATATTTTTACAATTAAAAGCCGATAACGTTGCATTATCTAATTTATCTGGCGAAATAAGTGTTGATAATCAAGCAATAAATACAAAAAGATTAGAAGGAGTCATTAAAGAAAATCATTTTACATTAAAAGGACGAATTGAAAATATATTTCCATATATTGTCGATTCTACCGAAACATTAAAAATAATTGCTTATTTAGACGTTCCTCACTTTAATATGGAATCGTTTCTACAAAACGAATCAGAAACAACAAAACAAGATAATAATTCATTACTTACATTCCCTCAACAAATATATTTTGATTTAGCATTTTCCGCAGATAAAGTTAGTTATCACAATTTTCAAGCACAAAAAACAATAGGTCGTACCATTTTCAATGGAAAGAAAATGACCCTTAAAGATTTTGAAATTAATACATTCAACGGAAAAGTAAAAGTAAATTCATCGCTTACCCAAAGAGAAAATGAACAATTTGACATAAATTGTCAAGCAACATTGGAAAATATTGATATTTCCCAACTTTTTTATGCTTTCGATAATTTTAAACAAAACCAATTGACAAACAAGAATATTCGAGGTATTGCCAATAGTAATATTGATTTCAAGGCAATTATGCAAAATAATATCAAATTGTTAGAAAATAGTATTCAATCAAGTATAAACATCAATATCAAAAACGGAGAATTACTTCATTTTAAACCATTAGAATCTTTATCAAAATTTGTCGCTTTAGATGAATTGCAAAATATAAAATTCGCAACATTGAATACAACTATACAAATCTCCGACCGCAAAATAACAATTCCAACTATTGACATAAAAAACAATGTACTTAATCTGACCTTATATGGGAACCAAACGTTTGATAATGAAATAGATTACCATATAAGTTTATATTTAAGCGAATTACTTTCAAAGAAATTTAAGAATAAAAAACAACAAAACGAAGATTTTGGCGATGTTGTTGAAGAAAATAGCAATAAACTTCGTTTAAATATTATGGCTATTGGCACATTAGATAATCCTAAATTCCGTTTAGATAAACAAACATCAAAAAAAGGGTTTCAAGAAAGGATTAAAGAACAAAATGATATAATCCGTCAAGAAATTCAAAACAAAACAGAAAACGACAAAAAAGAAGACATATTTAGTAATCAAGAACTTAACAATAGCAATAAAAAACAAAAAGAACTTGAATTAGATGAAGATTGGTAAAAAAAATAGGACGCTAACAGCCTCCTATTTATACAATTAATACAAAATTAACATTTTATAAAAAAACATCTCTTTCTCCATCATCAATTTTATCAACATTTTGATGAATCACTTTTTTCAATTTTTCATCTTCAACATTATTGACAAGTTGTTGCATTAGTTTCAAACCTTTTTCTTTTGTTTCATGCGAAGCAAAATCATTTAAATATTCTCTAAAAGTAAATAATGCATTAGGCATACAGAATTGTTTTATCAATCCCGGTTTTGCTAAATCCATAAAATCGTTACCAACTCTCCCTTTACGATAGCACCCTGTACAAAAAGAAGGAATAAATCCTCCGTCAATCATATCGGAAATCACCTCATCAAGCGAGCGATGGTCTCCAAGCGAAAATTGACTGCCAGTATCACCATCTTCACTATATGCTCCCGGATTGGTACGAGAACCAGCAGAAACTTGACTAACACCATAATTTATTAACTCATTACGAATTTCATCATTTTCTCTTGTACTGAGAATAATTCCTGTATAAGGCATTGCTAAACGAATAATGGCAATAATCTTTTTGAAATCTTCATCAGAAACTTGATGAGGAATATTTTCTGTAAATGGTACTCCTTCAGCATATTCTATACGAGGGAAACTAACGGTATGAGGACCACAGCCAAAAACATCTTCCAAATGTTTGGCATGTTCTACCAATGCTAAAACTTCAAAACGATAATCTATCAATCCAAAAAGAACCCCTAAACCAACATCATCAATTCCCGCTTCCATAGCCCTATCCATTACTAAAAGACGATTTTCATAATCGGCTTTAGGAGAACCTTCTGGGTGAAATTTTTTGTACGCTACGGGGTCATAAGTTTCTTGAAAACAAACGTATGTACCTATTTTTTCTTCTTTCAACTTACGAAAATCTTCTATCGTCATCGGTGCTAATTCTACATTTATACGACGAACATAATTTTCTCCCTCTCTCGCGGCATAAGTTCTACGTATTGCCTCACAAATATAATCAATATCATTGCGTGGAGATTCACCACAAATAAGCAAAATACGCTTATGTCCATCTCTGAGTAATGTTTTCGCTTCTTGTTCTATTTCATCCATATTGAGCACTTTTCGCTTAATCGTTTTATTATCTTTACGAAAAGCACAATAAAGACAATTGTTCACACAAACATTTCCAGTATAAACAGGAGCAAACAATACCAATCGTTTTCCATAAATTTCTTCTTTCGCATATTTTGCTTCTTCCATGATTTTATGGATATGATTATTATCGGTTACCCGCAACAATAATGCAACCTCTTCCAAAGATAATCCTTTTAATTGATGTGCTTTTTTCAAAACAATATCCAATTCTTCTTCTGTTGGAATATTTCCGTCTATTAATGCATAAAGTTTATCTCTGTCTATAAAATTTTTAAATTTTTCGTTTTTCATTTTTTAGCTCTATTTATTTATATTGATTAATATTGATTTTACTTTTATTCCTTTGATTCTACCCAATTTTCCTGTTAAAGCATTGACCGAATCTGAATCACTTTTTACAACAAGAGAAATCACAAATAAATTATCTTCACGAAATGGAATTCCACTACGTGAAACAATTATATCACCATAAATTGATAACAATCGATTTAGTTCTTCTATATGCGTTCTGTCGGTAACGACAATACTTATTGTTCCTATTTTCTTCTCCATCAGTACGTTAACTTTTGAATCAGGTTAAAAAAAATTCTTCCAAGGCGATAAATCCCCTTTTTAGATTATGCTACAAAGGTAACATTTTTTTCGTTATGTTGATACTTTTATTCAAAAATTATTGATGATGATAAGGTTCTCCCTTCAAAATAGAAGCGGCCCTATACATTTGTTCTAAAAAAATAAGTCTTACCATTTGATGAGAAAATGTCATAGCAGACAACGACAATTTATAATTGGCTCTATCGTATATTTCTTTTGAAAAACCATAAGGACCACCAATAATAAATACTAATTGTTTTACCGTATTCATTTGTTGTTGCAAAAAAGAAGCAAAGGCTACCGAAGATTTTATCATACCTTGTTCATCTAAAAGTATTACTGTATCAGTAGCATTTATTTTTGATAACAACAACTCCCCTTCTTTCACTTTTTGTTGGTCAAAAGATAGATTTTTTGTTTGTTTTATTGCATTCAATTCTATATATTCAAACGGGAAATAATGAAACAATTTTTTACAATAAATATCTACCCCTGTTTTCAGGTACAATTCATTAGTTTTAGCGATAGTTAATACTTTAATTTTCATTATTGAAGTCTTAACTTTTGACCGGGTTTCAATTCTGTATTCTTCTTTAAATTGTTCAAACGATATAGTGCTTTTAATCTTACAGCATATTTTTGAGCAACATCTCGCAAAGTTTCTCCTATGCCTAAAATATGGTAATTGGCTGCAGATTTTGATTGTTTTCGCTGCAAATAAACAAATTCTCCACTACAAGGTTCATATTTTCTGAAAGGAATATCATTGTATATTTTCAATTCTCCGAGACCTAATTGCACATCTACAGCAATAGAAAAATAAGTATCTCCACCATGAGCAACAACAAAATAAACCCCATTGTTTTTATACACAGGGCGTGTAGTATATGGATAATCAACTTGTTCAAATCCAAGATATTGTTGTTTTGGAGTCGAAGTATTGTTATTTGTATTTATTGTTTGTTTAGATTTTATTGTCCATTCTTTTTTTGCTGGTTTTACTTTTTCAATATTTTTTTTAGGTAGATTCTCTGTTGAGATTGGTAATTCTACACTATTTTCATTATCAGCAATATAAATAAATGACTGAGCCGTATCGAATTTAGCCAAATCGTAATCTTCTATCAATTTTATCAATCGATTAGCATATTGTGGATTGGTTGCATATCCACAATCTTTTAAACCTTTTGCCCAAGATTTATAATCTGTAATAGGCAAAGAAAATAAAGATTGGTATCGTGGACGTTTCAAAAATTCTGAATGGTCTTCGAAAGATTCTATTACAGTAAGATAACTACGAAAACACTCATCTTTTTTATCATCATCTTTATAATATGTCTTTCCTGTCCAATTAGAATGACATTTAATTCCAAAATGATTATTTGCTTTCGTTGCCAAATCGCTCGTTCCTGCAGCCGATTCCAATATCCCTTGTGCCAAAGTTATACTCGCTGGAATTCCGTGGGATTTCATTTGGGCAATTGCCAAAGAATTGTAAGCCTCTATATAATCATATATATCTTTTGTAGTGTATTGAGCACTAACAGATAAACAAAAGAAAGAAAGAACAAAAAAACTAAATCGTTTCATATCAAACCAATTACCAAATAAGTGCACGTTTTTCAGGATTTAAATACATTTTATCCCCCTCTTTAAGTTGATACGTATTTGCAAAAGCATCAATATGTGGTAAAGTGCCATTTACACGCCATCTTCCCAAAGAATGTGGGTCTTCTTTTGTTCTTTTTTTAATTTCTTCATCACGAATATTGCCAGCCCATACATTTGCATAAGCTAAAAAGAATCGTTCTTGAGCAGAAAAACCATCTATTTCGTTAGCAATTTCTCCATTATTTATTGCTTTTGTCATTGCTAAGAAAGAAATTTGTATGCCTCCATTATCAGCAATATTTTCTCCCAAAGTAAAATTACCATCAGCAAACAATCCGGGAAGTACTTCTATTTGATTGAAATAATCTGCCAATACTTGTGTTCTATTTTTAAATGCTTCTGCATCTGCTTCTGTCCACCAATTTTTCAAATTTCCATCTTTATCGTATTGACTTCCTTTATCATCAAAACCATGAGTCATTTCGTGTCCAATAACAACACCAATTGCTCCATAATTAACAGCATCATCGGCAGTCATATCAAAAAATGGAGGCTGTAATATAGCAGCAGGAAAACAAATTTCATTTGTTGTCGGATTATAATAAGCATTTACCGTTTGAGGATTCATCAACCATTCTGTTTTGTCAACAGGTTTATTGATTTTACTCCATTGATAGGCTATCTCAAATTTGTTGGCACGCATCAAATTAGCATAAAAACTATCATCATTAATAGTTAATTTAGAATAATCTCTCCATTTATCTGGATAACCAATTTTCACGGTAAAAGTATTCAATTTTTCTATTGCTTTATTTTTAGTTTCTTTCGACATCCAAGTATTAGTATTTATTCTATCTGCCAAAGCCAATTTAAGATTATCTACCAAATGAATCATACGCTCTTTGGCTTGTTGTGGAAAATATTTTTGGACATACATTTTTCCAACGGCTTCTCCTAATGTATTATTGATAGTATTTATCACACGTTTCCATCTTGGTTGATTTTCTTCTTTACCTGAAACTTGTTTTCCATAAAATTCAAAATGAGCCTCTATAATATTGTCGCTTAAATACGATGCGGCTCCACAAATAACTTGCCAAGCCAAATATGATTTTAAATCTTGAATAGATGTATTACTTAAAATAGTGGACAATGAAGATATATAATCAACTTGTCCTACATTCACACTATCAATATTTAAATTCAAAGTGTTGAAATATGTTTGAAAATCAAATTGAGGTAACATTGCCTGCAAATCTGCTATTGACCTATAATTGAAAGTCATTTGTGGGTCTCGACATGTATTTCTATCCATTGACACTTTTGCCAAAGCGGTTTCAAAATCCATAACAGCATTTGCCATTGTTTCTGCAGATTGTCCAGATATTTGGTCGTAACCACACAATGTAAACAATTTAGCCATCATTGTTTTATAATGTTCTCTCAATTCCTTAGAATCATCTAATAAATAATAATCTCTATCACCCATTTTAATTCCCGATTGCCACAACCATGCAATAGTCATATCACTATTTTCTGGATTGGCTTCACCAAAAACGCCAAACAAAGGGGTAATACCATAAGTATGTAAATTGGTTAGTTGTTGTTGAAATTCGCCAAAATTAGTTATAGTAACAATATCATTTAAAATATCAGCAATTGGTTCTGCTGCTTGTTGATTTCGTTTTATACTATCCATTCCTAAATTGTATAAATCACCAATCTTTTGTTTCTCTGAACCTTTTTTATGTTTTTTAGATGCCAATTCAATCACTAAATTCTTTATTTGCAATTGATTATCTTCTCCCAATTTATCAAAAGTTCCATATCTTGAATACTCTGGAGTAAGTGGATGATTTTTCATCCAACCACCGCATGCATACTGATAAAAATCTTCTGAAGGTGATATGGTTGTATCTAAATTTTCTTTGTTTATTCCTGATTGCAAAACCATTGTTTTATCATTTTTACAACTAAATCCACACATAATTAAAGACAAACCTCCTATTAACAATTCTCTTCTCATTTTTATACTTATTTTTTGCAAAGATAACGCTAATATCTTAACTATAACAAGAATCATTCTATTTTTTTTAAACATTTTTACAATAAAAACACAAAATATAATAAATTAATTTTCAATATTTTAATATAAAATACAAAATAAAAACAAACAAATTTTATTTTTTCTCATTATAAAAAATATAGAAAAACCAAACTTACTTTCAAAAAAAAATGTTACCTTTGCAAAAATTTAACTAAAATATATTGCCATTTGAGAAAATTTTATCAGTTTAAAATTGTAAATAATTAAAAAAGGAGGTCATTTTGAAACCGATATTTTCACAACAAAATGATGAACAATTAGTAAAACTGTATATTGATGGCAACGAAGATGCCCTTGCGGAATTAGTCAATCGTTATCAACAAAAGGTCTATTCTTACATTTTAATGATAGTACATGATAGAGAATTGACAGAAGATTTATTTCAAGAAACCTTTATCAAAGTTATCAACACACTGAAATTGGGAACTTATCGAGAAGAAGGAAAATTCAGTCAATGGTTGATGCGAATTGCACGCAATTTAGTAATAGACCATTATAGACGATTGCAAAAAATGTCTTACGTTGAAAACAACAATTCTAACGATTTGTTCGATAATGTTTCCGAACCAACAATGTCGATTGAACAAGTAATGATAACCAATCAAATTCACGAATCTTTGCTCGAATTGGTCGCTCAATTACCAGAAGAACAACGTGAAGTATTGGATTTAAGACTGTATAAAGAATTATCTTTCAAAGAGATAGCAGAACAAACAGGCGTAAGTATCAACACTGCCTTAGGAAGAATGCGTTATGCAGTTCTCAATTTAAGAAAAATGGCATTGGCTAACAATACTATATTATCCATATAACCATTTTTTGTGTGCTAACTCATATAAAATATTATTGGCAGTTACTACAAATTATCAGTCTAAAAAAAATATACAACTTTATCCGTTTAGAAATTGATTTTTTACTTTCAAAATTATTTCATCGGATAATCTATCATTCTTATCCCTATTCTATCGCAGTAGAACCGACAAATCATTGTCAACTGCAATGTCCAGAATGTCCAGTGGGCAACAAAAACTCCACTCGTCCCAAAGGCAATATTGATTTTGAGCATTTTAAATCTCTTATTGATACCACAAAAAACACTATTTTCAACCTCAGTTTATACTTTCAAGGAGAACCATTTTTAAATAAAAACATTTTTGAGTACATAGAATATGCTTCTCAAAAAAAAATTTTTGTCAATACATCTACCAATGCTCAATGTATTGACGAATTGACAGCCGAAAAAATCGTTTTATCTGGACTACATTATATTATTGTATCAATGGACGGATATTCTCAAGAAAGTTATTCCGCATATCGTCAAGGTGGGCAATTTGAAAAAGTAATAAATGCCTTACAATATATATACACAGCAAAAAAGAAATTCAAAAGCATATTCCCAATTGTTGAAGTTCAATGTTTGTTGCTTTCGACAACAGAAAATCATCGCAAAAAAATTATTTCATTGGCAAAAAAACATGGAGCCAATCGAATACAATTTAAAACTGCACAATTTTACAACTTGACTTCTCCATTAATGCCTCAAAATGCCAAAAATAGTCGATATAAATTAAATTCCAATGGCATTTACCAACACAAATCACCACACAAAGGATTATGTCATCGAGCATGGACTTCAGTAGTTATCACTTACGACAATCAAATTTTACCCTGTTGCTTCGACAAAAACGCAAGTTTTTCTTATGGAAACTTTAACGAAAACAAATGGAAAAATCTGTCAACCAATCCAAAATTTATTCATTTTATGCAATGTTTAATGAGAAATAAATCCACTTTTTCAATGTGTAAAAACTGTTTATAGTTAAATATTCACTAAATGCAAACACATAAACTATTGACTAACAGCTATTTAATATAATTTATATTTTTTATAGTAAATTTGAGCAAATACATCATTTTTTTTTATACCTTTGCAAAGTTTTTTATGCATAGTTTTTAATAAGCGATGTATAACTCAGTCAACGTAGTTTCCATTGCGAGTAACGTGAATCGTATGAGTTTACATCTACAAAAAAGTGAGAATAAAGATGAAAGCAGAATTGATTAAATTCGCAGAAGAGCAATTAGTTCCTCAAAAAGAACACCCCAAATTTTCAGCAGGGGACACCATTACAGTAACCTACAAAATTATAGAAGGTAACAAAGAACGTTTGCAAGCATACCAAGGTGTTGTATTGCAAAGAGTTGGTAGTGGTGCGACAGAAACATTCACAGTTCGTAAAATATCAGGAGGCGTTGGAGTAGAACGTATATTCCCATTTAACTCTCCTTTTATTGACAACATCGTTGTTAACAAACGTGGTGTTGTTAGAAGAGCAAGAATATTCTATTTAAGAGGCTTAACAGGTAAAAAAGCTCGTATTAAAGAAAAAAGATCATAATAAAAGAAGCTCCAATTGGGGCTTCTTTTATGCGAAACCGCTTAAAATCAAAAGATTATGGCAACAACAGCAGATTTTAAAAATGGATTGTGTATTGAACACAATAATGATTTGTGGTCAATAGTTGAATTTCAACACGTTAAACCCGGAAAAGGTCCAGCATTCGTTCGTACAAAATTAAGAAATCTTCGTACTGGACGCGTTTTAGAAAATACCTTTACCGCAGGAGTAAAAATAGATTTAGCAAGAGTAGAAAGACGACCATATCAATTTTTATATAAAGAAGGTGACCTCTACAACTTTATGCACGGAGAAACTTTCGAACAAATTGCTATTGAAGAAAGTTTAATTTCTAATCCTTCATTACTTAAAGAAGGACAAACAGTTGAAGTAATGTATCATACAGAATCAGATACTCCACTTACGTGTGAAATGCCTGCTTTTGTAGATTTATTAGTAACTTATACCGAACCCGGTGTAAAAGGAGATACTGCAACTAATGCCTCCAAAAGAGCTATCGTTGAAACAGGGGCAGAAGTTATGGTTCCTTTATTTATCAACGAAGGTGAACTTATTAAAGTAGATACTCGAACCAACAAATATTCTGAAAGAGTTAAATAAAAAAATATGATTTTTGAAAAGCCTTTTTCGCTCAACGAACTTATTACAATTATTGGTAATAATGTAAAAATTGTTGGCGACACCAACGAAAAAGTATTTGGAATCAACGAAATACATATGACTCAACCGGGAGAACTCACTTTTGTTGACCATCCAAAATATTACGAAAAAGCCCTAAAATGTCCAGCAAGTTTTGTTATTATAAATATAACTCCTGAAGATAATAATGGCAAAACATTAATTATCTCTGACGACCCTTTTAGAGATTATGTTAAATTGGTAAAACATTTCAGACAATTAGAGGCTCAAGATAAATTCATTCACCCTACTGCACAAATTGGAGAAGGTACTGTTTTACAACCCGGTGTTTTTGTTGGAAAAAATGTAAAAATAGGAAAAAATTGTTTTATCCATTCTAATGTAAGTATTTACGACCATACAACTATTGGAAATAACGTTATCATTCAAGCCAATAGCGTAATTGGAGGAGAAGCATTTTATTTCAAACGTCGTCCAACATATTGGGATAAATTAGAATCTTGTGGTACAACGACAATAGCTGATAATGTAGAAATTGGTGCTTTATGTACTATTGACAAAGGAGTCTCTGGTGATACCTACATTGGTGAAGGTTGTAAATTTGACAATCATGTACAAGTTGGACACGATACTTATATTGGAAAACATTGTCTTATTGGGTCTCATTGTGCAATTGCTGGTGTAAGCAAAATAGAAGATGATTGTCTTATCTGGGCAAGAGTATCTATCAATAAAGATTTAGTTATTGGTAAAGGTACTGTACTTTTAGCAACATCTGCTATCGATAAATCTGTTCCTGCTGGTGGAAAAGTTCTTTTCGGTTCCCCTGCTATTGAAGTGAACAAAAAATGGAAAGAATTAGCAGCATTGCGTATGTTACCCGATTTAATGCAAGAATTTGTAGAACTAAAAAAAGAAATAGAAATTCTAAAAAATAAATAGTCTGTATATTTAAAATAAAAATTTTCAAATCTTCTAAAGTAGAATATGTTAATTAATATATTCTACTTTTTTTATGCTTTACAAATATATATAACCGACATACATTTACTTTCCATTTATCACTGTTACAGTCCCCTCTTTGTGTAATGGCGGTAATTGAGGACTTTCGTAGATTGCTGTTAGTACCCAATAATAAACACCATCGGATACCATTTTCCCTTGACTATTGGTACCGTCCCACCAAAAATTATCTTCTTGATAATTTGGACATTCTGGAGATTGACATTTGCGGTGCCAAATTTTATTGCCCCAACGATTGTATATCGTTATTTCTAATTGTTGATAATGACTTTCATCTTCCATCGGACGGAAATAATATCTTTTGCCATCTTCTCCATAAGGTGTATATACATTGGGAAAAGATATATCTCCTTGTACTACAATATCTTGACTTGTACTATCTTTACAATTGTTTTCGTCTATTACTGTTAATTTTACGGTATAGCGACCTGATGTTAGGTAAGCATGTTCTATTGTCGTTCCTTCTTTTTTATTGCCATCGCCTAAATCCCAATCTCGCTCTATTATTATTCCTCCATCTTCTTTACTTGTATCAATAAAGGTTACTATATCTCCTTTATCCAATGGTTGTTTCGTTGCTATTTGATAAGCCGCTACCGGACCATCTATATGGGAAAGTTCTATAGTATCTATATAAGTACAATATTTATCTTGAACTTTTAATTGATATTTACCGCTTGATAAACTATCGAATACATTTTCTTTTTGTTTTTCTCCATTTAGTTGATAAACTACTGTTTTCGGATAACTACTTTCTACGAATATTTCCATTCTTCCATTTTGTTGGGAACAATTTTCTGGACTATTTTCTACTTTTGGTAACAAATATTCCACATGCAAAGAATCTTCTATTGATAATTCATTTATCCCAACTTCTGTATCAAACAAAACTTTCATTTTTAATGAATAATGTCCTCGTGGAAAAAATCTATCCCATTGCATTTTATTTAACAATGTTGTGTCTTCTATACCATTTATATACCATTTTATTGTATATGGATATGTCGTATTTTTTTGAATTACTTTACCCTCTATATTTATCAGAGAATCACAAAAAAAAGTATCATTCAAATTAACAGAAGGTATATCATTTGCTGTAAAATCTATTTCCATTTTACGCTTAGCCGCTCCAGCTAAATAATAATAGGATTCAAAATATCCTATACCCAAACACCATACTAATACCCCTCCTTTTAAATTTGAAAAGGTATATGATACTGAATCTTGATACAAAGGAACTTCAAAAACTGTATATGTTGAATCTATATCCCTTTGTACCATAGGAATAGAGCTTATTGGTAATACAGAATCTTTGCCGATGCGAACAGTAGTTTGTAATCGACTTGCATACGGCGTTAATACGACTGCATAATGTTTGCGGATAAAACTATGTTGTTGACTGAAAAAAAAAGGTGCTATCGTTGAAGACTGTATTCGTAAATTATACGGTGGTATCCATGCTTGTGAAGGATCTCCGTCATTATTATTAAGTTTTGAAAGAATTGAATATAACGATATCGGATTATTCGATTCTATTATACAACCCAATGTATCTGAAGATATTAAGAATAAGAAATCATCTGTAGCAATCATGTTTTCATATTTGTCCAAAAATCCTACTGTTGCTGCTCTCGTAAATGATATATTTGTATAATTTCTATTGGCTACCATTTTTAATATTTCCTCTCCTGTTAGTCTATTTATGGGGATAAAATACTGATTTCCACTCATTGATACTGGACTCATCTGACAAAAAATACCATCTCCTGCTAACGATGGACGTGGATCAAAGAGTATCGATTTTATAGCACAATACATTGTAAAACAGGCTATAGGATAATTGGAAACTATATATGCACTTAATAATAGCTGTACTTGATGCGTTCTTTTATTAGGAATACGCGAATACGTACAGTAAAAGACTTCTCCCTTTTGCAATGTACATACGATGGAATCATTCATTGAGATTTTTGTATTATTGGCAGTAGCGATTATGCATATTTTATCGCTATGGGTTGGGGCTGATGACATAAAAGACACATATCTATATGTTGTATCCAACGATGATGTCGGTAATATTGCTGTTGCATCTGAAATTGCCTTCGATTGCAAACCTGCAAAAACATTAATTAAAGTATCGCTCGTTATATGAATACTTTTATTGACTATTTCTGCGGTATCTGGTGGATTGGTCGCCAATCTTTGTGCTTCCGTTAAATTGTAGATAAATACTTCTCCTCGTGATACTTGAAATGGTATTGTATCGTTGATACTTGTAAAAGTTATTTGTCCTTGAGCCACATCACAATCTGTAACTATGCGAATTTGCATTGTGGAAAGACTATCCTTTATGTCAGAGATATTTCTATACGCTAACCAAAAATCAATACCACTTGTTATTGAAGAAGAAGTTATTTGACTTTGAGCATTACAATAACAAAATAATATTAAAAGTATAGATAAGTATTTTCTTATCATATTATTCTTTAAGCAATTTATATACCCCTACTTTTAATGGTGTTGCTATTTTTATGAGATACAAGCCTTTGGCTAATGTCTGTAATGGAATCTCATACTGTTGTTTGCTTTGTAGCAATACTCTCCCCAGCATATCATAAATTACTACCTCCATATCTGTAATTTCTTCTTGAGGAGTGATATACAAGATATCTTTTACAGGATTTGGATACAATAAAACTTGTAATGTACTATTTGACAATTCATTAATAGAAGCACCACCTTCTATTTTAAACTCTTGCCATACTGGTGCCGATTTATAGGCTTCTATCGATGAGGTAGGTACTATCAATCGACATAAGGAACGATTTACATAAGTAAATACTGCTGTATCTATCTTTTGTGGCTGTAGGCTAAGATTGATGACTTCTGATAAATTTTCACATCTTAAAAAACATACTCCTTTTAATGCTTTAACTGATGCTGGTATTACTACTGACGATAATTTTTTACAATAAGAAAACACTGCTGATCTTAAAGTATCTAAATTTTGTGGTAAAATTACATGGGTTAAGGAATTATTATTGCTAAAAGCATACGTATCAATAAATCTTATACTATTTGGTAATTTTAAAGTATCTATATTTGTTTTAGAGAAACATGAACTTTTTATACTATCCAATCCTTCAGAGAAACTAATTGTCTCCAAATTTTCACAAAGCATAAACGCCCGATTTTCTATTGCTTGCAAAGTATGTGGGAACGACACTCTTTTTAATTGAGAACTTTGTGAAAATGCAGTCCGCTCTATCTTGGTTATTCCCTCTTTTATTTCTATTGTATTGATATTCAGTGAATCCCATATCACTTCTAATGCTGAGACTATCTTAATTTTGATATCTGTTGGAATTACCCCTGAACCACTTATCTCTAATATTGTATCTCCATTATTTATTTTTAGTTCACAATATAAATTTGTACCACTTATACTTATTGGCTGACTATATATTCTATTGCTTTGCAATAAAAATATAAGGAACATAAAAACAAATAAGCCTATTATTTTTTGCTGTTTCATAATTTTTTCCTCCTTTGTTTATCTATTTTCTTATATTATAATCTTTTTCATTATATTAAATTTTGGTAAAAAAATAATGTTTTTCTTTTCCGCAAAATTATAAAAAAAAAATAATACAAACAACAAAAAAATATGATTTTTTTTATATTTTTTATTAAAATATTGTTAATCAGTAATATATATATATATATATAATGTATTTTTTGTATGTTAAGACTATATCTTTTTATAGTTATTTTTATTGCCTCATAAAAGAATAATCTTCATACGAGATATTTAGGTTTTGAGATAAATCCAACATTTCTTCCCATGCGATAGTATGTTTCGGATATTCTTTAATGAGAATAGTTTTTCCATTAACATATTGAAAATAAAGATTAAAACTCTGTACAGCATAGGTTTTTCCACCCCCAGAAGAAGAAAATGAATGAGCATAAGTTTTATACTTTAAAATCAATTTCATGTCATTATCTATATATTGACGATGTTCTTTATACAATTTAAACCACCCAAAATGATAATACCTACAATACGTACGCTTGTTAAAATCAATATGAATACCTTGTACATTTGCTGCCATTGGGACAAAAAAGAGAAGCATTAACACAATTAAAAACAAATAATATAATGAATATTGTTGATGAAACAATATGTAAATCAATCCAATAGTAACCAATGAACCAATAATTCCTATAGTAGATAGCAATCCTTCAAATGTCGCACCACGAGAATAATTCATTGTATTATAATTTATACGCACGTAAAATTTCTCTTTTCCCTGGAGGGCCTGCCAATTTTTCTATTTTAAACCCTACATTTTGTAAAGTTCTTTTTACAATACCTTTGGTTGAATATGTCATTAAAATACCTCCAGATTTCATCGCTTTAAAAATAGTTAAAAACACAGATTCTGACCACATTTCTGGTTGACTATCAGGAGAAAATGCATCAAAATACACCAAATCATATTCATTTTCTGACAATAATATATTTTGCATAGCAATTTTATTCTTCAATAAAGTAAATGAGTCAGTTATATTGGTGATTATTTCCCACGGAGATTGATGCAAATCATAAAAAATCTGTTTGTTTTTCTTTTCTAAAACACTATAATTCAACTGCTTCCACTCAAACTCTTGAAGTGGATAAAGTTCTATTGTATGATAATTTATAATACGATTTTTTGCATAAATAATTGTTAATAAAGCATTTAATCCTGTTCCAAACCCAACTTCAAATATTTTGATATTTTTCATTGAAGAAAAAATTTCAGCATTTAAGCCTGCAGCAATAAAAATATGTTCCGATTCTTGTATTGCCCCATGAATAGAATGATAAGCCTCGTCTAACAATGGCACATACAAAGAAGAAGAACCATCTTCAGTAATAATTATGGAACGATTTAACATTACTTATCTTGTTTAATTTTAGCAATCAAATGTGAAGTGGAATACCCTTCAATAAAATTTAAAGTTTGTACACTTCCACCATTTTGTATTACAATATCATAACCAACAATATTTTCCTTTTTATAATCAGCACCTTTAACCAACACATCAGGTTGTAATTCATTAATTAAATTGTACGGCGTATCTTCATCGAAAAATATGACAGCATCTACAAAACACAATGCTGCTAAAAGCATCGCACGCGACTCTTGGTCTTGAATTGGACGAGAATCCCCTTTTATTCGTTTAATAGAAGCATCCGTATTGAGCCCTATCACCAATTTATTGCCTAAACTTGCCGCTCGAGAAAGGTAATCTATATGCCCACGATGAACAATATCGAAACAACCATTGGTGAAAACAATTTTTTGTCCTTCTAATTTCCAATCTTTTATCAAAGTAGATTCTGCTACTGAAGTCGCTATCTTTGCACGCACAAAATTCAACCAATTCATTATTATTTTTTTAAAGATATTATAATCAACGATATAGCACCAAAAATCACGTATGTAGCAGTTTCTACTGACCATACTACCCAACCAATAGACAAACCTATTTCTTTCGATATACCATATAGTGCAAATACCATTGCAATTAATAAAGGATACGCTCCTAATCCTCCTTGTGCAATTATAAAACCAAATGTTCCTATCACAACACATGATAAAGACAACAACATAGTATTTACACCTAATTGCAATATGTCAGGATAGGCAAACGTTGCAACATAAAACATCAGATAATAACAAACCCATATTAACAATGAATAAATCACAAATAAAAATGGCTTTTTAATATCTTTTACTGATATGATACCTTCCCAAAAACCAATTAAAATTGACTTTATTTTTTGCACAATAGAAAAACGAGCGATTTTATTTCGTAACAAATAAATTATCAATACTATAGACAAAAATATTGTAATCAAAATATATTTTTCTACCCCTGTTAGCATATTCATAATTTTCTCTGCTAAATAACTTTCTGTAAAAAATTCAATCAACTTTTCAGATTCTAAAATAAAAGAAAAAACGAACATTAAACCACATATTATCAAATCAATAATACGTTCTGTAACAACAGTACCTCCTATCTTTTGAAATGGAACTTTTTCATATTTTTGCATTACCGTACAACGCAATATTTCTCCTAAACGATGTATCGCTAAATTGGCTAAATAACAAATCATTACAGAATGATATGTATTTGATTTTCGTACCCGATAACCCATTGGCTCCAACATCAACACACTACGCAATGAACGAAAAACAACACTAAAAACTCCAATCAGGGCACACAAAACAAGATAAATCCACTGATAACCAGTGAACATATTTTTCATATTTATCCATATTTGAAAACGTTGTTCTTGAGTTAAATCTTTCAAAGACAACCATATAAAAAATACACCAAGAAGCAAAAATATTATTAACTTTAAAATATCTTTAAAATACTTTTTCATTTTTTTATGTTTTACAAAGTTAACCTATTATAGAAAATAATCATCTATTATTTTGATTTACAAATTACTCCACAATCACACCTTTCAAATCAAAATGATTAGCCTTATTGATTTTCACATTATAAAATTCACCAATTTTAAGAGATACATTTTTTGAAGAAATTATCACAGTATTATCCACCTCTGGAGAATCGTATTCGGTACGTCCTATATAGGAATTTCTTTCTTTCGCATCAATAATAACTTTAAAAGTCTGCCCTATTTTATTTGTATTTTTCTGCAAAGAAATATCTTGTTGAATAAACATTAAATTCTCACAACGTTTTTGTTTTTCTTTTTTTGAAATATTATCTTTCAATGAAAATGCAGGCGTATTTTCTTCATGCGAATAAGTAAAAACTCCCAAACGGTCAAAATAACCTTTACTAACAAAATTTTCTAAATCGTTATACATTTTTTTGGTTTCTCCCGGAAAGCCAACAATTAAAGATGTACGTAGAGCAATATCTGGCACTTTATTTTTTATCGTATCCAACAAACGAATAATTTCTTGACCAGTTATTCTTCGATTCATTGCTTTTAACACATCATCATTAATATGTTGAATGGGCATATCTACGTATTTGCATATATTCGGATATTGATTCATCAAATCTAACAAATCCAGACTAAAAGTATTTGGATAAGCATAATGTAAACGAATCCAATTTAATCCATTAATATTCGCTAATTTTTCAACTAATTTTGGCAATTGATAGTTTTTATTTAAATCGACACCATAATAAGTTAAATCTTGAGCAACTAACAATAGTTCCTTTACACCATTATTCACCAAAATTTGTGCCTCTTGTACAATGGTATCTATCGATTTAGAAACCTGATTCCCACGAATTTGAGGAATCGCACAAAAAGCACATCGATGAGAACAACCTTCAGATACTTTCAAATAAGCATAATGTTGAGGGGTTGACACATAACGATAAAGCATTTGTTCTGGATAATATTTCAATCCTAAATATGACAAAATATCTTGTAAAGCATCAGTTGTAAAGAAAGCATCTACCTCAGGTATTGACTGTATCAACTCATTTTTATATCTTGCTGACAAACAGCCATATACTATCAATATTTTAATTTTACCTTCATTTTTAAGAGCAATACAATCCATAATTTTTTCTATTGATTGTTCTTTTGCATCGAAAATAAAACCACAAGTATTGATAATTGTAATTGGCAATGGAATTGAACTTTCGTGAACAACATGATAATTATTTTCAATCAACTGATTAGCAAGCTGTTCTGAATCTACTAAATTTTTAGAACAACCCATGGTAATAATATTAATCTTATCCTTTGGGGGCATTGATTTTTCTTGTTCTTTATTCATTAGAAAGTTCATTATAGTAGGCATATTATTGTTTTTTTCTTTTATCTATCAATGTTTTAGAAATTTCTCCATTAGTATATTCTACACGATAAGTAACATTTCCATTTTCATCGTAAAACGACCATATACCTTCTTTTTTCAACATAGAATACGAACCTTCGTTTTGTTTTTTACCATTAGGATAATAAGAAATCCATTTTCCATTTGGAATGTCATCGGTAAAAGATTGTACACGTTGCAAAGCCCCTCTTTGGTCATAAAATTTCCATTTACCATTTTTTTTATTTATCAAATATTTTCCTTCGTTCAAAACTTTTCCTAATTCACTATAATAAATCCATTTTCCAGATTTTTCATCTTTGATAAAATTTCCTTTTTCTTTTATATTTCCTGTAGCCCAATACAATTCATGAGAGCCATTGCGTAAATTTTTCGCATATTCTGTTTTATATTTTACACGCCCTGAATTGTACCAACCTTGCCACATTTGACACATTTTCCCTTGACAAAAATAGCCTTCATCTTGTTTTTTACCATCGGGATACCAAGAAGTCCACAAACCTTCTTCTTTGTCATCAACAAATTTACCTTCACGTTGTTTTTTTCCCGATTCATACCAAGCAGTCCAAGTATCCACACGTTTTCCATTTTCAAAATTTCCTTGTTTCCATTTTTCTCCAGTTTCGTAATAATACACCCAAGTACTATCTTGTTTTCCGTGTACAAAATAACCTTTACTTCCCAAAGAACCATTTTCATTATAAAAATGCCAGAGTCCTTCTTGTTCTCCTCGTTCCAATACACCTTCCATTTCTATATTTCCGTTGGCATACCACCAAGAGGCTTTACCTTCTAACTCGTTATCTTTATAAATTCCTAAAAATGATTTTTGTTTATCGCTATAAAATTCTTGACACAATCCATTTAATTGACCATTTACATAGATACACTTTTTAGATAGGTTTCCATTTTCATAAAAAAAAGACCATACACTATCTTTATGATAATCAACAAAATAACCAACACATTCAGGTTTACCACTTTCATAAAAAGATTCAAAAGAACCTGTTTGAGGATAATAAACTGATTGTAATTTTCCACTTTCATACCATGATTGCCATTTTCCCACTTTTTGACCATTATCGAACTCTCCTTCAATTGCCTTTTTGCCATTAGTGTGATAATAAATCCACAATCCATGTTCTTTTTGCTCAACAAAATTACCTTCACTGCGAATATTACCATTTTTCCAATGTTCCACTTGTTTTTGAGCATAAATAACATTAGAAATAAAAAAAATCACTATAAAAATACTATTTTTCAACATTTTATTTCTCCTCCGTAAAAAATAATTGATAATAACTCATATTTGTTTTATCATCGTATCCTCGATGAATTAATTTACTTTGTCCATGGACATATATATGAAAATTTTTGTCTAATTTTATAACACTTCGCATAATTCGAGATTGTTTTTTGACCGCAGACTCTGAAATATCAAATTGTTCTTCCAATTTACAGCCTTTTTCTGCTTCGTAGTGCGATTTATAATTCATAAATTCCTCTTTGACATCTGTTTGTGTTATTACCTCATCAGAATAATCATTAAGATTAAAACTATCATTGTTTTTGAAGAAATTCAAGGAATCATTAAGCAAAACCGCTTGCAAATCTTTGGTTATTTCGTATTTTTGAGGCATATAATTACGTACAAAATCGTTACACATCTGCATCACTTGTTGTGTTTGAAAATACTCATCTTCTCTTTGACGTAAACCTAAAAATTCATCTATCCAATAGCCTGCATTATCTCCTTTACCAGAATCAAAAGCCAATACCACACAACCAGAAGTTCTTTCTGTATCCAAAACAAGACAACCTTTATCTATTTTATTTATGGCTACACCAACTTGCGATTTAACACAAATTTGGTCTCCTTCTTGTGATAGTGTTAAAAAATTTTCTTTTTTCTCTGATTTAAACAAACCAACAGCATTTACCAAATGACCATCATAACAACAATTCTGAAATTTTACAACATAAAACTCTCCTTTGGTGATATTTTCTTTCTCACATTTAGCATACAACGATTTAGCCAGAATTACCGATTGTGGATAAAGAAGGTCATCGGTATCCAAAATAGAAGTTGTCATTATATAGGCTGCATTACTACCCAAACTTACCTCATGATAAAACTGATAATACATTTCATGCTTAAACGATGAGAGAAAGAAATTTATCAATGCTTCTTCTGTTGAATCATCTATCTCTATAGGAGCAGGACTTATATATATACCGCCCTCTGGGTCTAACTGACTACCAACCCGATGAACAACTACTGATGTTATTTTTGTTTCTTCGTTGTAAAACATTATAATTTAGAAATAAATGGATGAACAAAATCTTTATTTATCATTGATAACTCTATGTTCCGAATTTGATGAACAATTTCGATACTTGGTTTGGCTTGGTCTAACCCAAAACCTTCACCATTTAAAATGTGTTGATAACTAATAGTATGCAAATCGGTAAATCCTCCTGTAAATTCCAATTCTTCATTTTCTATCAAAATCGAACGATATGTTGTTTGTCCTTTTGCTTTTATTTCTTCTGGTAAATATTGACTATCAACACTTAAAAACCATCTAACTCTTGCCTTTTGTAATTCTAAATAACCAACAACAACATGATTATCTCGATAATAAACAACATTTTGTTTTACTTCACCAAATAAGAGATACAACATATCAAAAAAATGAATACCTATATTGGTTGCCAATCCTCCTGATTTTGACACATCTCCTTTCCAAGAATAATGAAACCATTTTCCTCGAGAAGTAATATAAGTAAGGTCAACATCATAAATTTTATCTGGAGTGGCATCTATTTTTTTCTTCAAATTGATTATCGCTGGATGATGTCGTAATTGTAGGATATTATATATTTTACGACCTGTTTCTTTTTCTAATTCAGACAATGCATTTATATTCCAAGGATTGAGTACTAAAGGTTTTTCGCAAATAGCATTTGCACCATTCAGCAAAGCCATTCTTATATGAGAATCATGTAAATAATTTGGCGTACAAATAGAAAAGAAATCTATTTTTTGTCCTGACGTATGTTGCATTTTATAAATATGTCTTTCAAAACGTTCTGGTTCTGTAAAAAAATCAACATTCGGGAAATAACTATCTATAATTCCAACACTATCATTTTTATCTATTGCTACTAATAAATTGTTATTCGTTTCCTTTATAGCTTTTAAATGACGAGGTGCTATATAACCTCCAACTCCAACAAGTGCAAAATTTTTATTCATTATATTAAAGATACTTTATTATTTTCTAACTTATATTTCATACCACTTTCTATACAAACTGCAATTCCTTGACTATCAAAATGCAAACGATGTCCGTATTGACTCATCCACCCTATTTGACGAGCAGGATTTCCGACAAGCAATGCGTAATCTGGAACCGATTTAGTTACCACCGCTCCTGCTCCTATAAAAGCATACTTGCCTATATCGTGACCACAAACTATTGTAGCATTGGCTCCTATTGTTGCTCCTTTGCCGACATGTGTTTTGGCATATTGATTTTTACGAGAAATCGCACTACGTGGATTTATTACATTGGTAAACACCATTGATGGACCCAAAAAAACATCATCATCACAAGTAACTCCTGTATAAATTGACACATTGTTCTGAACTTTAACATTATCACCTAAAACAACTTCAGGCGATATAACAACATTTTGACCAATATTACAATTTTTTCCAATAATACAATTGGACATTATGTGAGAAAAATGCCATATTTTGGTTCCATCTCCTATCTGACAATCAATATCCACAATTGCTGTTTCATGTATATGACAATTCATTTTCAAATATTTTTTTACTTTGCAAAGATAACATTTTTTGATTGAATATTAAAGCAAAAAAATCACTAAAATCAATATAAATAATACTTTTTTTTTACCAACTAAAAAAAGAGAATAAACAATTGATTAATAGAAAATTACAAACAAATGCTTATAAATTAAATTTATTTATTCAATAAAAAATAATATAATTTTGTTTTTGTATTAAAAAAAATTGTACCTTTGCAAACGATTTCTTTATCGGAAAACACATTCAATTTGAAATCTAATTGAAATCTAAAAATCATAATAATATTTTTAATATATTTAATTTCTTTATAATCCAATCACAATGGGTAACAAAATTCAAAACATAGATATCAACAAACTATCTTCAAAAACAACAGCGGAGTTAAGAACATTAGCAAAAAACAGAAAAATTGCAGGTTACGATAAATTAGACAAAGAAGCACTAATTTATCGCCTCATTGAGTTTCAAAAACAACATTTTTCAACTCAAATTCCAACAACTCCGACAGAAGAAACAATAGAGTATCAACCACTTACACAGAAAACAGGTAAACGAGGAAGACCTCGTAAAATTGTAACAGAACAACCTATTAATCAACACATCAGAAGTCAAGAACAAGATAGAGAGTATTTATTACATTCTGCAATAAGTACTGACCGAGAAACGTCATCTTATATTGAAGAATTAAGAAAAAGAGCAAGACTTGAAATTCTTGAAGAGTTGGCCAACAGACAAAAAATGGTACAAACCCAAGAATCTTTTAACGAACCAAGTATAGGCTCAATCAATAATGAAAGCACTCCAAAATATCATCCCGCTCCAAACAATGGACCTCAATCCGTAGTTGGTTATGTACCAAAAGATGTAGATTTTTTGGGCAATATCTCTGCTGAAGGTGTTTTGGAAATTATGCCAGATAATTATGGTTTTTTACGCTCTTCTGATTACAATTACCTCAATTCCCCTGACGATATTTACGTTTCTCAATCTCAAATAAAATTATTTGGATTAAAAACAGGAGATGTGATTTCAGGTATGGTTCGCCCTCCTAAAGATGGTGAAAAATATTTTCCTTTGTTAAAGGTTAATAAAATTAACGGGAAAACTCCAGAAGAAGTTAGAGACAGAATTCCTTTCGATTATCTAACACCGTTGTTCCCTGATGAAAAAATCAACCTAATAAAAAAAGGTGAAAACAATATTTCTACGCGTATTATAGACTTATTTGCCCCTATTGGCAAAGGTCAACGAGGATTAATTGTTGCACAACCAAAAACAGGTAAAACAGTATTACTCAAAGAAATAGCCAACGCAATAGCTGAAAATCACCCTGAAATCTACCTTATCATTCTTCTTATAGACGAACGTCCTGAAGAAGTTACCGATATGGCTCGCAGTGTAAAAGCCGAAGTTATTGCTTCTACATTCGATGAACCTGCTGAAAGACACGTTAAAATTGCTAATATCGTTTTAGAAAAAGCAAAACGTATGGTAGAATGCGGTCACGATGTTTGTATTTTATTAGATTCTATTACTCGTTTGGCAAGAGCATACAACACTATGGCTCCTGCTTCTGGAAAAGTACTTTCTGGTGGTGTTGAAGCCAATGCTTTACAAAAACCGAAACGTTTCTTTGGTGCGGCTCGTAAAATAGAAAATGGCGGTTCGCTTACGATTATTTCAACAGCACTGACAGAAACAGGTTCTAAAATGGACGAAGTTATCTTTGAAGAATTTAAAGGAACAGGTAATATGGAATTACAATTAGATAGAAAATTATCTAACAAACGTATTTTCCCTGCAGTTGATATTGTTGCTTCAAGTACTCGTAGAGATGATTTACTACAAGAAAAAGATACATTACAAAGAATGTGGATTCTTCGCAATCATTTAGCCGATATGACATCTATTGAAGCAATGGAATTTATCAAACAAAGAATGCAAAGTTCTCGTTCTAACGAAGAATTTCTTATATCTATGAATGGTTAATCAACTATTCTTCTGAAACAAAAAAGCATCTATTAAATAGATGCTTTTTTTATATATTATTATATATATGATGATATCGTTCTATTCCATCGTCTAAAGAATAATATTTTTTTGCAACAGAATGCAAATACTGTTTATCCACTTTCAATAAGTCATCAATCGCTTCAATTGCTTGTTGGAAAGCCTCTGATGTAAATTCTTTTACTAAAATACCACATTGTGTTTCTTGAACAATAGTATCTACATCTCCCACTCCACTATTGACTATGAGTGGAATTCCCATACTCAATAATTCACCCATCTTAGTCGGTGATGATGCTTTTTTAGAAAAAACAGGTTGGATAAAAAACAATGAAATATGCGATAAAGAAATAAACAATGGCATTTCTTCTCTTGTAGCATGCTTTATTATAATATATTTTCTGTCAATATTATATTTATCTGTGATATTATAAACAAATTCTTGACTATCAGGAGTTATCAATAAAAATTTTACATTAGATTTTTGTTTCATCAATTGGGAAACAAATGCCACCATTTCATCTAATAAATACCACGAACCTAAAGAACCAACATAAGAAATAACCCAATCTTGCATTTTTATTCCACACAAACGAGCCAAATTAATTTTATCTTGCTCGTCTATAGACAAATAAGAAAAATGTGCAATATCAACACAGCAAGGAATTACAGATATTGGTCGTTGACAATCCATTTGTTGAATCAATATTTTTTTTCCAATTTCTGTAAGAGAAACAATATGGTCTGCTTCAGTTAAAAAAGATTTCTCCTTCTTTTTAAAATACTTATAAACAATATTATACAATATATTTTCAGGATTCCATATCCCCCCATCAACTCGTTCATCAGCAAAAAATCCACGCATATCAAAGATAAATTTTATGCCAAAATAACGTTTTAAATACAATCCTATATTACTTGCCATATAACTCCGACAATGTACAATGTCAATATGTTTTCTACGACATAATTTAGTCGCTAAGATATACATTTTCAATATATTGAAAATAGGTGATAATATAGGCAATCGATTAGAATACATTACACTATACCATTGTATATCAAATTGATTTGTAATTTCTTTTACATTCTTAAAATCTTTAATATAACGATGAGGTTTATCGCAAGAAAGGATTGTTATCTTCGCCCCTTTTTTAGACAAGCCACATAAATATGGTAATACTTGGGAACGACCTAAAGTATCTGTTAGTCCATCATAAGATATATATAATACATTCATGATTGTTTTGTATTATGTTTTTGTAATTTATATTCGTGTATAATATACAACAATCCAAAAACGAAATATGGTAAATAAGGGATTTTAAATCTTACTAAAGCACCAAAATTTGAAGTCGAAATTCCCACACCAAAAGACATCAATAACGCAAGTCCAAAACAGAACAAAACAAATAAATTTTCTTTGCTGTAATGTATCGCCTTTTTTATACCAACAATAAAGAATATATACATCAACAAGAGAATTAATATCGAATTTTCTAAAGCAGAAATAGCAACCAAGACAGAGTTTATTTCCCAAGGAAATGGACGAAACAAACCAGATAATATTGCTATCGGTGCTAAAGAAATTGCTCCTTCTATATCATTATAATCTCCAATATCAAAACTATTCCCTTGATAATATTCTTGTTTCAAATCATATTGTGAAGCCGCCGCCGATTCAACCAAAGTATTAATATTGGTATATTTTCCTCCTAAAATACCTCCTAATGTATTAACAAGATACAGAATTGAAACAGAAAGAATTAACAACATTGCTGGAAATATCAGTACCCTAAATATTTTATTTTTTACTTTATATAAATTCATCAATGCAAACCATAACATAAATGAAATCAAAAACGCATATAGTAAATATGGTTTTAACAAATAAACAACATAAAAAGAGAAAATTATATAAAAAAACACATTAATAGAAAAACGTTTTTTTACTATTAATTCATAAAGATATACCAATAAAAGACCAGCAAACGCAAATGTAAAACTATCTTTCATTATGCCAGAACTAAATAGTAATACCGATGGGATACACATAAACGAAATAAAAATAATTTTTCTCTTTTGTGGACACAAACAATCTATAAAACGAAATACTTTCCATATAATTAGATACAAAAAAGCATTCATTAAAATAGATATCACATAATAATTTTCAAACCCTATCAATGCAAAAACAGACACAAAACGATGTATTGCATAAAGTCCTGAAGGATTTTTCCAATAAAAACTCGGAGAGTAAAACGAAGTATCAATAGAAGCAATATTTTCTGGTGTCACCATATCGAACAATATCTTAAAATATGATAATGGACTTTCCCAAAATGTTTGTGCTAATCTATTGGCGTTTCTAAAATAATAGAAAGTATCCCCCTCCCAATTATAATAAAATTCATATAGCAATCCCCAAACAATTCCCATTGTTAGTTTCAATAGCAAACCAACAATAAACATTTTCTTGAGCTGCTTATCATCTTTATATTTAATAGCAGCTATCATTAAATACACAATAAGTATCACCACCGAATACAACATGGTGATAACTACTGATTTGAGGGTAAGCTGATTATACATGCGATAAGAATCGCTAATATTTAATTATTTAAATAAAAACCTACTCTATATATTGAAGGTTTCTCTACTTGAATCGCTTTCGAATAATTCAAAATTGCCTCTATCGTTTGTTTTTTCGGATAGTTATTCAATTTATTAATCTCTTTAGACTCTTTCTTTTTTAAAATTGTAAATATCTTCATCGGCAAATACTTTAAATTCTACTATCTTTGTTTTTATAACGAATATTTTCTTCAATTATTATTTATGTAAAAAAATTGTTAATGATATTTATTTTTAATGTAACTTTGTAAGTTGAAATATAAAATGTAATTATTAAAATAAATTTTACAAATATTACTAAAAATGAACAACATACAAAAAACAATATTGTGTTATATCATACTATTTTTCTTGTCATTTGCTTCCAATGCTCAAAATGACACACTCAACAGAACCGATAAATATGGCAAAAAATATGGTTATTGGAAACAATATAAAAACGGAATATTACTTTGGGAAGGTCAATTTTACAATGATAAACCTATTGGTGAAATTTACCACTATTTCCCCAATGGTAAAGTATCTTCATACTCAAAATATTACCCCAATTCTCCCAAAGTCAATGCTATTATTTACCACAAAAATGGACAAAAAGCATCTGAAGGAGAATACATTAACAAAGAAAAAAATGGAAAATGGATGTACTATAATGCAAATGGCATTCTCATCTGCGAAGAAAATTGGAAAAATGGTTTAAAAAATGGTATTTGCAAAATTTTCTCATCACAAAATGGTATTTTACTCGAAGAAAAAGAATGGCTAATGGGAAAATTACACGGTATTTATAAAACCTACTATCCATCTGGACAAGCACGTATCTGTATGAATTACAATAAAGGTCAAATGGACGGAGATTTTACCTGTTACTACCCCAACGGCAAAATATGGAGAAAAGGACAATATAGTAAAGATTTTCGTATAGGACAATGGACTCTTTACAACGAAGATGGTAATGAGATAAAAATTGAAAATATCGAAAATGGGTCTCCTACTCAAACTATACTTGGATTCCAAACCGCAGGACAATGGTTAAAAATTGATAGCCGACAAATTGCCTATTTTTATCACAATGTAGATGATATTGTTATGCAACTCAACAATAAAAAAACAATTCGTATCCTTAACACAAATCTCAATGATATTGCTGTTACCGCTGGTGTTGAGTTGTTTATTTTTATCAATAAAAATGTTTTATCTTCATACAATGCAATCCGAAAAGTAGAATACACACACAATGATGGCATAGAAGAAGCCATTATTACGCTATATCCTCACCCAGATTTTGAAGTTTTTGCTTCTGGCGAAGAATTACAATCGTTAAAATCCCTACTCAACACCAACGAACCATCACCTAATGACAACTAAAGGAAGAATTTTAATGGCAATGAGTGGCGGACTTGATAGCTCGGTGAGTGCTATTTTACTCAAAGAACAAGGCTACGAAGTTATTGGTATCACAATGAAATTGTGGAATTACCCTCAATATTGTAAAACCGCAACCGCATGCTGTGACATCAATGCTATCAATGATGCTCGACAATTGGCGGTAAAGTTAAATATACCTCATTACGTTATTGATTACACTACAGAATTTAAAAATATTGTTATTCAAAATTTTATTGATGAATATCTTCATGCTCGTACTCCAAATCCTTGTGTAATGTGCAATATTCATCTTAAATGGAACGCTTTGATGTTAAAAGCTAAAGAATTGAATTGCGATGGTATCGCCACTGGACATTATGCCATTATTAATCAAGATAATGGACGTTTTTACATATCAAAAGCAAAAGACCCAAACAAAGACCAAAGTTATGTTCTTTGGGGACTTTCTCAAGATAATTTATCAAAAACTATTTTTCCTTTGGGAAATTATAGCAAATCGGAAATCCGGGATATTGCTAAAGATATGGGATTTCACAAAATTGCAAACAAACGTGAAAGTTACGATATTTGTTTTATCCCTGACAACGATTATAGAACTTTTCTAATTGAGAATGTTGAAAATATCCATCAAAAATGCCCTACAGGAAATTTTTTAGACACTCAAGGTAATATTGTAGGACAACATAAAGGTTTTCCTTTTTACACTATCGGACAAAGAAAAGGATTGCAATTGGCTTTTGGAACACCAAGATATGTTTGTAGTATTGATGCAAATAAAAATACAATTACTTTAGGAGAAAAACAAGATTTACTACAAGATAAATTCATTATCAAACAAGTAAATTTTGGTAAATATGCTTCTATCCCTAAAAATTTTTCTGGAGAGACCAAAATACGTTACCGAGATGCAGGTCAAATAGCCCATATTGAGCAACAAGAAAATCATCTTGAAGTACATTTCAATACACCTGTAGCGGCCATTACTCCCGGACAATCCGCTGTTATCTACGAAAATAACGACATTGTTGCTGGGGGCATTATTCACTTAAAACAACCTAACAATCTATGATAAAATATTCTAAATATCTAATATACATTACAATATTTCTTTGTTCAATAGGGTGTAAAAAAAACAATTATGATTCTTTTACGCAAAACACAAATTCCTATTTCCCTATTGCTGTTGGATATTGGCAAACATATCAAGTATCTGAAACGATATGGGACGATTTCAACAACTCCATCATCACAAAATCCTATCAAACAAAAGAATTAATAGAATCTATTGTCATCAATCCTAATGGTGACACATTATATCGTTTGGAATGTTACAAAAGAAATAACGAAAACAATGTATGGCAATTGACCGATGTTCATTTTATACGAAAATCATTTCATTGTATCGAACGACACGAAGAAAATCTTACTTTTTGCAAGATGATATATCCATTGCAGAACAATTCATCATGGAATGAATATTTAAAGATTGATTCCGCATTGTTTTATCATACACACTATCCAAATACAAACATTATTAATGCTAATGTAAAAAAAACGGATGCAATTGTTCAAGAATTCAATACAACAAAAACAATTAACAATCAAACATTTAACAATTGTATAAATATTCTTCTACACGAATTTTCGACACATATAAGCGAAGATACTGAAAGAGAATATTATGCCAAAGATATTGGACTTATCTATCAGTATATCAATCATACAGAAAAAAAAGCAGTTGGTGGACAATTTCAGATATATCGTGGATTTATAAGAGAAGTACAAATAATTGATTATCAAAGATAATAAAAAAAAATGAATATATCTCCTATTATTGAATTAGATAAAACACGACGACCTTTACTTATTGCTGGACCTTGTAGTGCAGAAAGTAGAGAACAAGTACTTATTACCGCTCAACAATTAGCACTAACACAAAAGATTGACTTGTTTCGTTGTGGAGTATGGAAACCTCGCTCCTCCCCTAATTCATTTGAAGGAATTGGTATAAAAGCTCTTCAATGGTTAAAAGAAGTAAAAGAAAAATATCATATTATCCCTTGCATAGAAATAGCAACTCCTGAACATTTAGAATCTGCTTTAAAATACGATATTGATATATTTTGGATAGGTGCTCGTACAAGTGTAAATCCATTTATGGTGCAAGAATTAGCACAAGCATCTAAAGGTTTGAATATTGGTATTATGATAAAAAACCCCATTGCCTTAGATTTACATCTTTGGTATGGAAATTTTGAACGTTTTGCCAATGCTGGTATCACTCGTTTAGCAGCAATTTTTCGAGGATGTTCTACAGAAAAAAATCAAGTATATAGAAATGACCCTGCATGGCTACAACTAATTGATTTTAAACAACATCACAAAGAAATTCCTATTATATTTGACCCAAGTCACATCGCGGGAAATAAACAATACATACACCAATTAGCACAAAAGGCGTTATATTTGGATATTGACGGTTTGATGATAGAAACACATTATCAACCTGAAAATGCATTAAGTGATAAAAATCAACAAATTACAATTGAACAATATATAGAACTTATCAATAGTTTAACATTTCCAAATCAAAGTACGAACACTGATAGTCAACTCACAAAATATAGATTAAGCATTGATGAAATTGATAATGCACTTATTACTTTAATCTCCCAACGCTTACATATTGCAGAACAAATTGCTGATTACAAAAAAAAGCACAATTTGCCAATTCTACAAATAGAACGTTGGCAACAAGTTCTTGAAGATTGCACCACTAAAGCAAAAGAATTACAAATTGACCCCCAAGTAGTAACAGAAATAATGCAATCGTTGCACAATGCATCTATAAAAAAACAAGAAGAAACTATTGCTCCTGCTCAACATTAAGAATTTCACAGAATTTATTCCACAATCTATCTTTTGGGGCTTTTGCCTCAATAACAATTGTCTGTAAATTTACAGGATGAATAAATGTTAAACTTCTTGCATGTAATCCTATTGATGCATCGGCACAAGAACGAGGAAATCCATATTTAACATCTCCCCTAATTGGACAACCTATCGCTGATAATTGGGCTCTAATTTGATGATGCCGTCCAGTAACCAACTCTACTTCAAGTAAATGATAAATATCCGATGATGCGATATATTTATAATTCAATTCTGCTTTTAAATATCCATCTTTTGGTGTTTCGGAAACCAAAGTTTTATTATTGTGTTCATCTTTAAACAAATAGTGTACCAAATTACCTTCTAATTTTTCAGGAAGATTTTTTACTACCGCCCAATATACTTTTTTTACTTGTCTATCATGAACCAATTGATTCATTCTTGCTAAAGCCTTAGAAGTTTTAGCAAAAATAACAACACCACTAACAGGACGGTCAATACGATGAATTACCCCACAATATATATTTCCTGCCTTACGGTATTGTTCTCTGATATAATCTTTTATCAGTTCATTCAATGGTATATCACCTGTTTTATCTGCTTGGACAATATCCCCACTATACTTATTGACTGCAATTAAATGATTATCCTCGTAAACTACTCTCAATTCTTTATCTGCCATAATTAAAACAATATATATTCTTGCGGATTGACAGCTACACCATCAATCCATAATTCAAAATGTACTATTTGATTTTCTTCCGATAATGCTATTAATTCTTTTGCCTTTACTACTTGTCCTACTTGAACTAAAGGTTGATTTTTTAATGTATAAAGGGTAAATATATTATCCGGATGATGTATCATACAGAAATAACTATCTAATTCTTTTCCAGTATGCACAACTGTTCCAGATTTTACCGCAAATATTGAAGTAGAATGTTTACATTCTATATCAATACCATTATCATTCAATACTAAATCATTCAACATTTGACCACCAAAAGGATTAAACAAAAGTATATCTTCTTTTTTTTGTGGTTTTACTTTTTTTCCTATTAACGAATTATTAGTATTGTTTATTTTTTTTAACACATTTATTTTCAACAATAAACTATCCCACTTCGACAAATTCAAAATTGTATCTTCTTTCACAATTGTTGTTGTATCTGTAAAATAATCATTGTTTTCTTCTTCTTCTCCTAAAACAATAGCTCGTATTGCTCGTTCATAATGCATATTTTGACTATATACATTTTCCAATGAATCTAATCGTTGTGTTAATTGCCAAATTTGACTTTTTTGTTTCATACTTCCATAACCTGGAATATATTCTCGCAAAGGCGTATAGGCTATCAATATTGAGGTTAACGACACTAACACTACAACAGAAACTATCATCATCACAATTAGTGTAAATGGAGTAAATCGAAAGGACATTCGTTCTTTATAGGTAGCATTATCCATTACGACTAATCGATAATATCTTTTAATTTTTTTTCTAAAACTACCCCAATTTTGTCTATCCATTGTTAATGTATATCCGTAAATTTCAAATGACTTGTATAGACACCATAAAATAATGAATCTCGAGCACCCGGAGTTGCTAAATCATCATAATGAAAACGCGTTATACTTCTTGTACTCAACACGCCTAACACATATTTATCTTCTTTAGTATCTGTATTGTATGCAGTTAAATTAGTATATGTTCCTATTGTTTGATTTATTGTATTCGATGGTGTTGACGCTAACATATATTTATACAAATCTTGCCCCGCTGAGGTAATTTCTATTACCAACGAATCGGTATGACGTTTCACTACTTGAATACTATCAACAATTTCTTTTGCCAATGTAGTATAAAAATTATACGACTGATACTCAGAAGTTTGATATTTTGGAGCAAAGTTTTCTCCATTAACTTTTCCAAGATTAATTTTTATCGGCTTTGGTTGACGTTTTGAATTGTCTGATAATACTTCTGTATAATAATACAATAATGTAACATCATAATAATAAGCATTTTCTGCACGTGAAAATGATGTATAAAATGACGTTTTAAAAGGAAATGATAATAATATTGGAGAAATAATAGTTCGTTTAGGATATATTAAATTCACAGTATCCACAACAGATGTTTGTCCAACTACTATTTTTTTTGTATATGGATTAAAAACATACAATTTATAGTTGCAGCCTCTCTTCAATGAAAAATCGGCTTCGTACAATAATTGTGTAGGATAATCAAATATTCCTTGCTCCTTAACAATATTCGTTGTGGTATCAAAATAAATTGTCCTTAACAAATTATTTTTCGAATCATATTCTTCTACATACACATCAATACTATCTAAATAAGTATAATTGTGCCAATCTTTTGCCTTATCCATTGGATTATCTTCCGTTAGATACGATTTATAAATTTTCACATATTGAGTTGATGCTTTCGTATCAAAAATAGCATATACAATAGGAAAATCCTCATATTCTGAATTAATAGAGAATTCTTTTTCACATGCAGTAAAAAAAACTATTAATGTTAATATTATAACAACTAAATGGAAGTTTTTTATGCCTCTATTTGCTAAAACCATCTCAACATCAATTATCAACTACTTGTTTATCAACTTATTAAACAATACAAAGTAAAAAAAAAATATCTTGCAAAGATACAAAAAAAAGAACAAAAAAGCAAGTCAAATACAGACAATGTTTTTTAAAAGATTTTGAACTTATTCAACTATCGTAAATAGCATAATTTTATCAATATAGGTTTTATATAAAATAACTTTTAGCGATAAAAAAAACAACTATTAATTGATTTCATATTAGTTTTTTTGTTACCTTTGTAGAAAATATAAATATATAGATATGATAGATACACCGATTAAATATGAAATTGTAAAACAAGCAATTGCCGAAAGTGGATTAGAAAATGTTGGTCGTGCCTCCATTCGCGAAACTAAAAGATTAATCAATACAATAGAACAAGCCAGTGGAGAACGCTTTGTGAGAATGGAAATGGGAATTCCTGGTTTACCTCCTGTACAAATAGGCGTTGAGGCTCAAATTGAAGCACTTAACAATGGTATTGCCGCTATTTATCCAGATATAGAAGGTCTTCCTGAACTAAAAAACGAAATGTCTCGTTTTTGTAAAAACTTTTTGGATATTGATGTTCCTGCCTCCAGTTGTATCCCTACTGTAGGTTCTATGCAAGCAAGTTATGCTGCATTTATGACTTTCAAACACCTTAATAAACAAAAAGATACTACTCTATTTATTGACCCCGGTTTTCCTGTTCAAAAACAACAACATCGTATAATGGGAGCAAAATTTGAAACCTTTGATGTTTATGATTATAGAGGTGAAAAATTGCGTAACAAATTAGAATCTTATTTATCAAAAGGAAATATTCATTCTATCGTTTATTCTAACCCTAACAATCCATCATGGATTTGTTTGACTGACAACGAATTAAGAATCATTGCCGAAATGGCAAATAAATACGATGTTATCGTTGCAGAAGATTTGGCTTATTTTGGAATGGATTTCAGACAAGATATTTCAACACCTGGAAAAGCACCTTTCCAAGCAACTGTTGCTAAATATACCGACAATTACGTTTTATTTATGTCAAGTTCTAAAGCATTCAGTTATGCTGGCGAACGTCTTGGCGTGATGGTAATTTCCGACAAACTATTCAAAGGACATTATCCCGATTTAGTAGAAAATTTCGGTACAGATAGTCTTGGTCGTGCTATAGTTTATGGTTCTGTTTATGCTTTGAGTTCTGGTACTGCTCATTCTGCTCAATATGCAATGGCTGCTATATTAAAAGCTTGTAACGATGGCAAATACAATCTTGTTGAAGGCATGAAAGAATATGCTGATAAAGCACACGAAATGAAGAAAATGTTTACCGACAATGGATTCAAAATAGTTTACGATAAAGATGAAGATAAAGACCTTGCAGATGGTTTTTATTTTACCATTTCTTATCCCGGATTTACTGGTGCCCAACTTATTGAAGAACTTTTATTCTACGGCATTAGTGCTATTACTCTTGATATTTGTGGCAGTTCTCGAAATGAGGGTCTTCGAGCTTGCGTATCTTTAGTAAGCAAAAGTCAATTCCCTACATTAAAAGAACGATTAGAAAAATTTCATGCAAATCATAAAAAATAATCTGATTAACTAAAAACAAATATATTATGGACAAATTAATAGAACGTGGTGGTGAATTTTTAAGGTCTGTTATCTTTGAGAATATTCCTAAAATTTTAATAGCATTACTCATTCTTTATGTTGGTTGGAAACTCATCAAACTTTTAAAAAAAGGATTAAAGAAAGTAATGTCAAAAAAAGATGTTGATATTTCTCTTCAAGGTTTTGTTCTCACTATTATTGATATTTTATTAAAGGTTCTACTTATCATTACCGTTGTCAATATGATTGGCATCCCAATAACATCTTTTATTGCAATATTAGGTGCTGCTGGACTTGCTATCGGTATGGCTTTGCAAGGAACTTTACAAAACTTTGCAGGTGGTATTATCATATTGGTACTTAGACCTTTTAAAGTTGGTGATTTTATTGAACAGGGAGAATTTACAGGAACTGTTGAAAAAATTCAAATTTTCAATACTTTCTTATCAACACCTGACAATAAAATGATTATCGTTCCAAATACTCAATTGGCTACAAACACTTTAATCAACTACACCCGTACTAATATCAGACGTGTAGATGTTAATATTGGTATTGCATACGGACAAAATGTTGACAAAGCTCGTGAAACAATGTTACAATTAGCCAATTCTTCTAACTTGATTTTACATAAACCTGATGCCCCTGCTGAACCAGAAGTTGTATTAGCAAGTTTATCCTCATCTTCTGTGGATTTATCTATGAGGGTATGGGTTAAAACTGATGACTATTGGACAGTTTTCTTTTCATTCAATCAAATGGTTTATGAAAAATTTAACGAAGAAGGTATTGAAATTCCATTTAATCAACTTCAAGTTCATATAGACAAATAAAAAAACTGCCCATTGGGCAGTTTTTTATCTATCTATTCAATTCATAACAACATATCGCTGCCGATATTGCTACATTAAGCGACTCGGCAGTATTTTTTTGACAATTGTTTACAAGTGGTATTGTAATTCTATGCTGCAACAATGATTGCAATTCAGTTGAAATTCCATGAGATTCACTCCCCAAAACAATAGCAACTCGATTATCAAAGCTAATTTCTTTCAATGGCTTTCCTGTCATAAATGTTCCATAATAGGTATAATTATTATTGCTTTGAATAAATTCTTTCAAATTGCTATAAAACACCTTTTTACGAATAAATGACCCCATTGACGATTGCAATGTTTTAGGATTATACAATTCTACACTATCGTTTGAACATACTATTGCATCTATATTAAACCAATCAGCAATACGTATTATTGTACCTAAATTTCCAGCATCTCGAACACCATCTAACAGTAATATTTTATCAAATAACTGAGAATCAAATATTTCTACTTTCGGAATTGAAACTAAAGCATAAATTTCTGGAGCAGTAGAAAAACTACTTATTTGTTCACTTTGCAACTTTGTTATTTGAGTTATATTTTTATAATCAATAGGATTTAATGCTAAGAATTGTTCCGTCGCAAATACAGATTGAACAGATAAATCACTATTAATCACCTCAATTACTGATTTTTTTCCTTCTACTAAAAAAAGTCCATTCTCTTGACGATACTTTTTTTGTTTTAGCAAACGCAATAATTTTAAATCTCTGTTTGTCAACATAATTAATAAGAAAAAACACTACCTCCAAAAAATTCACGCAATACTGAATAATGTGGAACATTTTTGTCGTCCATTTCCATAAAATAACTCAACAATTTTTTCAAACGAACTGCTTCTGTATATTCTGGAACATTTTCCGAAACTTGATTTAATATTGGAATTGCATACTTTTTCAATAAACTCAATTCAAACAACATTGCAGAATTAAACATCGCATCTGCATTTTCTTGGAATGGGAATATCCATTTTTCCTCACCCATACGTACACTTGACCAACGACTTATAGAGTCCACAGCGGAATATCCTCTATAATTATAATCTCGTACTATTCTGCGTATCAGTCGATTATCATTTGTATGAATAGGATTATGTTTATCCATTGCCAAAGATGTAAGAGCCGATACAAATACTTTATACGACAAACTTGTATCTACACTTTGAGTTAATAAAGGATTTAAACAATGAATACCCTCTATTACCAAGATTGATTTAGGAGACATTTTGAGTTTTTCCCCTTTCCATAATTTTTTACCTTCTTTAAAATCAAATGTCGGAATCTCTATTTCTTTTCCAGAAGTTAAATCCAATAAATGTTGATTCAATAAATCTAAATCTATTGCATTTATATGTTCAAAATCATAATTACCATTTTCATCTTTTGGTGTCAATTCTCTATCTACAAAATAGTTATCCACCGATATTTGTATCGGGTGAAAACCTAACACCCCAAGTTGAACAGACAATCTACGGCAAGAGGTTGTTTTTCCAGAAGACGAGGGACCACTAATCATTACCATCTTTACATTTTCTCTTGCTTTTATATCGTCTGCTATTGCTATCAATCGTTTTTCATGCAATGCTTCTGACAACATTATCAAGTCTGTTGCTTTTCCATTCACAATTTTTTCATTTAAATCTCCAACGTATGGCGTATCTATAATTTTTATCCATTCTTTATGTTCTGTAAACATATTGAATAATTTTGGAGAACGTTTTACAGGAGATATTTTATTTGGTACATGTCGCGAAGGTGTACGCAAAAGCAAACCATGTTCATATTGTATCAAATCAAAATATGGCAAATATCGCGTTGATGGCACCAAACATCCAAAAAAATAGTTAATTGTATCATTGATTTCATATACAGAAGTATAAAATAGTTTTCTATTTTTTAGCAATTTTTCTTTATCTTTCATTCCCTTAGAATGATACAAATCAATCGCTTCTTCTGTCAAGACTTCATCTCTCACTATAGGAATATCATCAGCTATCAATTGCCGCATGTGAGCATTCAATTTTTCAACAATTTGCTCTGATACTTGAAAATCGTTATTTTCAAATTCACAAAATTTACCTCCTGATATTGAATGTTTTATAATTATATCTTCTTGTGGATATAAATCTTTAACTGCTTTATATAGTAAAAAATATAATGAACGTTCATACATTGCATAACCAGAAACATCTGTTGCATCAAAAAAAGTTATTACCTTATTGGTATATACTTCATAATTAAGATTTTTTACTTTATTATTGACTTTAGCACCTAAAATTTCATACTGACAAGAAACATTTAACTCTTTTGCTATTTCTTGCAAAGTCATTCCACTTGGAATCCGTTTCCTTACATTATTATTGGTACAAATAATCTCTACCATATTATTCTTATATATTATTGTATTACATTGATTTCCATTTCTATTTGAACATTTAATTGTTCCCAGACATCTTTTTGAATCTTTTTCGCCAAATTAAGTACATCATAACCTGTCGCATTACCATAATTGACCAAAACTAAGGCTTGATTTTGATGAACACCAACTTCTCCACATCGTTTTCCTTTCCAACCACATTTTGTAATCAATTGTGCTGCAGACAATTTACAGAATTCTTCATTTATGGGATACGATTTAAAGTCATAATTTTTACACAATTGTTCATATTTTTCTTTAGTAACAATAGGATTTTTGAAAAAACTACCTGCATTTCCCATTATTGTTGTATCTGGCAATTTTTCTTTTCTTATTTCTGAAACGATATTATATATATCTTTCGGAACGACATTTTCTAAATGTTCAACTCTTTGTTTTACATCTTCATATTGAATATTTACTTTTTGAGATGTTGACAAAAGAAATTCTACAGCAGTAATAACATATTTTCCTTTCCATTCTTGTTTAAAAATAGAATCTCTATAAGCAAATTTACATTGATTTGCACTTAATTTCATATATTTTTTAGTGGCTATTTCATATACAAATACATTAGCAATGAAATCCTTAACTTCTCGACCATAAGCACCAATATTCTGAACAGGAGAACTGCCTACTTTTCCTGGAATTTTTGCCAAATTTTCCAACCCATTCCAACCATTATCCAGACAAGCACAAACAAAATCGTCCCAATTTTCTCCTGCATTGGCTTTAACAAGCACATTTCCATCGGATAGTAATTTTCCTTCAATTCCTTTTGTTTGCATTTTTACAATAGTACCATTATAATCTGTAACAAACAACAAATTGCTACCATCTCCAATAAAAAGATATTTTCCTTGAGCATATTTAGAATTAAAAAACTCATCTAAATCTTCGTAAGAAACTATTTCTATCAAAGCATTTGCTTTTACATCAATACCAAAAGTATTAAAAGATTTCAACGATACATTATTTTTTACTACCATTTCTAATAAATATTATAATAAACAGCCCCTCCTATTACATTTTTTACGGCTCCTGTAACACTTGACAAACAATTTTCTTTTCTTTCCATTCGTAAAAGACCCAAAAACGCAAAAATCAACGCTTCTTTATAATCTATAATGTTTTCTTCTAACAATATCCAATTTAAATTTGGAGCATAATAATGACACAATTCCATCAAAAAAGCGTTTTTAGCACCACCACCTGTAACTAAAATTGATTGATTTTCTTTATTATTCACCACACAGGAAATTTGATATGCTATATGATGAGTCAATGTTGACAAAATATCATTGTTTGACAATTTCTTCTCATCTATTTGTGGTAAAAATTCACATTCAAACCATTCTCTACCCAATGATTTTGGATTCGGTAACGTATAATAATTTAATTTGTTCAATTTGTTAAACAAAGATTCATTTAAATTGCCTTGTTTGGCTAAGTTACCATTTTTATCGTAATCATATCCAAGTTTTTGTGCAAAATAATTCAATGCCATATTCGCTGGCGAAATATCAAAAGCGATACGTTTTCCATTATTATTGAACGATATATTGGCAATACCACCAATATTGAGACAATAATCGAAATCACCAAATAAAATTGCATCACCAATTGGTACCAATGGAGCACCTTGTCCTTGATATGCTATATCCATTGAACGAAAATCGCAGACAACAGGTAAACCACATTCAGCAGAGATAGCAGCCCCATCGCCTATTTGGGCGGTAAAACCTAATTCTGGACGATGAAATACCGTATGTCCATGACTTGCAACAAAATCAACTTTTAATTGATTAATTTGAATAAATTTTGCAATTTGCTGACCTATATAATGCCCATATTGCACATGAATTTGTGCATACTCTTCCGCATTCATTGCAACTACATTTGTCAACAGCGATTTCCATTCACTACTATAACTTACTGTTTTACAATATTTTATTGAATAATTATATTTTTCACCTTCTTTTTTAAATTCACAATAAGCAATATCCAGACCATCTAAAGATGTTCCAGACATTACACCAATTATATTATAAATATGTTTATTGGTCATCTTTCAACAAATCTAAAACACGTTCCATCTTCATAGAACGAGAACCTTTAAGCAAAATTGTTGATTTCGGTAAAAGAGATTGCTTTATCGCATTTGCTAAATCTTCAAATGTAGCATAAAAATTTGTTGGATAGGCAGAAGTATGTAAAAAATCACCTCCTAAAAAAAACATTTGATTTATAGATTTTCGCTGAATTAATTGAACCAATTTTTCATGTTCGGCAATACTTTCTTCACCTAATTCCATCATTGCTCCTAAAATCACCACACGATTTTCTGCTTTTATCTGCGATAAATTTTCCACAGCAACAGCCATACTCGATGGATTGGCATTATAAGCATCTACAATAAGCACATTATCTCCTATATATCTTACTTGCGAACGATTATTTGTTGGTTGATAAGCAATCAAAGCATAAACAATTTCTTCTATATCTATACCAAAATGCAATCCAGCCGCTACCGCTGACATTGCGTTATTAAAATTATACGAACCTGTCAATTGAGTAGAAACACTTTTATTAAATTCTGGCAAACGAAAAGTCATATACATTTGTTTCGTATTGCATTTTCCAACAACATCACCATTGACACCATAAGTTAACCTAATACTATTTGATGACAATTTCATTAATAATGCATCATCTGCATTTACAAATAGAGTTCCGTCAACATTATTAACAGATTGATAAAGAGCAAATTTTGTTTCTATTATATTTTCTACAGAAACAAAACCTTCTATATGTGCTTTGCCGATATTAGTTATAATACCATAATTTGGTTTTGCAAATGTACACAATTGAGCAATTTCTCCACAATGATTTGCCCCCATTTCTACAATAGCAATTTCATCATCGGAAGCAATACTCAACAAAGTTAAAGGAACGCCTATATGATTATTCAGATTTCCTTTTGTTGCACACACTTTAAATTTACGACTCAAAACTGCAGACAATAATTCTTTTGTTGTTGTTTTTCCATTTGTTCCTGTGATACCAATAATTGGAATTTGCAATTTTTCTCTATGATAAGTTGCCAATTCTTGCAATGTTTGTAAAACATTTTCTACCAAAATAGTTTTACCTTCTATATAATAATCTGCATTATCAATAACAGCAAAATCAGCACCTTTTAACAATGCTTCTTGAGCAAAACTATTTCCGTCAAAATTATCACCTTTCAAACAAAAAAACAGACAATGAGGAATTATTTGTCTTGTATCTGTTGATATATTTTTACATTTTATATATATATTATAAATATCTTCAATTTTCATTTTATACATTGATTTAAAGCAAAAACCCCCAAATAATGGGGGTTTTTATTATGTGTTGATATTATATTATCGTAAGGTTTGTGTTCCTAAGCGAGTCATCGCACAACGGAAACCAATATAAGAAGAGGACTCATTTTGGTCTAAAAATCTTCTATTACCTGGACTTGCATAATAATGAATATCTGCCCAAGAGCCACCTTTTACCACTCTTGAATTATCCGAAACTAAAGAATAATTTCCTTGTGGATAATTGCTTTTATCATACATATTTATGGTAGAATTTGCATTATTTTGATTTGTCCAAGAACCATCTCCTTCAATGTCCAAACTTGAAGCCCAATCTCCATCTAAATAGTTTATATTATTTGCAGAACGATAATTTCTACGTCTATCATTTTTAAAATCTGAAACTGGCACTTTAGGAACATTTCCTTCTTCGTCTCTATCTTCTATTGTTCCATCATCTAATGTTTTCACAGTTTCATAAACATTACCTCTATAAGGATTCAATGCAGTTACATCATCGTGATTGATAGGACGATAAACATCCATTACCCATTCAGCTACATTACCTCCCATACTATACAAACCATAATCATTTGGCCAATAACTATATGTTGAAACAGTATATTCACCACCATCATTCAAAGCACTTGCTACACCCATATAGTCACCTCTTGCTCTACGAACGTTCATCACATAACTACCCATATATTTTTTATCATCTGTACGAGTAATTTGACCATTCCAAGGATAAGTTCTTCTGTCCAAAATACGTTCTTCCAAAGTATTTCCTATCAATCCAAGAGCGGCATATTCCCATTCTGCTTCCGTCGGCAGACGATATTTTGGTAACAAAATACCATCTTCCATTTTTGCATTACGTGGTTCTCCTGTTAAAATATATTGCAAACGACGATCACTATTTTGTTCATAATCTGGATATAATAAATAAGCATCTGTATTGAAATGACCTTCTGCTGTTGGTTCATTGGTCATATTAATCAAACCTTCATCTATTAATATTTGTTCATTTACACGGTCAGTTCTCCATGCACAATATTTAGTTGCTTGTACCCAAGAAACGCCTACAACAGGATAATCTCTATAAGCAGGATACCTTAAATAATAATCTACCCAAGGTTCATTGTATGCCAATTTGTTTCTCCAACAAGCAGTATCTGGCAATGCGGCATAATAAACTGATTGTAAATCTACTGGAACATAAACTCTTTCTAACCAATAAAGATATTCCAAATAATCAAAATTGGTTACTTCTCCTTCATCCATATAGAACGATGACACTGTAACTGTTCTTGGAAAGTTATTCCAATCTTTCATAACATCTTCTTCTACTCGTCCCATAGTGAAACGTCCACCTTCAACGAATACCAATCCTCGTCCTGTAATTTGTCCACGGTATGCACTTTTTTCAAAACCTCCATTTTTGGGGTTATTGTATGCCCATCCTGTAGAATGTGAAACATCTTTTCCTTTACAAGCCACACAAAATATTGCTGCTATGGTGGCCACAAATAACATTTGAACAACTCTCTTGCAATTCATAATATCAATACTTTTATTTAATTCATTACTTAAAACTTAGGACAATTTATGTGTCTTACTCTTCTTGATTTTTGAGGACATGGCAATTCAAATTGTGCCGATATTTCATGAGAACCACCCGTATTGGGCTTATCTGCATGTGGAATTGTAAAATCGTATGAATATCCTATTTTGAAAAAATCATAATGTACGCCTGCCAAAAATATCAATGCATCTGGATTTTTAAATCCTTGCCTAAACCACAATCCAAGTATCATCGGATAACAAGTATAATACATTCCATAATTAAGTGTACTATAAGCATATCCTCCACTTATTTTATTTTGAAATTGGAATATAATATTGGGAGACAAAGACATATCTCCTATTGATTTCGTTTTCTTCAAACGAGCTTTTAATTTAATATTTGCACCAAAATGAGCCGTTAATTTCAAAGGCAATCTTGTATCATTATCTCCGTTATCAAAGAAACTTTCTCTTGGTTGGGTAAAATGATTGACAGCAAGTCCTCCATATATATTATCTGAATAGAACACCAATCCTGCAGAAAAATCTGCTATTGCTCTTGTATAACGAGGAATATTTTCTTGCGTTTGATATACAAATCCATATTTAGGGTCTATCATATCGCCATAAGTAAACTTATCGAAATTTAGTGTTTTTTGTTGAAATGTTGCTTGCAATGCTAAACGCATACTCACTTTTCTTGTCAAATCTGCTTTAAATGAGTATATTAAACTTACAGCATTTGTATTGATTGCTCCTGAAGCTGCTCTATCTCCTAAAAATAAAACACCTACTCCGCCTGATATTGCATTAAAATGTTGGTCATACGATGCTGCATAAGAAGTATATTTTCCAGAAACAGATGGCCATTGATGACGATAGTTTATCGCTAACCGAGGGCACACTGCAGAACCTGCCAATGCTGGATTCAAATACAATGGATTTGCATAAAACTGTGAAAAATGAACGTCTTGTGCACAAACATTGCTACCCAACAAAAGCATTGAGAACAACATCAAACCTATAATTTTATTCCATCTCATATCATCAATATTTTCATCGCACAAAGATATGATTTTTTTTAATACAAAAATCACTTTGACAACATTTTTTTTAAACAACCTCATTTTTATTACATTTTGTACGTCATTTTTTGTGTTAATGTTTCAATTTTTGCCATCAAATTTGTTACCAAAATTTGCTCATCAACATATTATACTTTGGATTCCTTTTACGCTTGTATTTGTCCAATTGTTACAACTATAAACAAAAAAAGGCAGAAATTTTCTGCCTTTTGTGGTCCCTCTTGGGCTCGAACCAAGGACCCTCTGATTATGAGTCAGATGCTCTAACCAGCTGAGCTAAGGGACCATCTTTTTCTCTTCTACTTTCAGATTGCAAAGATACAATATTTTTTTACACAATTTTATTTTTTTATAAAAAATATCAAATTATTTTAATATCTCATTGATTATCTGAATATTATTTTTCAAAAAAACAGATAAGTAACAATCAATTATTGCTCTATTTCAACAACATTTTATCAATTTTAGATTGTGATTTGTAAGAAAAATGCTATCTTTGCAAAAAATAGTAAATTATGGCAGGCAATAGTTATGGACGAATTTTTCGCTTGACTACATTTGGTGAGTCTCACGGAATAGCCATTGGTGGTATCATTGATGGTTGCCCTGCAAATATAGAAATTGATGAAGATTTTATTCAACAAAAGATTGCACAAAGACAAGTAGGAGCACCTCGTAATGACAAAAATACAATTATATGGTTGTCTGGATTGCTCAATGGCAAAACGACTGGAACAGCGTTAGCATTCATGATTTACAACGATGACCATCATTCTAAAGATTATCAACAAGAACAATTTATTTTAAAACCTTCTCACGGACATTATGTCTATTTAAAAAAATTTGGTGTATTCGATTATCGTGGTGGTGGAAGAGCCTCTGGAAGAGAAACCATTGTTAGAGTGATTGCAGGTTGTATCGCAATGCAATATTTAAAAACATTTAACATTGATATTCAATCATATACATTACAAATTGGCAATGCTAAAATAGAAAATTTTCCTCATAATAATTTCACAATCGCAAACACAAACCGATTTCATTGTCCTGATAAAATGATTGCAGAACAAATGGAAGATATTTTAGTTGATTGCCGTAACAATGGCGATACTATTGGTTGTAAAGTTGGTTGCATTGTCAAAAATCTACCTATCGGATTAGGAAACCCTATCTTTGATAAACTTTCAGCAGATTTAGCAAAAGCAATTATGACTATCAATGCTGCAAAAGGATTTGAATATGGTATAGGATACAAATTTGCAGAATCTTACGGAAGTCAAGTTAACGATTTATATAACAGCGATTTTTCTACAAAAACAAACTATTCAGGAGGAATCACTGCAGGAATTTCCAATGGTGAAATACTTTATTTTACTTGTGTATTCAAACCAATTCCTACCATTATGAAAGACCAAGAAAGTATTGATATTTATGGTCAAAAAGCAACATTAAAAGGCAAAGGACGGCACGATATATGTTTGGCTCCAAGAGTATTACCAATAGTTGAAGCTATGGCTGCCTTATGCTTAATCAATCATTTATTAGAATTTAACGCATACAAACAATGACAATACAAGAAATTGAAGCAAAAATAATCGAAGAATTTTCTTATTTTGACGAATGGACTGACAAATACGCCTATATTATTGATTTAGGTAAAAACCTCTCCCCTATTGACGAAGAATATAGACAAGATAAATACCTTATCACTGGCTGTCAATCTAATGTATGGCTACAAGCCGATTTCAAAGAAGGGAAACTTTATTTTAAAGCAGATAGCGATGCCATTATTACAAAAGGCATCATCAGTTTATTAATACGCGTATTATCCGAACGAACTCCTCAAGAGATTTTAAATTCCCAACTTGGATTTATTGATACTATCGGTCTTACCGCTCATTTGTCTCCAACTCGTAGCAATGGGTTGAATGCTATGATAAAACAAATGAAAATATATGCACTCGCTTATCAAAACGAATAATTATTATGGATACTCAAAATTTTTCTCCTATTCAAAAAAGTATTGTTGAAAAATTACAAAATATTTACGACCCTGAAATTCCTGTCAATATTTGGGATATGGGACTTATTTACGATATTAGTATTGATGAGGACAACAATGTTAGTATTCTAATGACGCTAACTGCTCCAAATTGTCCTGTTGCGGAAAGCCTGCCTATTGATGTTCAAAAACAAATTGAAACTATTCCTGATATTAAATCGGTAAATGTTAAAATTACTTTTGAACCTATTTGGAATATGGATATGATGAGCGAATGTGCAAAACTCACTTTAGGATTTTTATAATCATTGTATTCATTTACATTTTTTTTAGATTTTATACAAATATAACATATCTTTTCTTGTAAGATTTGCTATAATTTGTATTTTTTCAAATAAAACCACTATATATCTTCTTATTTTTTATACCAAACATTCTCCTACCTTATTTTTCTTACTAAATAACAATATCTTAACAAAAAAATCATTTTTTTTTAGTTAGTATTATTTTTTTTTGTACATTTGCAAAAAAATTTAACTGAAATATAGATTAAATAAAAAAAGTACCAAGCAAGAACAGCAAAATTAAATCATTATGTTAAAAAGATTGTTCATTTTAGTTGGAATGTGTGTATTTAGTGTGAATGTTTATTCACAAGATAGTAAATTACCATTTATGTTTATTTATACCTTGCAAGGCGAAGGTGTATATTATTTAGATAGTGTTCAAATAGATGGTAAAACTATTTATACAGATAGTGCAATAGTAAGCAAACGATATTCTGATAAAGATAGTTCTAATGGTTATAATGTAAAATATAATAATATAGATTTATCAAATAATCCGCTATTTAATTCTGTTTTTTATAAAAATGAAATTATAGATATGCTGATGCTTTGTTGTATAAGTATTAACAAACAAGAAAAAACAAAGAATAGATATTATATATTTTCACAAGAAGGGAAGTATATTTTGTATAGAGATATGCAAAAAGCGGAAGAAAATTTGTATGCAAAATACTATCCTACAAATGATAAGAAAAATGGTTCGGTATCATTTTCTTCTAAACAATATGAAAAATTGGTAGATTATCTACAAAAAGAATTCAATAAAGGTAACATTATCAGTTTGGGAAAAAATAATAAATCCAGAGGAAATCTTGTAGTAAAATCTTTTAGTAAAGACGATTACAACAAAAATAGCGACAAATCTCCGTCTGAAGAGACCAATAATAACGATTGCTATACAGAATTGATAAAAATAGATTCATTTATTACATCTGATTATGAAGAAGCAAAAGCATGGATGCATGAAAAGGTGCATGCAGGATATAAAATTCATATAAAAATGAATAAACAAAAAGAATATGTTGTTACAGCATTAATAAAAGAATAATTTTAACAAAAAAACATATTTTCAGCCACCTACGACAACGATTTTTTAAGGAAATAATATTAAAATATGATAAAAAAAGGATATTTTGTTTTTTAGGAAGTTTAATTTTCCATTCATTTATATTTCTATTGAATTATCCAAAAGATTTTTTTATAACGATACAATAGTACAACGTAATATCAAATCATTTTTCCAAAAGATAAAATTAACTTACATAAAAATCCCCCATAGGATAATGCAACATCACTCTATGGGGGAAAATTGAAATATTTTCAACTATTTTGTTGCTAAATGGAAAGTATCTTGAGCAATAACCAATTCTTCATTAGTCGTTACTGACAATACTTTAACTTTGCTATCAGGGGCAGAAATTACTCCATCACATCCTGCAAATTCTTCATTGGCTTTTTTATCTAATTTAATTCCAAGGAATTCCATATCAGACAATATAGGTTCACGCATAAACCAAGCGTTTTCACCGATACCACCAGTCATTGCTATAATATCCACGCCATTCATAGCCGCGATATAAGCACCAATATATTTTTTAACTCTGTAAGCAAACATATCAAAAGCATAAGTGCAACGTTCATCACCTGCATCTCTTCCTGCTCTTACATCACGCATATCTTGTTTTCCTCCGGTAATACCTACTAATCCTGATTTTTTATTAACAAGATTATTCATTTGTTTCATATCAAGACCTTCTTTTTCTGCGATATACATAAATACACCTAAATCTAAATCGCCACAACGAGAACCCATAATCAATCCTTCAACAGGAGTGAATCCCATAGAAGTATCTACAGATTTACCATGGTCGATAGCACAAATAGAAGCACCACTACCCAAATGACAAACAATAATTTTTTTATCTAACCAATTTTCTCCAATCATATTTGCAGCCTTGGGTGCAACAAATTTATGACTTGTACCATGGAAACCATAGCGTCTAATTTTCAAATCTTTGTAATATTCAAATGGGATTCCATACAAATAGGCTTTTGGTGGCATAGTTTGGTGAAAAGAAGTATCAAAAACACCAACATGTTTTACATTGGGTAATAATTTCTTCATTACTCGTATTCCTAAAAGGCTTCCGGGATTGTGTAATGGGGCTAAATCACATAATTTATCAATTTCTTCAATTTCTCTTTCTTCTAAAATAGTACTTCCAGAAAAATACTCTCCACCATGAGGGATACGGTGACCACAAGCTCCTATTTCATTAATATTGGAAATAACACCCAATTTTTCATCAACCAATGTTTGCAACACTGTTTCGATTCCAACAGCATGGTCTTTTATTGGTATTTGCACATAATATTTGTCTTTACCTTTGGCTCTATGAGTAAATTCTCCCATTTCTAAACCAATTCTTTCCATTAATCCTTTTGCCAACACTTCTGCATCGTTAGCCATGTCTATCAATTGGTATTTAATAGACGAACTACCACAATTTAAAACTAATATTTTCATATATAAACTTTTTAAATTAATCTTATTTTTGGAAATTTTCCTAATATTTAATTTTTGCAAATATACACGATTTTTTTCTAATATTCAACACTAATGCTAAAAAATAATTTACCTATTATTCAATCAATTCATTTTAAAACTAATAGCATAAAAAATCAATAAAGGCAAGTACTAAATTTAACTTTTTCTCCTCATTATTCCAACACTACTAATTTTGGCTTTATTTTAGTGCAAGCGAAAATTTTTGCCACTAAAATGCTTTTGTATCAATTTTTTTCTGTTTTTACTTTGATACTATTTTTTTATATATCTTTGCAAATCACTTTCTCGCTTTTGCAGAAAGTTTTATGTAATTGATTTTTAACTAAATAATATATATAGAAAAAAGAAATTTAAAATAAATTAACATAGCGTTTGCTATTTATTCGGCACTGCTCTGAAACGTCGGAAATTTCATGAAGTAAAAGTTACGAATAAGTCTGTAAACGTCTGCGATTTGCGTGGACTGCGACTTATCAACTTTTATGGTAATTCTGTCCGCCTTGTTAAGGATGTGGAATAGGAAATTCATTTTCAAAGTAAGAAGATAAGAAATTGTTTAAGATAATAAAAAATAGAATATTATGGAAATAAATAAAAACATTGTTTTATGGAAGGCTCTTGTTTCTGAAAAGAAGGATACAATAGAGATTGAAAAGTATTTTTCGGATTACATACAGAACAATACAAAATTTTCTTTAGAATACTTATTTAATTTGATAGAAATAGAGAAACATGTATGTTCTGTTCATTTTATACCAACATCATCGGCTTATAATCATATTGGAGAAACTATTTGTATTACCAATATTATTTGTACGGACGAAGAATATAAATGCTTTATAAAGTCTGTGGCTATGGAACAAAATTCATTTGGAATTATAAAGGCAAAAACATTAGACGAAACTTCAGATGATATAAAGCAATTTTTAAAGAATGTTGGATTCTCTGTTAAAGAAATTTATGAGATAGAATGGTTATAAGTCAAAAACGACTTAGTTTTGTGTTGGGAATAACAAAATTTTATAGATAGCATCATAGCGTTTATTGTTTTAACTCATTAATCGTATAAAAAACTATAAACTCCTAATATTCATGTACTAACTTAATTTTTTCGTGCGAAAATCCGAACCGCTATTTCAGATTTTATCGCAAAATTTGAAGTACTACTCCAAATTTTCATTCGAAAAGGGCTTACAACGAAGAGAAGGAGTAGGATAAATTTTTAGTGAGTTACAGAGTAAACATTTTACGGTTTTACGCATTTTCTAAAAATACCATCATTTTTCATTATATCCTTCCTATCATTTTTTTAAATTGATTACTGAATCTATCAAATTGCATTAGAAATTTGACTATTTTTGCAAAATGAAACAAAGTCAAATTGATAGTGATGAAAATTTTAATTTACATCGCTTATCCTATACTATTAATAAGGTAAAAAAATTAGAGGTTAACTTTATAGTTTTTGAGACAATAGGATAAACTACTTTTTGGAGAAATACAAGCAAAAATTTCATCCGCCATCTCGCAAACATATCTGTTCCGCGCCAATGCCGTTGCCCTTGATTGCCTTGCCGCATTGGAGGTGGAAATAATGAGCAATCGGTTTTGCTCCAACGCCTCTTTCAAATCCACCGGTACAACTTTATACATCTGCCTTGCCAACACCACGATTATCGGGCTTTTTCCTTTCAGCAGGAAGTGCAACACGTCTTTTTCCATCTTTGAACTGAAGCCGCTCACTACGCAATCGCCAGACTTCGAACGCTCGGTGGCCCAATCGTAGCATTTCAGCACCACTTCCGAAGAAAAGGTGTTTGAGGCCAAAAATGCCGTCTTGGGCAGTTTAAGCAGATCTTTGTTTCCGAGATAATTCAATTCGATCATATAGTTTTATTCCCTCAATTATTTCCTCAATTATTCCCTCAACAGTTTTTGGCTTGGTGCTCATTTAATCTTTCTTTTCTGTAATGGAATCAACATAATCATACGCCGTCTTCTTCAGTTTATAAACGGGTTTGCCGAATTTATCATATTTTTCTAAATCAATAAAACCAGCTATATTTAACCTTTCGATAAAATTATCAAACTCCACTTCTTCTTTTCCATATTTTGCATAATATCGAAAATCACCAAAAACATAATAAACGCCTCCAATCACACCTTCCAAATAAGAATTCGCGTTTCTACTTTGTGTCCATCTTTTTATAATATCTATTTCATCATCAGAAAACTCTATTTTTTGTGTCAAAGAAAGCGTTGTATCATCAGTTGCACCATCACTCCAATTATCATTTATATACAATTGTAGTTTTTCTGATATTTTACGTTCAAAATCTTCTTTATCAGAAAATTCGCACCACAAAACATCACTTTTAATGCTTTCTTTGAAATCTTTGATTTTCTGCAATTGTTGAAGATCTACAGACGAAATATCATCAACCGAGTTTTTGAAGAACACCATCACATCCTTGCCTGCCTTCCTGTGTTCTTTGATTTCCTCAACTGTGCCGCTGATTTCCCTATCGGTTGGCGAACCTAATCTCGTACCAAATATGCAAATCATCAAATCGCTTTTCTCCACCAATTGCTCGTTCAACAATTTCTGTGGATGTTTCCCCATTGCTGGATACGAACTTATGGACCAATGAATTGGCAACAACATCATTCTATTCTTCTCGGAATTGAGATTGTTCCAATTGTTCAACACCTCGCGTGCAATTGATATTTCCTCCTTGATGTCAGAAGGAGAACCTATCATTATTCTATAGACATGGGCTTGAAACATTTCTTTAACTCTTAATTAAGTATTGCTGAATTATCAGATACCTCTGTCATCACTTCGTCTAATGATACTGCTTTTGACAGATTGTCCCTCTCTAATCTCAGTTTTTCAAACAAGAATTTCAACCTCATTTCGACATCATTAACAAGTTGGCTCCATTTTTTCACATACAATCTAAAGTTATCTCCTTCCATTGTCAAACCAGTTAGTTTATCTGTTATCTTTCGATCAACGATATCATCATAATCTTGTCCGATTAAATAAAACGCCCATTGTTCACGATTGTCATTAAAACAATCTTGTTTCAAAATCACATCAATATATGTTTCAATTTGACCATACTCTTTATTTGTCAACTTTTTTATTGTGGTTGGATTTTTAATCTCCACAACAAGATTGTGGGGTGCTCCGTTTTTAAAATCAGCACCCGCCAAAAACAAATCCATTTCTTTATATTTATTGGGGTGATCAATATATGTTTTTTCATCAACACCTCTCAACAAATAAATATATTTTCTTAATGCTTCTTCAAATTTAACTTCTTCTGCACAAACAAATCTATATTCTTCACCAAAAATCCAATAGTGATTGACTATAAACTTTTGAAGATGTTTTATTTCTCCTGCTTGTAATTCATGCTTAAATACAATTTTTTTCAAATCCTCAATCATTAGTATTCTATCTGAAATAAGCTTGATTGTAGAAATGACATCTTTCAAACGCGTTGTATCTAATATTCTTGCAAATTCATCCCTATCGGCTTTATCTAAATCAACTACCGAGCCTATGATTTTTAGCAAACTCTCTCGTTCCCCTGAATCCATCATAAGATTCAACAATTGTAAAAAAATGGATTGCTGCTCAGTATTCAATTTTACGAAAACTTTGGGCTCAACTTCATATAAATTAACGACAAGTTCCTCTAACTCTTCCTTCCTTTTTCTTTCCCATTCAGAATCACCAAAAACCGGGAATACCTTATCCTTCTTAAACTTGTCTATCATCTTATATGCTTGTTCTTTTAAGAACGGACGGCGTTTTTCTTTCAAAAATGCATTGAGTTTTTCTATCAATTCTTTATAAGTTTGCCTAGCTTCTTTCTTTTCAAACAATGATGGTGAAATACTCAAATCCTCCTTGCATTCCAACATTTCTTGTTCAAAAAAGTCATCAACAACAACAATGCTATGCCAGAAATCGTCTCCTTTTTTATTAAGCAGTGTAGTCTTTATTGCTTTAACATCCAATGAATTGTTCAAAAAGTAAAACCTTGAATATTCATCATTTAGTTTTACATTCCATTGAAGATACTTACAATTAAAATCCTTTGTTCCAACAGCAATTTTAACAGTTTTGTTTTCTTGAATAATAGATTCATATTCGAGCACTTTGCCATTTATCACTATTTCAAATTCTGAATTAAGTTCTAAATACCATGCAAATTCTGCTTTCAAAAAAGGGATTAGTTTTTTATTGACAAATGCGATTGACATATCATCTGATAAACTTTCAAATTTTACACTTGTCCCAATGTGTTCTGCAGTTTCAGTAATATCATTCGTATTATACTTTGTCAGATTTTCACTAATAATACTTATTTCATATTTAAAATTCTTTCCTTTCTTGTTATAAATTGTGTTCCAAACCGCTTTATTCGCAAATTTAAAAAATGTCAGACGACCATATCCATTTTTCCCTCGTACAAACTCTCCATCATCGGTGGCATGTTTCTTTTGTGACTCAAGAATTGGCCTAAATTTATATTGTAAATCATCATAGCATATTCCACTTCCATCATCAACAATCGTTATTGACTTTATTGTGTCCAATTCTTTTGATTCCACTTCAAAATCAATCGTGACTTTTTTTGCTTTCGCATCAAACCCATTCCATATATATTCAGCGATTGCCTTTTCCGGAGTGTATTTTTTTAGCATCCTCCGAATTCCCGTTGACGATAACTCTACTGATTCTGATTTCATTGTTTTGTAATTTAATGTGTTTCACTTTTCTTTTTTTATTCCTCCCCCGATAACTCATCCCCCATCCGATACTTGATGTCGTAATTGATGATGAAGTCCAACTCCTCCTCCGTGAATCCATAGTGCTTCGCTAATACTTTGTCTATCTCGTCGATGATGGGCTTGGATTTAGATGGATGATATTCATCAAATTCAACTGTCCCTGTAGCTTTATAAACACACTGTTTTCTAATCGCATTTGATTTATAATCCATCATAAGTTTCGTTGAAAGACCTATTAATTCTTTTCTATGTTGTTGTGTCATAGAATTTAAATTTATCGGATAATTACAGATTTCTCTTTGGGTCAAGTCTCTACAATTTGAACACAACAAGTTATACCAATAAAATAAAGAAGAATTCAAAACAGACAATGCTATCATAGCATTTTCACTATCATTTATATGGATAGGTTTAACATGTGAAGATATGACAGTTTCTCCTTTATAATTAACAAAATATGGCACGAAATCTGTGAGTCTAACAAAATACTGAGGTGCATTATGATAATAAAGTGTGTTAGCAGGTTTATTTGAATAGAAAAGCTGTATTGACTTTTGTTTGGATATTTTTTTAAACACACAATCAGCTATTTGATTCCCTATTTTAGGAATCGTTCCATCTAATATAGTAGCAGGATGTAGCATCTGTAGCTGAAACAAGAATCTTCTATTCTCAGAATACCATCTATTATATTTTGTTGAGAACACTTTAGAAACATTACCCGTTGTCAAAAAGATAGTAGCTCTAATATGTTCAAGATTATCAAAAAGTTTTCCGGGCCTATCATCAAAAGTGTAAATCCAACTAGTTTTCATACTTATTAAAGCCTGAGCACTTTTCATCCTTTCAGAACAAACAATGGGTAATTGTACAATCATTCCTATAAAAGACTCGTTAAATACAATTCTTAAACATCTTTCAAACACAAAAGCGTACAAGTTACCACATTCAATAGTCTTATATCCAAAATTATCAAGTTTATAATCTCTTTTTGCTTTGCTATACTCCACATAAGGCGGATTTCCAATGATCACATCAAAGCCGCCGTTGCCGTTGATGATTTCATAGAACTCGGCCAACCAATGGAAAGGCTGGTGCGAGGCAAGCCACGCCTTATAATCAGCACCTCCCGAAGCCATAAACAAGCGGCGGTTGAGCAGGTCGTTCAAGGCTTTCAAGCGTTCCTTCAGGTCGGCTTTGGCGCGTTTGAATGTGGCCATATCGTCGCCTTGCGTGAGTTGGATGTGCTTGAACATATCGTAAGTGTGCGCCACCTTGTCCATCTCGTCCTCCAACTTCTGTTTCAATTCTTGGTTGGCCAACTCTTCCAAAATGTCCTTGGCAAAACTCAAGTCGCTGTCCAATTCTGCTTTCGTGGCATAGCCCACAAGGGTATTGCCGCAACGGATGTTGAAGTCGATGTCGGGCAAGGGGTCAAGACCGAGGTTGTCCTCGCACTTGTTCACCTCCACCACGGCCACCATCTTCAGAAAGAGGCGCAACTTGGCAATCTCGGTAGCCTCCACCATAATGTCAACACCATAAAGGTTGTGCAAAATGATGCTCTTGTAGATGAAATACTGGATGTTGCTGCGGTATTTGTGCTCAATCTCCTGCAACTCGTCCTTAAACAGGTTGGGGTTTTTGTCCCGAAAGTCATACATCTTTGCAATGCAGACCTCATACAAAGGCTCAAGGATATTCAGCGCGGCAAAGAGGAATGCGCCCGAGCCGCAAGTGGGGTCAAGAATGGTCACCTTTTGCAATTCGGCATAGAAATGCTTCACCAACAGATGGTCGTCGGTGTGGTTCAGCAAGTCGTAAACGAACTGGCGGATGTCAAGGTTGTAGGTAATGAAATCGTTGATGTTTGTTATCTCGCCGTTTTCAATCTTCGCCTTGATGCTGTTGTAACGCTGCAAACGCTCGATGGTTTCGCGCCAAATCTCGGTGGGCAAGGCAAAAGCCTCCGGGGTGCGGTCATTCCAATGCTTGCGGCGTTCCAAGAGATTGGGTTGCCGGGTATCGAGGCCAATGGCAATCTCTTCAGGAATCTCCAAACCCGCACCTTTCTTCACAGCGTCAAACACATAGCGGTCGCCGTTCTGTTTGAGGAAAGCCCACACCTCGCCGTTGGGCTTGAAGGGTTTTTCGTCGTGCTTGCGTGTGGCATCCATCAGATAGGGAACGATGGTGTTGTGCCCGATGTATTCGGTGATGTCCTCCTTGGTGTAGTAGGCTCCCATTTGAGCGCGGTCGTTGATGTATTGCTCAAAGATATAGCCCAGCACATCGGGGTTGATGTCCTTGCCTGTGGCGGTGAGGCGGTCGTCGAGGTGCCAATGCCACTTGTCGAAGAAGTCGAACAGTCTGTCGAAAGCGTCGTCGGCAATGTCGAGTTCGGCATAATCCTGTTCAATCTGATGCACATCGAACATACCGCCGTTGAGATAGGGAATGCGGCCATACACATTTTCGAAATCGCGGTCGTGTTTCGGCGTGTTCAGTCCGCCGTGGAAAAGGGTGGTCAGAAAACCTTTGTAGAAACTGCTGAAGAAGCGGTTTTCGCCTCGCTCTTGTTTCGTCCATTCCAACTTGTTGCGCAGATAGTTCACATCACCGTCGAGGAAGCCTTTTTTCTGTATGAAATAGCAGAACATCAGCCGGTTGAGCATTACCGAGGTGTACCATTGCTTGTTGCGGTTGTCCTTGTCGGCAATCTGGTCGTCGATGCCCGAAATGAACTTGGCGAAGTTGGTGTGCTCTTTCTTGAAGCCTGTATAGAAGTCCTTGGTGACCTTTTCGGAATTGACGATGAAGGCAGCCTGCACCCGTTCCACCACATCCATGATGGTGGTCAGTTCATCCAAATCGAAGCATAAACCTTCCATTTTTTCGAACAGAAACCCCGCTGCTTCCGCATCAATGTATTCCACGATGACAATATCTCGCTTCTCCACCTTTTTCACAGGGACGGCCCAAAGATGGGGACAAGTGCCTTTCTGCATGAAGATGCAGATATAGTCATTGGCTGAACGACGTAGTTTTGTGTCGAATTTCTTACACAACGAAGATGTTGGCAGATTGTCCACCTCACAAGTGAGCACTTGGAAGCCGTTGCGTTCGGCAATTAGATTAAATTCATAAGACGTTTCGTCCACTATAATGTCGAAATGTGTTTGTCCTTGTGGGTTGTTCCAGCCCATTTCCGTAATGAACAGCTCATGAAAATTGCTTTCTGAAACGTATTGGTTAAAGGTCCGTCTGTTCATTGTAGGTGTCGTTGTTTGTCGAATCAGTTTGTTCCGGGAGCAAGTAGTCGCTGGCCTTTGCTGGCGAGATAACGCTATGCCCCAGTTGGTTTTCCAATTGTTTGCGTGCGACTTTGGCCACACTGCCGCCATCCTTTGCAACCTTGGCCTGCTGTTGGAAACCTTGCGGGTCGCGTTGTTTGGAAAGTTCCGTGGCCGATGCTTCCGCCAAAATGTTGAAGGCAATTTCGAGGTTGGTCATATTGTCGCGCAAGTTCTCTTTTTTCAAGCCTTTGAACTGCTTGTATTGCTTGGTCGTGAAGCCGCTCCATTCTCGAGTGATGATGTCGGTAAGCGAAGCATATTCCAAGCCTTCCTTTACGCCAGTGCGTTTCCATTCATCGGTGAGTTCTTTCCTCACCTCGATTGACTTGATGCGCTGGTTGATCCAAGCATCACTGTAGCCCAATCGTTTGTAGTCGATGATGGCCTGGTCGATACTCCTTTCCGGGTCTTGCATTTGGTCGATGCGCTGGCTGGCCACTTGGGCCATCCATTGCTTGAAAGGCTCGACCTTGGGCGAAGGGATGGATTGGATGAGGCGGAAAAGTTGCTCTGTATCAGCAACATCAGTCATTCGCATCTTGCCATCAGCAGCAAGAAGTTTCAACTGGTGACAATTTGTCACCGTTTCATTTCCTTCTTCTTTTAGTCTTTGCTTTAATTTGTTCCAGTATTTACGTGCGGTCAAGACGTCTTTGCTGTCCGTAAGTACAGCACACACATCCACAATGGAAAAATACCATTTCTCTTCTTGGTCGTCCCAAACGGTACGGACCTTTTTTTGTTCAAACAGTTGTAATGCTTCTCGTTTAGTCATATCTCAAATGTTTTTATTCATTTTTTCAGCCCCATCGAACAAATGATGACAGGGTCTTTGTGCTTGGTCTTGTCTTCATCGACACGGCACAAGTTGCCGTTCTTGTACATTTCGATGACCGTGTCCACGATGTCGTCTTGTGAGCTGCCCGTGCGCATCATGCGACCAAGGATGAACTTGGAATTCTCGAGCAAAGGATAGTTGTAGATTTGGTCGATGGCGAACTTCAGGAACTCTTTCTTGTCTTGATTGAAGATGTCATCGGGTTGCTCGTAATAATGGTTTAACAATTCGTAAATTCGGCGTTTGGTGCTGAAACGGCTGCCAAGGATGCCGCCTACATTGGTGTTTTCTGTGTGGATATTCTTGACGGCCTTGTCAACTAATTCCAAATGGTTGTCTTGCGGCTCCAAACGAGGTTCATCGATAGCGCAAGCCATAGCCTGCAAGATGCGTTTCTGCGATTGGCTCACCATATCGCCCTTGGAATTGTACCACGAAAGCACATCAAAGTCGTTGAATGTGCGGGCGTAGGTAATCACGCCGTCCTCCAATCCGTTTGGTGCGGCTTTGGTGGAATAGACGATGTTGCTCAATTCGGGAATGATTTGATTCAATTTGGGATTGGCATCGGTGGCATTTTTCCAGATTTGCCAAGCCTGCGACCCAAGGTCAACATCGGTGTCGTCCTCATCTTCGTCCAGACTACCGCTCTTTTCGTTGTACATATCGCACAAGTTCTGCTCGTTGCCCTCAAAGAAGACCTCATCACTTCCAACGATGTTGGCATTCTCATTGATGCGGTCGTTCAACCTGCGGCGCAAGCGGATAATCTCCTCTACCTTGTCGGCAGGGAAGAACGAATAGCAGAAAATCTGTTCAGAGCTTTGGTCGATACGGTCCACACGTCCCGCACGTTGAATCAATCGGATGATGGCCCAAGGCAAATCATAGTTGACGATAACGTGGGCATCCTGCAAGTTTTGTCCTTCACTGAGCACGTCGGTTGCAATGAGTACCCTCAATTCGTTTTCCTTTGCCACATCGGCCTTGTTGCTGATGGGCGAGAAACGGTCGACGATGGCGGTGGGATTCTGTGAATTGCCCGTAGCCTTGTCGATTTGGGTCAAGCCACGCTTTTTCAACTGATGATAGACATAGTTGGCCGTGTCGGAATATTGGGTGAAAACGATCACTTTCTCGCCTTTGTGCGTCTTGTTAATCAAGTCTTCCAATTCGTCCAGCTTCTGGTCGGTCTTTGGGTTCCAATCGCCACACAAGTTGATCATCTTAATCAAGGTCTCGCAGTCTTTGTTGAGCTTTTGTTTCAGTGTCCGCTTGAAATATTTTGAATCAATCCATTGGACGTTTTTCTTCCCAACCAAGCTGTTGTAATATTCCTCCGCCTTTTTCATATACACTTTCAAATCATTGGGAATCTTGATAAGCTCGTCGCCCGAAGCACGTTCTTCATCTTCGTTGTCGTGTTCGAAAATGTCGTTGATGTCGGCATCGTCCAAATAATCTTCGGGGAAGGTATTTTCATCGCCTATGGGCAAACGGAGCTTGTTTTCGATGGCATAGATGAAAACGGCGTTGCGCAAGATATGGCGGAAGATGGTGAGCAAGAAAGAGAAGCCGCTGCTGTCGATACGTTTGAAGAAAGTGCTTTTGCAAAAGCCCATCATTCGCACTCCGGCACGGGATAAGTTTTCGATGATGGTTTGTTCGAATTTGGAAGCCTCTTTGGCATTGTTTTCATCTAAATAATGTATCAAACCATAACGAGGCAATTCCAAGCTCTCCATCATAGCAATCATATTCTCGGAATACAAGCGGCTGTATTGGTCGCCTGCCACCGTCTTGAACTTGATGACCTTGGGAACGCGGTCGGGGAAATAGGATTTATGCCCGTCCTTGAACTCCAGATATTTTCGGCCATTACTTGGGTCGGTTTTGGCATAGTTCTCTTTGATGAAAGTGCGGGTGCGACGTACCAAAAACAACTTCATCAGTTCTTGCCAGTCCTCTTGACATTCGCTTCGCTCAAACGCTTTGATGCTGCGGATAAAGTCCTCGTGCTTTTCATTGAACTTCCGCTCGCCGCCCAACTGTCGGATATAGGCTTCTGGGCGAATGCCCAAGTCGGCATCATCGTCAATGAATAAGCGGAGTTGATTGCTCAAGTCTTGATAATGCTTGTTGTAGGGTGTGGCCGTCAACAACAAGACTTTGCAATCTTGCTTTTGTATGAGGTCTTTGATGTTTTTGTAACGGACACCTTGATTGTTGCGCAGATTGTGGCTTTCGTCAACGATAATCAGGCGGTAATAACGGGCGTTATCCACATCAATCGGCTTGGCCATCGACATAATATCCGCCTTCAAATCGTATTCTTTCCGATACTTTGCCCACATCTCTTGCAAATTGGCTGGACAGATAATCAAAGTGTTGCTGCCGAAACTGTTTTCATACATTTTGGCAATGGCACAGGCCGTGATGGTCTTTCCCAAGCCTACTACATCGCCAATCATCGTGCCACCGCGCTTGTCGTTGTTTAGGTGCCGAGCAGCAATCTTCACAGCGGTTTGCTGGAATTCGAACAAAGAATTGCGGAACTCTTGTGGAATTGAAAACTCCTTGATGCCCAAACGAGCCTCCTCGCTAAGGTGGTACGCTGTCTTCAGATAGATATAATAAGGTGGGATTATCTTTTCACCAGCCCAACTGTTATCGATGATTTCGATGAGTTCCTTGGTAATATCCAAGCAAAACTTGTCTTCCCAACGGTCGTCAAACCAACGGGAAAGTTTTTCGGCGCTGTCGCTGTCGCCAAACTCAGCGTTCAGCTCACCTTGTTTGGTCAAGCCTGAGTAGGTCAAGTTGCTGCTACCCATAATGGCTTGAATCTTGTTGAAGTTGTCGTCGGGCCGATGGGCAAGATAGAGTTTTGCATGAAGCGACTCACGAAGATACAACTTCACGCACACCTTTTCGTCCTTCATTTGGGCGGAAAGACGACGCAAGGTAAACTCATCCTGTTTGGTCGGCAAGCCCAATTGCAGTTGTCGTTTGAAATCGCGAGCAATCTCCAACTTGCATTGGGCAACATAGTTGGCATCGGGCAATGTCTTGCCGGAATACAATTCCCGAATCAATTCTTCGGCGGGACGATGCATACCTATCAACAAGCGACACTTACGGAAATGCCGTTCATCATTTTCATAGACATAATCCCCTTCAAGTGAATCGATTTGATCGACCACAAGGTTCCATCCACGGAGGTTGAAGTAACCCACACAGAAGTCCACACGTTTCACTCCGACATTGGTTATAATGCCTTGTAACCCCTCGGAAAACTTGATGTCAATATTGTCGTATATTCTTGCCATTATCTTTTATCAATTTAATCTATTAACCCCTTAAAACACAATACTAACTAATTTTGACTATTCTGTTTAACTTTTCAATATGCAAAGTTATAAAAAAAAATGACAAAATTTCACAAAATTAAAAAAAATATGTCCGGTCTGCGGTGGTTTTTTGATTAAACGCAAAGATAAAAACGGACACCGTTTTATCGGCTGCACCAACTATCCGTATTGCACCTACTCCGAATCCATCAAAAAATGAAAACTCTTCTCTTTTCCATCGATGGTAGGACAATATCTGTTTGTCCTAATTATCATTATTTATATCAACTCTTGTCCAGTAAGGGTAAATCATACCAACGTTATCGCGGGAAATATATTGACCATTGATGAGATATGTTTTCCAAGGATAAATATTTTTTAATAAATTCTTCATCTGATCACTTAACTTTTCTATTTCTTGCCTTTCTCCTTGACGCCAAATAAATGCTTGGACTTTACAATCCACCAGATTTCCCAAGGAATCAACCTGAATAGGACTTATGAAAAACTCTAAACTATTTTCATCGTTTAATTCCGGATAATCATCCAATTTTAAAGGTAATTTTGCCTTTACTTCTTCCTGTCCTTGATACCAAAGGTCATTAAGAGAAAAACCATCAATGACCAACCTATTATGAAATGATTGCCGTTCTATTATCTGCCCTTGTTTTAAAGTAATCATTTGTTCTTGTTCGTAATTTATTGCTTCATACCAGAGCCCTTCTCCTCGGACAAACCTAATAGTACCATTCGTCCATGCAGCAAAAATCCCGTCCTTATCGTAATATTCTTTGAATATACGATGCATGTTGGCAGATGAAATACAACGTTCATAACATTTCCCTATTCTTCTGTTGTTAATAAAAGTAACTGTGACCCTATCAAGATATAGTTTCTCATTTTTAATGTTCCAATAACAAGTAAATCCATCAAGATTGTTGTCTAACATAATCGAACGACCTTTCGGTAATATTTTTAAAAGACTATGGTAAAGTTCTGAATTTTGCTCTATCGGTTGATTATATGAAATCCACATTTTGCCATCTATAAAAATTATACTATTTTCTAACAAATAATCTTGTCCTATGGTATAATAACTTAAACCAATTGTTATCAGAATACATATAAATAATTTCTTCATTTAAACCTATTTTTAAAACGCAAAAGTAACATAAATATTTTATATTTGCAAATAGTCGCTAAAAATTTTGCGTATATACGCATTTTTTATCACGTTATTATGCAACAAATTCTATGACTTTTGCAAGAATTTAGTGTGTTTCGATATTAAAAAACTTCTCGATAAGCATCAATGCCTTTTCGTTTCATCGGCATGACCTTCTACATTTTTTATAATTTCTTTGTAGCTGCTAATCTTTCGTCCATTTTTTTCCTTCGTATTCTAATTTCATTTTTTCAATAACTACTTGATATACAATTCTATTCCTTGTAAAGCATCAGTCCAAAGAATACGAACATATTTTTCGATAATCCATTAATTATCAACTATATAATTACTCCAAATGAGAATGCGAGCATATCTTGATAATATTTACTACCTTTTTGAGCCCCCAAAGGCTTGATACTTTTTCTATAAGCAATATCAAAAGAGAAATTTGAAATATCAAATCCAAGCCCTACAATAATATCCATATTGTGAGTATTTATGTGAGATTTATTGAATTGAATTTTATTGTCAGTAAATCGAACAACACCTCGATATTGAATACCAGCATTGATTCTTAACATTTTTTTTGTAGAAAAATCGTACCCATATACAAATAATATTGGCAAATTGATTTGTCCAATTTCGATTGCCGAAGATGAATCTATGAAAAGATTACGAATTTGAAATTTATTGATAGCATAAATTATTCCCGCTTGAGCGTAAAATGTCTTACCTATCCGAACAAACGCTCCAAATTCATAATTGATAGACCTACTTACCGCAAAATTTGAGCTAAACTCCTTTTGATGCAAAGGCACATCAAAACCAATATTAATGCCACCTCTCAGCAATCGTTGTGCATCTATTGAAAATGACAACAAAATCATTGATAAACAAATAAATATCTTCTTCATTATATATCCAATTCCATTTGCTTACCATTAGAAGAAAACCCCTCATCATCGAATAAAGAAGATTGCATCTCCGTATTATCAATATTTTTTTCATCTATATCTGCAGATTCAGTGTCTAAAATTTCCGCTTCTGGCTCCTCGTAAGGAATTGGTTCTAATTCGCTCATAGACAATATATTATCTACAGTGATACGTTTTCCTTTTGCTTTTATTTTCATTATTTCCACATATTCGGCGGGAGATAACAATTCGGTATGTTTATCCTTTTTATCTCTTCCATAATAAAGTACTTCTATTTGTGGTAAATAATTAGTACTAAGCATATATAGTGTTTGTTTTTGGTCTTCAAAGACAAATTCCATTTTTTTAGTTGATATTTCAGGCAAAAAACGTTTTATAAAGTATTTTTTCTTAACAATATCGTAATAAATAGCGGAAATAGGTTTTGTCGGTTTGAATTTTTCGACACACAACAATTCATCATCAAAATGAACCGATACATCAAAAGAAGTTATCTTGTAATAACCTGATTTATAAAATGCTATAACTTTATCATTAGCGGAAAATCTACCTAAAGATTCACCATGTTTATCTACATTCAAACGATTGATACTGCTATCAAACCAAACTTCAATATCACTTAAAGTAGAAGAACCTTTTTTGAGTAAAACAACATTTCTAACAGGATTTTTAGTAACGATATTTCCCATTGAACTTCTTCCTTTAATTGCTAAAGTACAGAAATCGAAATCAAAAACTGTTTTTTTCAATTTTGGTTTTGGTTTTAAGGCAACTCGAACAATTTCTGCTTCACCATTTTTATTGGCGGTAAAATGCAAGATTTTAGACCCTTCTTTTCCTTGTGTAATAAGATAATCTTTATCACGAGAGATTCCTCCAATAGCAAAACGTTTTGCGTATGCCGTACCATTTTTTCCATTGGAATATATCATATTATAAATGGTTCTTTCATCATTACGTTTGAAGACATCTATATAAATAATATCTTTTCCAACGAATTTTTTTTCAGCAATTTTAGTCACCATAAAAGTACCATCGCCTTTAAAAGCAATAATTTCGTCAATATCAGAACAATCGCAAATAAATTCGTTCTTTTTTAAACTTTGTCCATAACCAATAAATCCCCCTTCCCTATCGGCATATAATTTTTGATTTGCAACTGCTACCGTTGGCACAGAAATATTATCAAAATTACGAATTTCTGTTTTACGTTCTCTACCTTCGCCAAAACGTTTTTTTATTTGCTTAAAATAATTGATAGTAAAATCAACTAAATGATTTAGATGATTGTTAGTTTCTTCGATATTGGCTTCAATATCATTGATTTGTTCTTCTGCTTTTTTGATGTCAAATTTTGAAATTTTACGAACAGGTTTTTCGCATAATTTTAACACATCATCACGAGTAATTTCCTTTTTAAAATGTTTACGATAAGGGTCAAATGCTTTTTCTATATTTGATATTTGAGTATCAAAACTATCGGAATCTTTTTCTAATTCTTTATAAATACGTTTTTCAAAGAATATTTTTTCTAATGAAATCCAATGCCATTCATCGTTAAGTTCATCAAGCCAAATTTCCAATTCACGTTTAAGCAAATTCATTGTATTGTAAGTATTTGCTCTTAAAATATGTTTTACATTCGTAAAAATAGGCTTATTATCTTCAATCACACAAGCATTTGGAGAAATTGGATTTTGACATTTAGTAAACGCATACAAAGCATCTATTGTTTGGTCAGGAGAAGCATTTGGAGCCAATTGCAATACAATTTCAACTTTTTCTGCTGTTCTATCAAATATTTTTTTTATGGAAATACGACCTTTTTCGGTAGCACTTTCAATACTTTCAATTAGCATTTCTGTTGTAATTCCGTATGGTATTTCAGTGATAACCAATGTTTTTTTATCTATTTGTTCAATTTTTGCTCTTACTGAAATTCTCCCACCTCTTGCTCCATCGGCATATTTATTAACATCAATGTATCCACCTGTTGGAAAATCTGGATAAAGCGTAAAATCATTATTTTGCAAAACAGCAATTGAAGCATCTATCAATTCATTGAAATTATGTGGTAAAATTTCGGTACTCAAACCTACCCCAATACCTTTACTGCCTTGTGCTAACAATAATGGGAATTTAACTGGCAACGATATTGGTTCTTTACTACGACTATCATAAGACAATTGCCATTGCGTTGTTTTGTGATTAAAAACAACTTCAAGAGCAAATTTCGACAAACGGGCTTCAATATAACGAGGGGCAGCAGCACCATCTCCTGTTAGAATATTACCCCAATTACCTTGACAATCAATAAGTAAATCCTTTTGTCCCATATTTACTATTGCCTCACCGATAGAAGCGTCTCCATGAGGATGATAACGCATAGTATTACCAATGATATTTGCAACTTTGTTGTATCTTCCGTCATCTAATTCTCTCATTGAATGCAAGATACGTCTTTGTACTGGTTTTAAACCATCGTGAATATACGGTACTGCTCGGTCTAAAATTGTATAAGATGCATAATCTAAAAACCAATTTTCAAACATATTTTGCACATGTATCATCTTTTTTATATTATTATCTTGCTCAATATGTTCAGTTTCGATGTTGTTGATTGCCTCAGAATTGTCGGTATATTCTTGTTCCATTATTGTTTTATTTTTTATAAAAATATTTACAAAGATAATTTTTTTTTCTTTATCATCAATTAAGTAAAAAAAACATTTTTTCAACGCAGTTTTTAACAAAATAAAGCACTTCTTAAAAAACAAATTGATTTTTTTGTTATCTTTGCAATTCAATATTAAATAAATGAAGACAGAAGAAGGTATCGTTACAAAATCTACTGGAAATATCCATTTAGTACGTAATTCTCAAGGTGAATTTGCTTGCCGACTGAAAGGACAATTTCGCATAAAAGGAATAAAAAGCACCAATCCTATTGCTGTTGGTGACCATGTTTTGTTTCATATCGAAAGCAATCAAGATTATGGTCTTATTACCAATATTTTAGAACGAACCAATTGTATTTATCGCAAATCGACAAATCTTTCTAAAATTACACACGTAATTGCTGCCAATATTGATACTGCATTTTTAATTGTCAGTATGTCAGAACCTTGTACGCCAATTGGATTTATTGACCGTTTTTTAGTTGCAGCCGAAGCCTTTAGAATCCCTACTTGCATTGTATTTAATAAACACGACATCTATAACAATGATACAGAAGATTATGCAAAAAAAATTCAAACTATTTATACTTCTATCGGTTATGAATGTATTTACACCTCTGTCCCCAATCAAGAAGGAATTTCATTACTTGCTGATAAAATGAAAAACAAAGTTTCTCTTTTCTGTGGACAATCAGGAGTGGGCAAATCTTCAATTATCAATTGTATTTCTCCTGAACTTCATTTGAAAATTGGAACCGTTTCAAATTACAATGAGAAAGGCAAACATACAACTACCTTCTCGCAAATGCACCAAATTGGGAATGGTGGATATATCATTGATACTCCGGGAATTAAAGAATTTGGACTCATTCAATATCAAAAAGAAGAAGTTTGTCATTATTTTCCTGAAATGTTAGACCTTTTGGAGCAATGTCAATTTTCAAATTGTACACACACACACGAACCCAATTGTGCTATCAAACAAGCCGTTGATGACAATAAAATTTTTCAATCAAGATACAATAGTTATCTATCAATTATTGAAAATGAAGATATAAACAAGAAAGAATGGATGTTTAAATAACTAATTATTAAATAATTATCTTCCACTATTTATAAACCATTTTTTATCAATATTTTTTTTAAAATTTTACCTATTTTTCAAATTCTTTTTTGTAATTTTGTCAAAAAAATAAAGCATCAAAAATGGCAGACACAAAAAATAAACAAACGAACTTTTCCAACTTGGATAAAGTCGTTAAACAAGCAGAGATTATTGATAAAAATGGGAATAATATTTTAGTTGATATTGATATACTTTTGGACTATGTTCGCCAATTGTATATAGAATGTTACACTTACAAAGAAAATTATATCAAACAAATTAATACCGTTAGAAAAGAATCTTCAGGAACATTATCGCTTTTTGGAGATAATGATATTTATGCACCAGAAGTAAAAAATAAACCGATAACAAAAATTGAAGAAAAAGATAAATCTCCAAAAGTTGAAAATATACCAACTCCCCCACAACCTACCCAAACTATTGAACCAATTGAGACAAAAATTATTGAACAACCAATTATAGAAACAATAGAAGAAGAATTGTCTGAAAATCAAGCAAATGAAGGACAGATAATTGAGACAAGTACTGTTGTAGAACCAGTTGAAAATCAAGAAATTGCACCAATAGAAGAAAATTTAGACAATCAAGAAGAAGAAAATATTTCAAAACTTGATGAAAATCAAGAAATTGAAGAAAATATAGAAAAACCTAACACCGATATAGAATTAGATTTTACAGAAATAGAAAACAAAAACAATAAAATCAAAGAAATTGATTTAGACGATATTATATTTGAAGAAGGGCTTGACGACAATGAAACAGAAGAATATACAACACCAGCTCATCAAAGAAAAATGCCACCATCTTACTGGGGAGATGAAACAGATATAGAAAATCCTATTCCTGTGAAAGTTGTTAGCATTGGAGAAACATACAAACAAGAACGTCCTTCTATCAATGATATGGTTGCAAAAACAAACGATAACAATATTGCTTCTAAATTTACTCCTAATCACTCTTCTGATTTGATGAATGCTATTGATATGAATAATAAGTTTCTATTTATAAAAGAATTATTTAGAAACAATGGTTCTATCTTTACAGAAGAAATCAATAAATTGAACAATTGTAAAAAAATAACAGAAGTAATTGCCACATTGGACACAATGAAACAAAAATACAATTGGAACGAAAATAGCGAAGCGTTCAATCGATTATATGAATTAGTAATTAAAAAATTTGCATAACCCAAGCAACATTTTTTTAACTTAAAGTATCCTAATTATAAAAAAAAGATATGAGAGCAAATATAATAATGACAATTTTGTTATTTGTTGCATTTTCCATGAATAGCATTGCACAAAAAGGCTTTTTTACAAAAAATGACAACATCAAACAATGGTATCTTTCACAAGCACCTAAAAAAAATGTTGAAATCAACAAATCCACACAATTACCTGAATTTCAAGAGGTATTAAAAACAGAAAATGTAACCATTGCCCAAATTTCAATAGAAGATTTTCATCTTATAGATTTTGACCAAAATGGAATTATCGATTTACTTTTTGATGGAAAAATTGGCAATTCCAATTATGTTTTCATATTTCTTAATAGTGGGTCTGGACAATATTCTACGGTATTATCTACCAAAGGACATATTTACAATGCCAATACTCCAACTGATTTCAACAATTTAAACATTCATATTTGGCATGAAGCATGTTGTGCTAATAACACATGTATCAACACGCAATACATTTGCAAAAATGAAAGACATATCGCCTATTTTAATACGGCAAACAAAGCATTAATTGATAAAAAAACCACTCTTCCTTTCCAAAAAATATCACAACCAATTGCATTTCATACCGTTGGAGCAGCTACTTTGCGTTCTACACCAATTTTGGAAAACGAAGACAATCTTTTCGCATGGAAAACGAACTCTCTCGGAACTTATCCCGCAAAATCAAGAGGTGTTATCTATGCAGAAACTCGTGATGCAAAAGGTGATTTTTGGTATTTTGTTCGTATGGATAACGAAGCAAATATATACATTCATAACGATAAATTTGCTCACGATAATGAAGTTGAATCTCCATTAGATTATTATTATTATGGTTGGATTCGTCACAAAGATATTGTTTTTATAAAAAAATAGGCTTAATTGTTGTAATCTTGAATCATTGTCATTACATTAGAAAAATTTTGACAATGTAAATCTTCTTCAGAAATATAAACGAACAAACGACCATTATTACCAAAAATTAATCCTAATTGTTCGTCTGTATCCAATTGTAACAATAAAATTTGATTGTTACCATTCTGGCATTCTTCAATAGTATCAGGATATCCGAATATTTTATGAACATTCTCCGCATTAGATAATTTAAAATAACCATCTATTTCATAAGGGCGGAAAGTATTTTGTACCCATTGAGAATCGTATTCTGGTAACGACAAAATTTTTGTAAAGTTTATTTTTGATGGTTTGACATCTTTTAACACCATTTTAAAAGGAGCTACTTCAAGATTATCAACATTTTGTACATATATAACCTTTATCATATCTTGATGTTTTTCTTGAAGGAATTGTTCATTCAAAAAGAAATATAAAAAACCTATATTTGGCAATAAACTATTATTGATTTGAGAACAATCTATTTGTGCTAAAAATTTCCAATCTGCATCTATTTTTATATTTTTGGGAAGCAATGGACAACCTGCAATTTGAGAACATATATTTTTTTCTAATTCTTCATCTAAAGGTTGAAACGAGAGACGATACGATTGTTTAATTTTCGGTTGTAAAACAGAGAAATAATCTTGCAAATGCAATATTGATAGTTTTTTTTGCAATTCTTCTTCTGTTTCTATAAAATCTTTATCAAAAAACACATTTTTTAGCATTTTTTTATAATTGACCTCTATATTTGGCTGGTCATTAAAGAAAATAAGCATAACTGCAATAAACAAAGTTATCATTAAAACAATACCAAAAGTAGTATCCATAAGAATTATTTTTTAATTTTAGTTAATACGATTTATATGATTTTTCTTTTGCAAAAGTAACATTTTTTACAAAAATAAAAATTATCTTCCCAAAGTTGCAGAAAAACGAAATGAAAAATTGTCAGAAACAATCGGTAGCGAATATGCCCCAAATCGCCAATAAACACCTGCTCCAATACCAAAAAATCCAACTCGTAAAATTCTGTGTATCATACAACCTAATTCATAATAGCCTTTTTCCATTGTTTTAAAAGCAATTCCTTGATGATGTTGAGGATTATTCAAACCACCAAAAGCCATATTATACAATAATTCAATATTTGGTGCAGATATTTTTGTATTGTACAATCTATTAAATTCATGCGATAAATGTATAGAAATGAATTTATTAGATAGAAATTCATTCGCTTTCATCGTTGAAAAAACACCTCTATCGAAAACACCGAATGCCATGTACGAACCATGCACAGCATATAATGATGCCAATGGCAACGATTTATCTATATAACCTCCTCTAACAATATAAGAAAATTCACCAATATACGATATAGGTATCCGTTGTTGTATTTTTAATAATATTTCATTGTATGTCAATTTACTATCAAATATTTTCAAGCCACGTTGATAAGCAACTTCAACAATTGGAAGATGTGTTTTTTGGGTCAAAGTAAAAATATCTGTTGAAAGAATCGTTCTACTGAAATTGAGTCGCAATCTTAAAAAAAGTTTTGCTAAATCATAATTAAAATGTTTTCCTTTATAATCCAATGGTGTAAAATTATAATCATATAAAGCAATATCATGTTGATAAGAAAATCCTAATGTTGCAGTTAAATGTCTTGATAACAAAGAAGATATGCCAATTTCACCTTTAAAAATATTATCATAATACAAAGAAGGAATTTCATTTAGTTTTTTCAAAGAAAAGGAGTATGTATGCATAAATTGCGACTCAAAAGTAGAACCTGCCGATATTACATCGTAAGTTAATCCTGCAAAAAAAGCCGTTTGCCATTTTTTATTAATACTTACATTTACATCAAAACCCGCTTTTGCCATTTCATCTCGGAAACCATAAGCAAAAAAAGCACCAAATTCTATATTTTTCAACAAAAGTTCATTTGTTCTCACTCCTATTCCCAATCGACAACCTTCATATTTATTGTAAGCAAAAAAACGCGGAATTTCTAAATCCAATTTTCCAATAGGTATTTTTCCTGATGATAAGGCTCTTAATACATAAATAAATTTGTCAAGATTAACACTTTGGGTAATTGTATCCCACAACAAATAAGTATTTTTATCTCTTTCATCTATTGTATCTTGTCTATATTGATTGAGCAACAAATCACTTTGTTTAATATCTACTTGTTTTGTATCAACATAAAGTTCTCCTCCTACAAAAAGACTATTTTTTATTGGAATGCCAATTTCTACATCAGAATATAACGAACGAAAATATCCTGAAATCGGATAGGAAACAATAGGATTTATATCAATACTAATTTTTGCATTACTTTCTGAAGGAAAGCAACGATTACTGTCCAAACAATGATAATTTTGTTCAATAAGAATACTTATCCTTGGAGTATCAAATATTGGCATAACAACAACACGTTGTACCGCCCATTGATTAGAATGGACATAAATTTCTCCCGTTAAGGCTCTAAAATGTTTATCTGGAAATGGTTTAAAACCAACAACAAATATAGTATCAGCACCATCATACAAAGTATCTTGCAAAGAAAAATAATAATTTTTGAATTTTTTATCAAAAATTGGGTTTTCAAAAGGAGTTCCCAAAATATAAAAACAATCCGAATAAAAGGAAAACGATTTTAATTCTGTTGTCAACAAATGAAAAATAGGGTCAGAAAATCCTGATATTTTTGAAGCAATAACACGTTCATAAAGACGGTCTTTTTGTTTATAAAATCTTTCTATAACAGATTCCATTAAAAAGATATGCTGTCGTGATAAAAAAGCAAAAAGCCCTAAATCTTCTTCTGTTTTTTGAGTTGTGGTATCCAAAAACGCTAAATTAGTTAAACTATCATTAATAACATCGGAAGAAAAGAATGATTTGGAATAATAACGACATTTATACGAGGAATAACTTTCTGGACTATTGTAATCAATATTTTCATATACATTTTTTATAATTCTATGAGCAGGATTTTCACCGGCTCGAAAAACATAATCTTTGAGTTGTATCACATCTTTTTGTAAAGTAATCGTTATTTTTTTCTTCCCATTAGTCGGATATTGTTTTTGTTTATATCCAACACAACTTATCGTTATTTCATCTATTGGTTTATTAGCGACAAGCGTAAAATTGCCATTTTTATCGGTAATCGTACCAAAATAAGTATCTGATAATCGAATATGAACATATTCTATACCTTTTGAGGTTTCCTCATCTTGAACTTTTCCTGATAAAACATATTTTTGTCCAAAGACAAAAGATATATTGCTGAATATAAATAAAATAACTACAAATAATCTTCTCATTCAATACGAATAACACATTTATAAAATGTTAACGAATAAATAATATTTTTATTTCAATAAGTAATTTAAACTTTACAAAAAAAAATGTTATTTTTGCAACAAATAATTTGCGATATGAGACGAAAAATAAAAAATGTATTTGCAAAAAACGATTATAATTGTTTTGCTTGTTCTCCAACTAACCCAATTGGTTTACGCTTACAATTTTACGAAGAAGATGAATACATAAAAAGCGAATGGAAACCAAGTGAATTGTACGAAGGATACCCAGGCTCTATTCATGGCGGAATTCAAGCGGTATTGTTAGATGAAATAGCGGCTTGGACAATGTACATCAAAGCAAAATGTTCTGGTGTAACTTCAAGAATGAATATTCGCTATCGCAAACAGGTTGATAGTATGCAAGATGTAATAATTTTACAAGGTCGATTAAAAGAAAAACGACTTAATTTGTGTTTTATTGAAGCACAATTGTTGAATAGTCAGCATGAAGTTTGCGTAGAAGCCGAAATTATCTATTTTGCTTTTTCTGCAGAAAAATCTATCTCTGATGGGCATTTTCCTGCTAATTTTGAAGAATTTTTCCAAGAATAAATGCAGCAAAAAAAAATCATCACAACTCGACAAGCAATAGAAAAAATAAAAAACTATTGTGCAACAAGAGAACATTGCCAATCGGAAGTACGTTCTAAATTATTTGATTATCAAGTAAATAAAGACACAATTGAAGATATTATCTGCGACCTAATTAGTGAAGGTTATATCAATGAAGAACGTTATGCAAAAGCATTTGTAAAAGGAAAATTTAATATCAAACATTGGGGTACATTGAAAATTATTAATCATCTAAAAGCCAAAGGTATCAGTCAACAATGTATTAAGATTGCTCTTGCTGAAATCAAAAATGATGATTATCAACAAAAAATTGAATTGCTTATAGAAAAATGGCTTAATACTCACAAAAATGAACAACCTATTATAAGAAAGTACAAACTAACACGTTATCTTCTTAGTAAAGGTTATTCTTACGAAGATTTTGCCGATATTATAAAATAATAAATATATGAATATCAACGAATTTAAAGACTTACAACAACGATTGTCTGAGATTAGGAGGTGTCTTTGACATAGACCAGAAAATAGCACTTGTCGCCCAAAAAGAAGAAGAAAGTCATGCAAACAATTTCTGGGATAATCCTCAAGAAGCCGAAAAAAAATTAAAACAAATTAGCGAATTAAAATCGTGGACAAATAGTTTCGCTCAAACTCAAGCCTTATTAGACGAATTTGGATTAGCAATTGAATTTCACAACGCTGGAGAAATGACAGAAGATGAAGTTGACCAAATCGGGACAAAAGCGTTGCAAGCAATTGAAAAAATGGAATTTAGAAGAATGATGTCTGGTGAAGAAGACCGTTTGGGAGTGATTCTTACAATCAATTCTGGGGCTGGTGGAACAGAAAGTCAAGATTGGGCGGAAATGCTTTTCAGAATGTATATTCGTTGGGCAGAAAATCATAATTACAAAATAAAAGAACTTGACCGATTAGATGGTGATGTTGCTGGTATTAAATCTATTACAATTGAATTTGAAGGTAATTATGGTTACGGAAATCTAAAAGGTGAAAGTGGTGTACACCGATTAGTTAGATTATCTCCATTTGATGCTGCTAATAAACGACATACATCTTTTGCCTCTGTTTTTGCTTATCCTGTTGTTGATGAAAATATCAATATTGTTGTCAATCCTTCTGAAATTGAATGGGATACTTTTAGAAGTAGCGGACCTGGTGGACAAAATGTGAACAAAGTTGAAACCGCTGTGCGTTTAAAACATCAACCAACTGGTATTATTATTGAATGTCAAGAAACACGTTCGCAATTGCAAAACAAAGAAAAAGCAATACAAATGCTTAAATCTAGATTGTATGAAATTGAATTACAAAAAAAACGTTCTAAAATTGACGAAATGGAAAGCAACAAAAAGAAAATTGAATGGGGGTCTCAAATCAGAAATTATGTTTTACACCCATACAAATTAGTAAAAGACAATCGCACTGGATACGAAACCGCTAATGCTCAAGCTGTCCTTGATGGTGATATTGACGACTTCTTAAAAGCATACCTTATGATGTTTGGAAACGATAACAATAATTTGTAATATGAAAAACATTCTTTTACAACGATTTATCAAATACGTAAAAATCAATACACAATCTAATGAAGATACTACTTCTGTTCCAAGTAGTCAACAACAATTAGATTTTGCAAATATTCTCGCTATTGATTTACAAAATATTGGTTTACAAAATATTAATTTATCAAAAGATGGCATACTATCGGCTATGCTTCCTGCAAATACATCTCAAAATATTACGCCTATTGGATTTATTGCTCATTTGGATACTGCTCCTGATTTATCTGGAGAAAATGTTAAACCTCAAATCATTACCAATTACAACGGAAAAAGTATTGCTCTAAATCATCAATACCAACTTTCTCCTGAAGAATTTCCTGAACTAAAAGAATATATAGGGAAAACTATTATTTGTACAGACGGTACAACTCTTTTAGGAGCCGACGACAAAGCAGGTATTACTGAAATTGTTTGTGCTATGCAATATTTAATAGAACACCCCGAAATTGAACACGGTAACATTTATATCGCATTCACTCCTGATGAAGAAATTGGGAAAGGTGTTGATAATTTTAATGTTAACGAATTTGGAGCAAAATATGCATACACTATTGATGGGGGAAGCATCGGAGAATTAGAATTTGAAAATTTTAATGCCGCTGCCGCTAAAATAGTTATTCTTGGTAAAAATATTCATCCGGGAATGGCTAAAAACATCATGGTAAACTCTCAACTTATTGGTATTGAGTTAAATAATATGTTGCCAGCGACTCAAAGACCTGAAAACACATCCGATTACGAAGGTTTTTATTTACTCACTTCTTTTCATGGAAATATAGAAAAAACTGAACTAAAATACATTATACGAGACCATGACAAAGATTTGTTTGAACAAAAAAAACAATATCTTTTAAATTCTGTTGAAAAATTAAACAAAAAATATGGTAATAATTACATTTCTTGCAATATTGAAGACCAATATTACAATATGAAAGAAAAAATTGAACCGGTTATGTTTATTGTTGACATTGCTCGACAAGCAATGCAAGAATGTGGCGTTAAAGTGAAAATATTGCCAATTCGGGGGGGAACTGACGGGGCTCGATTATCTTATTTAGGACTACCCTGCCCTAACATCTTTACTGGTGGACACAATTTTCACGGACGATATGAGTACATTGTTTTGGAAAGTATGGAAAAAGCAATGATGACTATTGTTAATATTGCAAAAATATTCGCTAAAAAATAAAAAAAGTACCTTTATGGTACTTTTTTATAATTTCCTATCTTGAATCTTTATGCAAAATATAAAAAATGGGAAAATCTTATCATAATGCAGAAAAAAAGGTTGAGTTGTTATTTATATATTACCGTCCATTAATTTCACCATTTTTTCAATATTCATCTTTGAATTTTGCATAATATTTTTCATATAGTTTTCCATATATTTCCAATCAGGTTGCTTGTTACAGTCTACAGGAAGTCTAATTTTTAGGCTATTTAATTTTTCTTTAGTCGCTTTTAAAGAATAATCAAATTTACTTTCCATTGTTTTATTCAAAATCGATATAATAAAGAAAATATTATATTCATTTAAGTTTTCATTTGTAAATAAACTCGTGGCTCCGTGTCCGTCTTTTAAGTAAAAAGGTGAATTTACATAAAAGCTTAAATGATTATTTGAATGAATCATTATAATAGGTTCATTTTCTTTGTTATTTAACAGTTTTTCATCTTCTAATGATATATATGAGATAATACCATTATTTTCTGATGATTGTCCATAAAAAGGATACTTTTCTCCTCTTTGAGTATTTTTATTATATGCATATATTGGACTAATTTCTTTTTGCTTTTGCATTTGAAACATTTCTCCAAAAACAAAATCTTGCCATTCATTAGAGTTCACTGTATGTCTATTTGAATTAATATTTTGTAAATTTTCAATATTTTTTTCGGATTCTTGCATAATATTTTTCATGTAAGATTCCATATATTCCCAATCAGGTTCGCCATTTTTATTTGTGGGAAGTTTAATTCTTTCTTTTATTAGAACACCCTGTGAACACATATCTAAAAATTCATATTTTGGGATAGTAACATTTTCTATTACTTTAGTAACATATAAGCCAATATTCCTAGTTATATTAAACTTAGGTATTAATATATTCACCCTACCGTGCGATACACAATAGAATTCATAGTCATGATAAAAAGCCTTTCCAAACATATCAACAGTAATTGTATTGGCTTGGATTGTTTTGCTTTCGGATGTTTTATCTATGTATTTGCAAATTCCATTATTATTTTTTCCTGATGAAATTAGTGGATAATCACCATTATCTGTTTTTTGTGCTTGTATATCACCAGTTGGAAGAATTATATCAAATAAACCATTCTCACCACCTAGGGAAAATTCAGACCAATTACCTATATCAATTTTATTCATTTGCATTTCCTCTATCTATAGAAATACATATTCGGTTATTCTTTTCTTCAATATTACTTGAATACATAGCTGAATTAAGCAATTTTTCGCTAAATTCTTTTACGTCAATACCCTTTTTAAACATTAAGTAATCCATCGCTGTTTTTCTGAAATCCTCTTCAAATATTTCAAAAGGTTTTTCAGGCATTTGGTATGATAAATGTTCACTTGGTTTTATCCATTGGGCAGTATTATATTTTTCATCTCTTAATTTTCTAATACTATCTATCCAATAATCTTCTTTTTCCTGCCATCTGTTTTTTACATCATGACGACCCTGATTTTTAACGGTTTCAAGCCCGTCATCTTCTATATAACAACCAAAAATTTCTTCATTGTTTTGTGGTTCACCTGCTTTAAAAACAAAAATACTTGTAGTAACACCTACTCCAAAGAACAACGGTTCAGGAAGTTTTATAATCATTTTAAGTCTATGATGTTCTAAAATTTCTTTAACAACTTTTTGTGATACTTTTTCAAGTTTTTTATCAGGCAAAATGAATGCACAGTCAGTACCTTTTTTAACATTGTCTAATGTGTTTTTAACAATTTCTATACAACCGTATTTATTTTCGTAAGGCGGATTCATCAGCACCTTTGTAATAGGTTTTGACTTAATCCATTGGCAAGCCCTATCACTTCTTGTATCTAAATGTTCTAAATTTGTTTTACCGTCTTTGTGGATAAGCATATTTGCACAAGCAAGAGCGTATATTTCTCTGTCAAACTCAATACCGAATAAATGTGTTTTCTTAATTTCTTTTGCTTTTATCGTATCCACTCCGCCTGCTTCTTCCATCATGTTGCTCATTGCTTTTACAAGAAACGCACCACTACCGCATGTAAAATCTCCTATGTAATCGTTTTTATTTATGTTTATCAAACGATACATAAAAGAAGTTATATGGTCAGGTGTGAAAATTTGTCCTGCGTCAGTTTTCTTTTTATAACGGTTAAATTCATTAAAGAAAATACCCATTACATCTTCACCACGCCATTTATTACTGTTAATACAATCTGAAATTTCACCAACCCATTGTATAAAATTGTCAATTGCCTCTTGGTTTTCGGTAGAGTTCATGCGAATTTCAGAGTAAACTTGCAACAACAAATCAAGTTTTTGGTTTTGGTTTCTGCTATCTTCCAAAGATTTTGCAAGGGTAGAATGAATACAAGTGTGAAATGTTTCATAATTCATACCTTTTGCCAATGTTGCACCATATCTTTTTGCAACTAATGCACAAGCGGTAAATATCATACGGTGATACAAATTCTTTATGCCAAATTCGCTATGCAAACAGTTGTTAATGCGAGCAGTTAATGTATAAATATGTTCTTTATCAATACCTTCTTCGGTAAATAGTTTAAAATAAAAATCTTTTTCTTGTAGTTCGTTTGGAACGTCAATCGGTGTATTGTTTTTAAAACCTGTTGTTTTATAACCGTTATGAAGTAATCCTATAACATGCGTATATCCTGCATCCATAACTATTTGGCAGTTTTGTTTTATTTCATCAATCCATTTTTTCTTGCCAATATCCTCGTTACTGTTTTTTGTTTCAAGGATAATTGCAATAGCACCTTTATCACTTGGTAAGTACCAACCATCAGGTTTTTTGTCTTTACCTTCTCCTTTTATACCTAATTGGTTAAATGTTGTTAATTGTCCAACACCTGATTTAATATTTTTCTCATTTTTAAAGCCTAAAATTTTGCCGGCTTCTTCTCTAACTTGGTCTTCTGTGAGCATAATTTTCATTTTTAAAAGCTATACTCCTATCCTCTCAAATGTCGCAAAAGAAAAAAGGCGGAACCATTTCGCTTGTTGCTTACTAGCTTGTCGAGGTACCCCTACCTTTGTGTCTAATAAGCACGAATAGTTCACGCCAAAGCGTAAACTTCCGCAACCTATTCCGACACATTGTTTACTTTGGGGTGTTTCGACAAGCGGAATAAGAGCGTAAAGCTCAGAATGTTAATATTCTATTTTACTATATTTTCTTTTTTTTTAATTCATTTATTATCAATTATTTTTTAGATTGCGTTCCAAATCTTTGTATGGACACACTGCGTGTGTCAGCATGTTTGCCCGTTTCCGTTTGATAATTAGCGGACATATTCAATGGGTCCTTACTATTATCAATAAATACAACAAGGTGCACATGGTTAGGCATAATCACATACAATGGAATATCTACGTTTTCCCCTCGAATATGGCGGGTATTTTCTATTTCTCGTTTCAAACATTCTCCCACCGTTGTCAATTGCATTTTACCGTTGCATACTTCGCCGAAATAATGCACACGATTATGGGTGCAGATAGTTACGAAATATTCTGCTCCTTTATAATTGTGCCAATTGGCTCGTGGCGTTTTGCGAACAGGTAACGACATATTCATACTATTTTACAAGCCTAACGCTCTAATTATTGCTATTATTTTTTTATTCGTTTATTATCAATTATTTTATTTCTTTATAAATTTCTTATAATCAACAATTTGTTCATCTTGAAGTATATAAACAACATATACCCCTTTTGAAAAAGTATTTACATTGATTATTTCGTCCATAGAAAACATTCCTGTTGCAATATTTCTTCCCATGATATCACATATTTTCCAAATATTACCTTCAGCATTTGTAATATGCAATTTATCTGTACAAGGATTGGGATAAATCAACGTATTATTTAAATTTTGCTCAAGTATAGAATTGTAAGTATTGTATCTAAATTCCACATAAACAGAATCTTCTGGTGTTTCTTCATCATAAAAAACATAGCGAACAATTGAAGTTCCTTCACCAGAATTCAATTTATAATCTGCAGTAAACATTTTCGATGAATTGGCATCAACTTCTTGTTGAGCAATATCTGTTTCATCGCCATAACAATTGTACCAACAAAAACTGATTTCTGCATTCTCCAACGTCTGAATCTTACGTTTAACCACAACTATATTCTTTTTAGAACTTGCAGTATTTTCTACATCAATAAAATATTCATCTGATGAGGAAAATGTTCCATAAAGGTCAATTGTAGTATTCGTAATATCTTCACCTCTAACCCAATTAGGCATAGCATACAACACAATATTTTGAGCAACTCCCCAAGATGTACACATTAAACTAAACAAACATGATACAAAAAGTTTTTTCATTTTTATTAAAATTTAAATTTATAAATGCAAAGATATAATTTTTTTTTTAAACACATTCTTTTCATTTTTCTTCATATTCTTTTATAATTTGCACAATTTTTTTTGCAGTTAAATTGATTCCTTGAATAGTTATTTTTGCTTGATTATAAAAAGGATTTCTATTTTTTAGTAAATTTGTTATTGTTAATAATAAATCATTGGAAGCAGCCAATATCGGGCGATGTTCAGTATGTTCTTTCAATCGATTGTACAAAACACTCGGCGACATCTGAATATAAATTGTCAATCCATTTTGATTCATCAAATCCATATTGTTTTCAAAACAAGGCGTACCACCACCTACCGCCACAACAATATCATCTTTCTCAATAATTTCGATAAGCAATTCCTTTTCTTTTTCTCTAAAAAATTGCTCTCCATAAGCGAGAAAACACTCTGATATTGACATTCGATAGTTCTGAACAAAAAACGAATCCATATCAATACAAGTATAATTCAACAATTTAGCAAGTTTTTTTGCCAAAGTTGACTTGCCACATCCCGAAAATCCGACAAGAAAAATTCTCATTTATATTGTAGCCAATTTCACCGCTTGAAGTAAATTTTCGGTAATATATGCCAATTGTTTTTCATCTAATTCTGTGTGCATAGGCAATGAAATTACTTCATTAGAAAGTTGCTCACTTACAGGAAAATCTCCCGAAGAATAACGCGAATTGATATAGGCTTTTTGTAAATGCAATGGAACTGGATAATAAATCATAATAGGAATTTGTTTTTCTGCCATAAAATCAATTAATTTTTTTCTATCTACTCCTATTAGTCGTAGTGTATATTGATGAAAAACATGTGTTGTATTTTCTGCACGATGTGGAATAATTAGTTTTTCACAAGTAGAAAAAACGTTATCGTAATATGTAGCAGCAGCATTCCGAGCAGCAATATAATCATCTAAATATTTTAATTTAACATCTAATACAGCCGCTTGTAAAGAATCTAATCGAGAATTAACACCTACTAAATCATGATAATAACGAACAAACATACCATGATTGACAATTCCTCTCAATTTACGTGCTAAATCATCATCATTTGTAAAAATTGCACCACCATCGCCATAACAACCTAAATTTTTTGATGGAAAAAACGAAGTACACCCCATTATTCCCATTGTTCCAGCCTTTTTAATTGTTCCGTCATTAAAAGTATATTGAGCACCTATTGCTTGACAAGCATCTTCTACTATATGCAAATTATATTTTTTTGCTATTCTCGTAAGAGATTCCATATCAGCACATTGTCCAAAAAGATGTACAGGAACTATTGCCTTTGTTTTAGGTGTTATTGCTTTTTCTACCGCCTTAATATCTATATTAAATGTATCAGGGCAAACATCTACCAAAATAGGAGTCAATCCCAAAAGAGCAATTACTTCTGCGGTTGCAATAAAAGTAAATGTTGTTGTAATCACTTCATCTCCCGGTTTCAAATCCAATGCCATTAAAGCAACTTGAATGGCTTCTGTACCATTAGCACATGGTATAACATGCTTAACATCAAGATATTGCTCTAAATTTACTTGAAAAGTTTTTACCGCTGGACCATTGATAAAAGTACAACTATCCATTATTTCTTTCCATTTCTCATCTATTTCTGATTTAATTTTTTGATATTGCGAATGCAAATCAACCATTTGAATCTTTTTCATATACTTGCTATTTATAATGATTTTATCGGTAATTGTTTTATTTTAATATCACTTTGTTTAAGTTTCAATGAATCGTTTTTATGAATATTTACTATCGAATCAGATTTTATTTGCTTTTCTATTTTGGCAACATCTTGCAATAAACGATTGGTAACATTAATTTGAATTTCTTTAAGTTTTTCATTATCATAATAATAGTAATCTAAATTTGCTTCAAAATCTTTATAGGTAACACCGTACTTATTCATTATCGTATTCATGTGTTCTATTACATAAGTTCGCATAATATTTGAACTATTATTAAATAACTTTTCTCTGCATTGACCCTCTAATATATATATATCATACAAAATATTCTCTACTTGTTGTTGTGATAATTCTATAGTTGGTTTTTGCACATAATAATTCTTTCGTTGACATGCAAAACACAAAACAAGAAAAAATAATATCCACACTATTTTTTTATATTTCTTCATCATCTATTAAAATATAATTCCATTGCTGGATTTTCATTAGCAAAAATACCTTTATCGTAAACCAAGACTCCATTAACAAAAGTTTTTTCCACCGACGAAGAAAAAGTTTTCCCTTCAAATGGAGACCACGCACATTTATAATAAATATTATCCGTAGAAACTTTTGTAGGAATTTGTAAATCAACTAAAACCATATCTGCAAAATATCCCTCTTTAATAAAACCTCTCCTATCTATTCCATACAACAAAGATGGATTGTGCGAAGTTAATTTCACCAATTGCTCTATTTTCAATTTATTGGCTTTTACTAAATCTAACAATACCAACAATGTATGTTGTACCATTGGCATTCCAGAAGGAGATTGAAAATAAGATTTATCTTTTTCTTCCCACAAATGCGGAGCATGGTCTGAACCAATAGTGGTAATTTCTCCATTTGCAACCGCTTGAAGCAATGCTAATCTATCATTTTTTGTTTTAATTGCAGGATTACATTTTATTTTTGCACCATAATTTGCATAATCGTTTTCATCAAAACATAAATATGACGGACAAATTTCACCTGTAATATTCGCTGATGAATTTGCTAATAATTTTAATTCTTCTTGGGTGCTAATATGTAAAATATGAAGATGTGTGCCTAATCGTTCCGCACGTGCTATTACCTTTTTAGATGCCTCCACACAAGCCTTTGTACTTCGTATTTGATTATGTACAGAGAAAGGAGGTTTTTCTCCATATTTTTGTTTAAAGAAAGATGTATTTTCTTTTATAATTGTCTCGTCTTCAGCATGTACAGCAATAGGTAAATCTTTAATAGCAAATACTTTTTCTAAAACAGCCTCATCACTAATAAGCATATTGCCCGTAGAAGAGCCGACAAAAAGTTTTAATCCTGCAACACGATTTTTATCTACATGTTTTACTTCTTCAAAATTGGTATCTGTTGCCGCTAAATAAAATGAATAATTGCAAAACATTTTATCTTTTGCTTGAAGAAAACGGTCATTTAAAAGGTTATTTGTTGTAGTTTGTGGCAATACATTGGGCATGTCCATTATGGAGGTCACTCCTCCTACCAATGCCGCACGACTTTCTGTATAAATATCTCCTTTGTTTGTCATTCCCGGTTGACGAAAATGAACATGCTCATCTATCAAACCCGGAAGAAGATATTTTCCACAAGCATCAATAATTTTTGTCCCTAAAACAAAGGGAATATCTTCAATAGCAATAGATTGTGGATAAATATTTTTTATAAATCCATCTTGTATCAACACATGTGAAAACGAAATTTTATCTTCATTTACAAGTTGAACATTGACTATCAGATAATTATTTTGCATAGCCATATACTATTAAAAAATGCAAAGATAACATTTTTTTCTTACTATCTTTACTTTGTGTACTTTAAAAAATTTATCCATCTATTTTCCAAAAACAAAAAAAACAATATGTTGATTTTTTTCAAACAATTAATAATCAATCGGATGTTCGTAATCAACCAGCACTACTGCCACATTTTTAGGAGTACACAATTGCTGTGTGAAAGCAACATTTTCAGGAGAATATTCTACTGGAGTATGCCAATAATGAATAGGCATATTAGGAAATGAATCATTGAGCAAAGGATACATATAGTACCAAGAACTCAAGGCAGAAGGTTGCAAAATAGCAATTTTATTTCTTATTTTAGTTGTCCATTCCTCAACAGATTCCCCATCCCAATAAGGATTATTAACCCAAAACAAAGTCATAAAACCATGCTTTTTTACTTGTAATAAAGCCTCATCGGATTGACTTTCAATAAATACTCTATCTTTTATGGTCGCAGACAATTTTTCTATGATAGCACAAATGCTATCTACATTGTCCACGGACAAGTTTTTTATATCAAACCAATACCTACAAGTTTCTCTATTGGCAATTGATTGATACCACATTGACAAAGTTAATCCTCTGATAGAATCTACCAATTCGTGTCCGATAAATAATTTATCTTGATATGCTGAATAAGTTATATCCACCTCTAAGCCTGTAAATTCCAAACTTTTTGCTTGTGCAACTAATGTATCGTTTGCACTATGTGCCCAAATTTTATTGTTTCCATATATATTCGTATCTATTTGAAATTCAATGATATCTATTGGACAATGCTGACAAGAAATCAATAAAATTGATGAAAATAAGAAAAATATTTTTTTCATTGCTATTTTATTCCGTAAATTTTAATTTCTATCTCTTTGAAAATCAATTCATTATTTTTATCCCATTTAGCATCTTGATTAGGAGTTGTCACAGAAAGCAATATTGGTATTTGTTGATTCTGAAGAACAGGAAAAATTTTTTCTAACTTCATATCATTCCATTTACCACCTTCCATGTCTTGCGTAAGAAAAGAATTGCAAACTGCTCCTTGATAAACAATATCTTTGTTACTTTCCAATTGCAAATTCATAAATTTGTCCTTGTATACATAATTCACATTCAACACTTTCGCTACTGCCTCCACCTTCAATTGGGTATAATCTTGTGTATGAACAACTATTGGCATCATTAATGCTAATTTTTGTACTCCCACTTCACTCGGTGGATTAGTTGATGCCACATGCACCTGATTTTCATTTACTTCTCTCCTTAACAACTTACATTGATTGACATAAGAAGGATATTGCGTTAATCGATTATCCAAATAAACATATTTGTGAATATATTTCATGGCTTGCATATATTGTTGCATCTCCTTTTCAAGTGATTTATTATCAACTAAAATTAAATTGAATAAACTATCAAATTGATACAATTCACCACCATAGTCTCTTTGATGATAATAATAGTTATCGAACAACATCTCATGAAATTCCCGTGCATAACTCATAAATAACATTCGTTTAGAAGAAGAAAACACTCGCGTGGTATCCAAACCATCCTCTATCCAGTGAATAGTATGTCCACTTTGTAAACCATATTTATTTTTCAATAATTTCACCAACGACGGCGTTACATCATTGTGCGAAACTACCGTATGAAATGTTGCTTTTCGTTGCAACAATGGAGACCATATCAACAATGGCACATGATGATAAGAAAGGTCGTTTTTCAATTCTTTTCCACTTGCATGGTCTCCTGTTATAACAAAAATAGTATGTTGAAAACTCGGCAAACGACTATAACGTTCAAAAAAATCTCGTAAACAATCATCTGCATAATTCACAGATGCCAATTTTAACAAACTTTCCTTTTTTACCTTTTGTTTCTCGGCAGGCATGGAACTTATCATTTGACTGATTTTTTGTTCATAACGTCGTTTTTTATCTTTTTGATAGTCATTCTTTGCTTCCATATCTTCGTGAGCCGAAAGAGTGATATATAGTTCAAATCGTGGCAAATCCATATTCATTGCCTCCACATAATCCAAACTTCTACGAAACATCATACTATCATTATAACCAAAATAAAAAGCATCTCTATTGACAGATGTATCTTGCCAACATTCTTGATTCAAAGGCGAATAGAAATCTGTTCTTTGATTGTATAAATACTCTTTTACACAATCAAAGGCAAAATCACCAGCATAAAATGCATTGGCAGAATAACCATTTCTTTTCAACAAAGTTATAAGGGAATGATTATCTGGCATTGCTCCAAATTGAAAACCTTTAACCCCGTATGGTACGGAACCAATTAAAGCGGGAACAACTCCAAAACTTCTCGGCGTAGTACTCAAACAATTACTCCAATACAATCCTTCCGATGCCAAAGAATCGAAAAAAGGCGTAAAACTAATTCCGCTTTCATTATTGCCAGACCATTCTCGTCCCAACGATTCCATGACAATGTACACCACATTTGGCATATTTACCGAAGACTGAAAAAATGGTGATAATACATCTTTGATATTATCTATTCTTTCTAAAGGATAATATATATCTACAACTTGTCTGTCAGGGTAGATTTTTAAATAATCTTTTATCAATGAGTCGTTATACTGCATTTTTCCCAACGAATCATTAGATTGTATTTTTCCCAACGATTCCCAATCCTTCAGATGTTTGTATTGTATGATTCCATACAAAGTTTTATTTTTCATAAAATTATTGATAGTCACATTTTTAGTTATATTCCTCTCTTTCACAAATCCTAAGAAAAAACAACCTAATACTATCAAAATCGATACTATTATGTACAAACTATTCGATAATTTTATTCTGGCAAAAAAGTACAATATCAACATAGAAAATCCTATCACCATCAGTACTATCAATATCAACCAACCTATGGAGATAAAACTTTGTATAGTTATCATCGTTTCACGAATAGGTCGCACAAACAATTCTGCTCCCAATAGTAATCCAGTTTGCCGAGTATAAACAAATAAAACCATTTCTGACAATATGGAACAACTCAACAAAAAATTGCTCACCAACATACCCACCCTTCGCCACTTGATTAAAAGAAAATAAAAAATATAGGCAATTGACAAACATAAGGAAGCAAAAGCAAAATAATTAACAAAAACAATCCATACAAATTCAAGAATAGGTTCGTCTTCGTTCACATGGAAATCCAAACCTACCATAGCAACATACTCAGCCAATAAAAGCAATATCAACAAAGCCCAATATCCAATTGCCATTGATAAAAATGGCTTTGATTTTTTTGCAAACACAACACTTTTTTGTAGCAAACTTCCCATAATATAACGATACAAGATAATTTTTACAAAGATACAATATTTTATTAAAATATAGATTCAACAAGCAAGAATTATAAGAAATATGGTCTTTTATTCTATAAATCACAAAATAAAAAAGGGCTATCTATTCGATAGCCCTCTATTTTGAAAAAACAAATTATTTTGTTACTTTTTCAAGCCATTTAACCATTCCAAGCATTACTCCCATAGAAATGAGACATACAACAAGGAATACTGACCAACATTGCCAAATTGGCCAAGCATTGTACATTAAAGGACCTATCCACAATAATAAATTTCCTATTGCAGTAGCACCCAACCACAAACCTTGACACAATCCTAATAAATGTTTTGGAGCAACTTTCGACACAAAAGATAATCCAAGTGGTGAAATAAATAATTCTGCTACTGTCAAGAAGAAATAAACAGCAATAAGAACCCACCAATGTGCTTTATTTGCTAATTGTTCTCCAATAGGAAGTGCTTTAAATTCATCTGCAGAAGGATAACCTTGAATATATGAAAATATAGCTAAAAATACAAATGCTAAACCAGCAATAAACATACCTATCGCTATTTTCTTTGGTGTTGAAATCTCTTTACCACGACGTGTAAAAGCAGCAAAAATAGCCATAATAATAGGAGTTAATACAATAACAAAAAATGGATTAATAGCTTGCCATATTTCTGGTGCTACTGTTGAAGAATCTACAAAATCACGTGCGAAAAACGACAACGACATACCATTTTGGTGGAAAGAAAACCAAAAGAAAATCACGATACCTAATACTGCAAATAAAGCATAAAGACGTTGTTTAATTTCTTTTGCCATTGCAAGTTTTTCTTCTTCTGTATAGTTAACAGATTCTTGTTTTGATTTTTTTGCAGGAGTTGGGAATATTTTTTGATTAGCAAGAAATATTGTCAATGAAATTAACATCGCAGCAACTGATGCTATAAACGAATAATGAATACCTTCATTGAATATTTCCAAATATCTTGCACTTGAAGCAACCATATCAGTAATATTTCCACCTGCCGCTTGCATCATAGTTGTAAGATTTTCCATCGCTTGAACACTCATTCCACTTGCATTATTTATAAATTCATGACATAAAGCAGGAAGTGCAGCATTATAAATCATACCATTAGTTTCAAGCCACCATTCTCTGAGCAATGGAGCAACAAAAGGAGCAATCAAACCTCCCACATTGATAAAAACATAAAAAATTTGGAATCCTGAATCTCTTTTACTTTTTGCAATTCTTAATGCTTCTGCACCTTCTTTTGCTGCTTCTGCCTCAAAATTGTCGTACATTTGTCCTACAATTGCTTGTAAATTACCTTTAAATAATCCATTACCAAAAGCAATCATAAACAATGCTACACAAGTCATAACAAGCAAACTCATACTATTTTGAGGAGTTGCTAAAATAGGTATGGATAAAACAATATATCCAATAGCCATAATGATTAAACCTTTCTTTATGGTACCTTTATAATTTTGTGTACGGTCTGCTATAAGTCCTCCCACTAAACTTAAAAGATAGATACCTGCATAAAAGAATGAATAAATAGTTCCACTTGTTGCTTCTCCTAATCCAAATTTTGAACATAAAAACAACACCAATACAGCATTCATAATATAGTAGCCAAAACGCTCTCCCATATTACTAAGGGCTGCTGCCAATAACCCTTTTGGATGTCCTTTAAACATAATTATAATGTATTAGTTAATAAATTAGTTAATAAAAATTAGTTATTTTGCTTTAAAATTTTAGATTTGCAAAGATATTAAAAATTTTTCAACAAAGTGCAATCTAAAAATAAACTATTTTAAAAAAAAATCATAATCAACTATTTATCAGTAAAATAAAAATACTTGATAAAAAAAATTTTGTAAAAAAATATCTTTTTTGTAAAATAAGATGTATCTTTGCAAAATAAGTTAATATAGGTATCATTTTTGTATAATAAATTGATATACAACTGCTTAAAAACAAATAGATGATTCAATATAAAAAGAGAACATTACAATTTTTAGGAATATTTCTAATATGTACCATCTTTCAATGTCATAGTCAAACATCTCATTGTAAAGATAATATGATATGTATTGCATTCTACAATGTAGAAAACATATTCGATACAATAGATAATCCCCAAACCAATGACCAAAACTTTTTACCAGAAAGTTCTTATCAATGGAATAGTGAAAAGTATTACAAAAAAATCCAAAATATCTCATCTGCAATAGCAACTATTGGACAAAAAGAAACCCAAAACGCACCTATTTTAATCGGTTTGGCAGAAATAGAAAACAAAAACGTATTAGAAGACCTTATCAATTCTCCACAATTAAAAAAATACAATTACGGAATTGTTCATTTCGACTCTCAAGACCCAAGAGGAATAGATGTTGGATTGCTTTATCAAAAAGATAGATTTAAAATATTCGATAGTAGCGTAGCAAGAACAGTGGTCAATAGTCGCGACCAACTTTTAGTTAGCGGAATTTTAGACAAAGAAGATAGCCTATTTATACTAATTAATCATTGGACATCAAGAATAAGTGGAACACAAAAAAGCGAACCCAAACGTATCGCATCAGCCCAATTGGCTCGAAGAACTTGTGACTCCCTCTGCCAAAAACACCCTAATGCTAAAATTATTATTATGGGAGATTTCAATGATAACCCTTCTGATATTAGCATTTCACAATATCTTGAAGCAGAAGGAGATACCAATAAAATAAATACATCTTGTCAGTTATACAATCCTATGTATGTGTTGGCTCAAAATGGCAAAGGCTCTTCTGTTTATCAAAAGCAATGGAATTTGTACGACCAAATTATCATTTCTGGAAATTTATTATACAAAAACAAAAACGGACTCCATTTTGTAACAGCCGCTATTTTTGATGACGAAATGTTAAAACAAAAAAAGGAAAATTATCAAGATTATCCACAAAGGACAATAACATCAAATGCTTATTATGGTGGTTATAGTGACCATTTTCCTATATATATCACACTAAAAAAATAAAAATTATGGACAAGAAAATCATTATCATTCCAACGTACAACGAGAAAGAAAATATTGAAAAAATTATTCGTTTCGTATTTTCTCTACCAGAAACATTTGACATACTTATCATTGATGATGGTAGTCCTGATGGTACTGCTCAAATAGTAAAAAATTTACAAAACGAATATAATAATAAATTATTCATCGAAGAACGTGCAGGCAAACAAGGTTTAGGAACCGCATATCTTCATGGATTTAATTGGTGTTTATCAAACAACTACGACTATATCTTTGAAATGGATGCCGATTTTTCTCACAATCCTAACGATTTGATACGTTTATATAAATCTGCAAAAGAAGAAGGAAATGATTTGATTGTAGGTTCTCGCTATTGCAAAGGTGTAAATGTAGTCAATTGGCCAATGTCGCGTATATTAATGTCTTATTATGGTTCGGCATACGTTCGCTTTATATTGCGAATACCAATTCACGATACTACAGCAGGCTTTATTTGCTATCGTAGAAAAGTATTGGAGGCTATCAATTTCAACGCTGTTAAACATATCGGATATGGATTTCAAATAGAAATGAAATACATTGCTTGGAAATTAGGATTTAAATTAGCAGAAGTTCCTATAATTTTTACCGATAGAACAGAAGGAACGTCCAAAATGAGTAAAGGAATTTTCAAAGAAGCAATTTTTGGAGTTATCAAACTCAGATTGAATATTTTATTTGGCAGTTTAAAAAAATATCGTAAGATATAACAATCTATTTCTTTTTTAAATAATTATCAATAGCAGTAGCAGCAACTCTGCCTGCTCCCATTGCCATAATTACTGTAGCTGCTCCACTGACGGTGTCTCCACCAGCAAATATTCCCTCTTTGGTCGTTTTTGCTTCATTATCTACAACAATACAACCGTATTTGTCTATTTGCAAACCTGCTGTTGTTTCTCCTATCAACGGATTTGGTGTTGAACCTATTGAAATAATTACCATATCAGCCAAAAGTTCTTTTTCAACACCCTTTATTGGTATTGGTTTTCTACGTCCAGAATTATCAACCTCACCAAGTTGCATTTGTTGCAATCGAATAGATTTTACATTATATTGTTCATTACCAATAATTTCTATTGGGTCGCACAATAACATAAATTGAACACCCTCTTCTTGTGCATGATGAACCTCTTCTACTCTTGCTGGCAATTCTTCCATAGAACGACGATAAACTATTGTCACATTGGCACCAAGACGAATAGCAGTTCGGGCTGCATCCATAGCAACATTACCTCCTCCAACTACAACAATATTTTTTCCCACATAATTAGGTGTTTTATATTCTTTATCAAAGGCTTTCATTAAATTATTTCGTGTTAAAAATTCATTTGCCGAAACAACTCCATTAAAATTTTCACCTTTGATATTCATAAATTTTGGCAAACCAGCACCAGAGGCAACAAAAACAGCAGAAAAATTTTCTTTTTTCATTAAATCTTCCAAAGTTATAGTCCTGCCTATCAAAATATTGGTTTCAATTTTTACACCTAATCGTTTAATACTTTGAATTTCAACATCAACAACTTTTTCTTTTGGTAATCTAAATTCTGGAATGCCATAACGTAATACACCTCCTGGCAAATGCAATGATTCAAAAATAGTAACAGGATAACCTTTTCTTGCTAAATCTGCTGCACAAGTCAATCCCGCAGGACCACTACCAACAATTGCAATTTTCTGCAATTTGTGCATCTTAATATTTGCATTTTTTTCCAAATGTTGAAGAGCCCAATCAGCAACAAAACGTTCTAGTTTTCCAATTGCAATAGGGTCCCCTTTTTTTCCCATAACACATTGACCCTCACATTGAATTTCTTGTGGACAAACTCTCCCACAAACAGCAGGCAACAACGAATTTTCCGCAATAATATTTGCCGCTTGCCGAAAATTTCCTATTGCTACCTGTGCAATAAATTGCGGTATTGCAACTTTTACAGGACAATTGCCTACACATTGTGGATTCTTACACTGCAAACATCGTTTTGCTTCTTCAATTGCCTCCTCTTCGGTATATCCGAGACAAACCTCCTCAAAGTTTTTAGCACGATACGACGGAGCTAATTCTCTAATCGGTATTCGTTTCATTCGCGAGGGTTGTTCCGATGTTACACCTCCTACATAACAAATGTGATTTTTTTCTTCTTGTTCTAAAAGAGTTCGTTTTTCCACATTTGCATACATCGCCTGACGAAACATTGCTTCTTCAAAATCAACTTCAAATGCATTGAATTCTGGTCCATCATAACAAGTAAATTTTGTTTTTCCTGCAATAGTTACCCGACAAGCACCACACATTCCTGTTCCATCAACCATCAACGAATTGAGGCTTACTATGGTTGGAATATTATATTGTTTTGTCAATTTTGTTACATTTTTCATCATTATCATTGGACCAATAGCAATTACTAAATCATAATGATATTTCTTTTGTTCAATTAAATCTTTGATAACATCTGTAACAAAACCATTTGTTCCACAAGAACCATCATCGGTAGCAATATAAACCTTAGAGGCTACTTGTTGCATTTTTTCCACATATATCAACGATTGTTTATTTTTTGCTCCAATAACAACATCTGTCTCAACTTGACGCTGATGTAAAAATTTCACTTGCGGATATACTGGAGCCGTCCCTACCCCTCCTGCAACAAATAAAATACGTTGTTTTTGAAGGTCTTCTATAGTATCTTGTACCAATTTAGATGGACATCCCAAAGGTCCTAAAAAATCATGAAAAGCATCACCAACATTATATTGAGACATTTCTTTTGTAGAATCTCCAACAACTTGAAAAACAATTGTTACACTTTTTTTTTCTAAATCGACATCACAAATAGTCAATGGAATACGCTCTCCTTTTTCATCTGTTTTGACTATTAAAAATTGCCCCGGCAACGCCGAATGAGCTAATCTTGGTGCCAAAATAGACATTTCAACAATGTTATCTGTAAGCCAACGTTTGGTTAAAATTGTGTACATTTTTATCAAGTGTTAAATTTACAAAACTAATATAATATTCGATTCTGTTGCAAAGATACAACAAAGATATTAAAATATACATTAATATATAAAGAATTATATTAAATAATCAATTCCTCTTTGAATTTTCATTCAAAAAATCACTAATTATTAAACAATTTGTATCAAAATTGTGTTAGGTATCTTGCTCGACCTCTTCTTTCAACAATATTTTTCTATCATTTTCACAATGAAATGCCATTTTAATTTCTGCAAAAGAAGGTTGTTCTATTTGGATATAACAATATGTTGAAGCAATTTGATTAGTATAATGAGAATCAGAACTTTGTATAAAAGTTTTATTTTTCAAATATCTATTACGCAACAAAAAATCTCGTTTGGTCGCCCGACTTGATAATTCTACTCCATCAACATCTAAATCAAAAGGAATAAATCCCAATTGAGAAGGGATACTATTTTTCAATTTGTCAATATGGGCAGGGACAAACAATCCTGATAATGAATGAACTTTTTGTAATATTTGTTCTATATTTTGATTGATAGCAGATGGAAGAAATCTCGGTTCTTCGTAAATAATATTTCCCTGTTCATCTATTTGCACTTGATAACCAAATTTATCAACATCATTTTGAATATCAGGCAAATACTTTTGTAGATAATCTTCAAAATCATCTAATTGTTCTTCTGTATCAAAAAAAGCGAGACAATGAGCCTCTTCTTTTGAAGTAACTTCTGCTCCCATTAAAACAAAAATCCCTTCTTGTTCTGCGTAATAACGTGCTAATTTACAGTGTTTTGTTGTGTTATGGTCAGTAATTCCAATAATATCTAACCCTCGTTCTTTTGCAATACGAACAATTTCATCAGGACTCATATCCAAATCTCCACAAGGAGATAAAACTGTATGAGTATGTAAATCAGCACGAAAAAGTCTCATTAGTGAATCAGATTATAAATCATTGCCGATAATTCAAACTCATCTTCATCGGTACCAAGAATAGGAATATTTTCTTCATTACTTTGATTTATTGTATCTTCTTCTGGTTTATATCCTTTAACCAAAACTATTGCAGCCAATTCTTTCAAAGAAGCAATAGCCATAATATTTTTGTGTGTTTGTAAGGTTATCCAGATATGGTCTGCTTCGGCGTTACCCATAACATCGCTCAACAAATCGCCAGTATAACCACCAACAATCTCTTTATCCAATCCTTTTTCTCCACAAAAAACTTTCAAATTCAATTTTTCTGCCAATTCTCTGACTGTCATATTATTATTATTTTATCGATTATTCATCTATTTTTATTTCTGTTTTCAATTCTTGCAACAAATTCTTATCTAATTTACCTCCACCCCACGTTTTTTTCATCAGTTGGATAGCATCATCTAATTCTAATTTATCATTTTGTTGCAAAATTTTCTGTACAAAAATACAATGTCTAATATCTGTTTCTCTTTGAACAATATCTTCTGCAAAATACTGACAAGAAGGAGCACCACAAATACCACAATCTACTTGAGGCAACATGGTATTAATTTCATTGATTCGTTTCATTTTTTTCATTGCCTCTGCCATATTATCATCTAATTTTATTATCGAACGTGGTTGTATTTTGCCTTCTATAAGACAATTTTGTTCTATATATTCAGAATAATTATTAATATCTTCTGCAACATCTTCAACTATCTTACTTCTTGCTCTTTTGTTTGCTCTTTCTGTGGTAAGAAATTTATTACCAGCACACAAAACACCACCAGCACAACTTTGATAACAAGCTCTCAATTCCAAAAAGTCTATATCTTCTATATCTTCGTTTTCTATTTTTTCTAAAAATTCAATTACATTGTTTATTTGGTCGATAGCCATTTTGTTGGAAGAATCTACAACACGTACCTCGCCAGTTGTAAGCGACCAATACAAAGAACGCTTTGACATTGGGACAAAATTTTCACAATCTGTGTCTTGAAGTATTCCTTTTTGTTTTATTTCTCGATAAACTTTGTTGTAAAGATAATTCATATTAATCACCCCATTAAACAAAGATTCTTCTTCAATAACAGAACTTTTTATACCAGCAATTTTTGCAGCACAAGGTGTTACATAAAAAATTCCCACCTCTGACAATGGAATATTTTGTTCTTCCATTTTTTTACGGATATACATTGCAGTAATGTCCATTGGTGGTTTTATCAGCATAATATTATCCACCAATGTTGGAAATCTTACTTGAATAAGACGAACGATTGCAGGACAAAAAGAAGAAATTATAGGCTTGTTTGGATGATTATTTATATAATCATTGTAAGGTTTAACTAAACAATCTACTGTATTTTCTGTTTCAAAAACATGAGTAAATCCTATAGAAATTAATGCATTATAAATTTGAGAATAAGTTATTTTATCAGGGAATTGGGCAGCAAATACCGCTGGCATCAAAGCGACACGATATTTATAATTGTATATCTTTTCAAAATCATCTTGACGAACGCTAATTGCCCCGTATGGACAAGTTTTGTAACACTCACCACAATCTATACATCTATCAGGATTGAGATGAGCCTTTCCTTCTATCACTCTAATTGCTCCTGTTGGGCATTTCATCATACAATGAGAACACCCCATACATAGGTCTTGTCTAAACTCTAACGCATGATAAAACGATTCTCTATTATCCATAATATCTATTGGAGTTTGTTATAAATTTCTACTATTGTTCCTTTTCCGACAACACTTGAAATACTCATTCTATCGGAATTATTTTTTATATTTGGTAGCCCCATACCAGCACCAAAACCCATTTCTCGTACTGAAACAGAAGCGGTAGAATATCCTACTTCCATAGCTTTATCTATATCTGGAATGCCAGGACCTTGGTCTTCTAAACGAATTGATATAGAATCTTCATCTATATCAACATAGATAATTCCTCCATAAGCATGAGCCACCATATTAACTTCTGCTTCATATAGTGCAACTACCGTTCGTTTGATAATCCCCGCATCTACATTCAATTGTTTGAGTGTTCTTTTTACAGCACTCGATGTAGAACCTGCATTGAGAAAATCTCCCGCTTGAACTTCATACTCAAAATGCATCATATTATTTTTTTATAAATATACTAATAAAGTGGTTTTATTCCTGCATTAAACATTAATGCAGATGTATAAAATGCGGAATGATTTGTTTCTATCAGAATAGTATCGTTTTCTTCTGCCAAATCTATCATTTCTTGGGTCGCTTTTTTACCTCTAACCAAAATTACCATATTAATATTAGACATTTCTACTGTACGTATCGTTTGAAGATTGGCTAAACCGGTAACAAGTATTAAAGAATCCGTATCGTCCAATGTAAGCACATCGCTCATCAAATCGGAAGTGAATGCCTTAGCAACATCATAAATTGAACTATCCCCTTTGGTTACAACTTTTCCTTCTATCAGTTTTGTTAATTCCTCTATTTTCATTGTCTTAATAAAAAATTGTCTTAAAAAATATCTGCAAAAATACTAATTTATTTTTAAATATTTACTTTTATAATTTATTTTTTTTGAAAATTTTGTAAAATATTCAACGATAAACAACACATTAATGCGGGAGCTATCGCTAATATTTTTTCTTCAATATCGAATGTTGAAGTATGTAAAGTGCGATTTATATTTTCGCTCCCTGTTCCCAAACGAAAGAAAATCGCAGGCATTAAATGCGAATAATAAGCAAAATCATCGGCTGTTGTCCTATAATTTAAATCAACAACAGAATTTTCTCCCCAAAAATCTTTTATAAACTTTTTACAATAGGCTACCAATTCGGGGTTATTGTACAATACTGGATAACCATTTTTTATCGTTAATATTGCTTTTCCTCCTCGTTGTGAAGCAATTTCGTCACAAATTTGTTCTATTTTTGTTTTTGCTTGAGAACGCCATTGTTCGTCAAACGTTCGAAGCGTGCCAGATAATTCTACTTGTTGAGGTACAATATTTGTTTGTCCTTCTCCAATAATTCTTCCAAATGTTAACACCGATGGTAAATTTTCAGAAGCATTTTTCTTACAAAAATTTTCTAATTCTACTAAAATCTGAGCGGCTATTTGCAACGGATTTATAAATGTTTGTGGCATCGCTGCATGACCACCTTTTCCTATCACCGTCAAATAAAGTTCATCGGTTGATGCCATATAATTTTCTGCCTTTAGACCTATTTGCCCAACTTGTAATTCGGGCGAAACATGACAGCCAATAATAGCATTTACCTTTTGTTTTTCAAATAAATTTGTTTTTATCAAACGAATTGCACCTCCTGGATACTTTTCTTCTGATGGTTGAAAAATACACATTATTGTTCCAGAAAATTCATTTTTGATACTATGCAATATTTTAATAGTTGCCAATAAATTTGCAGTATGAACATCATGTCCACAAGCATGCATAACTCCATTATTTTTAGATTTATAACACACTTCATTTTGTTCAATTATTGGCAAAGCATCTATATCTGCTCGTATTGCAATACATTTATCATCAACAAATTTGTTACCTCTAACATACGCAACAACCGCAGTATTATTCAACAAACATTCGTATTCTACATTGATAGATTGTAATTCTTTACAAATATAATCAACAGTTTTGTATTCTTGTTCAGACAATTCTGGCCATTGGTGCAAATAGCGACGCATTCGTAAGGTATCCTGAAAATTATCTTCACTCAGTTGTTTTACACGGACTTGTATATTATCATTTTCCATTTTCAAAAAAATTGAGAGGCAAAGATAACATTTTTTTTGACACTATTTATCATTTATTACAAATATTAATACTGAAAGAATTATCAACAAAATTAAAATTAATTTTATTTGTATCTAAAAATATTATATCTTTGCAAATAAAATAATAAATAAAGATATGACATCAGAAGAAAAAAAATCCTATGCTTTAGGAATTGCAGTTGGCTCAAATTATGCCAAAATGGGAATCACCCTTAATATAGATAGTTTTTCAAAAGGATTTGCTTGTGCTTTTCACGGACAAAAACCAGAAATGACAATGGAGGAAGTGCAAGAGGCTCTCAACAATCTTCAAACTGAAATTGAGAACCAAGGCAAAGCAGAAATTGAAAAAGAAAAAGAAATTGGACGTAAATTTTTAGAGGAAAATAAGAAAAAAGTTGGTGTAAAAGAAACTGCCAGCGGACTACAATACAAAGTTATCACCGAAAGCATTGGCAAAAAGCCAACTGCTACAGACACCGTTGAAGTGCATTATCATGGTACTTTATTAGATGGCACCGTTTTCGATTCTTCTGTATTAAGAGGTCAAACCATAGAATTTCCTTTAAATCAAGTAATTGCTGGTTGGACTGAAGGATTACAACTTATGAGTGAGGGTTCTAAATTTGAATTTTATATTCCTTCTCATCTTGCCTATGGCGACAGAGGTGCTGGCGAAGCAATAAAAGGTGGTGCAACATTGATATTCCAAGTTGAATTGTTTAAGGTAAAATAAAAATATGGAAAACGCCGAATCGCTAATCAGGAAGTTGTTTACCGATACTTTCAATTGTTCAATTGACAATATGCAACTTTTGAAAGCATCTGGGTCTAATAGAAAATACTATCGTATCACTTACGGCAATCAAACTATAATTGGTGCTCACAACGATGATAGAAAAGAAAATGAAGCATTTTTAGGATTTACACAACATTTCCTCTCAAAAGGATTTGCCGTTCCTGAAATTTATGCAGAAGATTTAAACAACAACGTTTACCTCATTAGCGACCTCGGCGATACCACTTTATATGATTTTCTAAGTCAACAACGTAATGGAATGCTTGAATTTTCTTCCGATTTGCTTCATTATTACCAACAAGCATTAAACGGACTTCTTGAAATTCAACTTTCTGGCGGTCAAGGATTAAACTTCGATTTATGTTATCCTCGTTCCGCTTTTGATGAACAATCTATTCAATGGGATTTAAATTATTTTAAGTATTATTTCCTTAAATTAGCAAAAATTCCTTTCAATGAACAATTGTTGGAAAACGATTTTAATACATTGACACAATATCTTTTACAAGCCGATTCCTCCTACTTTTTATATCGTGATTTTCAATCTCGAAACATAATGATACGCGACAAAAAAGTATATTTCATTGATTATCAAGGAGGAAGAAAAGGAGCATTGCAATATGATGTTGCCTCATTGCTTTACGATGGCAAGGCGGGCATTCCTCAAGTTGTCAGAGAATCTTTGTTAAATTATTACATCGAACATCTTGCACAGAAAAAGCCTCAATTAGCCCAAAATTTCAGAGAATATTATTATGCTTTTGTCTTTGTGCGTATTATGCAAGCAATGGGTTCTTACGGTTTTAGAGGATTTTACGAAAAAAAGACTCATTTTCTTCAAAGTATTCCTTATGCATTAAATAATCTTAAATGGTTAATTGACAACGTTAAATTACCTATTGAAATTCCTACCTTATGGAAAATATTTGCTTCACTTATAGATGCTCCATCTTTGAAACAATTTTCCCAATCAAAACTCAATGTAAGTATTCAGAGTTTTGCTTTTCATCATCAACACCCTATAGATAAGAGTGGTAATGGTGGAGGTTTTATTTTCGATTGTCGATGTTTACCAAATCCAGGAAGATACGATGAATACAAAAAATGTAACGGTAACGACCAAAATGTTATTGATTTTTTGGAAGAAAAGCCGCAAATTGCAGTTTATTTTGAACATGTAAAAGCAATTGTTGACATGGCAATAAAAAACTATATGGAACGTTCTTTCAGCAATTTATCTATTAGTTTTGGTTGCACTGGAGGTCAACATCGTTCTGTATATTTTGCAAACAAACTTGCTGAATACTTACAAAAATACGATATTCATATTCAAGTAAAACATTTAATGGAAGACCAATGGGAAAAATAAAAAAATATATTTACCTAATAATCACATCTTTGATACTAATTAGCGTCACTTCAAGTTGTCGTTACGAAGAAGGACCTATATTTAGTTTTACTAAAGTGGAAAATAGAATACGTGGTATTTGGCAAATTGTTGAAATTCAAAAAAATGGTATTACTACCTATGAACCTGCATCAAACGAAGAACAAATCGACTCAAGACTCGAATTTTACCAAAGTAGAAATTTTATCATCCATTATATCGATGGATTAAATCTCCGTAATGGAGACGGGACATGGGAATTTGACGACAAAAAAAGAAATCTTATTGTTAATTATAAAGGTAAAAAAAATACCATTAGTCGAATATACAAAATTATAAAGTTTAAAAACAACGAATTAAAACTTTCTTTTACAGACGCTAACGATATTACTTGGACACTCAAATTAGATATTGTAGAATCCTTTATTGCTTATGGACTTTAAAGAAAAATTACACAAATTAACACTTTTATTTACAAACATATCCGACAATCGAAAAATATTAATATTAAGTATTGTCGTAAGTATTGTTGCATCTTTGGCAGCAATTATTCTCAAAACCAGCGTTCATTTCACACAACAACTTTTACAAAACGCATTCCCAGAACAAGAATTCAATTATTTATATTTAGCATTTCCAATTATTGGGATTACGTTAACGGTATTATTTATTGTTTTTTTTGTAAAAGACGACCTCAGTCATGGAGTTAGTAAAGTACTATATGCCATTGCTCGTAACAAAGGTCGATTGAAACTACATCACACCTATTCTTCAATAGTATCAAGTACGCTTACCGTTGGTTTTGGAGGTTCTGTTGGTTTAGAAGCCCCTATCACCCTTACTGGTTCGGCTATTGGGTCTCAATTAGGTACTTTTTTTCAACTTAATACAAAAAATATCATCATTTTAACTGCTTGCGGTGCAACTGCCGCAGTAGCAGCCATTTTCAACGCTCCTATTGCTGGTGTTCTTTTTGCTATTGAAGTACTTATGCTTGATTTAACAATCTCTTCGGCTCTTCCTTTATTAATATCTGCGGTAACTGCTATGAGTATGTCTTACATATTATTAGGAAGAAGTATTATGTTCAGTTCTGTTAGCAACATGATACCCACATTTGAAATGTCAAATATGCCTTTTTATGCTCTTTTAGGCATTGCAACAGGATTTTATTCTGTTTATTTTATGCGTATTTTAGCATTTACAGAAAGGTCATTCAAAAAAATAAAAAAAATACCTTTACGAATAATTACTGGTGGAATTGCATTGAGTGTACTTATTTTCTTGTTTCCATCCTTTTACGGAGAAGGCTACGACACACTCAACGACATTATGATGGGAGATATTCGTAAAATATTCAATAACAGTCCATTTTATGCTTGGCAATATCGTGAAGGATTATTACTTTTATTCTTAGTATTTATATTGTTATTCAAAACATTTGCAACTGCATTCACTACAGGTGCAGGCGGTATTGGTGGTGTATTTGCTCCCTCCTTGTTTTTAGGCGGAATTGCTGGCTGTTTGGTAGCGACCTCTATCAACACATTTTTTGGTTGCAATCTTCCTGTATTAAGTTTTACTCTCGCTGGAATGGCTGGCATTATGGGAAGTGTTATGAAAGCACCTTTAACTGCCATCTTTCTTATTGCTGAAATTTCCGGAGGATACCATTTATTTGTTCCTCTGATGTTAACAACTTTGTGTTCTTATGTCGTATTTTACAATTTTGAAAAATATTCCGTTTATACAAAAAGTTTGGCTCAAAGTGGAGATTTAATTACACATCACAAAGACAAACACGCATTAAGCAGATTGAAAGTCAGCAGTTTAATAGAAAACAATTTTAGCACAATTACCCCTAATGCTACTTTGAGAGATTTACTTCCTATTATTGAAAATTCTGTTAGAAATATATTTCCTCTTGTTGATGACAATGGTAAATTCCACGGTATCATTATTTTAGACGATGTCCGACATCTGATATTTCACCCAGAAAAATATGATAACACTTACATCAAAGATTTGGCATTCATGCCCAAAGCAACCGTAAAAATCAACGAAGATATGACCAATATTGTTGAAAAATTCAAAACAACAGGACTTTACAACATGGTTGTTTTAGACGCAAACAATAACTATTATGGTTTTATTTCTCGAGCGAATGTTTTTTCTTCTTATCGCGAAATTGTCGAATCAATTTCAGAAGATTAACAATGAAATTTAAAATCTATTTTTTACTATTCCTTTTATCTTGGAATTTCGCTTTTGCTGATAATGATAAAATGCTCATTGTCTGTAATTCTCAATTTCAATCTATGGTTGATACTTTTATTGTTATCAAAAACAATCACGGCATTGAATGTCAAAAACTAATCATAGATAGTATTGATTTTCAACATATAAAATTTAAAATCAAAGAAAAGCTAATTACATTTCCTGCACAATTCGTTTTACTGATTGGCAACAAAGAACATATTCCTACATATCATATAGACGAAGGTTGTAGCGATATTTTTTATTTAATTGATAATCAAAATAATATACCTAAAATTACGATTGGAAGATTTCCAATAAAAAATGAAAATGAATTGAGAACAATTATTCAGAAAAATATATCTGGAGAACATCAATTGTCATCATTGTGTAACATTGCTTCTGCCGAAAAATCTACACTCAGCAATAAAACAGATTATCAAGTCATACGAGAAATTGAAGAAAAATTAAAGCAAGTTGGCATTAATACTTATTATGAACTATTTACAGGATATCAAAATGGATTAGATGCTGAAGGCAATCCTAATAAAAAGGATATTATTGAAGCCATAAATGCTGGCATAGATGGTATTTTTTATGCAGGACACGGGGACAATCATGGTTGGAATACTTCAGAATTTACCATTTCAGACATTGATTCTCTAAGTAATACATCATTTCCAATTATATTTTCGGCAGCATGCAACAATGGAAATTTTACACAAGAAGAATGTTTTGCTGAAAAATGGTTAAATGCCAATAAAAATGGACAACCTATCGGGGCAAAAGCCACCATTATGTCTTCAATATTTACTGAATGGGAAATTGGACTTGTAACCCTAACAACAATTGCAGATTCTCTTCGAGACAATATCTCATTAGGAGAACTATTTCTATCCATTTACAAATTCTTACATTCCAATGAATATCCCAAAAAACAAATTCAGACATGGATATTATTTGGAGACCCTTCGCTTCGTATTAAATTGCCTAAAAACAATATATCAGAAAAAACAATAGTATCTTTCGCCACATATCCCAATCCTTGCAAAACAAATATCAATATTGTACGACAAGATGATAACGAAAAACAATTGTTTATTTATAATAGTGAAGGAAAATTAATATTGACCAAATATATAAAAGGTATTCATAGCAATATCAATATTCAAAATTTTCCATCTGGATATTATATTTTACAAATAGACAACTATTGTAAAAAAATTATCAAATGGTGATTTGCTACATTTTTTTTACTACTTTTGCATTAATTAATTTGTCAGAAACCAACGATGAAAAAATTAGTTGTATTAACAGGAGCAGGAATAAGTGCAGAAAGCGGAATTAGTACATTCCGCGATTCTGATGGTTTGTGGGAGCAATACAATGTTGAAGATGTTGCTACTCATGAAGCATGGTATAGAAATAGAGAATTAGTTAATCAATTTTACAACGAACGACGCAAACAATTGTTAAACGTTGAACCCAATTATGGACACATTGGATTAGCAGAATTAGAAAAATATTTCGACGTGGTCGTCATCACACAAAACGTTGATAATCTGCATAAAAGAGCAGGAAGCAAACACGTTATACATCTTCATGGAGAACTTACAAAAGTTTGTTCTGAAAACAATCTTAACTTGGTTTACGAATTACCAAAAGATAAATACGAAGTACATATCGGAGATAAAGCCGAAGATGGAGCCCAATTACGACCTTTTATTGTCTGGTTTGGAGAAGCCGTTCCTATGATGGAGACTGCAATACAAGAATGTGCCACGGCAGATATATTTCTTATTATTGGTACCTCTTTGAATGTTTATCCTGCAGCAGGACTTATTCATTACACACGTCCCAACACTCCAACTTATCTAATTGACCCTAAGGAAGTTAAAATCAACCATTCGAACATTACAATAATTCAAGATATTGCATCTAATGGAATAAAAAAAGTGATAGAAATATTAAAAAATCAATATTTATAAATTATGAGTATAATTATCAAAAATATTAAAGAACTTATTCAAGTAGAATATCAACCACAAAAACTTGTTGCAGGAAAAGCAATGAGCAAAATAAACACCATAAAAAATGCATGGCTTAAAATTATTGATGACAAAATTGATGATTTTGGTTCTATGCAAACTTTTCCAAACGAAAAAACAGATACCGTAATAGATGCGACCGATTGCATGGTTTTTCCTTGCTTTTGTGATTCTCACTCTCATATTATATACAAAGGCAGTAGAGAAATTGAATATATTGATAAAATCAAAGGTCTTTCTTACGAAGAAATTGCAAAAAGAGGAGGCGGAATATTGAATACCGCCAAACGATTGCACGAAGCCTCTGAAGAAGAATTATTCAACGATGCTTGGGAGCGTCTTGAAGAGATAAAAACATACGGCACTGGTGCTATAGAGATAAAAAGTGGTTATGGATTATCTACAGATGATGAACTTAAAATGTTGAGGGTTATAAAACAACTAAAAGCCAAATCTCCATTAACTATCAAATCAACATTTTTAGGTGCTCACGCAGTACCTGCAAATTACAAAGGCAAACAAAGTGACTACGTAGATTTAATTATCAACGAAATGATACCTCAAGTTGCAGAAGAACAATTAGCAGATTACATTGATGTATTTTGTGACAAAGGATTTTTCACTGTTGATGAAACCGAACGAATGTTGATTGCTGGTAAAAAATATGGTTTACGAGGTAAAATTCACGCCAACGAATTAGATTATTCTGGCGGTATTCAAATTGGAGTAAAACACAATGCCCTTTCTGTTGACCATTTAGAATACACTGGAGATGACGAAATTGAAACATTGCTCAACTCTCAAACTATGCCAACTATTTTACCGGGGGCTGCATTCTTTTTAGATATGCCATACGCACCTGCTCGAAAAATGATTAATGCTGGATTGCCTATTGCTATGGCAGGTGATTTCAATCCTGGTTCTTGTCCTTCTGGCAATATGCAATTTATACTTGCTATGGCTTGTATCAAATACAGATTACTTCCTGAAGAAGCCATAAATGCAACAACTATCAATACCGCTTATGCTATGGACATTAGCGATAAATTAGGCTCTATTGCCAAAGGAAAAATTGCTAATATATTCATTACCAAACCAATACCAACATACGAATATATGCCTTATTCTTTCGGAAACAACAAAGTAAAAACAGTAATTCTTAACGGAAAAATTCAATAATGCACGATATTTTTTTACTTTGTGGTGGAAATCTCAATAATACAAAAAAAAAATACATCGAACTCAATAATTTATTGAATAGTCTTATTGGGAAAATCCAACAACAATCTCAATATTATCAATCTGAAGCGTGGGGATATTGTTCTGAAAATACATTTATTAATGTTGCTTTTCATATTAAAACAAATCTATCTATATTTGAAGCATTAGAACAATGCCTCCACATTGAGAAATTATTAGGACGAAAAGCCCATGAAAAATATCCATATCAAGATAGAGCGATGGATATTGACATTATATTTTTCGATGATATTATCGTAAATAACAATACATTGACAATTCCTCATCCATTAATGGAAAAAAGGAACTTTGTTTTATTACCACTTTCGGAAATATGTCCGTTAAAAGTACACCCTATTTTAGGTAAAACCATTCAAGAATTATTAGCAAATTCTCCCGACAATGTTTTACCAAAACCAATTTCTCTATAAAAATTATTTATCTCAAAATAAAATTTATAAATCCACAAATTTATCTATAGATTCTATAAATTTAAGATTTATGATTTGTGGTATAGTTATATTTTTATGCTTTGCTATCATAAAAACTGCTTTATCTCCTGTTTGTCTATGAATAATAAAAACATTATCGGCTACATCTAATATATAATCAGCGATATTTTCTATAGAAGGAATATCAGATATATGAGAAGAATTAACCAAATGAGAAAAAACAACAATAGGGATTCCCAATTCTTTAGCCATCAATTTAATATCATTGAGTGTATTTTTATGTTCATCGTTGTTTTGTTCATCTTCTAAATGTTTACAAGAAAACAATTCAAAACTATCTACAAATATAATATCTACGCCAAATTTATTTCGTAATTGTTTACAGCGTTTTTGAAATTCTTCTTTAGATAATCTTATAGAATCATCTACAAAAATTTCTGCTTTTGACAAGTTATACAAAATAGCATTAACTTGTTCTTTTTCAGAGTCTTTCAAATCATGAGCTGCAATTTTTTTCAAAGAATGTCGCGTTTCACTTTCTATTAAGCGTGAAAACATTTTTGCAGAAGAACGTTCTGGGGAAAACACTCCTACGGCTTTTCCTGATTTTGAAGCGATATTAAAAAGCAATGATAGTAAAAAAGCAGTTTTACCATTGCCCGGTTTTGAGGCTATTACGCACACTTCGCCTATCTGAAAGCCTTTAGCGATAGCATCTACTTTATCGAATCCTGTTGCTATTCCTGTTGTATTCAAATCTACTAAATAACCGGTATCTTGCAAAAGTTGAATAATTATCTCTTTCATTGTTGTAAATTCAAAACTATCTTGCGATACCGTATAATTTGTGTCCATAAGCATTATTATTTAATATAATTAAGCATTTTTCCATTTTTATATTCTACTATTTTTTCTATAGTGCCATCTGTGGTATAATACACTTCTTTACCATGAATTACACTATTTTCATAATCTACTTCGCGTAACAAACCTCCATCGGAATTGTAGGCTATCAATTTGCCTTTTCCTTTGTCAAATTTTCCATTGGCGAGTTCATAACCATTGTAATCGAAATATCGCCAAACACTATCAATCTGATTATCTGAATAATAACCATTTATAAAAAGAGAACCATCGGGATAATATTGTTTATAAAATCCGTCTCGTTGACCATTTTTAAATTCTATTTCTTTTACTAAAACACCTGATTCTGTGTAAGTTTTGGATATTCCATGCAAACAACCATTTTTGTATAGTTCCTCCAACTCTTTTTTGCCATTGCTATAATAACGAATTAGAACACCATTAATAGTATCTTGATGGTAAGTTATTTCTAACGATTTTTGACCTGATTCGTAGAAAAAAACTGCCTTACCATCTTTTTTACCTAAACGGTATTCTATTTTTGATTGCAACTTGCCAGAAGGATAATAAGTATCTTCCACCTTTGTGCAAGATGTAAAAAATTGGTTTCCAACAACTAAAACCAAAACTAAGATAAAAAAAACTATTCGTTTCAATCTATTTTATACTATGTTATTTATTCTGGCAAAATTACTTCTTTTTTCAATGCAATAGACAATATTTTAAAATAATTTTTCACATCTATAAAAAGTAAACATTTAACAACAAAGAGCAAAAAATAATTAATACATTGACAATCATATAAATTCATAAAAAAAACAATAGTTTATTAAACAAAAAAAGAAAAATAAGTACTTTGCTTTATTTTTTTTTGTACCTTTGCAACATTGGTCTTCGTAGCTCAGCTGGTAGAGCAATTGACTCTTAATCAATGGGTCCAGGGTTCGAATCCCTGCGAGGACACTTCATTTTTTGTTATTCTGTTAACGCTTAACTACATTACACAATGTTATTAAGCGTTTCTTTTTATATCCCCCATAACATCGACAACTTTGTTGTTTTTATATTTTTTTATCAATGGAGGTTGAGCCTGTCGAAACCTCCGCAATTCATGTATTTTTTGCTCGGGTGTCTGAGCCTGTCGAATACAGCCGAAAACTTGTTCTGGCGGATTTATAATCCAGCAGAATGACATATTTTGGCAACAATGTTGCGATTATATTGTTTTGTTGTCACAATTATAAAAATACACTGCATATACGCTATGTGTGTTCGAAAGAATAAAAGATGCGAAATGTAAAAAAAATCCGTTGCCGCAAGCGACAACGGAAGAGTGAATTACTTTTTTTACTATAAACAAAACATCTTATTATAGAAAAATACTTTTTACAATTTTAAATTCAATAGCACACCTGTTTTATGAACATGAGAATATACTATTTTACTTGGGATAAACAAATGTGTGTATTGGTAATAAAGTCCCAAATCTATTTTCTGGTGCACCTTGAAAGTCAATTCTCCTTTGGTGTCCACATTACCTCCAAACATACCCAAAGGAGACGTTGCTACTTGAGTATATACATTTCCTCCTGCCAACAACGATACTTTAAACGAACAAATACGTAAAAAATCGACATAGGTTCTCACCCCAATATCAACAAAAGTTGCTTGTGACATCTTAGCGTCTCTTGCAGATAATGCACATCCTGCGGAAGCAAATCTATTACTGTAATCAAAAACATTGAGCAATGAAATTGATGTTAACACATCTAAATGGGACAAACGCCTAATGCATATTGACATTGTAAATTTACCCCTTTTCGATATGCTTGTTGAGCATATCCCATATAAATGCCGACACTATGCGTCAAAGAATTATTTTGTCCAAATGTTAGCTGCGACAATATCACCGCGAGAAATACAAATATTCTACTTTTCATAATTATATCTTTTTACATTCTCCAAAGTAATAACAAATATGTTTCAACGACTAATAATAATTCTTTTATCTGTGTAATAGAATCATTTCTATTTCCATTTAAAAGCGTGTTTTTCTATTCCATTCAATATTATTTTTTTATTTCTATTCAATATTTTTGCAAAAATACAATTTTTTTTTAATATAACTCACAAAAATGAAAAAAAATTACTTTTGTCGTAAACTCCTGTTTATCAATAAGAAAATTTAAATCAATTTTGATTCAATTAACTGCAATAAATCTTGTTTATCTTTTTCTAACAACGATTCTAAACTAATGATGAACTTATTCTCGTTTTTAAAAAATATTTTTTGTTCTCTTTTGGATAAATTTGCAAAATTTGTTATTAATAATGTACCTTTTTCCCTATTTACTGCTAAATGTTCCATGTCTATTTTTCGATTGCGATACAATATATTATGATTAAATAACACATGATTTGAAGTTACAACTATCGCTAGTGATTTCAACCATCGAAAAAGCATAATAAGGTCTATCAAAATTGAAAAAGTACACAATAAAATCGGAATAAACATAATCAAATACAAATTTTCATTTTTAGCAATTACCAGCAATAATATAATAACTGCTGATATTAACAGCTGATTTCCATTTATTTCTTTTCCTTTTTTTATTACAAATTCTTTCATAATATTTCAAATCATTATTTTTCAATCTTTTTTGCAAAAAAACATTATTCATTTATTTTAATGTCACCATATTGCAATTTAATGTTAATATTTCCTGAAGTTTGCTCACTATTTCCATAATACCCAATGGACAAGCCCTTGGATTCTTTCACAAATGGCGTTTTTATCTTTCCATATTGCGTTTGTAGATTGTAATTAAATGATGCATTTTCATTTAAAGTCAAATTTAGGTTAGAATATTGTCCCGTAATTTCGATATTTGGTTCATTGGCAGAAACCATCGCCTCAATATTGGAATATTGCAATGCTGCCTCTAACTTTTCGGTAACATTCTTCAGGTCAATATTTGTATATTGATTATTTCCAAATTTCACATTATCAACTTCTTTTATTAGCACATCAGAATACATATTTTCCAACGAACCACAAGACAATTTTGTAATATCTATATCAGTATATTTCAAAATACCATTGATATAATCGCATTGTTTAACCTTTCCTTTAGCATAAGTAAGTTCAACATTGAATAGTTTGGCATAATTCACAGCAAAATCGCCGTATGTTATATCAATATGAGTATCATCAAGCAAACTATCGGCTATCAAATCACCATATTTTATATCAACATTGAATTTTTTCTCAACCGTTTCCACAATAATATCTCCATATATTGTTGCTAAATTCATAAAAACATCACGCGGAACTTGCACATAATATTTTACCGATATAGAACCTGAAAATTGTTTATATGGATATTTATCCAACAATGTTTGAGCAATAACTTTATTGTCAACTTGTTTCAACATAATATTTATCGTATTAAGTCTTTCATTCACTTTTTTTTCGTCGTTGCCTTTCACTGTTATTTTTACGGAAAAATCTATCCTTTGCTCGTCCCACGAAGAGATAATAAAATCACTATATTTTCCTATCATTTCAAGAATGGGCACCTCTCCTACTTCAAAAGTTTTCTCAAACTGTTTATTGACCTCAAATTTGTAGTTTTCGGTATCACCTTCAAACATATTGACATGACAACATGCTGTAAAACACAAAGATAAAACTGCTAAAACAAAAATCTTTTTCATAAACATATAATATTTATTATTTTCGATATTTTTTGCAAAGGTACAAAAAAAATTAATACAAATAAAAAATATTTATAAATTAGGTAAAAAAAATAACAAATTTTGTTGTATTCTTGCAGATAAGAAAAAAAATGTTATCTTTGCAAATTGTCCAAAAAGAAATCAAATGAATTTAAATATTCAAAAGTTTTTTTGTTATATTATCGTTATATTGTATTTACTAACTGATATACAGGAAGTAAACGCACAATTTTATAACGGTTCAAACATGTCATTTGGACAAAATAGGATACAACATTCCAAACGAGAATGGAGTTATTACCGTACAGAACTTGCAGATATTTACTATTATCCACAAAGCAAAGAATTAGCCTTATTTACAGTGCAAGAAATCCCTAATATTGTGCAAGAAATGGAAGCACAAATAGGTATAAACCTAAAAAATAAAGCACAAATTATAATATATGCTCGTCATAGCGATTTTCATCAATCGAATATAGGGCTTGAAGTTGAAGATTTTTACAATGTTGGTGGTGTATCTATGGTATATGCCAACAAAATTTTCATTTATTATGGTGGCAATATCAAAGAATTTCGCGACAATTTACGCAATGGTGTTGCTCGTTTGTTAATAAACAATTATCTAATTGGCAACACTTTGTCATCAAACATTGCTTCAAGTTATGTTGCAAGTTATCCTTCTTGGTTTGTTGATGGATTGAGTTACTATTATTCTCACGAATTCGACGCAAAAGTAGCCGCCGAAGTAAAAGACGGTATTTTAAGCAAAACATACCAACATTTTTATCAATTACCTATTGCAAATCAAAAAATTGCAGGTATGTCGTGGTGGCATTTTATTGATAAGGTTTATGGCGAAGAACAATTAAATGCTATTTTATATTACACTTCTGTAACAAGAAATTACGAGAAAGCATGTCAATTTGTACTCGGTAAATCTGTCAAAGAATTGTTGAAAGAATGGATAAATTATTATCAAAAACTATATTTTCTTCATGAAGAAAAAAACATTGATACAGAACTACAAACCATTACTAAACGCAAAAAATATACACAATATTTACATCCAAAAATCAATGAAGATGGTACAACATTGGCATTTCTTACCAATAAAGAAGGTTTGGTAAAAATATATTTGCAAGATGTTTCATCTAATAAAAAAAGAAAAATTTACAAATATCACTACAAATTAGAAGACAATCCAGATTATAGTTTTCCTCTTTTTGCTTGGGCTCCCAACAATTGTCTTTACATAATGGAAGAATACCACGATAAAGTATATTTGCGACCATATTTTGTTGATGAAAAAAAATTTGGAGAACGCAATATATTGTTTATCAACAAAATAACAGATTTAAATTTTTCTCCCAATGGTAAACACATTGCAATATCAGGAGTAAACAACGGACAATCAGACATATACATTTATAGTCTTGCGGCTCGTTCTTTGGAACAAATTACCAATGACAAAGCCGATGATTATGCACCTTGTTTTGTCAACAATGAACAAATTATTTTTAGTTCCAATCGTAGCAACGATACTTTAGGTTTGGATAAAAATTATAATTTCAATAAATTCGATTTGTTTTTATACAATTACGCACTCAAAGAAAAAACTTTATCTCGATTAACTCATACTCAATTTGACTCAGAATACGGAACAACATTAGTTGATAAAGATATTGTTTCGTTTTTATCTGAAAATCAAGATAAAAATATTAGATATATTGGCAAATTTCAAAACGAAATATCTCGAATTGATACAAGCATACACTATGCGTATAAAGTAAAATATTATCCAATAGAATACAACAATAAAATTGTCAAAGAACAAAGTTTTGACAATCACAACAAAACTTTATACGAACAACTATTTGCCAAAGGTCAATGGCTTATCAATCAAAGAACAAATTTTGATTTTTCAAATACATCTGCACTAAACTTGACAATAGAAGAATCTAATATAGATGCCAATATTGCAAAAGACACCACAATAGATACCACAACAAAAGCAGAAACAAAACATATCAAAAGATTGCGTCAAATGCGAATGTCCGATTTAATACAAATTCCGTCGGATAGCCTTGAAAATGATTCCAACTATAATATTAAAAACGAAAACAATAAAAATAATTTAGACATTGTTCCTCGAAATTATTATGTCCAATATTATATAAATAAATTGGTTACTCAAGTTGATTTTAGTTTTTTAAATACTTCTTATCAACAATTCACAAGTGCTTCCAATCCTATTTATTTCAATCCGGGATTGAATGCCCTAACAATGGTTGAACTCAATGACATTATGGAAGACTATCGTATTGTAGGTGGTGCTCGATTATCTGCAATCAATTTGAAAGATATGGAGTTGCTTTTTAGTTATGAAAATTTAAAAAATCGATTAGACCACCAAACTATTTTACATTTTCAATCTCAACAAAATGTATCTGATAATACAATTGTTCATCAACAAAATATTGCACTTTATTATATAATGAAATACCCATTAAATAAGGTACATAGTTTACGTTTTACTACCGATTTACGTTACAATCGTCAAGATTGGAAAGCAATAGATGATTATTCATTGCAAAAAAAGCCTACAAATAGTATTTGGATAGGTCTCAAAGGAGAATACATTATTGATTTTTCAAGAAAAATAGAACAAAATATTCGTAAAGGCTTCCGTTCAAAATTGTTTGCAGAAATATCTTGTGTACCAACCAAAAAAACGAAATATATGAGCAATATTGGCTTTGATATGCGAAATTACACACCAATATTTCCTACATTGATATGGGCAAATCGATTAGCAGGAGCAACATCTTTGGGCAATAATCGACTTATTTATTATATGGGCGGTGTTGACAATTGGATATTTGCAAAATTTGACCAATCTACCCCTATTGACACAAAAGTAAATTATGCTTATCAGACTTTGGCAACAAATATGCGAGGATTTTCACAAAATATCCGAAATGGAAGCAATTTTATTGTTTTTAGTACAGAATTACGATGGCAAATTTTTCAATGTATAGCCAATCGCCCACTACGAAACAATTTTATACGAACATTCCAATTAATTGGATTTTTTGACGCAGGAACTGCATGGGAAGGAAAATCTCCATACGATAAAAATAACGCTTTTTATATTAGAACTATATCTTCTGGTTCTAATTTAAATATTACCATTCACCGACAAATAGACCCTATCGCGTATGGCTGTGGTTTAGGTATTCGCTTTACTTTATTTAGTTATTTTATTAGACTTGATTACGCTTGGGGAATAGAAAACGGCGAAATCTCCAACAGACAATTCTACCTTTCGTTTAACCTTGATTTTTAAATATGTTTGAAATACGACGCATTTTTCATTATGTAAAACCTTATAGCAAAAACATATATAAAGCGTTGATTTGCAATGTCTTTTACGCTTTTTTTTCGCTTTTTACATTAACGATGATTGTTCCATTTATTTCTGTTATGTTTGGTTTGATAACACCAATTTATACACAACCAGAAATAACTTTTTCAACCCAAAGTATCATTGATTTACTCTCCTACTTTATCACAAAAATTCAAAGTCAATATGGATTAGTGGCATCAATGATTTTTATTGCAAGCATATTTATTTTTTGTTCATTTTTGTCGAATTTATTCCGATATTTATATTGGTATTTTATTGCTCCTATCAATTCCAATACTGTCAGAGATTTACGCAACGAATTGTATCACAAAGTATTGATATTGCCTTTATCGTTTTATACCAAACATCAATCAGGAGATATTCTTACCCGCTTAAATGCTGATATGCAAGAAATTGATACATTGATAAGAAGAACTATAGAATTAGTTTTACAACAACCATTTGTTATATTAGTTTTCTTTATAACTCTTTTGATTATTAATCCATGGCTTACACTTTTATCTATAATAATTCTTCCAACAGTTGGATTTGTAGCAGGAAAAATCAGTAAAAAAATTCGACAAAAAGCCAAAAAAGGACAACAAGAATTGAGCACACTCGCTTCTCACTACGAAGAAAGTATTTCTGGAATACGCGTTATTAAAAGTTTTCACGCAGAAAAGTATTTCAATGAAAAATTTGCAAATGCCAACAACAATTATACAACAACAACAAATAAGATAATCAGATACAGCGAATTATCGGCTCCGTTATCGGAAATACTCACAGTTACGGCAATGCTTTTTGTGATTTTTATCGGTAGTATTTTTGTTCTCAACAACACACATTTTTCTTCCGAAAGTTTAATCTTATTTGTTATTGTATTCGCTCGCCTTATTCCTCCTATCCAAAGTAGCATTAGAGCATATAGTTATATTCAAAAAGGAATTATCTCCGCAAAACGTATTTTTGAAATAATGGATAGTGATGAAAAAATAATAGAAAAAAATAATGCCCTTCCTATAAAAAAATTCAAAGATAGTATTGTTTTTAAAGATGTTAACTTTTCCTATGAACATCAACTTGTTTTAAAAAATATCAATCTCTGTCTTCGTAAAGGAGAAACAATAGCCCTTGTTGGGCATTCTGGTAGCGGAAAATCATCTATTATCAATTTATTGCTTCGTCTTTACGACATCAATAGTGGACTATTAACCATTGACAATCTACCAATTAAAGATTATGTTATTTCAGATGTAAGAGCATTGTTTGGGTTGGTAACTCAAGAGGTGATATTATTCAACGATACTATAGAACACAATATCAGTTTTGGAAATCCGAATATTAGTCAAGAAAAAATTATCGCAGCAGCAAAAAAAGCAAATGCTCACGATTTCATTATGGAAACTCCTCAAGGATACCAAACTATTATTGGCGACCGCGGCATGAATCTTTCTGGTGGACAACGACAAAGATTAAGTATTGCCAGAGCCATTTTGCATCAACCAGAAATTTTATTACTCGATGAAGCCACTTCTGCTCTTGATAGCCAATCGGAACAAATTGTTCAAGCCGCTATCGATGAAATTGTAAAAGAAACAACAACTATTATTATTGCACATCGTTTATCAACTGTTCAAAATGCTAATAGAATTATTGTTTTAAATGAAGGAAAAATTGTTGAAGAAGGAAATCATCAACAACTAATGAATTTACAAGGAATATATCATTCCATGATTGTTGCCCAAGAATTAAAATAAATATCTATTACAAAGAAGCCATATTTTCAATATTTGGATTGGAAATTGCAGAAATAAATATTTCTTCTACTGAAGGTAAAATTTCTTGAAAACTACAAATTTGAATATGGGGCAACAACATTTGCAATAAATCGTTGCTTGAAAATTGTTGTGGTAATTGCACACGAATTGTTGACATATCATTATTTTGTTTATCAACAGATAAACAAAGAATATCTGGTTGTAATATTTGTAAAATATCTATGTTTTGAGATTTATAGGCAAGTTCAAAAATATTTTTTTTATATGTATTTTTTATCGTTCTAATATTTCCGTCTAAAACTTTTTTCGATTTATTTATCAATGCAATATCATCACAAAGTTGTTCTACAGAAGCCATATTATGAGTAGAAAAAATAATACTTGCACCATGTTTTTTAAGGTGTAACATTTCTTCTTTTAGTAAATTGGCATTTATCGGGTCGAAACCACTAAAAGGTTCATCAAAAATAAAAAATTTTGGTTCATGAATGATAGTTACAATAAATTGTATCTTTTGTTGCATTCCTTTGGACAATTCTTCTACTTTTTTGTTCCACCAAGCATCTATTTCAAATTTTTCAAACCAATATTTTAGACGTTTCACAGCAGTATATTTATCCAAACCTTTGAGCATTGCCAAATAAATTGCTTGCTCTCCTACTTTCATTTTACGATATAATCCTCTTTCTTCTGGCAAATAGCCGATTTGTTCTACATGCTTCAATGACAATGGTTCTCCCATAAAATGAATAGTTCCAGAATCTGGTGCCGTAATTTGATTAATAATTCTTATCAAAGAGGTTTTGCCTGCTCCATTAGGTCCCAACAATCCAAAAACGGCTCCTTCTTTCACTTGTAAACTAACTTTATCTAAAGCGACAAAATCACCATAATTTTTACTTACTTGATTTACTTCTAAAATATTCATAATTAATCTATTGTATCAATTCATATTTTATTTTGGCTTCTTCAAGTGAACAAGCATTAAAATGCCACCATTCTCTTTTAATAGGTTTAAATCCTGCTTGAATCATAACTTCTCGCAAAATTTTTCTATTTCGGTATTGTTCTTCTGTCAACAAGCCATTTTGTAAAAGTTCTTCTTCTTTATCGGTATGTGCCAATGCTGAAAAAGTATCAAAAGGACAACCCATATCTATCAAATTGCCATGTTCATCGGTTAAAGTTATATCTACTGCCGCTCCATAATTGTGCAAACCTGTTTTATTTGGATTGGCAACAAAATACCTTCCTTGCGTACCTTTAACTGCATTCCACATTTGCAATTGTACCGACATTGGACGTGCTGCATCTAAAATTAGAAAATAATATTGTGGATATTTTTCCGATAAAATCTTATAGGCTTCTGCCAATTTATTGGCTACATCTTTCTGAAAATAAGCATATTGTGTTGTTTCATATAATTGAACGCCTGTAAAATTTTCACTTGTTCCGTATGGCAAATCTATTCTTATATTAGGAATAATAGATTGAATACTTACCAATCCCATTTTTTCCATTTGTTCACACATTTTTGGCTTGGGGGCAACGTGAGAAATTGGATTTATATTTGTTGTAACTTCTGTTAAATCTTGCCTTTGTGTTGCTACTTTTGTTTGTTTTGAAGTTTGACAACTTGCAAAAAAAATCAATAAACACAATGATATTACTTTAACACATTGCAATAAATTTATTTCCATAATGGCGATGAATATATATTATTATTTGTTAATTCTACCAACTTATTGTGTACCAATTCTCTATCTTCTCGATAGGTAACGCCATACCATTGTGCATCTGTTTTCAAAACTTTTACTTTTACTTCGCCTGATTGTATTAATGTATCTACAACAAAAGGAATATAAAGTTCTGATTTAGAATTATTTATTTGTTCTTTTAAAAATTTTTCAAACATTTTTTGTAGATATTCAAATATTGATGGATGAAATACCCAAAAATTCATTGAAACAAGGCTATTTTCTGCAATTCGTTGAATACTTCCATCTGGATTGGTATTGATAATTCCATTGTGTGTTGATTCTAATTTGGTATGTTCTTGCACACTTAACAAATAATCATTTTCATCTACTTGGCATACTCCTCTTGAAACGGTTCCATTTTCCGATAATGTTTTATCTAAACGATATGCAACCATCGCATAAGCATTTTTTTGAGATAATGTCAAAGTTTTTAAATAATCCACACAAGAAAAAAAAGCACTTCTACCATAAAAATCATCTCCATTGATAACGGCAAAAAATCCTTTAATTTTATCTTTTGCCATCAATATTGCATGACCTGTTCCCCAAGGCTTTTCTCTGTCTGCTGGAACTTGAAAACCTGCTGGCAAATCATCTAATTCTTGTAAGACATAATCTACATTTATTTTGCCTTGGTATTTATTGAGAAAACATTCTTTAAAATCGGCTTCTATACTTTTTCGTATTACAAAAACTATCTTGGTAAATCCAGCAGCAAGAGCATCATAAATTGAATAATCTATTATCGTTTCTCCTTCTGGACCTATTTTATCCATTTGTTTCAAGCCTCCATAGCGACTTCCCATTCCTGCTGCTAAAACCAATAATGTATAATCTGACATAACTTTCAATATTTTTTTGCAAAGATAGCATTTTTTTATAACTTTCTAAGTTGATTTTTTATATTTTCGGAGGTTTCGACAGGCTCAACCTCCGAAGATAAAAACACATGAATTTCGGCTGTCTTCGACAGGCTCAGACTCCGAAAAAAACAAGCCCCGCAGGGCTGCAGGGCTTGAAGTGAAATATATTAACTCTAAAAAAAACTATTATACTACTCTTTGACAAACTTGATGGTATAGTTGCCGACTTTTACAAAATACATTCCTTTTGACAAGTGGGAAAC
>JAZSKB010000047.1:0-49346 GCA_045534635.1 Bacteroidales bacterium
TCCAACTATCGAACCTACCATATCTACAAAGGCATCCATTTTTTCAGTTGAATTTATACTTGAACCGCCAAGAGTTTTTCCTCTAAAGAAAGAATATGGAGAATTAATCATACTATACCCAATATTTGCTGCTGTTTTTCCTATCGCCTCTCCTATACTTTCTGAAGGAGAATCAAGCCACATTTCAACAGATGATAAATTATCCATTTTATTTATTGAAGAAGCAACATTTTTAAGTGTAGAAATAAATGTAGGCTTAGCATCTTCAGGGAATCTTACTGATATTCCTAATCCTTCTGCTGTCTCAATAAAATTGTTAGTAGATTTAGGTATTGGTATTTTATTTCCATTTGTATTTATGTATTGAATTGTATTTCCTCCTTTGTTACTAATCCAAGTTAAAGTTTTTGCTTTTTGGTCATATTCCCATTCATCATCCATCATCCCCGTAGGGTCGATTCTTCCTACTGGGTTGTTAGAACAATAATGGTACGGAGTCAGCCATGGTTTTTCGTTCATTAATGGGTCACGAGAAATGAAAACAGGTGCCCTATAATAACGAGCCTCAAAACAATACACTATAAAACAGCCCTTAACACTACTGTCTATCAGGTAGTTACAAGCGATTTTTTGGGTATGTTTTTTATAAACTCTCATTTTTTTGGCATATTGTTATCATTCAACGTTTTATACACAACAAATATTGTGCCAAAGTGGTCAATTTTTGATAAAAAAATGAAAAAAAATTTTTTTTGAAAAATTTAGAACTTTTTTGAATTTTCTTAACATATTGATTTTAAACAAGAAAAGTTTGTGTTACTTTTTTAGGTTGAATTTATATTCTAAAAATGAAATAAATTAAAGTAACAAGACAAATCAAAACGATAATTTCAAAAACAACAATGCTATTTTCATTAGTAATACTTGTAACAAAAGAAAAAATAAAACTACCTATTAAAATAAACAAAAATGTAATAAGATTCATATAAGCAAGCATATCCGCATTTTTTCTACCAGTATCTGCCTTTTGAATCATAGCCAAACAAGGTACTTCAAAACATCCTCCGACAAAAGCAAAAATAAAAATCAAAAAAGAACAAGTGTACAAACTTTGATTTAAATAAATGATAAGCAATAATGACAATATCATTATAGATAACGAACAGATAATCATATATTTATCTTTTACAAAAGAATTCATTTTACCACCTAAAGAACAACCAATAGCAATACCAATAGCGGCTATTGCCATTATAATTCCTGCTGTAGTATTCGTTAATTCTAAAGTATTTGTACAATAAATAACCAAATTCATTTGTATCAATCCGCCTATTAGCCAAAATATAGCAACTCCAAAAATACCCGCATTTAAATTTTTGAATTTTTTTGCAAAAACAAAAGATTGTAAAATAAACCGAAAAGGATTAATTGTTGTTGTTAAATTATCTTCTATAGGCTCTTCTTGTACTTTAATACGATGTACACAATACCATCCACCAACAGCAAAGAGCAAAAATAACCCAGCAACAATATAAAAATTGTAACAATCAGACAAAAAGGCAGCCAAACAAGTTCCTACTAATATCGCTAAAAAAGCCATAGTTTCAAAAATACCACTTCCAAAACTAACCTTTTCTATTCCACCAATATCTCGAATTAATCCATATTTTGCAGGAGAATACATACAACTTTGTATTCCCATAAGTAAAATAGCAAGCCAAGCAATAAATACAGATTGTAAATAAAATCCCAAAATGGCAATGGCAACAATTGGAAATTCTAAAAGTTTACAAATTTTAAAAATTTTTTGTTTTGAATACAAAACTGCTATTTTTCCACTCAAAGGAGCAAAAATCAAATAAGGAATAACCAATGCTGCTGAAACAGAAGAAATAAGTAAAGATTGTGTCCACCAATCTGGTGCTGACCAATTTATAGCAATAAATATCAAACAATGTTTGATAAAATTATCGTTTAAAATGCCAAAAAAATTAGCGGCAAATAAACGTATCCAATTTTTTGTTTGTACCTTTGTTTGCATATTCTTACGAAAGTACAAATGTATAATTTTTTTACAAAATAGTAGTTTTCGATAATTCTATTCATTTTGATATAAAAAAGCCGCCTTAAAGGCGGCTAATATTTATTATTTTACTGTATTCATGTGTACAATTAAATCTACAACACGATTAGAATATCCCCATTCATTATCGTACCAAGCAACTAATTTAACGAAATTTTCGTTCAACATGATACCAGCAGTTGCATCAAAAATAGAAGAATGTGAATCGTGAACAAAATCAGTAGAAACAACAGCATCTTCTGTGTAAGCTAAAATACCTTTTAATTCATTATTTGCTGCTTTTTTAACTGCTGCTTTGATTTCCTCGTAAGAACATGCTTTTTCCAATCGGCAAGTTAAATCTACAACAGAAACATCTACTGTTGGAACACGGAAAGACATTCCTGTTAATCTACCTTTCAATTCAGGAATAACTTTTGTAGCCGCTTTTGCTGCTCCAGTAGATGATGGAATGATATTACCAATAGTTGCACGACCTCCTCTCCAATCTTTTTGAGAAGGACCATCTACCGTTTTTTGTGTAGCTGTTGCTGCGTGAACTGTTGTCATTAAACCTTCTACAATACCGAAATTTTCATGAATAACCTTGGTAAGAGGAGCCAAACAATTTGTAGTACATGATGCGTTAGAAACAATAGTTTCTCCTTTGTATGTATTATGATTAACTCCCATAACAAACATTGGCGTATCATCTTTCGATGGTGCTGACATTACTACTCGTTTTGCTCCTGCTTTTATATGTGCTTCTGCCAATTCTTTGGTAAGGAACAATCCTGTACTTTCTACTACATATTCTGCTCCTATTTCATTCCATTTTAAATTTGAAGGGTCTTTTTCTGCAGTAACACGTATTTTTTGTCCATTTACAATTAAACAATTTTCTTGTGCTTCTACACTACCATTAAATTTACCATGAACAGAATCGTAACGAAGCATATACGCCATGTATTCTGCATTCAATAAATCGTTGATTCCAACTACCTCAACATCTTCTCTTTGCATTGCTGCTCTGAATACTAAACGTCCTATACGACCAAATCCATTAATACCAATTTTTATTTTACCCATAATTTTTATATTTATGTTTTATTATTTTTTACTATCTTTTTTGCAAAAGTATAAAATATTCTTTACATAATTTATAAAAAGTTACTTTTTTTAATTTTCTGTTAGACTGAACTATAACTCTATTTTCGCTATTATATCCGCTTAAAAACATTTTTTTTATGCCTCATTTTGGAAATAATTTGTATTTGACAACATACAAACGATATATGCATTTGCAAAATATCCTATCGCCGTTCTATCGAATTTATAACGCAGGAAAAATATGCTGAATTTATAATTCAGTAATTCAATATATACGAATTTTTCTTTTTTTTGCTGAAATACAATAAATCAATAAAAAATGTATTATTTTATAACTTTCCAAGTTGAATTTTTAGAATTGTATGAAAAAAATGCTATCTTTGCAAGGTTCTTTTAGAAGATAAAAGAAGTAAAAAACTTATTCTTTCTAATCGAAAAATTTGGCGATTTTAGCGTAACGAAAGAAATAAGAATTTGCTCACGCTTGCGTGAGCCTGACTTATTTTCGTGTTACAAGGTTAGCCAAATTACCTCGATTAGCGGGAGAAAGTTAAGTTTCCTGCTTTTTTTGTGTCCACTACAGCATGGAGATGCCGATAGCCAATTTAAGTGGAGGCAAAATTAAAATTTTTATAATATGAGATATTTTAAATTTATGACATTTACTTTATTAATGTCTCTGGTGGTATTATCAGGATGTAAAAAGAAATCAGGCTGCAACGACATTTATGCTGATAATTACGATGTGGAAGCTGATATTTATGAACCAAATTCATGTTATTACTCTATTGGTATAGGAGTATGGTGGGATTTATCAACGAGTCAATATATTCGTAAAAATGGAATTACTGCATTGTCTATTTATGTTGACGGAAAATTTGTAGATTCCAAAGCAGCTTCAACCTATTGGATATCAGAACCAGCATTTTCAAACTCTATCCATTATACAAAATCACTAGGTAATATTAATAATGGATCTGTTCATGTAGAAATTTATGATCAATCTGGAAAATTACAATGGGATTTTACTAGGACTATTACTGCATCTACTGGGCAATTGGTTGTTAAGTTGATAGTATAGGAATTTAATATTTTTTGAAAAATCAAAAGTAGGCTGATTCATATGAATTTCAGCCTACTTAGTTTATATTACTTACAAAAAATATGGGAAAAAGTATTTTGTAGATTCAATTTGCAGCAGTGATATTTTAAGTGACCTCATTCAAGCCACAAATGCAATTTTTGTTAAACAATTATCTTTTGCAAAAGTAGAAAAATTTTCTTTTTGAATTACAATTATATAACAAAGAAAACAAATGCTTATTCTTTGATTATTAAACTTTTATCTATTTTTAGAGATGCCCCTTATGCTTTTGGCTTCCTCTTGCTATATTTTTTTCAACAAGAATGTTTTTTTGTAAAAGCCACACTATCTCCCCAAGCATCATATAAAATTTGATGATTGATAGACTTTATTTTTTCTTCTAAACAATCTTTACATTGTTCTGAAGAATCTTTTACAGATGCTTTATCGGGATAAATCAAATAATTTTCTCTTAATTCGGTTGGTGTAAGATTTGGCATAATCACATTTGCCCCTGCTAAAATTGCTTTTTCTCTTCCTTTTGTATCAAGCGTTTGGTCTGCTGTTGCCGCTACCATATTAATTTCTGGCATCATCAAACGTAAAATAGCAATCATTTTTAATGTTAATGTCAATCTATCTTTTGGTGTTGGAATATCATCTTTATATTTCCACAATGGTGTATCTGGGTGAGGAATAAAAGGTCCCATACCAACCATAGCAATATCTTTTTCTTTAAAAAATAGTAAATCCTCTGCAAGATTTTCCATAGATTGAAAAGGCAATCCTATCATACAACCACTTCCTGTTTGATAACCTATTTTAAGTAAACTATCAATACATTTCAATCGTTGAGAAAAACTATGTTTATCGTTTTTGGGATGAATTTTATAAAATAAATCTTCATTTGATGATTCTATACGTAACAAATAACGATGAGCTCCTGCTTCAAACCATTGTTTATAAGTGTCTTCAGATTGTTCTCCACACGAGAGGGTTATACCTAATTTTCCGTTAGATATTCGTTTAATTTCTCTTACTAAATTAGCAATTTTTCGAGTAAATTCTGGAGACTGTTGTTCTCCACTTTGGAGAGCCATAGAACCATAACCCAATTTTAGAGCAATTTCTGCACATTGTAATACTTCGGTATCGCTAACCACATAACGTTTAACATCTTTATTAGCTGAACGCAAACCACAATAATTACAATTTTTACGACAAATATTGCTATATTCTACCAATCCTCGTAAATGAACATGATTTCCTATACAAGTCAATTTTTTTTGTAATGACTTATCCAACAATTTTTTTGCATCTTCTTCTTGAGTATTTAGCAAAAAAACAATCTCTTCTTTAGAAAATTCTTGTTTTTCAAGAATATAATCAATATTCATCTCAATTTTATTTTAAAATAGAAATTAATTTATACAGATTGCAAAATTAATATTTTAATCAATAATTATTTTAATTTCTATAAAAAAAATCAAAATTTATTTTTGGTGCAAACCACATTCACGATGTTTAGGGTCTTCCCACCACCATCTTCCAGAACGAATATCTTCACCTGATTTTACTGCTCGCGTACAAGGTTCACAACCAATACTTGGGTATCCATTATCATGCAATTTATTGTACGGAACAACATTTTCTTTGATATATTCCCAAACTTGACTTTCTGACCAATCGATAAGTGGATTGATTTTCAATTTATTATGAATTTCGTCCCATTCTATCAATTGCATATTTTTGCGAGTAATCGATTGGTCTTTTCTCAATCCACAAATCCACGCATCTAAAGTATCAAAAGCACGTGCTAAAGGTTCTAATTTTCGCACTTGACAACAGTGATGTCTTTTTTCTATACTTTCGTAAAAAGGATTGATACCATAGGTACGAACAAAATCTTGTAACTGTTCGGTTTGAGGACAAAAAATTTCTAATTTAATATTATAATGAAGATTTGTTTTGTCTATCAATTGATAAGTTTCTGGAAAAAGTCGCCCTGTATCTAAAGTAAAAATACGCGATTGATTGTTTATTTTCAAAATCATATCTGTTAATACTTGGTCTTCAATACTTAAACTTGAAGAAAGAGCGATTTTGTTTCCAAATAATTGAATAAAATGCTGTAAAACAAATTGTGGAGATTTTTCAGCAAATTGATTATTAAGCACTTGTATTTCTTGTTCTGTATAATGTTTCATTGTTAAATATTAAATAATCATACCACCACCAACTGTTTCAAAACTATCTGGGTCGATAAAAATCAAAGACCCCATTGTACGATTTTCAGTATAAGAATCAAATACCAAAGGATTAGCCGTTTTTATATTGATTTGTGCAATATCATTCATTTTCAAAAGATTTTCACCTTCTACTTTTTCTAAAGTATTAATATCTAATTTAAAATCAATATTTTTTACAATTCCTATTGTTTCTGCTACAGTATTTTTTATAATATAACGTTTTCCCAATTGCAATGGAGTTTCATTAAACCAACAACACATCATATTGATAGATTGTGCAATTTGAGGTTGTTTGGAATCATTGCTTCTTACAATTATATCTCCACGAGAAATATCAATATCATCGTTGAGTAATACAGAAACAGATTCTGGAGTATGAGCGATAGACAAATTATTTTCTACTTGCATAATTGCTTTTACTGTAGATTCCATACCCGAAGGCAATACCCGAATAGAATCTCCTACATGTAAAATACCACCTGCTAAACGACCAGCATAACCACGATAATCGGGAAATTTATCAGAAATAGGACGAATTACATATTGTATCGGCAAACGCATAGGTTCATTTTCATCTCCAGATTTATGTTCAATAGAAATAGTTTCTAACAAATTCATCAAAGATTCACCTTTGTACCAAGGCAAATTGGCAGATTTTGTTACAACATTGTCACCATATTTAGCAGAAATAGGAATAAAAAGTAAATGGGCTTTGATATTGATTTTCTCTGCCATTTTACAATAATTACTTTTTATTTCATTAAAACGATTTTCATCGTAATTGATAAGGTCCATTTTATTGATACATACAGCGATGTAAGGAATCCCTAACAATGAAGCAATATATGAATGTCTAATAGTTTGTTCTACAACGCCATTTCTTGCATCTATAAGAATAATTGCCAAATCAGCAGTAGATGCTCCTGTAACCATATTTCGAGTATATTGTATATGTCCGGGAGTATCTGCAATGATAAATTTTCGTTTAGGAGTTGCAAAATAACGATATGCAACATCTATAGTAATCCCTTGTTCTCTTTCTGCACGTAAACCATCTGTTAGCAAAGCAAGATTTACTTCTTCATTGCCACGAATTGCAGAGGCTTGTTTTACTGCTTCTAATTGGTCTTCAAATATTGATTTGCTATCATAAAGCAATCTACCAATAAGAGTACTTTTTCCGTCATCTACGCTTCCGGCTGTTGTAAAGCGTAGCAATTCCATATCTAAATAACCTTTTGTGTCCATCTTTAACGTTTAAAAATAACCTTCTTTTTTTCTATCTTCCATTGAAGTTTCACTGCGTTTGTCGTCTGCACGTCCACCACGTTCGGTAACACGTGTTGCTGCAATTTCTTCAATAATGTCCTCCAATTTATTGGCTTCTGAAATTGTCAATCCTGTACAACTAATATCTCCAATAGTACGACAACGTACTCTACGAGTAACCACTTCTTCTGTCGGTTTGAGCATCATACAAGGCTCTGCTGCTAACCATTGACCATCTCGCAAAAAGCAACGACGTTCATGAGTAAAATACAATGATGGCAGTTCTATTTTTTCATGATAAATGTATTGCCAAACATCCATTTCTGTCCAATTGCTGATAGGAAAAACACGAAAATGTTCTCCAATATTTTTCTTTCCATTGAAGATATTCCACAACTCTGGACGTTGATTTTTTGGATTCCATTGACCAAATTCATCACGATGTGAGAAAAAACGTTCTTTGGCACGTGCTTTTTCTTCATCTCGTCGAGCACCTCCAATGCAAGCATCAAATTTATACTTTTCGATAGTATCCAATAATGTAGTGGTTTGCAATCTATTACGACTTGCATTGTACCCTTTTTCTTCTTTAACACGTCCTATATCTATACTTTCTTGAACAGAACCAACTATCAAAGTTGCACCTAATTTTTTCACAAGATTATCTCGATAATCTAATGTTTCTTGAAAATTGTGTCCTGTGTCAATATGTAACAAAGGAAAAGGAATTTTTGCTGGATAAAATGCTTTATAAGCCAAATGAGTTACTACAATAGAATCTTTTCCTCCTGAAAATAAAATTGCAGGACGTTCAAATTGTGCTGCTACTTCACGAAGCACATAAATAGATTCGGATTCAAGTTCTTTTAAATGTGTAAGTTTGTATGACATAATATTTTAACTAAATGCACCTGAAAGATATTTTTTTGTTAATTCTTGCTGTGGATTGTGAAATACTTGTTCTGCCGTTCCTTGTTCAACGACTTCTCCAAGATACATAAATACAACATAATCAGCAATACGCAAAGCTTGTCTAAGCGTATGTGTTACCATAATAATTGTATATTTATCTTTTAAAGAAACAAACAAATCTTCAACTTTTTTTCCAGAAATAGGGTCTAAAGCACTTGTGGCTTCATCTGCAAGAATGTATTCGGGTTCTACTGCTAAAGAACGAGCCAAACAAAGTCGTTGTTGTTGTCCTATTGATAATCGTACCGCAGGAGTACGAAGTCTGCCTTTAACTTCTTCTAAAAGTCCAACATTTTCAAGATTTTCAAGAACAACTCGATTAAGTTTTCGTCCTCTGTACATTTTATTGACACGACAACCATAGGCAACATTGCCATATATAGACATTGGTAATGGACAAGGTCGTTGACTTACTAATCCTATTTTACGACGCAATTCTGTTATTTCTGAACCACTATTGATAATATCAACACCATCTACTAATACTTTTCCCGATATTTTTACATTTTCTACTGAATCAATAAGTCGATTCAATGTCCTCAATAATGTTGTTTTTCCACACCCCGAAGGACCTATGATACAAGTAATCTTTTTTTCGGGTAAAACCAAACTGACATCTTTTAGAATATGATTGTCTTTTATATGAATATTAAGATTTTGTACTTCTATAGACATTATATTTTATTTTTTGAAAAACGATTGGTAATAAAACGACCTAATATACTCAAAATAAGAACAATAATAGTAAGTACAAGTGCAGCAGCATAAGCTCTGTTTTGTACTTCTGCGATAGGACTACTCAATTGAAAAAATACAGACAAAGGCAAAGTTGCTGTTTGCTGAGACAATGCTGTTGGTATTCTATCAGAAAATCCCGCAGTAAACATTACCGCAGCAGCATCTCCAATAGCACGACCTACCGACAACAATGTAGCGGTAGCTATTCCTGGTGCAATTTGTCTTATTACTACTTTCAATGTTTCCCATTTTGTTGCTCCTAAAGAATAAGTTGCATCTAATATATCTCTTGGAAATTCTCGTGTTGCTTCGTCCATTGTACGAATAAAAATAGGAATTATCAACAAAGTAATTACTATAATACCTCCTAACAACGATGCCCTTAATCCAAAGAATATCATAATAGTAAATCCAAAAGCACCATATACTATTGAAGGAACACCAAACAAAACATCGAATGCTAAACGAGCAATATACGCTAATTTAGAACTTTTCTTTAAATATACATTCAAATAAAATACAACAGGAATAGATACTAACAATCCTAAAAAAGTAGAAGCTCCTACTATATAAAGGGAACCAACTATTGCATTTAAAAATCCACCACCTTTCCCAATATAAAAACCTCCACCGGGTAATTGTGATACCATTTCCCAACTCATTGCTTTAAAACCATTCGAAAATATTGTCCATATCACACTTACTACTACGACAAAAACAATAAACATCGAAAGCCACATCAGCACTTTGAAAAAAGATTCATTTATTTTTTTACTTTTACTTACTTTCATAATATTTTATTGTTTAATTAAATCGTTTTTCCATTCGATAAAGAACTACTCGCGATAATAAATTAAAAACAAAAACAACAACGAAAAGAATCAAAGCAGCAAACATTAACGCCGATTCATATAATGGCATTGACAACATTTCTCCATAATTATTGGCTATCAATGCTGGAATTGGATAACAACTATCTAAAATACCATTTGGAATAGTCATCACACAACCACATACCATTAATACGGCAATTGTTTCTCCCATTGCTCGTGAAATTGCCAAAACAATAGAGGCAATTATTCCTGATAATGTTTTCCGCATAACAACCTTATATGTTGTTTGCCAACGAGTTGCTCCCAAAGAAAGAGAGGCTTCTCGTAAATCATTGGGAACAATAGAAAATACTTCTATAAAAAGACTTACCAATAAAGGTAATATCATTACTGCTAAAACAATTCCTGCTGCTAAAACAGTATATCCTGTAGAATATTCTACAAAAAACGATGCTATTTTATTGGATATTAATGGAACAATAATCAATGTTCCCCAAATACCATAAATTACCGATGGCAATGCTGCAAGAATATCCAAAGCAGGAAAAATAAATTTCTTAATATATGGTTTTGCGTATTCTGTTAGATAAACCGCTGTAAATATGGCAATTGGAGTTGCTAATAATATTGCTATAAATGTTACCCACAATGTTCCCATAATAAAAGGTAAAAAGCCAAATTCTCCTTTAATAGGTTTCCATTCACTTGATGAAATTAATGTCCACAACGATTTTTCGTGCAAAACTGGTGCAGACTTTAAATAAAGTCCTACGGCCATCACTATCACAAACAATATAGCAACTATTGTCAAAATAAACATTGTTGCCTTTGCTGTTTTGTCCTTGATTAGTCTTGATTTCTTCATTGAAGAACGATTATTTTGATTGATTTAGAATTGATAAACAACTATTTAGTTTTTCTTCTTCCAAATCAATATATCCTATTGGGATATTTTCTTTTTGTCCATCTGTCAAGACATATTTTAAAAATGCCTTTACTGCAGGATTTTTTGGAACACCGTTAGAAACCAAATAAAGGTCTCGTGCAGGTGGTGACGGATATTTATTGTTTGCAACAGCATTTATAAAATCATCTTTTGTATCGTAAAAATATTCTTCTGGGTCAATAATTCCATCATTATTGTTGTCAATAGGAAAAACAAATAAACTTTCATTTGGCATTCGAGAAGCTTCATCGTAAGCATAACTTATATTGTTGAATCCTATTCCGAGTTTATCACGTTGAATTGCATTGGCTAAACCCGGGTCTCCGAAAACTGCTGTCCCATTTAAATCTTCTTGTTTTTTACCTAACCACATTGCAAAAGTTTCGGCAGCACCACAAGCATCAGAACGAGTATAAAGATGAATAGGTGTCTTATCGTCTGTTCCTATTACTTGTCCCCATGTGGTATATTCTTTTGAAATCCATATTTTATAAGCAGTTTCTTTTGAAATTCCATTTTTTTTCATTTGTTCTGCAAAAGGATTTTCTGTATTTACGGTAATAACAACGGCATCTTTTGCCACTGCAAAAGGCATTGCTCCTTTTTCCAATTCTGGAGCATATACTTCTCGTGAAACCATTCCTAAATCAACAATATTTGCCAAAACGTCTGTCATCCCTTTGCCAGCACCTCCAGCAGACAAATCTATTCGCACATTGGGGTGCATTTTTTGAAATTCATCAACCCATTTTACCGCCAAAGGATAAAGTGCAAATGCTCCTGTAATAGATATTTCTCCTGTAATTTCATTTTTGTTTGCAATTTGTTGATTATTGTTGTTTCCACACGAAATTTGGGTAAACAAAATAACAAAAATTATTCCCAACATCAATAAAAAAATACATTTATTTTTCATCTCGATTTTTAATTTATAATATTAAACCTTTATTGTTAACATTGTCGTAAAACAATGACTTGGTTTTTTATATTTTATATATTGACACAAAGTATAATTTAAAACAAAACGTAAATGTTTTTCTGGCCACCAATCTATTCCTAAAGAATAATAAATTGAATTGGTATTCCGATTTAATATGTCTTGTTGATAATAATCATATCGCAAAACAGGTCTCATTTTTTGAGTTACATTGCTTTTTTGTCCCCATCCAAAATTAAACCAATATCCTGCTACCACATAAAATCCATGTGTTGAAATATTTTTTGAAAAAGGAATATTTGATTCATTCATTGCTAACAATCCTGTTTTTCCCCATACATATTCTGCACGAACTGTCAAACAATCATTTTTATATTCTGCTCCACCAGCACAACGCAATCGCAAACCATCTAAAGAATCTAAAATGGCATAATTTCCATAATAAACAGAACCTGATAGAACAAAATTTTTCAAAAAAGGTGAAAAATTGATACGTCCAGAAATATCTTTTGCCATATTATCGTTTTTCACATTAATACCATTTCCTCCAAAAACGCCTATGCTATACGATAACAATGGATATTTTTGTCCTTGTGATTCAAAACGTGCCAAAACTCCCGAAAGCATTAATCCAATTTCTCGACCATTGCTAAAGGTTTTTACTCCAGATATATCTTCATGTCCAGCCAAAGCAGAAATCACTTGTGCTTTTTCCGAAAATTCTAAATTGTACGAGGAATAAGCATTTTCCAATGAAAATGGAATTTTAAACTGTCCAACTTGTAATTCTACTTGTTGACAAAATTTTATTTTTACAAAAGCATCTAATAATTTGGGAGAAGAAGCAAAATCAGTATGCAATCGAAAAGAAATTTTAGGAGTAATTGTACCTTTAAAATCTAAACGAGCCCTTCTTATTCGAAAAATACTTGATTGATTTACATCTCCTGAATTCAAAATTTGTGCATTGTAAGTATATTGTGCATCTATCAAAGCCCCAACAGTGATGTAATCACTAATTTGTAAACGAGGCTTGATAGTCTGTTGTTCTTGTGTTTGTTCTTTATTTGTGTCTAAAAGCAGTTTATCTTGAGCTTCTATTGTATTAATCTGCATAAAGAACAACAAAACAATTATACTTCTTATTTTTAAAATTTTCAACAAAGGCAATCAATGTATTTTGTTAATAAAAATACAAAGATACTTTTTATTTTTTCAAAATAGTGTCAAAATATCTACAAAGTTGTCAGTATAAAAAAATATGACTGTAAGAATAAACACATTTTGTTATTAATCAATAAAATATAAATTTGTTTTTTTGTGATTTTTTACATAAACATTAAAGAAAAAAATGCTTTTTAAAACATATTTTAAATTTAGAAAAAATAAAGTCTTTAAAAATATCAAAGATGGAATATTTTTTTGTATCTTTGCTTTGTTTAAATTTATATTTTATGACAACTATTTTTTACAATTATATACTCACTTCAATATTTTTTATTTCTACTGTAGTTTTTATTATTTTGTTTATAAAATCAAGAATATCGTACAAAAAACTACTCCGAACAAATTTGCATAATCAAGAAAAAACATTTCGTTTGGTAAATACTACCGATTTCAATAGTATAAAAAGTTATAATCACAGTGAAGAAAATATACTTCAAAATATGCGACAACTTTTTGAAGAAGAAGAAATTTTTCTCAATCCTGATTTAACAATTCAAGATTTGGCAAAACAATTAGGTTCTAACAAAACAACAATTTCTCATATTATCAACTCTCAATGCAATAAAAATTTTTCAACACTTGTCAATGAATATCGTATCAACAAAGCAATAGAACTTCTTACCGACAAAAATAACTACAATTATAGTATTGAAGCTATTGGAGGAATGTGTGGTTTTAAAAATCGACAAGTATTTCATTCCGTTTTTAAAAAAGAAATAGGAATAACTCCAAGAAGATTTCTTGAAATTAGTCAAGAAAAAAATAACAAAAATTTTCTTTTTTTCATTTTTTTTTGGTACTTTTGTATTTCAAATACTTAAAATTATTTTATCGTGTTGATAAAGGTCGAAAAGTAAAAATTTTGAAATGCTAAAACAAAGTCAAAAAGAAAGACTATTAATGACTCAAAAAATGAGTCCATATCAAATATTACTGATGAAATTGTTGCAAATTCCCTCAGTAATGTTAGAACAGCGTATCAATGAGGAGTTAGAATCGAATCCTGCTCTTGTGGAAGTTGACGACAATAGCGATTTTTCTGACGATAACAATGTTGATACATTCAATAAAGATGAAAACGCTAATAATGAAAATCTTTCTGAAAACAATAATTTTGAAAATAAAAAAGATTTTCTTGACGAATATTTTTCTGAATATTACGAAGGAGACAATACCCATAAACCTGCACCAAATAATCGTATTTACAACGAAGAATCTGAAAAAGTTTCATACAAAGAAACACTTTATGTTTCTAAAGAATCTTATCAAGAAAATTTATTGGAGCAACTTCAATTGGTTCTTTTTGAAAATAACGACGATAAAAAAATTGCGGAATACCTTATTGGTACCATTGATGAAGATGGATATATCTCTCGTTCAAGTGCAGATATTGCCGACGATATGTTACTTAGTTCCAATATTGTTACAACAAAAGAACACATAGATTATCTCATCAAAAATATTATTCAAAAATTAGAACCTATAGGAACAGGAGCTCGTTCTCTTCAAGAATGTTTGCTTATTCAGTTACAACGTGAAGCAAATCCTTCTTCTGAAGCAAAGTTAGCACAAATAATTCTTCAAGATTACTTTTACGATTTCACAAAGAAAAATTTAGATAAAATGAAAAAAAATTTATTAGACTATTCCGAACAAGAAATTTCCTCTGCTGTAGCATATATCATAAACAATTTAAATCCAAAACCAGGAGAAAGTATTACAAGTAATGATTCCAATTCGTTTATTATTCCTGATTTTATCATTTCTATCAATGATAGAAAACACTCATTAGACTTGTCTATTCCTCAGGTAAAATTACCAAAATTACGATTGAGTAAACGTTATGCCAATATGTATGAGGAAATTAAACAAAAATCGCATATTCCCAAAAAAGAACGTAGAGAAGCGATAGATTTTGTTCGACAAAAAGTAGTTTCTGCACAATGGTTTATAGACGCTCTTAATCAAAGAGAAAATACGCTTTTTGCCACTATGACTGCTATAATGGAAAAACAAAAAGATTTCTTTTTCTCTGGTGATGAAAAAAAACTTAAACCTATGATTCTAAAAGATATTGCAGATATTATTAATGTTGATATTTCTACAGTATCTCGTGTTGTAAGACAAAAATATGTTGAGACTCCTTATGGTATTTTTCCTTTAAGATTCTTCTTTTCTGAAGCAATGCCTACTTTCGATGGCGATGAAGTTTCTACTCACGAAATCCGTAAAATTATTTTTGATGCTATCAATGAAGAAGATAGAAACAATCCTTTGACAGATATTCAACTCTATCAAATGCTTAAAGATAACGGATATTTAATTTCAAGACGTACTATTGCAAAATATAGAGAACAATTAGGTTTTCCTATTGCAAAAATGCGAAAAGAATAATATGCTTGACGATAAATATTTTATGCAAAAAGCTCTTGCAGAAGCTATTCTTGCTGCTGAAAAAGGTGAAGTCCCTATCGGTTGTGTTATAGTTTGCAATGATACTATTATTGCAAAAGCCCACAATCTTACACAAACCTTGCAAGATGTTACCGCTCACGCTGAAATGCAAGCCTTTACATCTGCTTCCAATTATCTTGGTGCTAAATATCTTAAAGATTGCACTTTATATGTTACATTAGAACCTTGTCCTATGTGTGCCGGAGCAGCGGCATGGACTCAAATTAGCAAAATTGTTTACGGAGCAAAAGATGAAAAACTTGCTCATATCAACAAACAACAATTATTCCACCCTAAAACCCAAATAATTGGGGGTATCCTCGAAGATGAATGCAAGAATTTATTAAAAAATTTCTTTGCTAATAAACGAAAATAAATGATTATGTAATATTTATATTTATAAATCATATTTAGGGCAATCATTGCATTTTTTCCTTGAAACAAAATGATTACCAAAGTTTATTTCATGCTTTTTGTTTAAAAAAGGAGGAAATATACTTCATTAAAAAAATATTGATATTGAAATAATCTGTACAAATAAAAGAAAGAGAAAAACTGTAGAAAATGAATTTTATAACTCCAACCTATAAAGTTATAAACTACAAAAATTATGTAACATTTTATTCCAAAAAGTGAGATAAAAAGTGGTAAAGTTTTTGGTTTATAAAAATAAAAAAGCATTTCAACATTTATATAAAATAGTTGAGAGTGCATAATATTTGTTAAAAAAATACAATTTTAGACATATTTTTAAACAAAAACGTATTAAAAGACTCTGTTTTTTTAAAAAACAGCAGTATAACCAAAATTTATTTTTCCAGAAGCAAATTTAATAGGATTGCCTAATTGTTTTCCTAATGCATAGTTGAGAGAAAAAATTCCAGCTTTGGTATCAAATGCAATGCCGATGCCAAATCCAAAAGGGAAATCACTGCGATAATTGTTAGTTAACCTTTTTTCGTATCCTGCAAAATCAAAAAATGCTTGTAAATAAGATTTTTTAGCAAAAAGAAAACGAATTTCATTGTTAATAATAAAATACGAAGAAGCATAAATAGATTGGTGGTCGAATCCACGTAATGAATTTAGTCCACCTATTTTAAATAATTCATTTTCACATAAAGTAGGACTTTGCAAATAAGCAGATTTTAAAGCGATAACCCACGTCCAGCGTTTTTTTATAGGAAAATACAAATCAGCATTTATTATTGCTTTAATTTGTGTAGATTTTGTTTGTATGCCATTGTATAATTCTTGCGGAATATTGATGTTTTTTTGTATCATTTTTTTTCCTATTGCTGTATTTATTTCTATATTGTATCCTTTTCGAGGATTGAAAATATAATCTAAATGTTTGAAATTCAAAGATAAACCATACCAATTGATAGTATAATCTAAATTTTGAGGCAAAAATGTTAGAAATTGTAGATTTTGATTGTTAATAAGTTGAGAATTTTGGTATTCGTAATATGTTCTTACATAGCCATTTTCCCAAGCATAATAGCGAACACCTGCCACAATATCTAAATTAAGATAAGAAGTATCGCGTTTTTCTAAAGCAAAACAAGCGTCAATTGCAAAAGAAGAATAAAATAAATACGGAAAATCAACAGAAAGATTTAATGTTTGTGATTGAATTTGAATACGTTTCCAAGAAAGTTGAATGTTTTCACCGATATGAAAAATGTTATTTAAGTTTAAATCAAGATTTCCAGTAAAAAGTAATTTTCCAGAGGTTTCATCATTGGGAACTAAGCCTAAAAATCCCTCAAAACGATTGATTTTGTTTTTATCAGCAAAAATGTATAATGCTGCTTTATCTTCGGAAAATACTACGCCATTAGGTCGTGTAAGTTGAATATAATTTAAATTTTGTAAACGAGAATAAACCTTATTTATATTATCTGTTTGATAAGGTTTTTTGCGTTTTAATTTCAAATAGCCGTACAAAAAACTGTTGGCAAGACGAGCATTCCCATCTAAAACAATGCTATCCAAAACAATAAAATTGTTTTTTTCAATATCAACACAGACTTTAAAACCAGAAAAAGTCGGTTGCATTTCTGAGATTTGAACACTCGCAAAAGGATAGCCATTATTGCTTAGAAAAACAACAATATTATCGTTAAGTTGCAATAAATCAGGTATGGTAATTATTTGTTTAGTCAAGTGTTTTTCTATTTTTAGTGATTGCAATTCTGTAGAGTCCAAATCTATATAATTGAAATCAACAGAAGAAATTTTCATATTGTTTCCAACAAAAATAGTTGCTTGATAAAATAGACCTTCGTTCCAAATACTATCAATACAAGCCGAAGTATAATGAAATTTATGTAAAGTTAAAATTTGTTTATTGAGAAAATTATGAATAGCCTTTTCCGATTTAAAATTGTTTTTTATAGGTAAAACAATTTTATTAATCTCCTCATTATTAGTATTATAATTTATTTGCAATTGATATTGAGCAAATAAAAAAGTTGTTGAAAAAAACAATAAAACAAACAATATCCCTTTTTTATAAAGAAGAGACATCATATATTAAAATTGATAATAGAAAAATGCAACAAAAGCATTGTTCCACATGTTAAGACTTAATTTTCGATAACCGCGAGCCACAGCGTTTCTTCCAATAGGAGAAAGAGAATAATTGAAACGTACACCAAATCCATAATGTTCTCGAATACAATAAGATATTCCTGCAATTCCTCCAAGTTCAAAAAGATGAAATTTACTTTGGTTTTCAATTTCTATATCGTTTAAAATTTCTTTGGCATCGACTAAAAAATTGAATGAAGGACCAATTTCCACCCATAAATTTTTCCAAGGATTCCAACCTAATAACAACGGAACTTCTATTTGATGAAGCGATATTTTATAAAAATAAGAACCCGTGTATTTTCGACTACCTTTTTGAGCATAATTGATTTCCATTTGTAATTGTAAATTATACTTTTCAAAAGGTAAAGTAGCAAAAGAACCAACAAAAAGTCCTATTTTGTTGTAACCTGCTTGGTCGTCACCGTCTACCTGAGATATTACCCCTCCAACTTGAAAACCGCCTTTAATTTTTTGTGCATTAATGGGGTTTACAATTAATAAAAACAATATTAATCCGAAGATTTTTTGCCTTTTATAATTTAAGCAAATCTTTGCCAATATCATGACGATAATATTTTTTGTCAAATTGAATTTTTTCAGCATTTTTGTTTGATAATGCTAAAGATTCTTCTAAATTGTTGCCTAAAGAAGTTATTACAAGAACTCTTCCTCCAGATGTTATAAGTTTCTGATTATCATTTAATTTTGTTCCAGCATGAAATATTTTACTATCGGAAACATTTTCTATGCCTGTTATTTCTTTTCCTTTTTCGTAATTTTCAGGATAACCACCAGAAACTAAAACTATACTTGTTGCACATTGTTTTGAAATAGAAATATTTGCTTGAGACAATGTGCCTTTTTCTGTATGCACAAAAAGTTCTACTAAATCACTTTCAATCCGAGGCATTATTGATTGTGTTTCTGGGTCTCCCATTCTTACATTGTATTCTATTACGTATGGGTTTCCATCAACGTTCATTAAACCAATGAAAATAAATCCTTTATAAGTAATTTTTCGTTGTTGAATGCCATAAATAGTTGGTTTAATAATTTGATTTTCAATCTTTTGCATAAAAGCGTCATCAACAAAAGGAACGGGAGAAACCGAACCCATACCACCTGTATTAAGTCCTGTATCTTGTTCTCCGATACGTTTGTAATCTTTTGCAGAAGGTAAAACGATATAAGATTGTCCATCGGTAAGAACAAAAACAGATAATTCAATACCTTTAAGAAATTGTTCGATTACTACTTTTTGTCCTGCTTGACCAAATTTATTGTCAAAGAACATAGAATGAAGTTCTTGTTTTGCCTCTTCTATAGAAGAAGAAATGATAACACCTTTACCCGCTGCCAATCCATCGGCTTTAAGTACATACGGTGGTTTCAATGTATGTAAAAATTGGATTGCTTGTTCGTATTGATTTGCATTAAAACTTTTGTAAGATGCTGTTGGAATATTAAATTCTTGCATAAATGCTTTTGCAAAATCTTTACTTCCTTCCAATTGAGCACCAAGTTTTGAAGGTCCTATTACTATTACATCTTTGCAATCGGGACAAGATTTTAAAATATCGTAAATACCATTAACCAATGCTTGTTCTGGACCAACAACAACCATATCAATATGATTGTCTATCACAAATTGTTTTATCGCTTCAATATCTGTATCGGAAATGTTAACATTGGTACCACATTGGTTTGTGCCAGCATTGCCAGGAGCAATAAATAAATGTGAACAAAGAGGACTTTGTGCTATCTTCCATGCTAATGCGTGTTCTCTACCTCCGGACCCTAAAAGTAATATCTTCATATTTCTATTTATTTAATTCTTAAAAAGCAAAAGTAGCATTTTTTTATGAATATTTTGAATGTTAGAAAAAATCATGAAAATTCCTAAAAAAACCAACACAAACTTTTCTTGCTGAAAATTAGCATATTAAAGAAATTTAAAAAAGTTTTAAATTTTGCAAAAAAATTTTTTTCACTTTTTCATCAAAAATCGACCACTTTGGCACAATATTTGTTGTGTATAAAACGTTGAATAATAACAATATGCTAAAAAATGAATGTTTATAAAAAACATACCCAAAAACCGCTTGTAACTACCTGATAGACAGCAGTATTAAGGACTGTTTATAGTGTGTTGTTTTGAGGCTCGTTATTACAAGCTACCTGCATTAAATTAAACATTTGTAATGCAAATAATAAAATTTCTATCTAAGAAGTAATAAAAAATACCCAAACCCTGTAATATTTTGTTCCAAAAAGTGTGATATTTTTGGCTTTGGTGGGATGTAAACTATAACCTTTGCTTGTTGAATTTATCTTATAATAGCAATAATATCTTTTACAGATTGAATATTTTTTCTTTCCAAATAATCGTTGATACCATCAACAACTTTGATAGTTATTTGAGGGTCAATAAAATTAGCCGTTCCGATTTGTATTGCAGTAGCCCCAGCCAATAAAAATTCTATAGCATCTGTTGCAGAACAAATTCCTCCTAATCCAATAATAGGAATAGAAATAGCTTTGCTTACTTGCCAAACCATTCTAAGAGCGATAGGTTTTACACAAGGACCTGATAATCCACCTGTAATCGTTGACAATATTGGCTTTTGTTTTTCTGCATCTATAGCCATTCCCATTAAAGTATTGATTAAAGAAACTGCATCAGCACCGCTATCTTGAACTGATTGAGCAATAGAAACAATATCTGTAACATTTGGAGATAATTTAACTATCAAAGTTTTATGATAAACTTTACGAACAGCGGAAACAACATCTTGTGCTGCTTGACAAGAAGTCCCAAAAGCCATACCGCCTTGTTTGACATTAGGACAAGAAATATTTAATTCTATGGCAGGAATAGCATTAAGAGTATCAATTTTTTCGGCAACAGCAACGTAATCACTAATAGAAGAACCCGAAACGTTAACTATAATATTGGTATCCAAATGTTTAATTCGTGGATAAATATGTTCAATAAAATAATCAACACCTTTGTTTTGTAATCCAACAGCGTTGAGCATACCCGAAGGAGTTTCTGCCATACGCGGATAATCGTTTCCTTCGCGTGGGTGTATCGTAGTACCTTTGACAATAAAACCTCCTAAACGATTGAGGTCTATAAAGTCCATAAATTCTTCACCATATCCAAATGTTCCTGAAGCCGTCAAAACAGGATTTTTGAGATGTAAGTTACCTATATTTACAGATAAATTTGCCATATCTATTTTGTTTTATTTTTCAATAAGTGTTGTTGCATCAATTGGTGCACATTATCCCTTAAATTTGATGCAGATTGATTTGGGTCGGGATAAATAGGACTAAGAAATTCTACTTTTATTTTCGCTAAGAAACGAGGAATCTTGATAAAACGATAAGTCGCTCTTTCCGAACCATCAATTACCACAGGAACAATAGGAATATTTAATTCTGTACTTAAAATAGCAAAAGTTTTCTTAAAATACTTTATATCAGAATCTTTTGTTCTTGTTCCTTCTGGAAAAATAATTACATTTTTACCTTGTTGAAGCACGTAAGACATTTGTTGTAATGATTCACGTACATTTTTGTTGATGTCCATAATAATAATATTATTTTTACCAGCCATAAAACGAGCAAATTTATTTCGCCAATGTTTTTCTTTAGCAAAGATAAAAGTGTTTTTTGAGGCTTTGCGTTTCATTCGTGCAGTAATAATTATTGCATCTAACGCACTATGATGATTAGCAACAAAAATACAAGGTTCTTGAGGAATATTTGTTTCCCCTTTTCCTCGATAACGATAGGTAAGATTCAAGATAAGTTTCGACAAATAACTCGTTATTCGTTGAATAAAACCTGCTTTTGGAAGTTTAAGGGTATTAATTCTTGAAGAAAGTATTTCTTTCCATGAAATATGTTGAACTTGAGCAACTTGTGAATGTTTTTCAATATAATCAGTTAATAAATTGAGCGTATTCATATCTTCAAGGTCGGCTTCTGAAAGCGATAATTCAAAAGAATTTTCTATAAAAGCCAATAAAGCTACTCTGCTCAAAGAATCCATAGAAAGGTCTATTTCAAAATGGTCGTTCCCTTTTGCTTTGTTGCCTGTTTCTTCTTCAATAAAAGTTTTGAGCATATTGTAAACAGAACTTTCATTGACATCGATTTCTTCGGAAGATTGTTGTATTTGTTTGTATGCCAAAGCAGGTAATTTAAAACGTTGTATTTTTCCTAAACGTGTTTTAGGCATTTCTTCTGAAGCAATGTGTACGCGTTTCAAACGTTTGTACGGAGGATAATTTTTGTTGAAAGAAATAATTTTTTCTTTGATAAATTTTTCTATATTTTCCACTGATTGCTCTCGTAGTATAGTCATTTGTGGAAATATTACAACTTGTAAAACATTTTCATACATAAACACTCCACATTCTTTAATAAAATTGAAGTGTGATACAAGGTCGGTTTCAACTTCTTCTGGATTTATATTTTTTCCGTTAGAGGTAACAATAATTTCTTTAATTCGTCCTGTTATTTTAAGACCATATTTATTCAAAACACCAATATCTCCTGTGTGTAACCAACCATCTTTTAGTATTTCTGCTGTTTCTTCAGGTCGATTGTAATAACCTTTCATTACGTTATCTCCTTTTACGCAAATTTCTCCGTATTGAGTAAAACGTATTTCCGACCCTGTTAATGGATAGCCAGAATAACCTATTTTACGTTTACCAGGGTGAGTAAAACTAATCATAGGAGCGGTTTCTGTCATACCATAACCATCTAAAATATAAAATCCTAACGCTTTGAAAATTTTGGCAGTTTCAATATTCAATGCCGCTCCGCCACAAACTAAATATTCTATATGATTGCCAAATTTTTGATGTACCGATTTAAAAACTATTTTCGATAAACTATCGCTACCGATTAATTTAACTATCTTATATATAATACGAGTAGAAAAATTGGCATTTATTTTGGACATTACTCCTTTGGATAAGGTATCGTATAATCGAGGAACACCTATTATTATATTGATTTTGCCTTCATTAAGCGTTTTCAAAATATTTTCTGCTGACAATCCATCAGCAATATAAATTGTTCCTCCTACAGAAAGCGGTGCAACTACCGAACCCAACAACGGAAAAATATGATGTAACGGTAAAAGTACCATTACATTTCTTTCTTTATTGAAAATAGGAATTTCTTTGCTTACCGCATTGATATTGAACATTATATTGCGATAACATAATTCTACTCCTTTAGGAGAACCTGTTGTTCCTGAGGTGTAAATAATAAAAAGAGTTCGTTCAGAATCATCAATAAAAATATCATTGGCAACAATATTTGTATCGTTTTCTAAAGGAATATCTTCAATGGTTAATATCTCGCAATTAACTGATGAAGAACTATTTTGTACCGCTGTTTTTACAAATTCTTTTTTATCACTTGTTGTAAAAATAATATCTGGATACGAATCTGTAATGATATACGAAAGTTCTTTTAATGAAGATTGTACATCAACAGGTATCATAGTTGCTTTGCAAACCATACTTCCATAAAAAGCAAAAATCCAATTAGCACTATTTTCTGAAAAAATAAGTACTTTCTGGGGGGTCGTATTTTTACAAAAACGATTTGCAAATATTGCTGCATTCTGAAGGACTTTTTCGTAACTATATTGCTGTCCTTGATAAACAATAGCGGGTTTATTGTATATTCTAAGCATCTATATAAATTTTAGATGTTGCAAAGGTAACACTTTTTTAATTAACAACGAAAAATTATCAATTTTACCTCACAAAATTTCTCAACAAAAACTTTTTTGCTAGTGGTACGAAAAACACTTTTCTCATCTTACTCATATACAATCCACCCGCATTGAAGGTATTTATATGTGAAAAAAACGTTATATAATTTATAAATTTTTAATCTACCACCAACCCATGTAATATTTTATTCCAAAAAGTGTGATATTTTTGGTTTATAAAAAACAAAAAAAGCACTTCAACGTTTATATAAAATAGTTGAAAGTGCATAATATTTATTAAAAACAGAACAACAGAAATTATTTTTTTTATAGAAATTTGGAATTATACAGTTTGTTCAATATTCCAAACAAAGGCTCTAACACCAATTTCTTTATTACGGGCATCTAACTTTTTTATTGCAATTAGTAAATCGTTCACTTGTTCATCGTTGATAATGGTAATAACAGCGGAATTCATTTCTGGCCAAGTGTGAGAACCTTGACGAGGTTCTCCGTTGATAGTTCCACGTCCTTGCACTTGTTCAAAAAAGGTATAACCTCTTATATTGAGTCTATCGAGCATATAATATACTCTTTCTGTATTGGCTTGATTGAATACAATAAATACTGATTTCATTTTTATTTTTTTTATATTCGAGTCACCATAAGCTATGATGACTCGAATGGATTAATATTTATTTTTGTTGTTGTTTATCAATTTCTTCAGGGAGAGGGTTGTCCATAAAAACAAAACGTTTTTGCATTTTTTTGATTTTATCACGTTCACCACTACGACTTGTAATAGCATACAAAATAGGAACAATTATCAATGTGATAAGTGTAGAAGCCAATAATCCACCAATAACAACAATACCCATAGGTTGCCACATTTCAGAACCATCACTATTGCTTAAAACCATAGGCACCATACCCAAAATGGTGGTAGCTGCTGTCATCAATACAGGTCTTAAACGAGATTCTCCAGAAAGAGCAATTGCTTCATAAAGAGGATAACCACGGTCTCGCATCAAATTGATATAGTCCACAAGAACAATACCATTTTTCACAACAATACCTACCAACATAATCATACCTAATGCTCCAATCATATCTAGTGTAGTATTGGTCAAAAATAAAGCAAATATCACACCGGTAAGAGCAAATGGTACAGCCATCATAATAATAGCAGGTTTGGAAAAAGATTCAAATTGAGAAGCCATTACAATATAAACTAATAAAATGATAAGTACTAATAAAACTCCCATATCTCTAAAAGATTCTTGTTGGTCTTCGTAATTACCTGCTAAACGATAAGTGATACCTTGAGGTAAGTCCATATTTTGCATAACATCTTCAACAGCAACAGCCAGTTCACCTAAAGATTTTTCGTAAGGAGTAATAGAGATTTTAACCATTCTTTGGCGAGCCTTACGTTCAATAGTAGGAGGTGCCCAATATTCTTCAATAGAGGCAATTTCATTCAATTTAACGTTACCTGTAGCAGTAGGAATGGTCATATTTTCGATTAAAGTAAGCGAATTACGATTTTCTTCTTTTAGACGAACAACAATATCATATTCGTCGCCATCTTCTTTGAGATAACCGACAAGCATACCATTAACACGATTACGAACGTAAGTTGAAATATTTGCGGAAGTCAACCCATGACGAGCGATTTTTTCTTTGTCAACAACAATTTTTAATTCTGCACGGTCTTCATCACGACTAATGGTAATGTCACGGGCATCGGCAACTTTTTCACGGACAGTATTTTTGATATTTTCAGCCAATTGGCTTGTTTTATCAAAATCGTAACCATAAATTTCAACGTCAACGGAAGAAGCACCGCCACCACCGCCACCAAAACCACTGGAAACAACAGCAGTATAATCAATAATTTCAGGATATAGAGCCATTTCTTTACGCAAAACTTCAGCAATTTGGAAAATGGTGCGTTCACGTTCATATTTTTTGCTACATCTAATTGTCATACTGATTTTATTGTTGGTAGTAGAAGAAAACAAAGCAAAAATACCTGCATCATCGTTAGAACCAGCAGAAGTAGAAATCATTTGAATTTCAGGCACTAACGCCATAAAACGTGTTTCTAATTTACGGGCAGTTTTCAATGTTTCTTCTATACGTGTTCCTCGATGAAGTTCTATAGAAACAGATAACCGACCATTGTCACTTTTCTGCATAAAATCGGTACCAACTTTACCAGTAATCACAGGAATAAGAGATACTCCAAAAACAACAATACAAATAATTAATGTTATTGCTTTATTATTGAGACATTTTCGCAAAAGATTGGCATAAATTCGGTCAATTTTATCAAGAAAACTTACAATATTGCGGTCATACCAGCTTTCTTTTTTACCTTTTTCAACAACAATACCATCTTTATTTACTTTAGTTTCTTTGGCTTTGAGCAAACGTGAAGCCAACATAGGAGTAAGCGAAATAGCAACAATGGTAGAAGTACAAACAACGATAGTAATAATCCAACCTAATTCTTTGAACATAACTCCCGCCATTCCTCCCAACAATGTCAAAGGAACAAAAACGGCACATATTACAAGAGTGGTAGCAATAACAGAAATCCAAACTTCATTGGTAGCATAAATTGCTGCTTCTCGAGGAGAAGAACCTCTATCTATATGCTTAGTAATATTTTCCAATACAACAATTGCATCATCAACAACCATACCGATAGCAATACTAAGAGAACTCAATGAAATAATATTGAGCGACCTTCCTGTAAATGCCAAATAAATAAATGAAACAATCAATGCAATAGGAATTGTCAATCCGATAATGATAGTTGCTCTCCAACGACCTAAGAAAAACAATACTACTAAAACAACAAATATTAACGCATAAAAAATAGCGTCTTCCAAAGATTTAACAGCATTTTCAATGTTTTCAGAAGAATCGTAAATAGGTTCAATATTTACATCAGCAGGAAGTATTTTGCGGATATTTACCATTTCTTTGCGAATATCTTCACAAATTTGTACTGTATTGGCACCAGATTGTTTTGCAATAATCAATCGAACACCATCTTTTCCGTTTATTTTTTCATCTAAAGAAAGGTCTTTAATAGTATCTTTTACCGTTGCAATATCTTTTACAAATACTTGTTTACCATCGGGTGTAGTGGTAACAACAATATTTTTAATTTCATCACTTTCAATGTATTCACTACGTACTTGCAATTGATATTGTTCTTTTTCCATTTTAACAGTTCCCGATGATAAATTGAGATTGTTAGCAGAAATCATATTACCAACTGTTTCCAAAGGAATTTTGTAAGCATCTAATTTTTCTTGGTCAATATCAACATAAACATATCTTTCGGGAGAACCAGAAAGAGAAATATTACCAATACCATCAATTTTATTCAACATTGGAATTACATCATCGTTGAGCAATTTGTCCAACCCAGCATAACTTTCTTTTGCTGTAATGGCATATTGCGTAATAGGCATAGAAGAAGAATTGAATTTGAACACAAAAGGAGTTGAACAGCCAGTAGGTAAATTATCTTTTACCAAATCGATATACGACCGTATATCATTGAGCACTTCATCGAGGTTCGTTCCCCATTCAAATTCCATAGAAACAACAGAAATATTATCTTTTGAAGTTGAAGTCAAATCTTTAAGTCCGTCAACAGAGTTAAGAGCATTCTCAAGCAACTTTGTGACGTTGGTTTCTATTTCGCTTGCGTTAGCACCAGCATAGGTTGTCATTACAGAAATATATGGAGGGTCCATTTCTGGGAATTGGTCAATAGGCAATTGCATATAAGAAAACACACCAATAATAATGACAGCAACAAATATCAAAATGGTGCTAACAGGTTTGTTTATCGCGGTTTTGTAAATACTCATTTTTTATAAAATTAAGTCGTTGAATAATTTGTTAAAAGAAGTTATTTCTTTTTTACTACATTTAGTTTTACGTTATCGATAAGACGAGCCTGACCTACGGTAATCAATTCTACGCCTTCTTCGATACCTTCACCAGAGATTTCAACCATTTCATCAAATCGTTGTCCTAATTGAACAGTAATACGTTTTGCTCTGCCATTGTTGTTGACAAATACATAACGTTCGTTAGAACCAACAAGTTTTAACACAGCAGAATAAGGAACAATAATTGCTTCTACTTCTCCAAGAGCCAATTTAGAGGTAATATACATACCCGGACGAAGAACTTCTTTGGCGTTAGGAATTTTTATTTTTACTTGAAAAGTATGTGTATTTGGGTCGATAGTAGGATAAACAATTTCTATAATACCTTTAAAAACTTGGTCAGGATATATTTCCGAAAATATTTCCAATTCCATTCCTTGTTTTATTTTTGGAAAATAAATTTCAGGAATATTGATTAAGGCTTTCAAGGTATTAATTTGTGTTAATGTAAGAATAGGACTACCTGCATACATTTCACCATCTTCGTAATTTTTGGCGGAAATAACACCCGAAAATTGTGCTTTTACAAATGTATTTTCTTGTAAAAATCGCGTATTTTCTTCCAATTGTTCATATTGTGCTTTAATTTGGTCAAAAGCTTGTTGAGAAGCACTTCCAGAGGCTTTCAAAGATGCAATACGGTCATATTCTACTTTTGTAGAAGCAAGTGAAATTTTTGCAGTATTGTATTGATTTTGATTCATTCGCAACAATAATTGTCCTTTTGAAACTCGAGAACCAACATCTACAAGTATTTTTTCAATATTACCAGTTAACGATGGGGCAATATTCATGTGTTCGTAACCTTGTAATGTAGAAGAAAAATCCAAAACTCGATGAATTTTTTCTTTTTGAATACTTGAAGTTTCTACAATTTCAACGCGTTCGCTTTCTGTTGTCGTTTTGTTGGCAGTTTTATTCTGACAGGAAAATAATCCTAATGCTAAAACGATGATTGCTAATAATTTAATATTCTTGTTCATTTTTAATAATATTTCTTTTTTCTCTAAAACAATATATTTATTAATTATTCAATAAATTTTCAAGTTCTACTTGTGCTTTTACTAAAGCAATAACAGATTGAAGGTAATTGGTTTGTGCTGTTATTAATGAGGTGCTGGCATTGGTTAAATCTAAACTGCTGGCGGTACCATGTTCGTATTTTTTTCCAATACTTTCAAATACTCGTTTAGAAACATCAATATTTTCTTTTTGAGTAGAATAATCTTCCAACGCTGAACGAAGATTATATCGTAATTGTTTGTCTTGCACTAACAATGCTTCTTTTGTATCTGCAATAGTATTTTGCATTTTGTGATAATCAATTTTAGCAGCACTAATTTGACTGCCATAAAGTCCTGAAGAGAACAAAGGTAATTTAATAGAAAAACCTATTAAATTAGGTGGAGTCATATCAAAACCTGCATCTTTTCCAAAATAAGTTTTTTCTGAAAATTGATAAAATGCTGTTAATGTTGGAGTAAAGTTCATAGCCGCTAAAGTGATTTGTCTTTTAGCAAGCAATTTATTTTTTTCTAAAAGTTGATAATCGTAATTGTTATTGATATTAAAATTATTATTAAGCAAATTTTCACACGATTGTATATTTAAGATAGATTCCATTTTATCTGTAAGAACAATTACAGCATTAACATCTACACCTAAAAGGAGACGTAAAGAATTGTAAAGCATTTCTAAAGAACGAGCAGAAGAGTTTATTGTATTTCGCATAGAAGCAACTTGTATTGATAATTGGTCAACATCTGTTTGTTCTATTGCTCCTGCTTGAAATGTATTTTCGGTAATTTGTTGTAATTGTAAAAGATTTGTTAAACTCGAATCTAACAAAGACATTGTTTGGGTCATTGCTAAAATAGACAAATAAATTGTTCTTACTTGAGAACGAATTTGTTGTTCTGTTTTGTTGACAGATATTTTAGCCATATCTAATGATATTTTACTTAATGTTGCTCCAACTATTTGGGCTCCAGAAACAGCCATTCCTGCTGATATTCCAAAAGTTCCTGCAGGATTCATTTCTATGTTCATAATACCCATTTCCATTGTATAGCCACAATAGTTGTTATAATCGAAAGAGGTACTTATTTGTGGTAACATATTGGCAATGCTTTGCCAACGTGCTGCTTTGGCTTTTTTAACATCTAATGTCGCATTTTGCAAACTTCGGTTATGGTCTGTTGCATATTGTTCGGCTTCTTGTACAGACATTTGTAATGTTTTACCTGCTTCTTGTGCCGATAAAATTTGGGTTATACTTGATAATAGCACAAGAGAAACTATTTTTGTAACGATTGATTTTATTTTATAATCCATTGTTATATTTCATTATACAGATTTCTATTTCTTTAATTATTCTTTCTTTCTTTTTTGTAAGATTTTTTTGTAAAATGGTTAAACCTTTTTCGGTACAAACTCCTCGTAAAAGTACGCAAAAGACAGATTTATAAATATCTTCGCTCGTGAATTTTATTTCTTTTATATTCAAAAAAGAATGTAATGAGGAATTGAATAGTGAAATAAAAACCTGAGCATTAATATCTTTAATAAACAATCCTTCTTCTTGACCTTGTTCAAACAACTTGACCGAAATATTTTGTATTTTTTGAAAATATTTATCTACTATTGATTTATAAATATCTGGATATAACTTCTTTACATCTGATAACATCCGATTGCGTTGATATATCAGATTATTTAATTTTTGACTATTTATAGGCAATAATTTTTCTATCACATTTGAGTTTGCATCTTTGTGATAATCGGATATCGTTTTATTGAGTAATGAAAGAATATAGACAGTACATTCTTGTATTAAATTGGTTTTATTCTCAAAAAGACTATAAAGTGTACGTTTAGAAATACCGAGATTGTGTGACAATTCTTCGGTAGTAATTTTCACTCCTTCGGAGAAAAATATTTCTGTACATCTTATTATTATCTCTTCTTTTGTCATTACCCTTTAATGTTCTATTTTTGGAAACTAAAAAAACTATTTCAGTTTCCATTTTTTTCATATACTAACGGATGGTACTATATGAAAATTGTACAAAAGAAAAAATTTTTTCTCGCTGAAAATCTATTCGTTATATAAAAAAGTAAATTTTTTTTTTCTTTTTACAAAAAAAATTCTTCATTTTTAATCGCTTCTTGAATTACTAAAAAAATTACTTTTGTTGAACTTTATTCTCCTAATTTCCATGTTGCAAAGATTAAAAATTCAACTTGGAAAGTTATAAAAAAAGGCACAATATGCCAGCCGTACGGCTGGCATATTCGAAAAAAATGTTAATCTGCTCTTAAAAACAAAAATTAACATTATGAAACATTTAAACGAATCGCAAAGATACACAATTTATCGAATGAGAAAGGATAATAAGAAGCAGTCGGAAATTGTTAATTATGTGGGAGTTTCACAAGCAACTATCAGCAAAGAACTGAAAAGGAATAGTTGTTCAAATGGTCATTATACAATAACTTTAACTTGAGAAGTTATAAAGACACCAAACTACGTAACATTTTATTTTAAAATATATGATATTTTTGATTTCTATAGGTTATAAATTTGTTAAGGGAATAAATTTTTAAGAAAAAAATTTGCAAAACATTTTACGATTTCTACAAAAAATGTTATCTTTGCAAATTATTCATTTATTGAAACTTTTTTCATTATGAAAGGAATCGTTTTAGCAGGAGGGGCAGGAACACGTTTACACCCAATTACTTTGGCAATGAGTAAACAACTGATGCCGATTTACGACAAACCAATGATATATTATCCTATTAGTGTATTAATGTCAGCGGGCATCAACGAAATTCTTATTATTTCAACACCTCAAGATTTGCCCAATTTTGAAAAACTTTTAGGAAGTGGTGAGAATATTGGTTGTAAATTTTCTTACAAAGTGCAAGAAGTCCCTAATGGTTTGGCTCAAGCTTTTGTTTTAGGAGAAGAGTTCATTGGCAACGATAAAGTTTGCCTTATTTTAGGCGATAATATTTTTTATGGTAGTGGATTTGAACAAAATATAAAAAAATGTACCAATCCTGATGGAGGAATTGTTTTTGCATATCATGTCAATGACCCTGAAAGGTATGGTGTTGTAGAATTTGACGATAATTTTAAAGTTCTTTCTATAGAAGAAAAACCTAAAAAACCTAAATCTAATTATGCTGTTCCAGGATTATATTTTTACGACAATTCTGTTATTGAAATAGCAAAAAACATAAAACCCAGTGCAAGAGGAGAATACGAAATTACCGACATCAATAAACATTATCTAAACAATGGTAAATTAAAAGTTTCTATTTTAGAAAGAGGTACCGCTTGGTTAGATACAGGTACTTTTAAATCGCTTATGGAAGCCTCTCAATATGTTCAAGTTATTGAAGACCGACAAGGAAAAAAAATTGGTTGTATTGAAGAAGTCGCTTTTGAACAAGGATTTATCAATAAAGAACAACTTCGTATTGTTGCAGAACCTTTACTTAAAAGTGGTTACGGACAATATCTTATAAATTTAATTAACGGAAAATAATATTGTGAGAAATATTTTAATAACTGGAGGTGCGGGATTTATTGGTAGTTGTTTAGCCGAAAAACTTATTGAAGACAAAAATAATTATGTTGTCATTTTTGACAATTTATCAACAGGAAGTTTGGATAAATTACCTAAAAAAGACAGTAATTGGCATTTCGTCAAAGGAGATTGCAATCAATATCAAGATATTGCTCAAGTAATGCTTTCTTATAATTTTGATTTTATTTTTCATTATGCTGCAGTTGTTGGTGTTCAACGAACGCAAGATAACCCTTGCAAAGTACTTCAAGATTTAGATGGTTTTCGTAATATTTTAAATTTGGCTAAAGATATCAATGTAAAACATATTTTCTTTTCTTCTTCCTCTGAAGTTTACGGAGAACCTGTTTCCTTTCCTCAAAATGAAGTAACAACACCGCTAAATTCTCGCGTACCATACGCGGTAGTGAAAAATGCAGGAGAAGCTTTTCTTCGCTCATATCACAAAGAATATGGTTTAAATTATACTATTTTTCGCTTTTTTAATGCTTATGGTCCCAAACAATCAAAAGATTTTGTAATTTCCCGTTTCATCGATAAAGCACTTCTTAATGAACCTATTACTATTTTTGGCGATGGTTTACAAACAAGAACTTTCTGTTTTATTGAAGACAATTTAGAGGCTTGTTGCAAAATAGCATACGACAATCTTTTTATCAACGATGTTATCAATATCGGAAACGATAATGAAATAACTATTTTAGATTTGGCTAAAACAATTATCCGAATTACAAATTCTAAATCTGAAATTATTCATTTACCTCCTCTAAAAGAAGGAGATATGAGCAGACGTTTACCAGATATTTCCAATATGAAATCTTTACTCAATAGACCTTTAACCTCTTTGGAAGATGGTATAAAAAATATTTTATCTCATTCTCTTTGGAATAATAAATAATGACTAAAACTTTTTTTATTTCCAAAAGTGCTTTTATCAAAGGACTTCAATGTCTTAAAGCCTTGTATTTTTACAAAAACAATTATAAAGATAGAGATATTCCTTCGGCGGAACTATTAAAACGATTTCAAATAGGTATAGATTTTGGATTATTGGCTTTAAATTTTTTTCCTAATGGATACGATTGTACTCCAAAAAACAAATTTCCTTCTTCTATTGCTGCTTCTGCTAAAGATGTTGCCAAAATTCTTCACAATCTTGACAATGTTACGCTTTACGAAGCCTCTTTTTTAGCAAATCCTTTGCTCTCTATTTTAGATATTTTAGTGAAAAAAAACAATCTTTTATTGGCTTACGAGGTAAAAAGTAGTGTTATTGTTAGTTCTACTTATATTTATGATGCTGCTTTTCAATACTATGTAATGACATTAGCAGGATTTCAACCTGATAAATTTTTTATCGTTCACCTAAAAAATACATCACTTGATATAAACAATATTTCCTTTGATGAGATTGCATTTACAGAAATAACAAAACAAGTTATTGATTTGCAAGATTTTATTAAAAACAAAGTAGAAAAAATGATAACAATGCTTCAAACAAACATTTGTCCTAACATCGAACAAGGAAATCATTGTACAATTCCTTATCAATGTGATTTTTATACGATTTGTAACAAATTGTTAAAAGATAACGCCAGCACGAACTCCTAACGAGATATACATGCAGGGTTGGTCTGTATCTACCAAAAGAGGTTTTATTGTTTGACTTGGATTTGCTAACCCACCATAATAACGTAGTGAAGATTCTTGAAATTTTGCAAAAGCACTAATTATTAATGCAGTATTATATCTTACACTCACTTTTACGCCAATACCTGTTTCTGCCATCAATCCAGATTTTGCACCATGAATAATATAGTCTCCAGAATTTCCTGCTTTTGCTTTGTATGGTTTAGAATCTATATGCCAACGATTGGCATAACCTAAATTTACATACCATTGTGGTGCAAAAGTACCTTGAAGCATTGTAACGCGAAAATCTACATACAATGGAACAAAAGCATTTTTTTTCGTCCAATAATCAAAACCCAAACCAACACCTAATGCAAGATATGGATTGAACTGAAAACCAAAAAATTGAGACAAACTTACCGATGGCAAACCTTGTTTTAAAATCTCTGTTTCATAAGTATCTTCTCCTTCTAAAGGAGCATAAGGAATACGTACAAAACCATGTGAAAAAGATGCTGTTGTTATAAACATTGGACCTTTTTCCTTTATTTGCATTGCTCTTTGGGCATATCCTTTCCCTGAAAAAAGAAGCAATATTGTACAAACAATAAACAATTGTGTTATCCGCTTCATAATCTTTTCTATTACGTAATAATTTGCAAAAATACAATTTTTTCAAATATCTTTTGCAATTAATTCTTTTATTTTTTTCGATTTTTCGATAAAAAAGGCGGTTAAACAATTTTTAACCGCCTATGAAAAAGAAATTTTTACTTGTTTTTTTCTGGTTTTAAAATCGTTACACAATAATGAGAAAAGTCAAAATATTTTTTTGCTAATTCTTTTATTTCTTCTATTGTAATTGAATTTACCCAATCATTGTATTTAGTTATTCTTTCGTCTCTATCTTCATTATAGAAATAAGCTCCATAAATCATATTCATCCAAGTGCTGTTTTCTTGCAATTGAACTTCACGACTTTTTATCATTTGTTCTTTTGCTTTTTTCAATGTTTCAGCATCTGGACCTTTTTTAACATACATTTGCATTATTTTCAATACTGCTTTTTCCACTTTTTCTACTTTTTTAGGGTCACATTGTATTTGAAATGTCCATGAAACTGCTGGAATTGGTTCTAAAACATAACTCACATCGCTTGCAGGAGAATATGCGTCTCCCATTTTTTCTCTAATAATTTCTGTAGTAGATATTTGCAAACATTCTCCCAACATATCTACCATACAACGATTCCTCAATGTAGCATCAAATCCTTCTGTTTCTCCTAGCATTATCACTATAGACATATTTTCTTTTCCTTTAAATACTTCAGTTCTATTTACATCTGGAGCTAATACAGGATAAACATCTTTGTTTTTTTCATTTTTTTGCTTATTCGTAACAGGTAGATTATTCAAATATTTTGCTATCAATTTTATATCCTCATCTGAAATATTGCCAACAAAGAAGAAAATTTGATTTGAAGCATCTGTAAATCTTTCTTTAAATATTTCATACATACGATTTAAATTCATTGTTTCAAAATCAGTTTCCGTTGGCAATCCTAAATATCGTTTGTATTCTGGATATGCTGTTTTTATTAATGCTTTTTGCAATACTATTTGAGGATATTCTTCCAAGGCTTTAAATTGAGTACGAAGTGCTTGTACATTTTTTTCGTAAGATTCTTCATCTTTGCGTGGAGATTCATAATATAAATTGATTAATTGCAACATTGTTTCCAAATCTTTTGGAGAGCAAGCCCCTACAAATCCTTGCATATCTGTTGTTATTGTTGGGGAAATACTCAATGTTTTGCCTTTCAATTTTTTAGATAATTGAGTTGAAGAAAAATCTCCAATTCCTGCATCATCTACAAAAGGTGCTGCCATTGTTGCCATAAAAGATTCTTCATCGCTATACAAAGATGTTCCACCTCGAGCAAACGATTTCATTCGGATTTCATCTTCTTTGTAATTTGTTTTTTTCACCACATATCGAATACCATTAGGCAAAGTATATTCTGTGTAATCAAGGACTTCATTTGTTTTGGTTATTTTTGGTGTTGCCTCTGGCAATTCTTTGTCATACAATGGTGCTTCTTTATAATTATCTATCCATGGCTCTGTTTTTACATTTTTCATTTCATTGAGCAAGGTAAGAATTTCTTTTTCAGAAGGTACTCGCAAATCTTCTCTTTCGGGTGCAGTTAAATAGATTATCATATTTTCTTCTGTTATCCATTCTGCTACCATAGCATTAACTTCTTCCAATGTTATTTCTGGAATAAATTCTTTAGCATAACTATATTCTTGTCGTATTCCCGGAATACATTCTCCTTCTAAAAAGTGACGAGTATATTCATTTGCTAACGAAGTTGTGGGAGTTTTATCTGCTTCTTTGGCACTTTTACGATAACTATCCAACAAATCTTCTTTTTGTCTATCCAATTCAGTTTGTAAAAATCCATGTTCTACTGCTCGTTTCAGTTCTGATAACAACAATTGAATAGTTTTTTCTATATGGTTATCTTTTGGGTAAGCATACACAGAAAAAACATCTTTATTTCTTCCGTAAAATCCACTATAATAACAGAATGTTGAAATCATTGGTGCTGAAATATTTTCGCATAATTCGCTAAATCTTGCATCTAACATTTCATCGGTTAAATTTCTTACTAAATTTTGACGATAATCTCCTATTGTATTTTGATTTGCTTTTTTATGTTTCCACATTAATTGCAATGTTGTGGAAGGAGCCTCTTTATCTGTTGCTATTGCTATTAATGGTTCTTTATTTTCTGGTATTGGATATTGGATACGTTCTCTTGGATTTTCTGCTTTGGTATAACCACTAAAATATTCTTTTACTTTGGCTTCCATTTCGTCAATATTGAAATCGCCTACAATAATAATCGCCTGTAAATCTGTTCGATACCAATCTTTGTAAAATCTCACTATTTCATCTCTTTTAAAATTCATAATGATTTGCTCTTTACCTATTGGCATACGTTCTGCATATTTTGACCCTTTGAACATAATTGGCCAAATGATTTTATTCATTCTTTCTCCTGCTCCAAGGCGACCTCTCCATTCTTCAAGAACTACTCCGCGTTCTGCCTCTATTTCTTTATTATCGAACAATAATTTTGATGCCCACCCATCTAATATTTTCATTCCCATTTCTATCATTTCGGGACTATTGGGCATATTGAGGTAATATACAGTTTCATCAAACGAGGTATAAGCATTGATATGGCTACCAAAAGAAACACCTGCTTTTTGCAATTCTGAAACCATGGTATTGTGCGGATAATGTTCTGTTCCATTGAATGCCATGTGTTCCAAAAAGTGTGCCAATCCTTGTTGAGAATCATCTTCCAATATAGAACCCGCATTTGTTACTAATCGAAATTGTATTCTTCCTTCAGGTTTCTTATTTTCTTTTAAATAATAAGTCAAACCATTTTCCATTTTGACCAAACGTATTGTTTTATCTACTGGAATGGGTGCATTCAAATCCGATTTTTTTGTTTTTTTCTGTCCTCCTATTCCCGGAACTTGTGCGTACAATACATGTGTTATCGCAACAAAACTTAAAAATGCAACTACAAAAATTTTTCTTCTCATACTACTATTTTTTTAATTATTATTTTACTTTTTTATGCTATCAAATTTCGTGCCAAAGTATCGTTTTTTATAAAAAAGTTTTCAACAAAAGAATAAAAAAAGCTCCAATAAATATTATTGGAGCCATAATTAAAAATTAACAAATGATGTTTTCCTATTCTATAATTGTATTCCAATTGTGAACATCTTCATATTCTCCCAATTGAATTGCACGCAAGCGTTCGTACAATTTTGTGGACCATGGACCAGGTTGTTTTCCAAATTCATACGATTTGCCAGTATCTGGGTCATCAACACGTTCTATTGGACTTATTACAGCAGCGGTTCCACAAGCACCAGCTTCTTCAAACTCTGCCAATTCTTCTACTGCTATTGGACGACGTTCTACTTTCATACCCATATCTTCTGCCAATTGCATCAAACTTTTGTTGGTTATTGATGGCAATATTGAACTTGATAATGGAGTAATATAAGTATTATTCTTTATTCCAAAGAAATTTGCAGCTCCCGCTTCATCTATATATTTCTTTTCTTTTGCATCTAAATAAAATTCACATGCATATTTTCCACCATGACATGCTTCTGTATGAGCTTTCAAACTTGCAGCATAGTTGCCTCCAACTTTGTACACTCCTGTTCCAAGTGGTGCAGAACGGTCGTATTTTCTTGTTATTACATACGGATTTGCCATAAATCCTCCTTTGAAATATGGACCTACTGGTGTTACGAATATCATAAACAAATATTCTTGTGATGGTTTTACTCCTACTTGTGCTCCTGTTCCTATCAACAATGGACGCAAATATAACGATGCTCCTTCTCCGTATGGTGGTATAAATTCTTCATTTGATTTTATTACCTCGATACACATCTTGTTGAATAATTCTGTTGGAACTTCTGGCATCATAATGCCTCGACTTGTACTTTGCAAACGTGCTGCATTTTCTTCCATACGGAAAACACGAATTTTTCCGTCTTTACATCTAAATGCTTTCAATCCTTCAAAGGCTTCTTGTCCATAATGCAAACATGTTGATGCCATGTGCAAAACAATCTCTTCTGATGACGATTTTTCTATTTCGCCCCATTTGCCATTTCTATAATAACAACGTACATTGTAATTGGTTTTCATATAACCAAATGGCAACTCTTTCCAATTTATATCTTTCATTTTATCAATATTTTATATTTTCTTAATTTTCTTTTTACTACTTCTGCAAAGTAAATACATTTTTTTCATTTTTCAAACTTTTTTCTTAATTTTTTTTTCTATGACTTAAATATCTTATAATAAAACAATTAGAAATTGTATTGTTTTGTAATCACTAACTATTCAATAAGAATCAAATATTTATACTTGTAACTTAATCTAAAAAAAGCAAAACAAACTCTTCTTGCTGTAAATCAGTATATTGAAGAAGTTTAGAAAAGTTTTAAATTTTTCAAAAAAAAATTTTTTTCACTTTTTTATTAAAAATTGACCATTTGGGCACAATATTTGTTGTGGATAAAACATTGAATGATAGAAAAATAACAGAAAAAAAATGATAGTATTAAAAATAATAGGAAGTATAATTTTAATAATCAGTGCTGTATTGGACTTTCTCTATATTATTGGAAAAGAACGAAAAGAATAGATAGAAAAATATGACATACATGCTTGTGCTGGATATTCTTATGGATTTTGTTTTGCACTATTAGTTATTGCCGCTGTTTTATTGGCTACATTGTAAATTCAATGTAAAAAGTAAAAAAACAAACATTGTAATATTTTACTCCAAAAAGTGTGATAAAAATTGGTAAAGTTTTTGGTTAATATTAGAGATAAACATTCTATTTTAATTTGGATTCTTTTTGAATAAAAAAATAGGCAATTGAATCAATTGCCTATTTTAACATTGTTAATGGGTTAAAAACCTCTTTGTTGGTTTAATATGTCTAATATTTTGATAGCACAAGTACTGATAACAGAACCTGGACCAAAAATAGCGACTGCTCCTGCTTTATAAAGGAAATCGTAATCTTGAGCAGGAATAACACCTCCAACAATTACCAAAATATCAGGACGACCTAATTTTTTAAGTTCTTCAATAATTTGCGGAACAAGTGTTTTGTGTCCAGCGGCTAAAGAAGAAACACCAACAATATGAACGTCATTTTCTACTGCTTGTTTTGCGGCTTCAGCAGGAGTTTGGAACAAAGGACCCATATCTACATCGAAACCGATATCAGCATAACCAGTGGCAACAACTTTTGCACCTCTATCGTGACCATCTTGTCCCATTTTAGCAATCATAATACGAGGACGACGACCTTCTTTCTTTGCAAAATTATTTGCCATATCGCACGCCTTGTTAAAGCTGTCATTATCTTTTGTTATAGCACTATACACGCCTGAAATCAAATTTATTTTTGCTTTATATCTTCCAAAAACTTTTTCCATTGCCATAGAAATTTCACCCAAAGAAGCACGTTTACGAGCAGCATTGATAGATAATTCTAATAGATTACCTTTGCCAGTTTTAGCACATTCTGTGATAGCATTCAAAGCAAGTTCAACTTCTTGATTGTTACGTTCTGCACGTAATTTTTTCAAACGGGCAATTTGAGCTTCTCTAACAGTAGTATTATCAACTTCTAATGTATCTAAAGGAGCTTCGTGTTCAAGTCGATATTTATTAACACCAACAATAGAATCATTGCCAGAATCTATTTTTGCTTGACGACGAGCGGCAGCTTCTTCAATACGCATTTTAGGAATACCTGTTTCTATTGCTTTTGCCATACCACCTAATTTTTCAACTTCTTGAATTAGGTTCCAAGCACGATGAGCAATTTCATTGGTAAGCGATTCTACATAGTAAGAACCAGCCCAAGGGTCAACAGTACGACAAACATTAGTTTCTTCTTGAATATACAATTGGGTATTACGAGCAATACGAGCCGAAAAATCGGTAGGTAAAGCAATTGCTTCATCTAAAGCATTGGTATGTAAAGATTGAGTATGTCCTAAAGCGGCACCCATAGCCTCGATACAAGTACGAGCGACATTGTTGAAAGGGTCTTGTTCAGTAAGCGACCATCCAGAAGTTTGACTATGTGTACGCAAAGCCAAAGATTTAGGATTTTTTGGATTAAATTGTTTTACCAATTTTGCCCAAAGCATACGAGCGGCACGCATTTTAGCAATTTCCATAAAATGATTCATACCTACCCCCCAGAAGAAAGACAAACGAGGAGCAAATGCATCAATATCCATACCAGCATTGATACCAGCACGCAAATATTCTAAACCATCTGCCAAAGTGTATGCTAATTCTATATCGGCAGTAGCACCTGCTTCTTGCATGTGATAACCTGAAATACTGATAGAATTGAATTTAGGCATATTTTTTGAGGTAAATTCAAAAATATCAGCGATGATTTTCATACTTGGAGCAGGAGGATAAATGTAAGTATTTCTTACCATAAACTCTTTCAAAATGTCATTTTGAATAGTTCCTGCCAATTGTTCCATAGACACACCTTGTTCTTCTGCAGCGACAATGTAAAATGCTAAAATAGGCATTACAGCACCATTCATAGTCATAGAAACAGACATTTTATCCAAAGGAATTTGGTCGAAAAGGATTTTCATGTCTAAAATAGAATCTACGGCAACACCCGCTTTTCCAACGTCACCAACAACGCGTTCATGGTCAGAATCGTAACCACGATGAGTTGCTAAATCGAAAGCGATAGACAATCCTTTTTGTCCTGCTGCTAAATTTCTTCTATAAAAGGCATTAGATTCTTCAGCAGTAGAAAAACCAGCATATTGACGTACTGTCCATGGTTTCATTACATACATTGTAGAATATGGTCCACGTAAAAATGGAGGCAATCCTGCAGCATAATTTAAATGCTCCATATTTTCCAAATCTTTAGTTCCATAAACTGATTTCACAGGAATTTGTTCTGCTGTTAACCAATCATGACGAATGCCTTCTTTTGCTTCCCATTGGGAATTTGTTTCCGATTGCGGATAATCTTTATAGGATATTTTTCCAAAATCTGGTCTCATAAATAATATTTATTAATAGATGGTTTGCAAAGGTACAATTTTTTTCAAAAAGGAACGACAAAAACTATCAAAATTAATAATCGCAATAAGTTTTATAAAGTGTTTGCAAATATGCTTGACCTTCTATTTTCAAAGTATCGAAAAAACAACTATCACCAATACCGTAAGTAATGTGATTATCATTTTTGTAATAGTCTATGTATTCGGCATTTGGACGTATCCAACCAAAACCAGAAGCGGCTTCAAAAAATGCATATTGTGATGCGTATGGATTAAAAATATTTTTTCCCCATTGAAAATCTTTGTTGGAAATATTTAGCTGTGCAAGCAAAGAATAGGCTATATCTACATGGGAACAAACACAATTTATTTGTTTTCCTTGCCATTGTTTTGGAATAACTTCTCCAAAAAATAACATCGGTACATGCTGATAATCAGATGAATAAAAATATTGTTTATTGATATGTGTTGGGTGGCTATGGTCTCCGACTAAAATAAACAAAGTATTATTGTACCATGATTCATTTTTAATAGATTTGAAATATTCTCCTAAGTAATGATCGCAATATTTTGCCGAGTTTAAAAAAGGTGTTTCAGGACAATTGATATTTACTGGAGCAATATTTTTTGGTTGGTCGTAAGGACTATGAGAACTTAAAGTAAAAAGTATGCTAAAAAATGGAGTTTGTTTTTTATTAAGTTCTTGATGATGAATAGCAAACATATATTGGTCGTGAATACCTAATTTTCCACGAGGCAATGATTTTTCAATATCTTTTTCTTCAACAATTTCATCAAATTGGCAATGCAAAAGAAAAGAACGGATATTTCCATAATCAAGATTCCCTCCAAAATAAAATGAAGTATGGTATCCATTCGTTTTCATTTGTTTACTTAAAGAAGGTAAATTTTTGTATTTAGCATGATTGTCTGTTATATCATACATAGGAACAGAGGGGAAACCGCTAAGAATACTACAAATTGCTTGTTGAGAACGATGTCCATTTGAATAAGTTCTTGTAAACAAAATACCTTTTTGGACAAGCGTATCAAAATTGTCGGTAATACCTTTGCTTCCGCTAAGACTTTCTACTAAATCGGCAGACCAACTTTCCAAAAGAATAATAACAACATTGATATTTTCTTTTTCTATGATTTTTGATAAACTATCTTTTTCATTTTTACGGATACGATGAAGCATATTTTGTGCTTCGGTGTTACTCATAAAATTATAACGACTACTATCAATATCGCTAAAATATCCAATACTATGCATAATATTCCAAACGGGATTGACAGCAACATCATTAAGTATTTCTTTTTGAGAAAAATAAGCAGCACTTTGGGTAATAGGAATTGCATCAAAACCTCCTCGCATAGCAACAAAAGTAATTCCTCCAGCAATCAAAAACGCTGGAAAAACTTTTATATACCATTTTTTTATGGGTTCTATTTTTGGAGAAAAGATGAATTTAGCACAGAGAAATATTCCTCCAAAAGTTAAAAAAATGATTCCCAATGTTGCTAATACAATTTGATGAGTTTTGGCGGTCATTATAATTTCAATAGGTCTTCGTAAATAAAGCAGTACTTTATAATTAAGTTTGCAAAGCCATTCACCGTAAATGCCAATTTCTCCAAAAATAATTAAACTGCAAAATAAAAGCTCAATTGTTAATACTGTATAAATCAATATTTTAATTATTTTATTTTTGAAGCATAATTGTAGAGAAAAAAGAAATAAAGGAAAACTAATTAAATAGGCAATTGTAGAAAAATCAAGACGAAAGGCATTTGTAAAACATTGAACAATTTCTAAAAAAGAAACATTTGCTAATTTATTGTAGTACATCAATAAAAAGAGACTTCTGCCGATTGCAAAAAACAAAAGCCAGAAGAGAACCAACTTAATAATTGTCAAAACATATTGTTTCATAACACGAAATACAACGCAAAAATTTGTGTTTTATTATAAATAAGAAGTTTTTGTAAATAAAACATAATAACAATTATATATATGTATATCAATTTAATATCTAATAAAATTGTTAATAACTTCATAATTATTAAGATAAATTTTGAAAATGATAGTTTCGTTTGTGTTAAAATGCTATCTTTGCAAACAATAGACAAAGTAAATTTATGTATAGAGAGAATGAAAATCATAAAGCAATAGATAGATTGCTTGGGATTATGGAAGAATTGCGAACGAAATGTCCGTGGGATAGAAAGCAAACAATGGAAACATTGCGATGTTTGAGCATTGAAGAAGTGTATGAACTATCTGATGCCATTTTGAAAAAAAACATGCAAGAAATCCGTAAAGAATTGGGAGACATTCTTTTACATATTGTGTTTTATTGTAAAATAGCAAGTGAAGAAAATCATTTCAACTTTGCCGATGTTGTTAATAGTTTATGCGAAAAATTGATAATAAGACATCCACATGTATTTGGTAGCGAAAAAGTAAACAATGAAGATGATGTCAAAATCAATTGGGAAAAAATAAAATTGCAAGAAAAAGGAAGAAAAACTGTTTTGGAAGGCGTTCCAAGTAGTTTGCCAGCGATGATAAAAGCATATCGAATACAAGATAAAGCTCATGGTGTTCATTTTGATTGGGAAAATTCTGAAGATGTTCTCAATAAAGTAAAAGAAGAAATAGCAGAATTTGAAGAAGAAAAATTGAAAAATAACCGAGAAAAAATGGAGTCAGAATTTGGTGATATTTTCTTTTCTTTGATTAACTATGCCCGTTTTATGGGAATAAATCCAGAAGATGCTTTGGAAAAAACAAACCGAAAGTTTATCAATCGTTTCAATAAAATGGAACAAAAGATATTCGAAGATGGTAAGTTATTGACAAATATGAATTTAGAAGAGTTAGATAAATATTGGAATAGTGCAAAACAAGATGAAAAATAAGTTGTCGTATAGAATAATGCCACAAGATACAGTTCCTGCTGTTTTTGTGTTAGCCTTTGATTTGTTTATTGTTTTTATTGCTATTATTATAGCTGTATTAATGAGGGTAAATTTTCGTATTCCTGCTCATTTCAATTTAACAGAAGTGATAATAATATTTTCTAGCATACTTATAGTTAGAACATCAACATTTTTAATTTTCCGCACATATACTTCTTTAATTCGTTATATCGGAGTAAAAGATATTATAAATTTGTTTAAAGCAAATATCATTGGAAGTGGATTGTTGGGAATTATTAATTTGATAATGTGGATAATGAACCAGAAATTTGCAATACCTTCTTCTATTATTATTACAGAATTTTTGATTAGTGTATTTATCATGATATTTTATCGATTGGGAATAAGATTTATTTACGTCAATAAAAATCATTCTGTAAAAGTACATACCAATATATTGGTTTATGGAGCAGGAGAATTGGGAATAATTACTATTCGTTCTATAAATAAAGATAGTAAACGAAAATATCATGTTATTGGATTTATCGATGATGATGAGAAAAAAACAGGAAAAAAAATTAATGGCATACCAATATATGCTGCAAAAAATCTAAATGAAATCTTATCATCAAACAATATAGCACATCTTGTTATAGCAATAGAAAATTTAAATATCGAAAAACAAAGAGAAATAACAGAAATATGCACAGCAAATAAAGTAAAAGTTCTTTTGGTTCCACCAATATCACGTTGGATAAATGGAGAACTGACTTTTAAACAAATAAAAAAAATTCGAGTGGAAGATTTATTAGGTCGTCCTTCTATAAACATAAAAACCAATCAAATACAAAAAGACCTTGTTGATAAAATTATTTTCGTAACAGGTGTCGCAGGTTCTATCGGAAGTGAAATAGTAAGACAATTGCTCAATTACGATTTCAAAGAATTGGTGTTAATAGATAATGCTGAAACACCGATGTTCTTTTTAGAAATGGAATTGTTGCAATTGGCAAAAGGGAAAAAATATACATTATATATAAGAAATATTTGTCAACAAGAGGCGATGGAACATTTATTTGAACAATATCGCCCAAATTTAATATTTCATGCTGCAGCGTATAAACATGTACCACTAATGGAAAATAATCCAACACAAGCAGTGCAAAATAATGTTTGGGGAACAAAAGTATTAGCAGATTTAAGTGTTAAATATGGTGCAGAAAAATTTGTAATGATTTCTACTGATAAGGCAGTAAATCCAACAAATGTAATGGGGGCAAGTAAACGCATAGCAGAAATTTATGTGCAATCTTTGGGAAATTATGCTCAAACATGCAAATTTATCACAACACGATTTGGAAATGTTTTAGGCTCAAATGGTTCTGTTATTCCTATATTGAAAAAACAAATAGAACAAGGTGGTCCTATTACAATTACTCACCCAGAAGTTACCCGATTTTTTATGACAATTCCAGAAGCGTGTCAATTGGTATTGCAGGCAGGAAGTATTGGTAATGGTGGCGAAATTTATATATTTGATATGGGAAAAAGTGTCAAAATATACGATTTGGCAAAAAATATGATTTCACTTTCAGGTTTAGAATTGGGAAAAGATATTCAAATTGTATTTACTGGATTGCGTCCAGGTGAAAAATTATATGAAGAATTGTTGACTAACGAAGAAAATACAACTATAACACAGTATGATAGAATAAAAATAGCAAAAGTAACAGCATACAATTTTGAGAATATTAAAAATCAAATTGACGATTTGATAAATAGTATTGAAAAAGATGATGATATGGCTTTGGTAAGGAAAATGAAGGCTTTAGTTCCTGAATATAAAAGCCAAAATTCTAAATATATATCGTTAGATGATAATTTTTCACAAGAAAAAGCCTAATTACAACAAAAAATTATATCTTTGCAAGATGAAATAATCAACAAAAATGACGGAACAAATTGATAAAATTACAAAATATAGGTTAGCCTCATCGAAAGTATCAACAATAATAAGCGTAGCATTAGTATTGTTTATGATGGGATTGTTGGGGATTGTGCTCATTAATGCCAAACAAATCTCCGACAAAGTACGCGAAAATATTGGTTTTGAGGTTATTCTTCCTCCTGATATTACAGAAGGGGAAATTGCAAGATTGCAACAATCAATAGAAAAGAAAATATATGTAAAATCTATAAACTTTGTTTCTAAAGAAACAGCAACTCAAGAAATGATAACAATGCTTGGTCATGACTTTAGAGATATTGTTGGAGATATCATTCCTCCTTCTTTTCAATTGAAAATCAATGCGGATTATACTTCTATGGATAGTTTGCTCAATATCGAAAAAGAACTTAATTTAATGGAAAATGTTAGTGATGTAAGTTACCAAAAAAGTTATGTAACTAATGTAAATGATAATCTAAAAAAAATAGGTATGATATTGTTGATTATCAGTGCTTGTTTACTAATTATCTCTTTGGCTCTTATCGGTAATACCATACGTCTTGCTATTTATTCAAAACGATTTATTATCAAAAGTATGTTGTTGGTAGGAGCAAAAAGACGTACTATCTATAATCCTTTCATTTTTACAGGAATTATTCAAGGAATATGGGGAAGTATATTTGCTATTTTGGCATTGATTGGTATTATCTATTTAGCATATTCTCATACAAATGCAACATCTATTATTGACCTATCTCAACCTATATACTATATTGCTTTATTTGTAATATTGTTTGTTATAGGAATATTTATTACATGGATTTCAACCGTATTTTCGGTGAAGAAGTATATTAAAATGAAAATTGATAAATTGTATTTTTAAATATATTAAATTATGGCACAAAATAAAAGTATGACAAATAAAACAACGACTAAAACAACAAAACCAACAATTTCTTGGCCTACAGGAATGCCTTTTGATAGAATAAATTACATTTTGATGTTGGTGGGGATTGTTGTTCTTTTCATAGGTTATATCCTACTTTCTGGTGGTAAAAGTGAAGACCCTGCCGCTTTTAGTGAAGAAATTTTCAATAAAAGACGTATGGTTGTCGCTCCTATTGTTTTGACTGTAGGATTTATTATTGAATTTTTTGCTATTATGCTTAAATTCAACAAAAAAGAAGAAACAAAAAACGATAATTAATCTGTGAAAATCTAAGATATGAGTATCTTTGAGGCAATTGTTTTAGGACTTATACAAGGTTTAACAGAATATTTGCCCGTAAGTAGTAGTGGTCATTTAACAATTGGGGCATTTTTGTTTGGTCTTCAAGGGTCTGAAAACTTGGCTTTTACTGTTGTCGTTCATATTGCAACGGTAATGAGTACGATATTCATTTTATGGAAAGAGATTCTCTGGCTATTTAAAGATTTATTTCGTTTTAAATGGAATAAAGGGACACAATACGCTATCAATATCATTGTTTCAATGATTCCTATTGGAATTGTAGGTTTATTTTTCAAAGATAAAGTAGAAGAAGTTTTTGGGTCGGGATTACTAATAGTTGGTATTTGCTTATTAGTTACCGCCCTTTTGTTATTTTTTGCTTATTTTGCTCGTCCTCGACAAAAGGAAAAAATTTCAATGATAGATGCTTTTATTATTGGAATTGCACAAGCAATTGCGGTATTACCAGGATTGTCTCGTTCGGGAAGTACTATCGCAACAGGGTTATTGTTAGGAAATAAAAAAGAGAATCTTGCTCAATTTTCTTTCCTAATGGTTATCCCTCCTATTTTAGGAGAAGCCATTTTAGAAATAATGAAAATCTTTTCTGGGAATAACTCTATAGTTTCAGAAATTCCTATTTCTGCATTAATTGCTGGTTTTTTTGCTGCATTCTTTTCTGGCTGTTTAGCTTGCCAATGGATGCTAAATTTAGTAAAAAAAGGCAAATTGATTTATTTTGCTATTTATTGCGTAATTGCTGCAATTTTTGCTATTGTTTCTTATTTTTTCGTGTAATAAAAAATTAGACAGATTCTTTTACTACACAAAGTTTGTGTCAGAGGTAAAGAATTTTTGATGAGAAAGGGAAAATTTGTAAAATAAAAATTTAACGTATAAATAAATTTTTGTACTTTTGCGAAGATAACACTTTTTTATAACTTTGCTTGTTGATTCTATAAAGTAAAAAAAAGTTGCATTTTTTTGTTTGTATTAAAAATTTTTGTATTTTTGCAAAAAAATTTAATACAAATTTTAAGTCGAATATATAAAGAAATATCGTTAAAATAATTCAAAAAAACAATTTGAAAATGAGAAAAGAGGAAAAAAAGGCAGTT
>JAZSKB010000007.1:0-2702 GCA_045534635.1 Bacteroidales bacterium
CAAGTAACAGAAATAGAATAGAAAACGGGATACAATATAAATAAAACAATAGGAAACTGCAATTAGTGCAAAACAGAATTAGAGATGGAAACGAAAGAAAAAATATCGGCTTTTAAGAGAAATTACTTCAAACAAGTAATAAAGATGATATTTTCTTTGTTCTTTTCTGTTGTTTTTGCAAAAATTACTTATAATTGCTTGATTTTTAGCATTTTGCATGGGGGTGGGTAAGTCTCCTTAAACCTCAAAGAATCGTATTGGCAAAAGTTCCTTTTGCCAATACGCAAAAAACTTGTGGTCCCAATAGCGAAAGAAATCATATAAAAATAGAACCAAACCCCGACGACCCATTAGGCTGAGTTAGCCCTTGTTAGGGAGAAATCGGGCTTCGACTAACAAGGGCAACAAAAACATAAGTGAAGACTCCGCAAGGAAATTGCAGAATGTCACCTTGTAAAAACAGAATTTTGCACCCAATAACATTTATTTTGCGGTGGTGTTTATTGGTGGATTAGTTAATACATCGCTTGGCAGTGATAACTGCTATAAATTTTAAAAATAGACAAATATGAAAAAGTTAGTTTTGATATTAATCGGTATTTTTTTTATTTCTGTACAATTCTTGTATGCAGAAGGAGAACAGAGATATAAATCTGTAACTACTTATGAAAAACATGATGGAAGGAAGAATTTCTGGGGACAAGATAGGTATAATGATGTATCAGTGGATTTTACAATATATAAAACAACAGATTTACGTTGGGAAATACATGAATATCATGTTACCTGTAAAAATCCAGGTAATGCTAAATGTAGAAAAAAAATAGACGCAAGTCTTCCTGAAATCACTACAAGTGGACAAATATTGCCTATTGAAATTATTGAAAATATAGAAGATGAATTATTGGAAAAAGTTGAGGAGGCAATATCTAATGGAGAACCAGATGGACATTTTTCAAAGAAAATAATATTTAACAACTTTGAAAACCCTATAGTGTTTTTCTTTTCAATTGTATGGAATGGTTGTGACGAAAATGGTAATGGAAATATTATGTCACAAATAACAGATATTACAGAAGAAATACAAAATGGTTATGCGTACTAATAGAATTCAAAGCAGACACTTATTAATAAGTGTCTGCTTATTTTGGCTTTTTTGTGGAAATGCACAAAACGATATTCGTAACTATATGGAGGTAGATACTATTTTATCTTTTCCCAACGAAATTTGTAAGTGAGGTTCTTTTCTTGGGACAACATGGAAAAATTATTTTGTATTTACCAATCATCATACAATCCATAAAAATGATAGTTTGTTTATTTACCGTATTGATTTAGATTGTTTTAAAATGGATACGTTTGTTTGGTATCAACAGGGAATAAACAATTATTTAATTCAAAACTTAAATACTTCATTCTCAACAATTTTGTATAATGGAAAATATATAGTGTTTGTTGGATACCAAAAATTGTTTGTTTTAAAAAATAGAGGCGATGATTTTTCTTTTGAATTTTATAGAGAAATTACGTTAAAAAATAATTATTCTCATATATGGCAATTTGTAGGAGAAACAAAAATTCTTTTGGGAGATATGTATTATTCTCATAAACCACCAACATTATTAGCAATTTACGATATAGAAAAAGAAAGTGTTGAAAAAGAAATACAACCATATTATAATCATGTTCTTTGGCAATATTTTTCTCCATTACATCCTGTCGATAATAGAAATGGGCAAATTTTATTTTCTCATCGAGCGGAATATGCTATTGTGGTATATGATACATTATTACAGAAAAAAGATAGTATTTATAGAAATATTGAAGATTGGAATTCTTTGTCACCTAAAACAATATCATATATAAAGAAAAAATATAAAAAAAATGAAGCAGCAAGTATTATAAGCCATTTGTCTCGATTCTTTTTTAAAAGGGACCATTTGTTAGGTGTATATTATCTTAATGAAAATCAAATGATGACAATTTATTATCCTCATCCAAATTCAAGCGAAAAATATTCTCGATACCATTTAGATATTTGGAATAAAAAAGAAGACACATGGCATTTAGTACAGAAAGGTATCGTAGATGAATTTTTTGGAGATTTTACTTACGAAAATGATACCTTGACAAAGCAATCGTTTCCATTAGGACTTTTAGCTGGAAATAATTTGTTTGTGACAGAAAATTATTTTATTGTATTTCAAGGAAATAATGGTGTTGATTTCAATCCTATAGGTTTAACAAAAACAGCATATCAAAAGAAATATGATGAGTATTTTATGAAAAATGCTGCTTGTGTACAGCTGTATTTTTACAAATATAAATTTTAAGATGAAAAAGAAGATTTTAGGGATTATTATATTGTTATTTATTTCTATCCAATTATTTGGACAAAGATTTTACAATATAAAAGGAGAGCCAATAACGATACAAGATAGCCTACCCATAGTTGTAATAGTTTATAATACAAATTCATGCAGTGCTTGTATGAAATATTTAAGTGGTTATTTTACGGAGAAAAAACATTAGCAAGAAATAAATTTAGTAGTAATGGTTCAAGGAAGTACGATTATAACAATGAGAAATCAAACAGTTGCATTAGAGAATTTTTTCTCCAAAGAAGAAATGCCATTAGTTGTTTATGATTTAGATACAAATATTCAACAACGATATTTGTCAAAATATAAAATAACAGATTT
>JAZSKB010000034.1:0-12775 GCA_045534635.1 Bacteroidales bacterium
TGAACCAAATCCTTGTCTTCCTAAGACCGCTTGGCCTCCGACTTTAAAATTTTCTGTTTTGGAAACGAAGTAATTCCTAAGTATAGTTTTAACGCCAAAGAGTTGGACGAAGAAACCGGAATGTACTACTTTGAGGCTCGTTATTATAGGGCACCTACTTTCACCAGCAGAGACCCTCTTTTTGAGAAATATTTTTGGATGTCTCCGTATGCTTATTGTGCAAATAATCCTGTGAAATTTGTTGACCCTACAGGGATGGAGGTAGAGATTGTTTGTCCAGAGACAGGAAATACAATAAAATATACACCTGGAATGATTGTTCCCGAAGGTTGTTCAAAATTTGTATCAGATGCAATAATTGGTTTAAATTTTTTACATGACAATCCAGAAGGAGATATTAATAGAGTTGCAGATATTGTAAATGCAGTTAATACACTGACTATTACAAAAGGCTCTGGAGGGCTTGGACCAGATGGTAATGGATATGATCCTATGATGAGAAAGTTGAGTTGGAACAATACAGAAGCTGCAATGTTACCAAATGGAACAGGACAATCTCCTATAGTCGGATTAGCTCATGAAATAGATCATGCCTCTTTGTCAATACCTGCATGGGATATAGCAGATAAATATGGACAAATGAATGCTGAAGCGAATTCAAATGCCTTTATGATGCGAGAGGATAGTAGATATGATTCATGGGAGCAACGTGCTGTTAATTATGAGAATTATATAGGAAATATGTCAGTAGAAGGACAAAAATTGTCAACATATCAGAGATCTCATTATGTTGTTCCAGAAGGTCTTTTTTCAAAAAAAGTAACATCAATATTTTCAATAAAATAATTATGAAAAAATTTTTTTTCATTTTTCTTATAGAATCATTGTTATTTTTTATAGCTAATGGGCAAAATATTTCAGAAAAAAACAAACTGATTGAACAATGGAATAAAGTACCTGATTGTTGTATCAAAATATATAATGAAAAAACATTTAAAGGATTTTTGTTAGATGGAATAAAATTGACCAATTCTGCCAATTGTGATATGATATGGGCAATAAATAAATACTATTCTTTGAATTATGTTGATAGTTCGGCTTTTAATGTACAAATAGATACAGATGATGTATATTATTTTGAGAGTATCCTTAAAAATATTTTTACAGACAACGAACAATACTACCCTTTATGGTTATATTATCGTCAATATTTAAAATTTAAAGACACGTCAGGTTTTCATTATATGCTTGTTGGATTTCATATAGAAGAAAATATGAATTTTGATAATTTCAAATACACTGATAAATCTAATGAGATAATTGAAATAGAACTATCAGAACTTACAAAAATAATAGCAAGAAAAATATGGATACATAAATACTATCAATGGAATATTTCCTATAAAAATCAATTTTTTATTATTTATAATATTAATGATCAAACAATAGAACATATATTCAACATATAAAGTCATAAAAAAAATGTTACCTTTGCAGCATGGAAATTAGGAGAATAAACAACGGTAAAATTTTCTCTTTTGGAAACGAAGTAATTCCTAAGTACAGTTTTAACGCCAAAGAGTTGGACGAAGAAACAGGGATGTACTATTTTGAGGCTCGTTACTATAGGGCACCTACTTTCACCAGCAGAGACCCTCTTTTTGAGAAATATTTTTGGATGTCTCCTTACGCTTATTGTGCGAATAATCCTGTGAAGTACGTTGACCCTACGGGAATGACGGTAGAAATTACAGGAGAAGAACAAAAAGCCGCTTTTAAAGAGTTCAAAAAAGGAGCAGCTCAATATGAAATTAAAATAAAGATGGATAAACATGGTCAAATTAGCGGAAAATATGTAGGCAAAGGCGAAATCTCTAAAGAAGGACAACAAATAATGAATGCTATAACAGATAAATCCGTTCAAGTTAGAATCAATGCAACATCAGGAAATGAAACAGAAGGAGGACACCCGTTTTTTGGAGGAGCTTTCCTTGGAAATGAATTTTCCGCAGATGAATATAAAGTAACAACAAAACAAGATGTAAACCCATACGATTTGCGTGCTATGAGTGAATATTCTGGAAAACCTGGGCAGGATATACTTCATGAAATCACGGAATCATACGAAGGAGGATTGCTTGCTTTGAAATTAGGAAAATCCATTGGAAATTCAATAATAGATAATTTAAATTATAACATTGCCCATACAAAAGCCATTCCACAAACAGTAATTCCTACTGAAATAAAATTATATGATAATAGAAGACTAAACATACCACAAGTAGGGGTCCGTTGGGTAGTTGGCTCATACCAGAAAGATTGGATAGCCCATTCATACAGATAAGTAATTTTAAATATGAAAACAAAAATATTTTTTATATTATTTATAGTTGTTTATAATACAATATTTGCACAAGAATTCATGAATGTAACATGTTATATATGTCAAATAGACTTCATTGATGATTATTTTCTCATTTATTCAAAAGACTCTACAGAAAACAAATATCTTATTTTGTCAAAAAAAGACAATACGGATACATGTCAAAATGTTGAAATTGGGCAAAGCTATAAATTTACTTTTGATATTCCTATGATTCAACCAATGAATTTAAAAATAGCTTTAATATCACCATCAGGAAAACGAATTAAGCATGATTGGGGGAACGATTTGTATTATGCTTTAGAGCTAAAAGGTTTGTGTTATAATCCACGATTTAAAGAAGATGTTATAAAAATAAGAGAGGAGAATGATAAGATAATGCGAGAGAAATCTTTATCTAATAAAAAAAGAAAAACTAATAAGAAAAGAAAATATAATTATAATACAACGGGATGGAAATGGGAAGTAATAATATAAACATTATAATAAAATTTCAACTTGTAAAGTTATAAAAAACAAACTCTGTAATATTTTCTTCCAAAAAGTGTGATAAAAATGTGTAAAGTTTTTTTGTGGTAGGTTATGGACATGCTTATGTTTTTTTATAATTTTGTTTATTGAATCAATATAATGTGATTTTTGTATTTTTTTATGTAATCTTATTGTATTTTTTTATATCTTTGCATTGTGATTTGTAAAGTAATTTATAAAATTAAGATATAGCGAATATAATAATTTAATAAAGTAAGTATGAATATGAAATGGAATGTAATGGTATTTGTTTTTGTGCTAATAACTTCATTTGCGTATGCACAAAAAAGTATTCCTTCTGTAAATGTGAAAACCATTCAAGGAGAGAATTTTAACACAAGTGAAATTAAAAATGATGGCAAACCAATAATTATTTGTTTTTTTGCAACTTGGTGTAAACCCTGTATGACAGAATTGAAAAATATTGCAGATGAATACGATGATTGGAGAGAGGAAACAGGCGTTAAATTATATGCAGTATCTATTGATGATAGTCGAGCAAGTTCAAAAGTTGCCCCACTTGTAAAAGGTCAAGGTTGGGAATATGAAATTTTGTTAGATGAAAATTCAGATTTTAAAAGAGCGATGAATGTTGTAGATATTCCACATACATTTGTATTAGACGGAGAAGGCAATATCGTATGGCAACACACCTCTTACGCTAATGGTGTAGAACAAGAATATATAGAACAAGTTCGTAAAATTCTTTCAGAAAAAAAATAAGCATTTATGTTAAGAAATAAACTATTGTCAGTAATATTGCTATTACAATGTTTTTCTTTTGTATATGCCCAAAATAATTTTCTAAAAAATAGCAAAATAACTGGCAATTTTCAGTTTGATGGTCAATATTATATTCCCGATGCAATAATTGGAGCAGATACCATTGCAGATAAAGTTCGAGCCAATGCTTATGCCAATATCAATTATACCAATGGAGGTTTTTCGGCAGGCTTTCGTTATGAATTTTATAAATTTCCATTGATAGATTTTGAAAAAATAGATTATGTCGGCAATGGATTTCCATTTTTTTATGCAGGCTACAATCATCAATATTTTGAGGTTGTTGTTGGTAGTTTTTATGAACAATTTGGCAATGGTCTCATTTATAGGTCGTACGAAAATCGAAATTTAGGTTACGACAATGCAACCCAAGGTATCAAAGTGGTAGGGAAACCATATCAAGGCATTCGATTAACAGGAATATGGGGAACACAACGCAATTTGTTTGAACATGCAGGGCAAATAAGAGGATTAGATATTGATATTTCATTTTCAGAAATGATAAAGAAAATGAGTTATAGTGATTTTCGTTTTGGCGTAGGAGGAAGTTTTCTTTCAAAATATGAACGAGATAACGATTTAGAATATCATCTACCAGAAAATGTTGCTGCTTATGCTATTCGTACCAATTTTGGATACAAAGATTTTAATTTAAATGCAGAATATGCACAAAAATTCAATGACCCAACAACATTAAATAATATGATTTATAAAAATGGCAATGCCTTCCTTATAACAGCCTCGTATGCAATGAAAGGTTTAGGAATTTATTTGTCAGGTATTCGTTCAGATAATATGGATTTTAGAACTCGAAGAACGGCGTTGTCAAACAACAATATTATTAATTATATTCCTAATATCTCAAAAGAACATACTTACGCATTGTCGTCAATGTATCCGTATGCTTCTCAAAATTTAGGTCAAATAGGGTTTCAAGCACAAATAAATTATCAAATACCGAAAAAGACCAAAATAGGAGGAAAATATGGAACAGATATTGCTTTAAATTATTCTCGTATGCATGGAATTAAGCAACAATTAGTTGAAGATGCTATCGCAAGTGGAGATGTTGCCGGTACAGATGGTTATACATCTAATTTTTTTGCTTTTGATGAATTGTATTATCAGGATTTTAATGTAGAAATAAGTAGAAAATTCAATAAATCTTGGAAATTGGTACTTTCTTATGTGTGGTTGATTTATAATCAAGCAGTAATAGAAGGACATATAGGAGAACCAAATGTAAAATCGCATACAGTGATAGCAGATTTAACATACAAAATCAATCCTAAACATAGTCTTCGTATGGAATTACAACATTTGTATTCCGAAGAACATAATGGCAGTTGGGCTTATGCTCAATTAGAATATTCCATATCACCACATTGGTTTGTATCTATATTAGACCGTTGGAATTATGGAAACTCGCAAAAGGAAAAACGTGTACATTATTATTATATTTCTGGTTCTTTTGTTTATAAAACGACCAAAATTTCACTTAATTTTGGTAAACAAGATGAAGGAATTTTGTGTGTAGGAGGTGTTTGTAGAGTAGTGCCAGCCTCGTATGGTTTAAGTATGTCAATCGCTACAAGTTTTTAATAAATTGTTTTGAAAAATGAAAAAGATATTATTTATAATTGTAACATTGTTGTTTATTATCTCTTGTGATAAAATAGAAAAACCTTACAAGGTAGAAAAGCCCAAAGTGTTAATAAGTGTTGATACTCCAGATTTTCCGATAGTAAACAATTATATTCAAAAAATATTATTGGAAGAATATACAGGACATAAATGTAACAATTGCCCAGAAGGACATGAAATAGTTGCTAAAATGCAAAAGGTCATGCAAGATACTTTGGTAGTCTTGGCAATACACGCAACTAAACAAGCAGAACCAGATAACAATACAATATTTTCTAATGATTATCGTACAGAAACAGGAAATAATTATAGTCAGGTTTTTGGAATTACTTCTCTTCCGAAAGCAACGATTAATAGAAAGCAATTTAATGGTAATTTTGGTATAGATAGAGGAGAATGGAACAATTCGGTTGCCAATTTTCAAGGAAAGAAACCTTCAGTAGGGATTCAAATAATTCCAATATTCAATAATCCACAAGATACTGCTTTTGTTTTTGTAAAAGTTGCTGAGATAGAAACGTTGAAATCTAATTTGAGATTGTGTGTATTGTTGTCTGAAGATGACATTGTTTCTCCACAACTGACAGGAAAAGGTGTAGATAGTCTTTATACGCATAATCACATGTTGAGAGCAAATATATCTCCAATATGGGGAACGGATTTAATATCGTTATATTCAAATGGTTACGAGTTGCTTGCGTATGCTTTGCCAATATCTTCAAAATGGAATGTTGCCAATTGTCATGTAGTAGCATTTGTTTATGATGCAGATACATACGAAGTATTACAAGTAGAAACAACAAATTTAAAGTAAAAAATGGTTCAGGTAAAGAAACTTCTTGGACAAACAGCTGTTTATGGAACAACTACGATATTAGGTCGGTTGTTGAATTATTTGCTTGTTCCATTTCATACGTATATATTTATAAATCAATCCGCATACGGTGTTGTCGGAGAAATGTATGCTTGGGTGGCTTTGCTAATGGCTTTGTTAACCTATGGAATGGAAACAGCCTTTTTCCGTTTTGCAGAAATGGAGCAAGATAAAGTTAATGTTTTCCGTACAACATTGACTTGTATAATGATAACAACATCATTGTTTGTGCTATTAGGGTTGTTGTTTAATCATCAAATAGCCAATGTGATGCAATATTCAAATCATTCAGAATATATTCGTTGGTTTGTTCTTATTGTTGCTATGGACGCAATCAGTACAATACCATTTGCACGGCTTCGCTCCGAAGGTAAAGCATTCCATTTTGCAGGTATCAAAATTGCCAATATTTTGATAAATGTCTTTTTTAACATTTTCTTTTTATGGTTTTGTCCATTAATGATAAATTATGGTATAGCCACTTCCTTTTTTAAAATGATATACTCTCCAGAAGTAGGAGTCGGCTATATTTTTATTGCCAATTTGATTGCTTCATCAATACAAATTATTTTATTGTTGTTTACTTGTGGGAAATTTCGGTTGAATATAGATAAACAATTGTTAAATAGAATGTTAAAATATGCTCTTCCATTATTGGTTTTGAGTTTGGCAGGTATTATAAACGAAACCATAGATAGAATAATGATAAAGGCACTTTCAGCAAATGATATAGAACAAGCAATGGCAAATTTGGGAACTTATTCGGCTTGTTTCAAAATAGCGGTAATTATGTCTTTGTTTATTCAGGCATTTAGATATGCCGCAGAGCCGTTTTTCTTTTCTCAATACAAAGAAAAAGATGCCAAAGAAGGTTATTCTGTAGTAATGACTTATTTTATAATAGTATGTACTTTTATATTTTTAGCAACAATTGTATATATTGATTATATAAAATATTTTATACATCCTAATTATCATTCTGGATTGAAAGTAGTACCGATATTATTGTTTTCTTATATGTTATTGGGAATTTGTTTCAATTTGTCGATATGGTATAAACTATCGGGACAAACAAAATATGGTTCGTATATTACTGTTGGTGGAGCCTTTGTAACTATTTTAGTTAATTGGATTTTAATTCCAAAGATAGGTTATATGGGAGCAGCAATTGGACATTTAGCCGCTTATCTGTCAATGGTTTTGGCTTCCTATTTTATTGGGCAAAAATTTTATCGAATAGATTATAATTTGAAAAAAATAGGCTTTTATATAATCTTATCTTTATTATTGTTTTGTATATCCTATTTTGGTATTGCTAAATTATTTGATAATAATTTGATATTGAAAACGATAATCAATACAATAATATTGTTGTTTTATTTATTTATAATTATTTTAAAAGAAAGAAAAAATATTAAAGCGTTATTGTAGTGAACAACGGAAAAGTTTTATTTATTGATTCTGCACATATTTCTTTTTCTGAACGTTTGACAGATTTAGGATTTGAATGCGAAACAATTAACAATCTAACTTATCAACAATTGTTAACAAAAGCAGAAGATTATGTTGGATTTGTTATTAGAAGTCGTTTTGCTATTGATGTTCCGATGATAAATGCTGCAAAACAATTGAAATTTATAGCAAGAATTGGTGCAGGAATGGAAAATATTGATGTAGAATACGCTCGGAAAAATAACATTGCTTGTATCAATTCTCCTGAAGGAAATGCAGACGCAGTTAGTGAATTTGTAATTGGGGCTTTATTGACGTTTTTTCGTAATATAATTCAAGCCAATACTCAGGTACGTCAAGGTATTTGGTTGCGAGAAGAGAATAGAGGAATAGAATTGAATACCAAAATTATAGGTATTGTTGGTTATGGCAATATGGGAAAATGTTTGGCAAAAAAAATGAACGCTTTAGGTTGTCGAGTGTTGGCTTATGATAAATACAAAACAAATTTTGCAGACCAATATGCACAAGAAGTTACTCTTGAAACATTGCAAGCAAATGCCGACATCGTTAGTGTACATATAAATTATACGCCAGAAAATTTTTATTTTATTAATCGTGATTTTATCTCAAATTTTGCTAAACCAATTTATTTAGTAAATACATCTCGTGGAAAAGTGTTGAATACTAATGATATAGTTAATTTACTAAATGAAAGAAAAATCATAGGGGCGATTTTAGATGTTTTGGAATATGAGGATATTCGATTGCAAAACAAACCAAAAGAACAATGGGATAATGCAATGAATAATTTAGCGAATAACGAAAATGTTTTACTATCTCCGCATATAGCAGGACAAACAAGAGAATCTTTGACAAAACATGTTGATGTTTTGATAAATAAGTTGCAACAATTGTCTTTTATGCAATAAATTATGGAATTATTTTTGTCATTATTTTATGCGTTATTATTCGGTTTCATAATTTATAAATCGAATTTTTTTCATTTAAATTCTTTATCAAAACGATATTTGTTGATATTTTTTTTTATTAAAATATTAGCAGGTTTTTTGTTATATTTTATTTATACATATTATTATCCAAATCGGGGGCAAGCAGATATTTTTCGTTATTTCGATGATGCTAAAATTATATATAGTGCCTTCCCTAATTCAATAGGTGATTATTTCAAAATTATTTTTGGTATTGCCAACGATACGCCTTATTTTACAGAGAATTATTATGCTCACATGAATCATTGGGATAGAATTTATTTTACTAATATTTTTACTGATTCTCATTTAATTATTCGTCTAAATGCATTTTTAATGTTATTTTCTTTTGGATATTATAATGTTCATACAATCTTTGCTGCTTTTCTTTCTTTTGTTGGCTTATTTTCTATTTATCAATTTGTAGAAAGGAATGTCCGAAACATTAATTTTCTTTATGTAATAGTTTTATTTTTAACACCTTCTGTTCTTTTTTGGACATCAAATATGTTGAAAGAATGTTTGTTGTTGTTTGCTATTGGTTTGTTAATTAATGCTATAGATAAATTTACCTATAAAAATACCAATATATATACAACAATAATGAACCTTGTTGTTGTTGTATTTTCTTGTATAATAATACTTTATACAAAAATGTATTATTTGATAATTCTTTTTCCTCTTTGTATTTTGTTTGTTATCAATAAAAAGTATAAATTCAATCATATTCTTCCGATTTACCTTGTTGGTATAATCATTTTTGGAATATTAAGTTATTTTTCTGCATATATTATGGGGTACGATGCATTTGATTTATTGGCATTTAAATATAATGATTCTTTAAATTTAGCCATTGATGATAATGCTCGAATTGCAGATAAGAATTATTTGGAAGCAAATCTATGGGCATTTTTGTGCTTTTTACCAAGAGCATTGTTTAATGCAATATTTCAACCGTGGTTCCCGAAAAATCCATCTGTTACAATGTTATTTTCAACAATTGAATTGATTGCTATTTGGATTTTTATATTTGTCTTTCTTTTATTAGGTTTTAAAAAAAATCTTAAAAACAAGAATTTGTTTTATTTTTGTTTCTTTTTTGCAATGATTAATTTTTTGATTATTGGTTATGCTTCGCCAATTATTGGAGCGATTGTTCGTTATCGTTCTATTTCTCTGCCTTTTTTATTGATAGCAATTTTGTCGCTTTGTGATAAGGATACAATGAAAAAAAGAATGAAGATAATGAAGATGAAAATAAATAATAAATTACAATTCTTTAAAGAATAATATTTTAAAACGATTTTATGAATTGTTTTGTTTTTATAATTTTCTAATATCATCAATAAGAGCCTTAACATGTTCTTCTTTTGTTGCCCAACTTGTACAAAAACGAACAATAAAAGTATCATCGTTAATATTTTCCCATAATTCAAAAGCATATTTTTGGGCAAGAGTATCTTTTTGTTGCCTTGTTAGAATAGGAAATTGTTGGTTAGTAGGGGATAAGACATGCAATTTGATATGTTTTTCAATAAAAGCCTTTTGAATAAGCATTGCCATGTCAATGGCGTGTTTTGCAATTTGAAAATAGAGATTATCTTTTAGAAGTGTTTCAAATTGAAGTCCTAAAATTCTTCCTTTTGCCAAAAGAGCACCTCTTTGTTTTATCATATACCGAAAATCTTTTTTTAAGTTTTCGTTAACAATGACGATAGCCTCACCAAATAATGCTCCTATTTTAGTGCCTCCAATGTAAAATACATCGCATAATTTTGCTAAGTCGTTGATAGATATAGTATTTTCTGGAGACATTAAAGCGTATCCCAATCGGGCTCCATCAATATATAATGGTAAGTTTAAACGTTGGCAAACGGAATATAAAGTCATTAATTCAGATTTGGAATAAAGAGTTCCCAATTCTGTTGGTTGAGAAATATAGACCATTCCTGGTTGTACAATATGTTCATGATTTGCATCGTTCCAATGTTTGTTGTAGTATGTTTCGACTTGTTCTGCCGAAATTTTACCATTTATCGAATCAAGAGCAATTACTTTGTGTCCTGTTGATTCTATTGCTCCAGTTTCATGAACATTGATATGTCCGCAATCGGCAGCAATAACTCCTTGATATGGCTTTAAAATAGAAGCAATAACAGTGGTATTTGTTTGTGTGCCACCAACTAAAAAATGAATGTCAAGTAGATGATTTTCACAGATTTTACGTATAATATTACGGGCGTTTTCACAAAAAACATCTTCGCCATAGCCAGATGTTTGTTCCCAATTGGTATCCATCAATCGTTTTAAAATCAAAGGGTGTGCTCCTTCTTGATAATCACATTCAAAGCGAATCATATTCTAATTTTTCTTGCAAAGATAGCATTTTTTTATAACTTTATAAGTTGGAGTTTACGAGCTAAAAATTCTTCTTGGTACATAATAGTAAAAGTGATTTTTTACCACAATTTTTCTAAAAAGAATAATTTTTGATATCTGTATTCTAATAATATAGAACAACAATCGCCATCTGCAAAAATCCAAAAGACATTAGTATCATAATGTGGCTCTTCATAAAAAAATTGGTAGACATTATCTGTCTGTGTGAAAAGAGGTTGGGGATTTTCAGGAAATGTCCCTTTCACAAAATAATATTTATTATTGTACATAAAATAGCCCTTTGCATCTTTTGCGTATTTCCATAAGGTTCCTATTACTTTTAATTGATATACATATTTTCTTTTTTGGTCAATATCTATAAGATAAACGTTATTAGTATCACATCCATAACAATGTTGTAAGAGAATTGAATCTAAATCATAAAGAAAATACTGATTATTTACTTTTAATTCAGGGGTATTGAAAACAATTGTATCCATTTTTGATTGAGCGGTTCCCCATTTAATAAATGTAAAATAAATAAATAATACTATTACCAAATATTTTTTCATTATTTTAATGATTTTGATAAGACCTCTTCTGTCATATTATTTAATGCTTTGTAATAATCACGACTATAAAATGGAGTATATTTTGATTGACCGTTTTTATTTGTATAAATATTACAATTAACCTCTTTACTTTGAAATTTACTATATTTCCAATTATGAAATGAAATGTTATCATACATTTCCAAATCTGGTTCCGAAGGGGTTGTTGTATTATTTGGATGATTATGATTAAATGTTTTTATTGGCTTTTTTATCCCATTAAGAGTGAAATTTATCTTTTTCTCAGATTTAGACGTAACAAGATAATTTGTTCCATTTTCGCCACCTTCTCCTACTTGAAGATGTCCCCATTCTACAGAAGTATTATTCGCAAGAAATTCAAATATTTCTTTTGCATTATTATCTCCTTTGATTGACCAATAGTTTTCTCCTTTTTGGTTTTCATGCATTTTAATAGTTCCTGCTTTATATAATTCTGACCTCGCTTGAGTTCCATCATCATTTCTTACGATTACAACATCTATTTTATCGTTTTTTGTCACATTTAACAATTCTCCTCTTTGGTTAAATTCATATTCATCATCCATCATCCCCGTAGGGTCGATTCTACCTACTGGGTTGTTGCTACAATAATGGTAAGGAGTAAGCCATGGTTTTTCGTTCATTAGAGGGTCACGAGAAATGAAAGTAGGTGCCCTATAATAACGAGCCTCAAAGTAGTACATTCCGGTTTCTTCGTCCAACTCTTTAGCGTTAAAACTGTACTTAGGAATTACATCGTTTCCAAAATAGAAAATTTTACCGTTGTTTATTCTCCTAATTTCCATTCTGCAAAGATACAAAATATTTAGCACTTTTTTTTAAAAAAATATACTTTTTTGATTATACACATATAATATTCTGATTATCATACGCTTATACATTTATAAAAATATCACAAAAGTATGTTTATTTATTTCAATAAAATAATAAATACAAAAAATTGAAATGGGAAAAATTAATATAATAAAAAAAGCATCTCTAAAAGATTTAGAGATGCTTTAAAAAAGATAGGCAACTACCTACTCTTCCAGCCTTTAGGGCAAGTACCATCGGCGCAAGTGGGCTTAACTTCTCTGTTCGGAATGGGAAGAGGTGATCACCACCGCTATTGTCACCTAAAATA
>JAZSKB010000053.1:0-31887 GCA_045534635.1 Bacteroidales bacterium
CATATTTTTCTGCCATGTTAATATTAATAATATTCTGTCCGTCATTATTTACACCTCCATAAGTCAAACTACCCGCGGCATCAGCATAATTTCCTCCAATATCTTTATTAAAGGAAATATCCCCAAAAGTTAAATAATAAAGATTATTTTTATCATTCCTTAAATCATTAATTTCTGTTAATGCATTAGTCAATTCGGTAATATGGTCATTTAAACGATTATATTCATCTGAACCTACGGCGTATTTATTTCTCTCTTCTATTCTTTGAGACAATTTATTTTGTATATCCTTTTCCATTGGTTTAACGTAATTCTCATCTTGAGCAGGGTCGAATATACACCCCGTCGGGTCAACGTACTTCACAGGATTATTCCCACAATAAGCGTAAGGAGATATGCTTGGGTATTTCTCAAAAAGAGGGTCTCTGCTGGTGAAAGTAGGTGCCCTATAGTAACGAGCCTCAAAACAATACACTATAAAACAGTCCTTAATACTGCTGTTTATCAGGTAGTTACAAGCGGTTTTTTGGGTATGTTTTTTATAAACTCTCATTTTTTTAGCATATTGTTATTATTCAACGTTTTATACACAACAAATATTGTGCCAAAGTGGTCGATTTTTGATAAAAATGAAAAAAATTTTTTTGTAAGGTTTAGAACTTTTTTGAATTTCTTTAACATATTGATTTTCAACAAGAAAAACTTTTGTTATATCTAACAGCATTTGTAATATAGAAAAAACAACTATTTAACTATGATAAGATTATAAGCCATTTCGTACAAATTCCTAATGTAGATTCGTAAAAAATAATTTGCTTTTTTTAATATTTTTTTTATTTGATTGTAGTTTGATATGTAAAAATTCTATATCTTTGCAAAATACTAATAAAACGAATTATGATGGATATAGAAAAGAATAATCAGATACAAGAATTAGAGAGAAAAGTTAAAAGAAATCGGGCACTAGCCATATTTTTTGCGATAGTGGCAATCGTTAGTATTATTATAGCCGTTTACTCACTTACAAATGTAAACAAATACGTTGAGGTTGCAGACAATTCACAAGCAGAACAAGCATTATTGCAAGCAGAATTGGATTCTGTTTTGGCAGAATATGAAAAAATGAAAGCAGAATATGGAGAATTAAATGAAAAATTGACGGCAAAAGATAGTGCTATTTTGGCACAAGCCGAAGAAATTCAAAAATTAATATCTTCGCAAGCAGATTATCGTCGAATCAAGAAAAAATTGGAATTGTTACAAGACCAAGGTAAAGAATATGTATCTCTTTTAGATTCTTTGTACACGGTAAACAAAAATTTGACAATCACAAATGAGGGATTAACACAAGAAGTTTCTCAATTGAATGAAGAAAAAACAAAACTTTCTGAAGAAAAAGAGCAGTTGCAAGCAAAAGTAACAACAGCGTCAAAACTTAAAGCATACAATGTTTCGTTGAAAGCATATACTGCAAAATCGCAAGAAACGATAAAATCCAGAAGAGTTAAAGCGATAAAAACAACGTTTACATTGAGTGAAAATGATTTAACACCAGCAGGACCTATAAATATTTATGCTCGAATTTCTTTACCCGATGGGCGTGTTTTGGCTCTTGGGAAAGGCGATGCATATAGTTTTCTTCACGAAGACAAACAATTGCAATACACTATTAAAGAAACAGTTAATTATGAAAATAAAGCAAAAAGTGTTTCTTTATCATGGGAATTGCGAGATGGCGATGCCGCAGTTGCAGGAGAATATCACGTACAATTATTCACAGATGATACTTTTCTTGGTGAAGCAAGTATGAAATTAAATTAATAGATTGTAAAATATAAAATTAGGATAATTATGGAAATAGTAATAACAGACAACAATTGGGAAAGTGTTATATCAGGAGAACTTCCTATAGTAGTTGATTTTTGGGCTACTTGGTGTGGTCCTTGTAGAACAATTGCTCCTTTGCTTGAAAAAGTTGCAGCAGAGTATGATGGTAAAATTATTGTGGGTAAAATCAATATTGAAGATAGTCCAAATGTAACTATGAAATTTGGTATCAGAAATATTCCTACACTTTTGTTTTTTAAGAATGGAGAAATTGTCGACAAACATGTAGGTGTTATCCGCGAAAGTGATTTAGTAGATAAAATTAATAATCTTTTATAAAAAGATAACATTGAAAAATAAGACGGAGAATGTTTGTTCTTCGTCTTTTTATTATTAATAAAAATCAAACAATAAAATTGCAAAATGAAAAAAGTATTAAATGTCAATATCTTTTTATTGTTAATAGCAATATTTTGTAAAGGAGTCGTATTAGCACAGATAGAAAAACCTGTTATATGGAAATACAATGTAGAGAAAATTGCTGACAATCAGGCTAAAATAGTTGTTACAGCTACAATAGAAAAAAAATGGCATTTGTATTCCCAATACAATACCGAAGGTATAACTCAACAAACTGTGTTTAACTTTGAACCATCAGCAAATTATACGTTAGAAGGAAAAACCATAGAACCAAAATATACAGAAATTACCGATGATTTTGGAACAGATAGATTTTTTGACCTCTCTGTTGTTAATTTTACACAAAAAATTAAAATATTATCAAAAGAAGATTTTACTATTAATCTATCCATTGATGCTCAAGCATGTACAGATGGGAAATGTGTATTGGCTGGTGTAGATTTTGCTATACCAATAAAAGGTATAAAAATAAAAGAATCAACAGAAAACAAATCACTTACACAACAAATAGAAGAAGATACTAATACACAAATAGAAAAGACAATAGTTCAAGAAGATACTATGATTAAAGAAGAAGAAATTGTTAGTATTCAATCAGAAAAAAGTGACATTTCTTCAAAAGAAAAATCAATGTTAGTGGTATTTTTAGTATCATTTCTTGCAGGATTGTTGGCATTGTTGACACCTTGTGTTTTTCCGATGATTCCAATGACAATAAGTTTTTTTATGAAAAGCAATAAATCTAAAAAAGATGGAATTAAACAAGCCATATTTTTTGGAATATCTATTATCTTTATTTTTGCAGTTTTAGGATTGATACTCACACTTTTATTGGGGAAAGATGCAATGTATATTATTAGTACGCATTGGATACCCAATTTGATATTTTTTGTCATATTTATGATTTTTGCTTTTTCTTTCTTTGGATTGTTTGAAATTGCCTTACCAAGTTCTTGGATAAATAGTTCTGACAAACAATCATCAAAAGGAGGATATTTAGGTTCTTTTTTCATTGCACTGACAACGGTATTGGTATCATTTTCTTGTACTGGTCCTATTTTGGGAGCAGCATTGATAGAATTAGCATCAGGGTCTAACGATAGTTTAGTTTTCTTTATTTCTATGTTAGGATTTGCATTAGGATTTGCTTTACCATTTAGTTTTTTGGCAATGTTTCCTTCAATGATACAAAAAGTAAAATCTGGTTCATGGTTAAATACCATAAAAATTGTATTTGGTTTCCTTGAAATTGCTCTTGGATTAAAATTTTTATCAATGGCAGATTTGAGTGCAAATTGGGGAATTTTAGATAGAGAAACATATTTAGCATTATGGATAGTAATATTTTCTATGTTAGGATTTTATTTACTTGGCAAATTACAATTTAAAGGTGATGACCCAATAACACATATTTCGATTCCTCGATTGTTTTTAGCATTGATAACATTTGCATTTGTTATTTATATGATTCCGGGTATGTGGGGAGCTCCTTTGAAAGCAATATCAGGATATATTCCACCAATGACAACACAAGATTTTGATATAGAACGTATTATAGTAGAGAATAAAAGTAATACAGCATCATTTTCTGCTATTCCTGCCAATAGAAAATATGCCGACCAACTGCATTTGCCAACAGGCTTTGAAGGTTTTTTCGATTTGGAAGAAGCAAAAGCCTATGCAAAACAAGTCAACAAACCAATATTTATTGATTTTACGGGCAAAACTTGTGCGAATTGTCGTGAAATGGAAAATTATGTATGGTCAAGCCCTAATGTGAAAAAAATGCTTCAAGAAGATTTTGTTATGGTAGCACTTTATGCCGATGCTAATACAATAAAACTTCCTGAAAATGAATGGATAACAACAAAAGATGGTATAGTTATTAAAACATTAGGAAAAAAGAATCTAAATTATCAAATGGAGCATTTCAATATGAATGCTCAACCATTTTATGTTCTTATTGATTCCCAAGGAAATATGCTTACAAAAGAACCTAAATCTTACGACAGAAATATTGATAATTTTGTTGCTTTTCTGGAAGAAGGTCTTAAAAATTTTAAACAACAATAACCCTAATAATTGTTCTTCTGATAATGAAATATGTTATTTTTGACATTATTCGGCAAAACTTTTTGCAACAAAAAAGAGCAAAGGGATATTATAAAAATACCTTTATTTCTATAATGGTATGGATATTTGTTCTATATATGGCAAGTTTCTTGCTTATTCTGGGATTTTTGCTGGATAATATTTTAGAAAAAATTCATATAAATCAAAATCCTGTGGAAATAGCTGGGAATATGTTTTTTTATCTCTATTTGGGAGGCATACTTATTCGCATCGTCATGCAACAATTACAACGTATTCAAATTCATACCTATCAACATTTGCCCATTCGTAGAAATACTCTGGTGAATTATTTGATTATCACTCCTATCCTTCATCCTTTCAATTATTTGTTGCTGTTTTTGATTATTCCCTTTGCCATACAAGCAGTAAGCGTATATTATAGCGTAGATGTGGCTATTCGCTTTGTATGCTGCATGGTATTCATGATATGGTTCAATTATCTTACAGCAGGTTATCTCAAACGCAAACTTCCGTCGGAATGGATAGGTTTTGTAATATTATTACTTGTCATAATAGCATTTGTTTGTATGGAATTTTTCGGGTGGTTCTCATTATGCAAAATATCCCGTATTTGCATGCTGTGGCTGATAACTCATTCCTACGGTATATTTATTCCTATTGCAATGATAGTAATTGCATATATATTTAATTTTCAATATTTTAATCAGCACTATTATATTGAAACTTTTAACACAAAAAAAGCAGATAAAGTAAAAACTTATCGCTTGAGTTTTTTAGATAGATTTGGTTTGATAGGGGAAATAATGGGTATGGAAATAAAACTTCTGCTTCGTCACAAACGAACCAAAAGCATGCTGTTTGTTTTCCCCTTTTCTCTTCTTATTGGTCTTTTGTATTACATAGATCCTATGTATGCCGAAAATCCAGGATGGCTTTTCTTTGGTGCAACTTATATTATCGGAATGTTGATGTTTATACTCAGACAAAGCATAATAAGTTGGAATAGTTCTCATTTTGACGGACTAATGAGCAACAATATTTCTATTGAAAACTATTTGAAAGCCAATTTATACATTATGCAAATAACGAATATTATTTGTTTCATTCTTTCTTCTCCCTACTTTATCATAGGTTGGCATATAGTAGCCTATCATGTGACTGTCTGCCTATTCAATATGGGAGTATTGGCATATATCTTTTTGTTTTTTGCATGCTATAATGCCAAACATATAGATTTAAAAAACAATTCGGCATATAATTATCAAGGATTTTCATTCAAAAATTTGTTAATCATCAATATTCCTCTTTTTTTACCGATAATAATAATAAGCATTCTGCATATATGGTTGAACACTTATGTAATATTAGGTGCTTTTTCCGCATTGGGCATTATCGGTCTTTGTTTGCAAAAATATTGGCTTAGGCTTTGTATTAATAAATTCAATCAACAAAAATACACTTTGCTGGAAGGTTTTCGTCAAAGTGAATAAATAAATTATTATGATAACAGCAAAACATTTAAAAAAAACATACGGAAATAAAGTTGCTTTAAATATTGAAGACATACATATTGCCAAAGGCGAAAGTTTTGGACTTGTAGGCAACAACGGTGCAGGTAAAACCACCTTTTTTCGGATTATTCTCGATTTAGTAGAGGCAACCGAAGGAGAAATTCTTATCAATAATACTCCCGTAGTACGCAACGATGATTGGAAATCCTATGTAGGTTCTTTTTTGGATGAAAATTTTTTAATTGATTTTCTTACCGTAGAAGAATATTTTCAATTTGTTGGCAAACTTCATCATCTAACACAAGAAGAAATAACGACATTTATTGATTCTATGCAAGATTTTTTCAATGGAGAAATCAATAATTCTAAAAAACTCATACGAGACTATTCCAAAGGAAATCAGAAGAAAATAGGCATAGTAGCAGCACTTATTGGTCGTCCTAAAATACTTATTTTGGATGAACCTTTCACTGCCTTAGACCCTTCGTCACAAATACGTCTCAAACGATTTCTCAACGATTTACAAACACAAACAAATATTACTCTGCTCATATCATCACACGATTTAAACCACATTACCGAAGTGTGCAAACGCATAGTAATACTTGAAAACGGACATATAGTAAAAGATATTGTCACCAATGAAAATACGCTTAAAGAATTAGAAAGTTATTTTGCTGTATAAAAGTTTGAATCATGAACAAAAAAAATGAAATAGATGCTAAAATAAAAATAAAAAATCGAAAAGCAGAATTTGAATATTTTCTTTTAACTCGATATAATGCAGGCTTAGTTTTAACAGGGACAGAAATAAAATCAATTCGTGCAGGAAAAGCAAGTTTCACAGATGCTTATTGTAGCTTTGTTAATAATGAATTGTGGTTACACAATTTACATATAAGTGAATATATTGCAGGAAGTTACAACAATCATGAACCCAAAAGAGATAGAAAATTATTGTTAACAAAGCGAGAATTGAGAAAATTGCTCGCTAAATTGAATGAAAAAGGTACAACAATAATACCTATTTTGCTTTATATCAACGAAAATGGTTATGCAAAATTAGAAATTGCATTGGCAAAAGGTAAAAAAATGTACGATAAACGAGAAAGTATCAAAGAAAAAGATACACGAAGAGCAATAGAACGAGGAGAACAATAAAAAATAGTAAGATTTTTTTGAAAAAAATCATTTTTTAAATATTGTTGACAGATATTGAAAAAAATGGTACTTTTGCAAAGTATGAATTTTAGTAATAATAAGGTAGCGGTTATTGGCGGAGGTAGTTGGGCAACAGCAATTGTAAAAATATTGCAAAACAACTTATCAACTGTTTATTGGTGGGTGAGAGAACCTGAAATAAAAGAAGGTGTTAAAGCCAATGGTAGAAATCCATTGTTTTTATCTTCTGCACAATTGAATAGTAAACGTATTCGTATCTCGAATAATTTGGCAACTATTGTTGCTAAAGTAGATACTATTATTTTGGTTGTCCCTTCTGCTTATGTTTATCGTTCTATATCTGTATTAAAACCAGATAGTTTAAAAAATAAAAATGTAGTATCGGCTATCAAGGGGATTGTTCCTGAAAAAATACAAACAATAACTGACTATTTAATGAGTAATTTTCAAGTGTCAGAAGATAGATTGTGTGTTGTTTGTGGTCCTTCACACGCTGAAGAAATTGCTGCTGAAAAGTTAACATATCTCACTGCTGGTTCGCTGAATAACGATTTAGCGGAATATATTGCTTCAATATTTAGAACGACTTATGTGAAAATTCATACTTCTCCCGATATGAAAGGCATAGAATTTTCGGTAATATTAAAAAATATTTATGCTTTGGCAGGAGGTATTTTTCGCGGTGCAGGCTATGGTGATAATCTTTTGGCTCTTTTCAATGCTAATTGTATCAGTGAAATGATACATTTTCTCAATGAAGTTGTTCCTAACAACAATCGTAATTTTTGTTCGGCTTCTTATTTAGGAGACCTTTTAGTAACTTCTTACTCTCAATATAGTAGAAATCGTTCTTTTGGAATGATGATTGGACGCGGTTACTCGGTAAGAACGGCTCAATTAGAAATGAAAATGATTGCAGAAGGTTATTATGCCGTAAAATGTATCCATGAAATGAATAAAACATTCAAAGTAGATGTTCCAATTATAGAAATGGTTTATAGAGTTCTTTACGAAGGTTCTTCTATCAAATTGGAAATCATGCGTTTGTTAGAAATTCTCAGATAGCATTTATATAAATAATGTTTTTATCTTCTATAATATTTTCTCCTAAATAACAAAGCATTATTTGTACAATAGTAACTACATCTTTTTCACAATATGTACGAATCTTTTTTAAATTATGTTCTTGCCAAAAAACATCATTTACTTGCGACCCATCAATATCATCTTTAGGTGAGGGAATATTGAAAATCGCTGCTAAAACATCTAAAGATGTATAATGTTTATAATCACCAAATTTCCATAGTTCCATAGTATCCAAAAATGTTGTTTCCCATGGTTTTTTTCCTTGAACATTCAATATGTTAGGAATTTTTATTCTATTGATTAACATTCTTCTACAAATATACGGAAAATCAAATTCCTTACCATTGTGGGCACACAAATAATGATTTGTCCCATTGTAATATTTATTAAGCATTTCTGCAAATTGTAGCAACAATGTTTTCTCATCTTCATTGGCAAAGGAGGTAACACGTAAATTTCCTTTTTGAATATAAGCAACAGAAATGCACACTATTTTACCAAATTCTGCATATATTGCAGCTTTTTTATACAAATTCTCTGGCGTATCTTCTTCTTTTTTTGCAATGGTTGTTGCTTTTTTGTCCCATAATTTTCGCATTCGTTCATTCAAATCGAAGTACGAAGGCATTATACTTACTGTTTCAATGTCTAAAAATAAAATTTGTTCAATTTCCATAATTACATTATTTAATTTTGCAAAAATAGTTAAAATTTGTTTATTCTCCTTACAAAAAAATTTTTTTTTCATTTTTTTTATCAAAAATTGACCATTTTGGAACAATATTTGTTGTGGATAAAACGTTGAATAATAACAATATGCTAAAAAATGAGAGTTTATAAAAATTACACTAAAAAAATCGCTTGTAACTGCCTGATAGACAGTAGTGTTAAGGGTTGTTTTATAGTGTATTGTTCTGAGGCTGATTTTTTAATATCCATGGCTGTATCAATGGCAGGATGTGCTATTAATAGTGCTACAAATAGTCCAAACACTATTACAATGGTACAGAGCGTATAGTCATTCGTAGTTATTTTTTTATAATTTTCTAAATAGAAAATCTATTTCATTTCTTTGTTGTATCTTTGCAAAGAATAAAAAAAATAAAAACATGGAATTTCAAAAATACAAAATATTGCTTGTAGATGATGAAATAGATATATTGGATTTCATTCGTTACAATCTTGAAAAAGAGGGATATCTTGTTAGTACAGCCACTAACGGTAGCGATGCTTTGATAGAAATTGCCAAAAATAAACCACATTTGGTTTTGCTTGACGTTATGATGCCTATTATGAATGGTTTTGAAGTTTGTAAAACTATTCGTTCAGAGGAGAGCAATCAAGATATTCTTATTGCTTTTTTGTCAGCAAGAAGCGAAGATTATTCTCAAATAGAAGGATTTGAATGTGGAGCAGATGATTATATTGCAAAACCGATACGTCCTAAAGTGCTTATTTCAAAAGTACAAGCACTTCTTCGTCGGGCTATTGTTTTAGAGGACAATATTAAAGAAATGACACTAAGAGATATATCTATAAATATCGAAAATTATACTGTTTATAAAGGAGATGCTCAAATAGTATTACCAAGAAAAGAATTTCAACTTTTATGTCTTTTGGCATCCAAACCAAACAAAGTTTTTCATCGAGAAGAAATTTATGCTTCGGTATGGGGTTCTACTATTGTAGGCAACAGAACTATAGACGTTCATATTAGACGTTTGAGAGAAAAATTATCTTTGGACAATATCAAAACGATTAAAGGAATAGGATACAAATACGAAGAATAATTATGCATATTGATATTTTGACATTATTCCCAGAAATGTTTGCAGGCTGTTTTGATATATCAATTTTAAAACGAGCCCAAAACAAAGGTTTATTTTCATATAACTTACACAATATCAGAGATTATTCTACCGATAAACATCATCGTGTTGATGATTATCCTTATGGTGGCGAGGCTGGCATGGTAATGAAAATAGAACCTATTGCTGCTTGTATAGAACATTTGCTTACACAGCGAACTTACGACCACATTATTTTTCTCACTCCCGATGGAGAAAGACTTAATCAAACTATCGCCAATGAACTTTCAATGTGCAACAATTTAATGATGCTTTGTGGACATTATAAAGGAATAGATGAACGTATTCGAGAAATCTTTATCACCAAAGAAATTTCTATTGGAGATTATGTTTTATCTGGAGGAGAATTACCTGCTGCTGTCTTGTGTGATACTATTGTTCGTTTGATTCCAGGTGTTCTCAATGATGAAACTTCTGCTTTATCAGACTCTTTTCAATATGGATTGCTTTCTCCTCCTGTTTATACTCGTCCTTATGATTTTCGTGGGCATACCGTTCCTGATGTTTTGCTTTCGGGTAATGAAAAATTAATTACCGAATGGAAATTACAAAAATCGGAAGAACGCACAAAGAAAAATCGTCCAGATGTTTTATAACACACTGTGTTTTAATCGATTATATTTGTTTTTTTGTTGTGGTTGTTTAATTTTTTCATAGTTAAACAAAAAGATTTCTTTCAGAAAATAATTTTGCTATATGTAAAAAAAATGTTATCTTTGCAAAAAATACTGATATACAATGAAACATGGTGACAAAAAATTGTTTTTATTTGATGCGATGTCGATAATTTTTCGAGCATATTATGCTTTAAATAAAAATCCACGAATCACCTCCAAAGGGCTTAATACTTCTGCAATTTTAGGTTTTACCAATACATTATACGAAGTTATTCATAATGAAAAACCAACACATATTGCTGTTGCTTTCGATAGTCATGGACCAACAATTCGACACGCAGAATATGCTCAGTACAAGGCACATAGAGATAATACTCCTGAAGACATTGTAACGTCAATTCCTTATATCAAAGAGGTACTAAAATCATTTGGTATTCATACTATAGAATTGCCCGGTTATGAAGCCGATGATATTATTGGTACTATGGCAAAAAAAGCCGAACGAGAAGGTTTTATTACCTATATGATGACAACAGATAAAGATTACGGACAACTTGTTTCTGAAAATATTTTTCTTTACAAACCAGCTCATTTAGGTTCTGGTATTAGCATATTGGGAGAAAAAGAAATTTGTGAAAAATATAATATTAAAGAACCTTCTCAACTTATTGATATTTTAGGTATTTGGGGAGATGCTGTTGACAATATTCCTGGTATAAAAGGCATTGGAGAAGTTGGTGCGAAAAAACTTATCAATGAATTTGGTTCTATTGAAAATTTAATTACCAATGCAGACAATATCAAAAACGAAAAATTAAAAGAAAAAGTTAAAGCAGACGCAGAAAGTGCTTTGATTTCCAAAATGTTAGCAACTATTATTTTGGATGTACCTATTGATTTCAATGAAGAGGATTTACGTTATCAACTTAACCTCAACCATATCAATAATATTTTTTCAGAATTAGAATTTAAATCGCTGTACAATAGAATATTGAAAGATTTACAAAATCCACAATATCCAACAACAATCAATAACGCTAACACTACATTGAATTTGTTTGCACAAGATAATATGCCTACAACAGAGTTATCTGTAGATAAAGCACATTATTCTTCTGAGAATCAAGATTATAAAATTATCAATGATTGGCAAAGTTTCTTATCTTGTATCAATGTTATCAAAAATGCAAAACAATTTGCTTTTCATATAGAAATCAACGAATTACAAAATATTGAAACTATTGCTTTTGCAACAAAAATACATCAAGCGATACAAATAAAATTGCCACAACAAAAAGAAGAATATCAACAATGGATAAATAGCATTATTCCTCTTTTTACCGACATCAACATCGAAAAAATATGCTATAATTTAAAATCTTTCTTTAAATTATGCTGTCAGTGGAATATACCAACAACAAGCAAATATTTTGATGTACTTTTAGCACATTATGTGTTAGAACCAGAATTGCGTCACAATCTCGAAACATTGGCAGACACTTATTTAGATTATCGAATGATAGAAGAAGACAAAAACAATTTGTTGTTATTCAACGATAATCCAAATCAATACATATTTTGTGAAAAAGTTGATATTATCTTACAACTAAAAACAATTTTTGAAAAACAATTGCAAGAAAAAGAATCCATTAATCTATTCAACAATATAGAACTTCCTCTTGTCGGTGTTTTGGCACAAATGGAATCTATCGGTGTTAATATTGATGTAGATTTTCTCAATGCTTATTCAAAAGTATTGGAAGAAGAGATTAATAATATAAAAAAAGAAATTTATAGTCTTGCTAATGAAGAATTTAATATTTCTTCTCCAAAACAACTTGGTGTAATTTTGTTTGAAAAATTACAAATTATAAAAAATGCAAAACTAACAAAATCAAAACAATACCAAACAGGAGAAGAAGTTTTGCAAAAATTAAAACATAAGCATCCTATTGTTGATAAAATATTGTATTATAGAGGATTATCAAAATTAAAATCTACATACGTAGATAGTTTTCCTCTTTTAGTTAACAAAAAAACAAATCATATACATACACAATTCAATCAAACAGTTACAGCAACAGGACGTTTGAGTTCGAGCAATCCCAATTTACAAAATATTCCTATTCGAGACGAAGGAGGGAGAGAAATCAGAAAGGCATTTATTCCTTCCGATGAAGAACACATTCTTTTGGCTGCCGATTATTCTCAAATTGAATTACGAATTGTGGCAACGTTGAGCAAAGATGAAAATATGCTCAATGCTTTTTTCAACGATACAGATATTCATACGGCAACAGCAAGCCGTATTTATGCTTTACCAATAGAAAATATTACCAAAGAAATGAGACGTACGGCCAAAACTGTCAATTTTGGTATTCTTTATGGTATGGGTCCTTTTGGTTTGTCAGAACGATTGAATATCTCTCGAAAAGAAGCAAATGAGCTTATTTCTCAATATTTTGAAAAATATCCTAAAATTAGACAATATATTGATAATCAGATTCTTTTTGCTCAAGAACATGGTTACGTAGAAACAATAATGAAACGCAGACGATACTTAAAAAATATCAATTCTAAAAATGCTAATTTACGTAATTTTGACCAACGTAATGCTGTCAATGCTCCGATTCAAGGTTCGGCAGCAGATTTGATAAAAATCGCTATGATAAACGTATTCAATGATTTGAAAAAATATCAATTGCAATCGAATATCATTCTTCAAGTACACGATGAGTTGGTGTTAAATGTTAAAAAAACAGAATTAGATATTGTTAAAGAGTTAGTCAAAAGAAATATGACTACCGCTATTGATTTGCCTATTCCGTTAACAATAGATATGAATGTTGGAAACAATTGGTTAGAAGCACATTAGTATGTTGAAAAAAATATTTGGTACGGTTTTTGTACGATTTGTTTGCAGTGTAATTGCTTTTGTTTTAACGATTATTAATGCTAAATTCTTTCAATCGGAAGGTGTTGGAACGATTAGTCTTTTTGTTTTAGGTATATCGTTGTTACAAATATTTACATCTTTTTTTGGAAGTGCTACGCTTGTTTATATGCTTCCTAAACACGACCCTTTTCAATTAATTTTTATTACCTATGTTGCTTCTTTTGTAGTAAATTTGATTGGAAGTATTATTATGCTTATTTTCAATATTGTTCCTATAGAATATGCTTTTTTATTTATTCTCTCTGCCATTTTTGTTTCTTTTTTCAGTATCAATAGTCAAATATTGCTTTCTAAAGAAAAGATTTTTCTTTACAATATTACCACATTTGGACAATTTTTTTTGCTTCTCATTATTTTATTATCTTTGCATTTTTGTTTCAACGACAATAATTTATCTGAATACTTTATCGCTTATTTTGTTTCTTACTTTGTTTTCAGCATATTCACATGGTTTCCTGCAATGAAGAACATTAGTTATCAAGGATTTCATGGAATTAAATCGCTTTTTAAACAAGTTTTAACTTATGGCATAATTATTCAAATTGCAAATTTATCACAACTTTTAAATTATCGTTTAAATTATTATTTTATAGAACTTTGTGCAGGAAGAAGTCCTCTTGGTATATATGATTCTGGAACAAAAATCTCTGAATCTATTTGGGCATTGCCAAAAAGCATTTCTTCGATACAATATGCTCGCATTTCTAATTGTAATGACAATCTTATTTATGCAAAAAAAATAACTTTGGCTTTTGTCAAAATTTCTTTTCTTTTTAGCATAATTGCCATTGCTGTTCTATTGTGTTTACCTACAAGTTTTTACATTTGGGTTTTCTCTCCAGAATTTTATGAAATAAAATACATAATAACTGTTTTAGCGTTTGGTGTTGTTATTTTTTCTGTCAATATCATATTAGCTCATTATTTTGCTGGTATCGGCAAATTCTCTATCAATACTATTGCTTCTTGTATTGGGTTGATTATTACTATTTTATGTTGTTTTCCTTTTATACATTTGTTCAAGGGAATGCCTTATTTACATGTTTTAATCATTGTTTCTCTTGTTACAAGTATTTCTTATTTTTGCAGTTTTGTTTTTACATTTGTCTGTTTTATAAAACAAACAAAAACCAAATTCAAAGAATTTCTTATTTTAAAAGAAGACATTTCCATTGTTTTACAAGAATTAAAAAAGATATTACATAGATGAATAAAAGGTATAAAATATTTATGTTTTCTGCGTGGTATCCTACTAAAGAGGATATGCTTTTAGGCAATTTTGTACAAAATCATGCGAAAGCAATTGCTACTTTGGCTGATGTAATAGTAATACACCCAATTCCTTCAAAAAATAAAACAAGAACTATTGAAGAAAAAAACAATAATTCTTTTCATGAAATTTTTGTTACTTATCCTATTATAAAACAATCTATTTTGAATAAATCTCGCTTATTTTTGTCTATTATGAAATCATATCGTATTGGAATACAATACGCAATAAAAAAATATGGTCTTCCAGATATTTGTCATGTTCATATTATTACAAAAAATATTCTTCCTGCTATACAATTACAATATAAATATAATATTCCTTTTATTATTACTGAACATTGGTCTCGCTATTTTCCAGAAAACGAAGATTTTAACAATAAAATTCAACAATGGATGGTAAAATTTTTTGCAAAAAAAGCAGTTGCAATTACAACTGTTTCTCCTATTTTAGCAAATGCTATGCAAAAATTAGGCATTAAAAATCAATACTTTATCATTCCTAATGTTCTTGATGAAAATATTTTTCGTTTAAACAATACACTTCCAAACAATGATGAACAGAAAAGCATACTTATGATTATTCATTTTGACGATAATAGTAAAAATTGGAAAGATGTTATAAGTACAATTGCTTTATTGTCAAAAAAAAGAAAAGATTTTCGTTTGGACATTATTGGCGATGGCAAAGAAAAACCTTTAGCAATTCAACTTGTTGAAAAACTTCAAATATCTAATTTTGTGTGTTTTCATTCTACTATACCGAATGAAAATATTCCTGAATATTTTCACAAATGTTGTTTTTCCCTTCTTTTTTCTAATTTTGAGACACAAGGTTTAGTCCTTATTGAAAGCATTGCTTGTGGAAAACCTATTGTCGCTTCTCGTTTACCTGCAATAGAACAAAGTATTGGAACGGAAAATGGTATTTTAGTTGAACCTCAAAACAAACAAGAACTTTTATTTGCATTAGATTCAATGTTAGACAAATACAAAGATTATTCTCCTGAAAATCTTCGACAATACGCTATAAATAGATATAGTACATCAATTATTGCCCAGCAATTTATTGATTTATATAGTAAAGTGTTAAATAATAAATAATTGGACAACGTTTTTACAAAAAAAACGTTGTCCAATCAAACGATTTCTTTTATTAAAATGCTATTAAACAGATTTTCATTTTTATCTATCTCTTTCAAATTTTAAAACATTCATTTTAAAATTTTCATCAATAGGAATAGCACAATCTTTTTCTCTATCGAAACCACAAAGAACAGATATACAAGAACAAAAACATTTTCCTGTATTTACATCAACAATTCTTTGAGCCATTTTAACACTTTTATTTCCAAATTCTAAAACAGTAGTATCCACGGCAATATTATCTGTAAATCGGATAGAAGCAAAATAATCAAATTCTGTGTGAACAATAACTAAATCTAATTTTGCTAAATCAATTTTTCCAGAAACTGTTTTCAAATAATTCAATCTTCCCAAATCAAAATAAGAAGCAATAACCCCATTGTTTACGTGATTAAGAATGTCAATATCGGTCATTCTTATTTGTATTTTGATTCGAGATTTAAAAGAAACATTATTAATATTAATCATAAGAATCAATAATAAAAAAGCAGGCAATGCCTGCTTAAATTAAACAATAAAAATATTAACCGCATTTAGAATGCCCACAATTCATACAAGTAACGCAACCATCTTTGTACACTAATGCTTCTTGTTCACATTCTGGGCATGCTTGTTTAACTTTAGTACCATCTTTGATATAATTTTTCAAAGCACGACTAACGCCATTTTTCCAAGTCATGATATTATCATCATTGAAACGAAGTTTAGAAATCAAATTGACAACACTTGGTAAAGGCATACCATGTCTTAAAATACCTGAAATCAATTTAGCATAATTCCAATATTCTTCGTTGAACATACGTGACAAGCCACAAATAATACCATCAAAACCTTGTTTATCTTTGAAAGTAAAATCATAACGAGCAGGTTCGTTACCATTTTTTACTCTTACTACCCAACCTTTTTTTATTGCAGGGTGTAAATAAAATGCATCGGCTTTTCCTGTAAAAATTTCATAAGGTCTTCCTTCTACCAATCCGACAACAGCAATCCATTCTTCTTCTCTATTTCTAAAACGAATAACATCGGCTTCCAATTTTTCTGGACGTTTTGGAGCATTAGTTTCACCAAAACTTACACTTGTTTTCGACCTATTTTTTTCTTTTTCACTGAGAATAACACCATCGCGAGAACCTTCTCTATAAATGGTCATTCCTTTACAACCACTTTCCCATGCGGTTTTATAAATTTCGCTAACTACCGCTTCGGAAGCATTTTCTGGAATATTTACGGTAACACTAATAGAATGGTCAACCCATTTTTGTACAGCACCTTGCAATTTTACTTTCATTACCCAATCAATATCATGAGCTGAAGCCTTGTAATAAGGAGATTGAGCAATGATTTCTTTCAATTCATTTGTTTTCATTGCTTTAAGTTTCTCTACATCATAACCTTTTGTTTTTGCCCATACAGCAAATTTTGGATGAAAAACTTGATATTCTTCAAAAGAATCTCCATTTTTGTCAACAAAATCCACTTTTACATTAGCATCGTTAGGATTTACTTTTCGTCTGCGAGTATAAGCAATTTCAAATACAGGTTCTATTCCAGAAGTTGTTTGTGTACAAAGACTAACACTTCCTGTAGGAGCCACTGTCAACAAGGCTATATTTCTTCTACCATAAGAACACATATCTTGGTACAAAGTAGGGTCTGCTTCTCTTATTCTTTTTATAAAAGGATTGTGAACTTCTTTGCTTGCGTTGAAAATAGCAAATTTTCCTCTTTCTTTTGCCATTTCTACAGAAGAACGATAAGCAGCCAATGCCAATTGTTTGTGTACTTCTGTTGAAAATGCAATTGCTTCTTCTGAGCCATAACGTATATTGAGAGCTGCCAACATATCTCCTTCGGCTGTAATTCCCAAACCGGTACGTCTTCCTTTCAATGATTTATCTTTGATTTTTCTCCACAATTCTGATTCTACCCTTTTGATACTATCACTTTCTGGGTCTCGACCAATTTTTTCTAAAATTTTATCTATTTTTTCAATTTCAAGGTCTATTAAATCGTCCATCAATCTTTGAGCAATGCCAACATGTTTTTTGAATTTCTCGAAATTGAATTTTGCATTTTCTGTAAAAGGTTCATCTACATAACTATACAAATTAAGAGCTATCAATCGGCAACTATCGTAAGGACACAATGGAATTTCTCCGCAAGGATTGGTTGATACTGTTTCAAAACCAAGGTCGGCATAACAATCTGGAATAGATTCATGTTGAATAGTATCCCAAAATAACACTCCCGGTTCTGCAGATTTCCAAGCATTGTGGATAATTTTATCCCACAATTTTTTAGCATTAATTTCTTTTCTTACAATAGGATTTCGCGAATTGATAGGATATTGTTGAATATAAGGTGTTCCTGTTCGAACACAACGCATAAAATCATCGTCAATTTTTACAGATACATTTGCTCCGGTAATTTTTCCTTGTTCCATTTTAGCATCTATAAACTTCTCTGCATCAGGGTGTTTGATAGATATACTCAACATTAATGCTCCACGACGTCCTCCTTGTGCTACTTCTCGTGTAGAATTGGAATACCTTTCCATAAAAGGTACTATCCCTGTTGAAGTAAGAGCACTATTTTGAACAAGACTACCTTCTGGACGAATATGAGACAAATCGTGTCCTACTCCTCCACGGCGTTTCATAAGTTGTACTTGTTCTTCGTCTATTTTCATTATAGCACCATAAGAATCTGAATTGCTACCATTACCTATAACAAAACAATTTGATAATGAGGCTATTTGGTATTCATTGCCAATGCCAAACATTGGACTACCTTGAGGAACAATATATTGGAATTTTTTTAACAATTGATTAATTTGTGCTTCGTCTAATGGGTTTGGATATTTTTGTTCTATACGTGCAAATTCTGCTGCTATACGTCTGTGCATATCATCGGGAGTAAGTTCACAAAGTTCTCCTTTGTCTGTTTTGAGAGCATATTTGTTCATCCAAACATTGGCAACCATTACATCTCCGTCAAAATATTTGGTGGCTTCTGCCAAAACTTCTTCTGCCGAATATTTTTTCATTTCTGGGTGAATATTTCTATTGTAAAATACTTGAGTTTCTTCTTGTTCATTGGTTGTTTCTATTGTATGACCAATATTTTCTTCTTTTGCAATTGGTGTTACAATTGTTTCTGCCATTTGTGGTCGTGTTTTGACTCGAGCAGATACCAATTTTGAATCTTCTTGTTTTGTTGCTTGTTGCTGTTGCAATATAGAAGATACTTTGTCATATTTTTGCGTGTCCAAAGATTCTCCTTGTGTGTTAAATCCTGAAAAAAGTTCTTTAAAAAAATCCATATTCCCCATTAATTATTTTATTTTAAATCACTTGTTTTTATTTAAAATAAATTTGTTTTTTAGTTAAATTTTTAGTATATTATCATTGCAAAGATAATTCTCTTTTTCTTAATTTTTTTTCATTCTTGTAAGAAGTAATTAACAATTTATAGTTATTAACTTATTTTTTTATTAATGAATGTTTTACAAAAACAACAAATTTTTTTTAGTTTTTAATTCAAAACAATTCTATTACAAAAGATAACACTTTTATTCGTGTAAAAACTATCTAAACAATCTGTATTGATAATCAAATTGTTATCTTTTTGAGTTGTTTAGATACATTTTGGTAACACACGCAGTGTGTTCTTACAATTGAGACAAAAAAATATAAGAGCAACAGCGTTGCCAAATTTTCTGAACAAATTGTTTTTTGGAACGCTTTATTTGTTATTACTGACTATTTTCCGCTTTTGCGACGGTTGCAGGTGCGGCAGAGCATCTGGCAGTTTTCGGCCACAGTGCGACCACCTGTGCACCACGGGGTTATGTGGTCGGCTTCCATTTCTTCGATTTTAAAATGTTTACCGCAAACCTTACAAATGCCGTTTTGCTTTTCGTAAACCTCACGTTTCGTGTTATCGTCGAAGGCACGTATGCCCAAATTGTGCTCATCGCCATCGAAAATGTATGCATAAATGCCTGATTTCTTTTGAATATCACTATCAGCCATCAAACGCTTGACTTCGGTTTCCAACTTATTCGCATCCCAATTCTGATTGTGATATTTTTCGAAAAGCGGACCCCAATCTACGTTTTTCATCTCTTTTCGATACTTCGGGAAAACTGCTTTAACCCAATTAATTACGCTGCTGAAATGATTCCAAAGTTCAACGGCATTGGGGTCGTGCTGGTGTTTGGCCATATAAATGTCAATGTTGCCGTGCGATATCCAATCAATGGCTGTTTCAAGGTAATCCTGACGGATTGCCGAACCGCTTAAATAATCGCTGCCAGTTTTTGAAGCGGGGCAACCGTTTTTGCTGAAATAGCGCTTGGCATCGCTTACCCACGAACCCGAATAAACGGCGTTGCGCAACTCCTGCTCAGTAAGTTTCTCGCCTGCAATATTAATGGTGCGGAACCAGCGCAGTTTCTCACTATCGGTGCCACTGCAAATGTAAACCTGCAACTCGTAGTTCAGAATCTGCTCTTTTTCATCGTCTTGCAAGTTATGGAAATAGCGCATCATATAAGCAAAATCGCCATTTATGAACTGGCAAATGCTGATTGTACGTTGCTGACCATCAATAATTTCGAATGTTCCGTCCTCGCGGGTGGCCCAATACATAACATTCAATGGGAAGCCTTGCGTAAGCGTGTCAATTACCGCATCACGTTGCTTTTCTTTATAAACAAATTCACGTTGATAAGGCGGACGTACATCAAGTTTTCCTCCAAATGCTGTTACTCCATTTTCGGCATTGTCAACATAGCCATTGGTCAATTCTCGAATCGTAATTTTATGTAATTCTATATTCATATTTAAAATATTTAAAGATAATTATTGATTAAATTCATTAGAAAGTATATGTACCATTTCCGCCATTCGTTCCACGAGATATTCGGCAATGAGCGTTGTCATAGATTCAGCGGATTTTGTACGTGCAAAATTGTCAAATGCTTCGTAGTAGCGACGACGGTCGGTGTATTTTACATTAATTGGTGGTAAACTGGCTCGTATCAATTGCAGATTCATAAGCAACCTTCCTGTTCGTCCGTTACCATCAATAAAGGGATGTATGCTTTCAAAACGAAGATGAAATAATGAAACTTGCTCAACAATGTTCATTGAGGAGTATTGCTTTTGCATATCTTCAAGCAATTGATGTAACAATGGTTTTATAGTATACGGTTGCGGAGGTTCGTTTACCGCTCCTGCAATTTTTACAGGAACTCTGCGAAAACGACCTTTATCCTCTTGTCGATGTGCAAGTACCAAACTATGAATGTTACAAATGTCGTTTTCTGTTAGCGGATTATCCTCTTTAGCTAACTGCTCAATATATTCAAATGCTTCTTTGTATCCGATTGCTTCAAGATGGTCTTTCAGTGGTTTCTGGTCAATTGTGATTCCTTGCAACACAAGCGATGTCTCCTGCAAAGTAAGTGTATTCCCCTCTATTGCATTGCTGTTGTATGTATGTTCAATCAAGAACACCTCACGTAGGGCTTCGGTTTCGGCAGGTGTGAGCGGACGCAAGGAGGCAAGTCGCTGTCGCAACATATCTATTTCCGCAAGCAATGACGTGTACGGTTTTCTATCTTTCCATTTGCTATAACTGCGTGCATCGGCAGGTTGTGTGGCATTTGAAGGAATATAGTAGAGATTGCCTTGTCGTACAACGCCAGCAATTCGTCCTTGGGCACAAAGAATCCGCACCCTGCGAGGCGAAATTCCCCATCGTGCTGCTATTTCACTCACTTTAATGTATCCTTTCATATCATTCCTATTTATGTTTTAATTAGACTGCAAAGATACCATTTTATTCCTATTTTTACCAAAATAAACACTATATTATTCCTATTTTACTATTTTTAGGAATAATATTATTCCGTTTGCCCTCCATATTCTGTTAAAGTTTCGTTTGCCTCAATTGACGATTTCGTTTCGGAAAATTCATATTCTTTATTTTTCTGACGACGGCGGATTAGAATGCGAGAATACACTCGCTTATTATTCAATACGGCACATCCGCCCCTATCTTCTTCGTGCGGTTTGTAGGGAACTATTCCATAAAATTTATTCAATCTGCTATTGCCTGCACATATTCCTATGATTTCAAATTGTTTTGGATTGTATTTATCCATAAATGTAATAGGTACCCCCATAAAACCGTCATAATCCATTGGAATATCTGACGTTTTATCAACATTTATGGCATCATAATTGTCGTACTTAGGATAATCTTGAGAATTATATGTTTTATATAAAATCAAGTTTTCATTACGCTTTTGAATTTCAAGGTTGGTAAACCAATTCACCCCCGAAACCCGAATCATACCTTCTCTATGGTCGCTGGCGGTTGCAACATCTTCATAATTACTATAAAAATGTCCAGCACCTCCTTTAAAACCATAACCTAACCAAATTTTGTTATCTCGAATTAATGGGAAGAAATCTTTATTAGTAATGGCATTTTGATTGCCAATTATTACAAACTTTTTTTCATACTTCATCAGTTGTGCCACATATTCGCGGAACAAAGAAAAAGGAGGATTTGTTACCACTATATCTGCTTCTTTCAGTAGTTCAACACACTCCGCCGAGCGGAAATCACCGTCTCCGTTGAAATAATGAATTCCGATTTCTTCGGGGTCGGGCACACGATTGTCGTTTTTGTCGCCATAGTATTCAAGCCAGATGGCACGTTCGGAATTGTTTTGGCTGAACAAATCGCGTTCCTGGCTCTTGTAGCAGGTGGTAATCAATTTTTTAAGTCCCAACTGCTCGAAGTTGTAACTGAAATAGTGGAAGAAATTTGAGACGCGCGGGTCGTCGCAGTTGCAAAGCACCGTTTTCCCTTTGAAATGCACCTTATAATGCTTCAGTTCGTTCTCAATATCAACGAGTTGAGTGTAAAACTCGTCTTTCTTAGCGTTTTTCGCCTGCCCTAATTTTTTGTTTGCCATTGTGATTGATAGTTTTGTGCATTGACTATCAATCACTTATCGGAAAAAGAAAGGTGTGAACCTTCCTATCGCATTCGCGAAGAGCGTCGGTGAACTCCGCTGCACCAAATAGTCTTGCTCACACCCTTTGGGTGTAAGCACCAACTACATTTTTGGTGCTGCGGAACGTGACAATCCCGCGAATACGCATTACCCGATTTCGTTCAAATCAAGAGTTTCCGACGCTTTTGTTTTGAATGCGAAAAATAGCTAATGCCTTGTTAATAAAAAAAACTTGTTTTTACACTTCATAAAGAAGTGAAAAACATAGTGCAAAAATACAATAATTTTTTCATACAACAAGCACAATCACTTATTTTTTGTAATTTTTTTCATAAAAAAGCATTTTGTAGAATTTGCAATGCGGACACACGCAGTGCACACATAGTGTGTTATTACAATTGGGACAAAAAAAATATAAGAGCAACAGCCTTGCCAAATCCGCCTGAAAAAAAATTAGATGTTGCTAAACATTATTTTAAGTAGTTTTTACAAAAAGTAATAAAAAAAATTGTACCTTTGTATGCCAATAAAATACAGAAATTGGCTATGTAGATTATTGTTTATAAAAAATGATACTTAATGAAAGTAGATGTATTGCTCGGATTACAATGGGGAGATGAAGGTAAAGGGAAAATAGTAGATGTACTTACTCCTCGTTATGATATAATTGCACGTTTTCAAGGAGGACCTAATGCAGGTCATACTCTCAATTTTGAAGGAAAAAAAATAGTATTGCATACCATTCCTTCTGGAATTTTTCGTCCAGATAGTATCAATGTAATAGGCAATGGAGTTATTATAGACCCTTTTATATTAATAAAAAAAGAAATAGCAGATATTGCCAATTTTACCGATGTAAAATCAAAATTGTATATTTCCGAAAAAGCCCATTTGATTTTACCAACACATAGATTGTTAGACGCTGTAAACGAAACAATAAAAGGTTCAAATAAAATAGGTTCTACCCTAAAAGGTATTGGTCCAACTTACACTGACAAAATTAGTCGTAATGGAATTCGTGTAGGAGATTTATTTTTGCCAAACTTTACAGAAAAATACAACGCATTAAAGAATAGTCATATCAAACAAATAGAAAGTATGAAATTCGATTATAAATCTATTCAAATAGATGGATTTACTTTTGAAGCATACGAAAAAGAATGGCTTGAATCGGCAGAAGAATTGAAAAAATATAAAATATGTTCTACCGAATATCTTATCAATAATGCTATAAAAGAAGGCAAAAAAATACTTGCAGAAGGAGCTCAAGGAAGTCTTTTAGATGTAGAATTTGGTTCTTATCCATTTGTAACCTCTTCTAATACCATAACAGCAGGTGTTTGTTCTGGTTTGGGTATTGCTCCCAACAAAATTGGTAAAGTTTATGGTTTGTTCAAAGCTTATTGTACACGAGTAGGCGAAGGGCCATTTCCTACAGAACTTTTTGATAATATTGGAGAGGAATTGCGTCAAAAAGGTGGTGAGTTTGGTAGTACAACAGGTAGAGCAAGGCGTTGTGGTTGGTTAGACCTTCCTTTTTTGCGTTATGCTTGTATGCTCAATGGTGTTACCGAATTGATAATGATGAAAGCAGATGTTTTAGATAATTTTGAGGAACTTAAAGTTTGTACTTCTTATCTTTACAAAAATAACATTACCGAAGAAATTCCTTTTGATTCGGCAAGCAATCTTATTCCACAATACCAAAGTTTAAAAGGTTGGAAATCATTTGATATTACCGAAGAAATTCCTCAAGAAATGAAAACCTATATTGCTTTTATAGAAAAATATTTAGACCTCAAAATTAAATTGGTATCTGTTGGACCAGACAGGACACAAAACATTGAATTATAGATGATTAAAGTATCTTCTGTGAGTAAATCGTATGGCAATTTGCAGGTATTGAAAAATATCAATTTAGAAGTTGCTAACGAAGAAATTGTCTGTCTTGTTGGAGCCTCTGGTGCAGGGAAATCTACGCTTTTGCATATTATGGGTACCCTTGACAAACCAGACAAAGGCAAAGTAATTATTGATGAACAAGATGTTTTTGCAATGTCCGATAAAGCATTGTCAAAATATCGAAACCAACACATAGGTTTTGTTTTTCAATTTCATCATTTATTGCCAGAATTTACAGCCATAGAAAATATTTATTTGCCAGCAATTATTGGAGGAAAATCAAAGTCGGAAGCCGAAAAGGAAGCAAAAGAATTGTTAGAAATATTTAATTTGTCAAATAGGGCAACTCACAAACCTTCTGAACTTTCTGGAGGAGAACAGCAACGCATTGCTATTGCAAGAGCATTGATTAACAAACCATCTGTGATTTTTGCCGATGAACCTTCTGGTAATTTAGATTCACAAAATGCTACAGAACTCAATGAATTGTTTGTCTATTTGCGAAAAGTTTTTCATCAAACTTTTGTTATTGTAACACACAATGAATCTCTTGTAAAAGTGGCTGATAGGGTTTTACAAATCAAAGATGGTGCTATTGTTTAGCCGATTTATGCTATGAATCTACACAAATTGAAACTCTTAGATATATATATCATTAAGAAATTTCTTAGTTCTTTTTTTGTTATCACCGCATTGCTTATTATGGTGATTGTTGTGGTAGATTTAGCAGAAAATATTCAAGATTTTTTAGATGGCAATGCTCCTATTAAAGATATTATTTTTGGTTATTATTTGAATTTTATTCCTTATTTTGTCAATACTTTTATTCCTTTATTTACTTTTGTTTCAGTAATATATTTTACATCACGATTGTCCACAAATACAGAAATTGTGGCAATGCTCAATGCGGGGTTAAGTTTTTATCGCTTAATGGTTCCTTATTTTATTTCTTCTTTAATTATAGGAATAATGTCGTTTTATCTTACCAATTTTCTTATTCCTCGAACAGCACAAAATATGATGATTTTTAAAGAAAAATATGTTTCTAAACAAATCAGAAGCAAAGATATTGATAATCATATTAAATTAGGTGAAAATACATACGCTTGTGTACATTATTGGGACAACAACAATCAAATAGGATACAATTTTTGGTACGAATATTTCAACGATAAAGGAATAGTTTATAAACTTCGTTCTCAGACAATTATGTGGGATTCTACAAACAATCAATGGAGTTTGGGTGATTATACTATTCGTTCTATTTCTGGTAAAAACGAATCAATAAGAGAAGGGTCGCGCTTAGATACGTCTCTAAATTTACAAATAAGTGATTTTGTGTATGTTAGAGAAGGTGTTGCTTTGATGAATTACCAAGAAATTAGAAATTTTATTCACGAAGAAAAGGCAAAAGGTTCGGCTATGGTAAAAAGTTATGAATTTGAAAAACATCGAAGATTGGCATTCCCTTTTGCGACGATTATTTTAACAATTGTAGGATTGTGTGTTTCAAGTCGTAAATCACGGCAAGGAATGGGTTTACATTTGTTGGTAGGGCTTATTATTACTTTTTCTTTTATTATGTTGATGCAAATTACCCAAATGTTTGCTATTTATGGTGGTTTTTCTCCTTTTTGGGCAGCGTGGACACCAAACATCATTTATTCTTTGTTGTGTGTGATTCTTGTTGCATATACACCAAAATAATTGTAAATCAATGAAATGTTTTTTTATAGAAACAAAAATCTATAAAGAAATATTTAACATATTGTCTGTAAATTTTGTAAAGAAAAAAATTGTATATTTGCAAAATAGAATACTTAATAAGAGTATGTCGCAAGTTGTAAGAAAATAAGTTTTTGAATATCAGATAAATAATTAAAGAATATGACAAAACAAATAACAATTCAAGAAGCAGTTGCCAAAATTAAAGATGGCATGACTATAATGGTAGCAGGCTTTTTAGCCAATGGAACTCCCAACAAAATATTAGATGCACTTGCAGAATCTAATGTGAAAAATTTAACTGTTATCGCTAATGATGCAGCATATTCAAACAAAGGTGTTGGAAAATTATTTGTTAACAAACAAATAAAAAAATATATTGCTTCTCATATCGGTTCTAATGAATTGATACAAGAACAAATGAATAATAAAGAAATTGAAGTCGAATTAGTTCCACAAGGAACATTGGCAGAACGCATTCGTTGTGGAGGTCATGGTTTAGGAGGAGTTCTTACCCAAACAGGAATGGGAACTATTATCGCTGAAGGAAAACAAATTATTACTGTTGACGGCAAAGATTATCTTTTGGAAAAACCTTTACATGCTGATGTTGCTCTTATCGGTGCCTCAAAAGGAGATAAAGATGGTAATTTAGTATATTTTGGTACAAGTCAAAATTTTAACCCATTGATGGCTATGGCTGCCGATGTGGTAATTGCTGGTATAGACAATGTTGTAGAAGTAGGAGAGATAAATCCAGAACAAGTTCATACTCCTGCTATTTTAGTAGATTATATCGTATATTAATACACAAAATATGGAAAAAGTAAAATCAATGATTCGTGTTAGAATGAGTGCAAAAGATGCTCATTATGGTGGAAATTTGGTAGATGGTGCTCACATGTTACACCTTTTTGGAGATGTTGCTACAGAATTGCTTATTATTCAAGATGGTGATGAAGGTTTATTCTGTGCTTACGATAATGTAGAATTTTTAGCTCCTGTTTATGCTGGTGATTACATTGAAGCAACAGGAGAAATAACACATGTTGGAAACACTTCTCGTAAAATGGTATTTGAAGCAAAAAAAGTAATCGCACCTCGTACCGATATTTCAGATTCTGCCGCCGATGTTCTTTCCGAACCTATTGTGGTTTGTAGAGCATCTGGTACTTGTGTTGTTCCAAAAAAATGTCAAAGAAAAAATCAATAACAATATATTTATAAATTATGGATAAACTTATCATTACCGCTGCTATTTGCGGTGCAGAAGTAACCAAAGAGCAAAATCCTGCTGTTCCTTATACTGTTGAAGAAATTGTTAGAGAAGCAAAATCTGCCGTTGATGCGGGGGCTGCTATTGTTCATTTGCACGTACGCCACGATGATGGTACTCCAACTCAATCGAAAGAACGTTTTCAAGAATGTGAAAATGCCATTTTAAAGGTTTGTCCCAACGTAATTTTAATACCTTCTACTGGTGGTGCCGTTGGTATGACTCCAGAAGAAAGATTACAATCTACAGATACAAACCCTCGTCCTGAAATGGCTACATTAGATTGTGGTACTTGCAATTTCGGTGATGAAATTTTTGATAATACTATGCCAACTATGCGTGCTTTTGGTAAACGGATGATTGAGCGTGGAATCAAACCTGAATACGAATGTTTTGAAATGGGACATTTAGATACTATTTTAACTATGGCTCGTAAAGGTGAAGTTCCTGGACATCCTATGCAATTCAATTTTGTGTTAGGTGTTCCTGGCTGTACCTCTGCTACTATCCCCAACCTTTGTTGGATGGTTAATGCTATTCCTGCTGGTTCTACTTGGACTGTTACAGGGGTTGGGCGTCATGCTTTTCCTATGGCTGCTGCCGCTATTGCTATGGGCGGAAATGTTAGAGTAGGTTTTGAAGACAATTTATACCTTTCCAAAGGTGTTTTGGCAAAATCCAATGGTGAATTGGTTGCTAAAGTTGTCCGTATCGCAAATGAATTAGGTCGTCCTATTGCTACTTCCGATGAGGCTCGCGAAATTCTTGGTATGAAAAAATAGTATAAAATATTTATGTGTAGATAAATAAAGTATTAATTAAAAGTATTGAATATGAAATAAATAACATAAAATTGTTATACACATTATAAAATAGGAAAAAGCAAAGTAGCGAACGCTGGAATCTTTGAAACTTCGACACTTTCAAAAAGACATTCCCAGAGTGAAGCAACGGTGCTCCCGCTGACTGGCGTGGGTTTTACTCGTTGTAATTGGGAATGTCAGGTAGTCGAAGACCTCAAAGATTCCAATGAAAGCGAAGAAGTGCCACGCTTTTTTTATGTGTATATCCAAAGAATTCGTTTTTTTATTGGCACATTTACATTAAAATAGTATTAATATAATAAAAAATTACGCAAAATGAATAGAAAAAAATCAATATTATAAAACTATTTTTCTTCGGAATTATAGCTGTAAGCTTATTAGGAGCATGTAAGGATAAACAACCTTATGCAGATTTTAAATTTATAGATGTTACAGACCCTAAAATTGAATTTGTCAATATTTCCAAAAATGCGAAATCGTTTGAATGGAATTTTGGAGATGGAAAAACATCAACAGCTTTTTCTCCAACGCATACTTACACTTCAAATGGTACATATACCGTCTCTTTAATAGCAAAAAATGCCAAAGGAGAAAGTGAAGTAACAAAAACAGTTAAAATAACTAAAGTTGATAATTGGGATAATGGTGGAGATGATAATGGTGGGGGAAATAATAACGTCCTTCCAAAGGCTGATTTTGTATGTTATCCTCATGATTCAAATTTTACAGTAAGATTTGTTAATAAATCAACTAATGCAGACACTTACTTATGGAATTTTGGAGATGGAAAAACATCAACAGCCTTTTCTCCAACGCATACTTATGTCTCCCGTGGAATTAAACGTGTAACCTTAACTGCATACAATGATTATGGATATTCAACAGGTTATATAGATATTGATATGAGTAGTAAAATAAAATTAACCAATAATTCTTCCAATCCATATTCAGTGACTATAGATGGCGTATCTAAAGGCAATATTGAAGGTAATACTACCCAAACCTATGAAGTTAATCCAGGCAGACATTCGGTATATGTAAAACAACAAAGTGGTTATCTTTTTTATCCGACAGAAAACACATATTCAATTGTATGTTATGCAGGAAAAACAACAAGCCAATCAGTATTGAATTAAAAAATTATTAACATTAAAAAATAAGTCAAGATGAAAAAAATATTGTCAACTTTAGTACTTTGTGGCTTGTTTGTGGCAGGTTCTGCACAAGATATGTTTAAATACAATGATAAAACATTCTCTTTGGATTCCAAAATAAATATAGACAAAAGCCACCATTTATTTGGAGATAAAAGTTCCAATGATTTTACAACAATAAACGACACTAATAAAAAAGACAGACCTTTTATTAAACGTGGTATGTTTAATATGTATATCGATTGGAATTTATTCTCAGGCTCAACTAAGCACGACGATATGTTTAATGTTAGTCGAGCAGGATTTACATGGGGAGGTGGTATGTATTTTACCTTTGGAGCAAGAATTTTTGATTATGTATTTGTCGGAGCAGGTTTTGGTAGTGAAATTATTCCAAGTATTTATTCTAGTTATATTTATTATGGCTTTGATTATGTAGGAGGATTTTTTAATATTCCTTATTTTGTAAATATAAGAGGATTTTTTCCTATTACAAGCAAAATTTATCCATACGTAGATATTGCCGTAGGACCAAGTATGCTATTTTATCTGGATGAGTTTGATGACTTTGCACTTTGTCCTATTGCTACTACTTTACGGTTTGGAGTGGGTGTAGATTTTTCTAGGTTTTCTCTTGGTTTAGGTTACGAAGGAGTGTTCGGATATTATGAATATGAGGTTTTAAATGCCTTTTATTTAGACTCCTATATGAGAGAGAGAGTAGAGATAAATACTGCATACCTCAAATTAGGTATTCGTATCGGACGTATGGAATAGTTAATTTCAAAGTTTTAATAAAAAAATAAGTTCAGATGAAAAAAATAGTTTTATTATCAGTAATTATTTGTTGCTTTTTATCATTAAAAGCACAAAAAGCAGTAACAGTAGCGATACAACCTCCAAGTGTATGTACCTATGATAGCAAAATGAGTGGAAATTTTGTTGGAGAAGTTGCTTCAGATGTAAAAATTGGAGATAAGATTGTTATAAGAGCTGGAACACCTGTACGAATGGACATTAATGTGAAATCCAGAAGAGGATTAGGGATACCCGGAAGAATAAGCATGATACCAATATCAACCACAGATGTTAATGGTAATACAATTCAATTATTTGGGGAACCAATAAAACAGTCGGGAGAAGGAAAATATGGAAAGGCATTCGGTTTAGCTTTTGGGCTTGGTTTAACTGTTTTACCTGGTTTTGGATTCTTTTTTCTTTGTATAAAGGGTGGAGATTGTTGTTATAATGGTGCTATGATTTCTTGTAGAGCAAATGTATCGGATAATCAGCAATAAATCATTTTATGGGAGAACATTTGTTCTCCCATTTTTATAAACAATGTCAAAATGAATTGGAGTAAAGTTGTTCATACGGAATTACAATCAGCCAGAACGGGTGTTATGATATTCGTAAACTCCCCTCAGTTTGCGGGGATTTTTTTTACATTAATATAATATAGGTAAACAAGAGAGGGGAGTTTAATAATGTTGCGGAGGGAGTAGAGATAAGTTAGAAGTATGTTTTTTTGGGGTGAGAAGAGCTAAAAGAGAAGAAAAATATTCTCAAAAAAGGAGAGTAGAAGTGTATAAAAAAAATGGTGGATTATAAAAACAGGTGCGAAAATAGAGGAATAGAAGAGGAATAAAGAAGGAGAAAAAGGATAAAAATGGGTAAAAAAGCGTTAAAAATCATGATTCAGATAAAATTTTTTTAATTGATAATCAGGAAGATGATAAAAAAAAGACGAAAAATTGAAAAAAAAGTTAAATAAAAGAAGATATTAAAGAAAAAAGTTGTACTTTTGCAATCCGAAACGGTCACGCCGCTGGGACGCTGAAGAGATGGGAAAGCGGTGCTGATAGCAGAGGAGAAGAAGTTCTTTGAAAACAAATGGATAGAGCAGCAGATATCCCGAGATTCCGAGAGTAGAGGAATTGAGATAGAGAGCCGAGGACAGACAAAATATAAAGAAGAATAATAATACAATG
>JAZSKB010000030.1:0-2214 GCA_045534635.1 Bacteroidales bacterium
TGTTAAAATTATAACTTGTTAGAAGATATGAAATTAACTATAGATAAACTTATTGAAGAAGCTAAATTGTTCTGTGATACAGAGTCTAAAATTAAAAATAAAGATTTATATGGTGTTACAGATGGTAAGGCTGTAGGAACATACGTTGAGCATAAATTTCAACAACAATTGGCTAACAAGTATAGCGTAACATTGGGCTCGTCGGCAAGTGGAATAGATTTGCCATCAGAAGATATTCATACCGATATAAAAGTTACTTCTATTAAACAGCCACAATCATCTTGCCCTTTTAAAGATGCAAAGCAGAAAATATTTGGTCTTGGTTACAATCTTTTACTTTTTGTTTACGATAAATTGGATAATCAAGAAACAAAGACAACTACATTGAAATTTGTAAGTTGTGCTTTTATATCAAAAGAACGTACCGCAGATTATACCACTACATTTAGAATACGTGAAATGATAAAAGACAACGCTAACGAAGAAGATATTGTTGCTTATCTAAACGATAAAAATATTCCTGCCGACGAAGTTACTATGTTAAATATAGCTAAACAAATTTTGCAGAATCCTCCTAAACAAGGTTATTTGACAATATCTAATGCGTTACAATGGAGATTACAATATCAGAGAATCGTGTCATTGGCAGAATCTGTTTCTGGAATTAAAAAAATTATAGACGACAAATAATATGTTTTTTTCTGAAATCGACATAACACCAGCGGTTTTTACATTCTTAAAAAATAATATCTCTCTATCTATGTCGATAGAAGATATTAATTATCTTGTTAGAAAAAAATGTGGAGTCGTCGATTTTTTTAATGTAAGAAAAGAAATAGATATAGTATTAAAACTTGAAGAGCAACAAAATCATGATGTTGCAGATAGTAAAATAGAATATGGAGATTTTCAAACAAATTTACCTTTAGCTAAGCAGATTGTTAAAAAATTGAAAACTGCAGGGGTGGCTCCGAAAGTGATTATTGAACCAACTTGTGGTAAAGGTAATTTTATCGTAGCATCATTAGATTGTTTTGATAATATCAATAGTATTATTGGTATTGAAATCCAAGAGAAATATGTCTGGCAAACAAAATTTAATGTATTAGATTTTTTCTTGCATAATAATTATACGCGCAAACCTGATATATATATAATACATTCCAATGTTTTTAATTATGATTTTAATTCAATAAGAAAAATATTAAAGCAAGAGGAACTGCTAATCTTAGGCAATCCACCTTGGGTTACTAACTCTACCTTAGGTTCTATAGAATCAGATAATCTGCCTCGTAAATCGAATTTTAAGAATTATAAAGGTTATGATGCAATAACAGGGAAAGGTAATTTCGATATTGCAGAATATATCACAATTAACTTGATAAAATATTTTGGTAGTTGTAACGGACATCTTGCTTTTCTTGTAAAAAATACTGTTGTAAAAAATATTGTTTTCAGTCAAATGAAAATGAGATTGCCTATTGCTAATCTTCAAAAACAGAGTATTGATTGTAAGAAAGAATTTGATGTGAGTGCAGATGCTTCTTTATTCGTGTGTTCGCTTAATTCTTTACCAGCACATACTTGTTTGGATGTTGACTTTTACTCTTCAGAAAAAAAGTGTGATTTTGGTTGGAACAAAGATAAATTTATGTCAAATCTATCGGATATGAGTGCTCATGAGATTGATGGAAAATCTATGTTTGTTTGGAGACAAGGTGTAAAACACGATTGTACCAAAGTAATGGAATTATCCAGAACAGCAGATTTCTTCACTAATAAATTAGGCCAAACATTTAAGATAGAAGAAGATTTAGTATACCCATTACTCAAAAGTTCCGATTTGAAGACAACTGTAGCATCTCTATCAAAAAAATATACAATAATAACGCAGAGATATGTCGGTGAAGATACATCGTATATTGAAAACTATCCTCTAACAAACAAATATTTACATGAACATATAGATTTGTTCAAAAGCAGAAAGTCAAAGATATATAATGGAAAATGTAATTTTTCGATTTTTGGTATAGGTGACTATTCATTTAAACCATATAAGATTGCAATATCAGGCTTATATAAAACGTACCATTTTTGTTTGATAAAACCTCAAGAAGGAAAACCAGTCATGTTAGATGACACCTGCTATTTCATAGGATTTGACGATTTAGAACAAGCAGAATTGATTTGGAAAATCTTAAATACAAATGTCGT
>JAZSKB010000040.1:0-2149 GCA_045534635.1 Bacteroidales bacterium
AAGAAGCAAATTGTGCATATACCCTGAAATCCTCAAATGAAGATATGGCTGCATTTTGCAGTGAACTGACAAATGAATATTATAGTGGTGATGGCGCCGTAAAGGAAATGTTTTCTGCTGCTGTGAATATTGATGATGTAAATAGTTGGGGGCTGGGTATTGCCATTGAATCTGAAAGCAAAGGAGAAACTTATTGGCATTCCGGCATCAATCCCGGTTTTCAAAGTTTAATTGTGCTGTATCCTTCGCAAAATAAATATGTAATTATTCTTACAAATAGCGATAACGGGTTGATATTTGCTAAAGAGATAGCAAGAGACTTTTTAGAAATAGATGGGAATTGGGACATTAAAAGATAAAGATGTTACGGTCAATGAACTATTAAGCGGAGAGAGGATAGAAATGAATAGTTACGAAGAAAAAGTCAACGAGAAGCTCGTTGACTTGAAACGAAAAGATGAGAATAATATGAACAAGAATGCCATAATATCAGCAATATATACAATTACAATGGTAATTAGTATTCTTGTATGCTGTATATGTGATATTGCTACTTCAGGAACGCTGACATGGTCACTTATCGTACTTAGTTCTATTTTGGTTACATGGATAGCATCTTTTCCTGTTATATTGTTGGGAAAGAAAGGTGTGCTGGTGGCGATGGTTGCTATTAGTATTCTCATTGTACCATTTATGTACATATTAAGTATTTTGATAAAGGTTAATGAGGTATTCCGTATTGGTGCAATTGTATCAATTATTACACTTGTTCTTTTGTGGATAATTTATATTCTGTATTATCGACTTAAGGAACGAAAACTTTTGGCAACAGGAATTACATTTTTGTTTGCAATTCCATTTACATTTTTGATAAACAGTATGTTGTCGAAAATGATTGGCGAGCCTGTGATTGATGTTTGGGATATCTTGTCTGTATTTATTCTGTTGATTATATCAGTTGCTTTTATTATTGGAGATTATGCACGAAAAAGGGTTATCTAGCAATCTATCAGACAGATTTATCAATGAAATTACTTCCCTTCCGGTTCATACTATTACCAGTATTGATGTAGTGCCTGTACCGAAGGACTTAACTACTAAGACCTTGCAGAAGAAATACCTTAGTATTGAATCGGATATTATTAAGCAGCAGAGAGTCCGTAATAAAACAATGACTTTTATTGTGCTGTTTGGTATTTTGAGTCATTTTACACTTAAGATGGATGAAACAAAAAAAGGAACTATAGGCTTTAAGATAATCAAAGCTGTTACATTTACTGCTACAGTAGTTGTAGGATTAGTTCTTGTAATTATGGTAAGGCAAAACAATGGCGCAATTAAAGAATTGCTGAATTGGTAGCAGAGAGAAAAATTTGAATTTTCAGAGGAGAAAATTATGAGCAAGAGAAAAGAATGGATTAGTTTGATAGTAGGATTTTTGGGTTCTATGCTGGGGTTGTATGGTGTAGTAGCATTTTATCAGTTTGTACTGATGTCGTTACCTTTAGGACTAAGAATGGTAAGCATGCTTTTGATTTATTGGTTAATTGCATTGATTCCTATAGTTGTAATGCGTGTTAATAAAGATAAGTTAGTAAATTATGGCTTTAGCAAAAGCAAACTTGGCTTACAAATGATTGTGGGCGTTCTAATAGGTATCGCAATGTCATTTATACTAACACTAATACCTCATCTATTTGGTTTTGGTGAATATGTCGATAGTGGCAAAGGATATAAATACTTATGGCAATTTGTTTATGAATTTTTCTATTGTATATTTGCAGTTGGTTTTGTTGAAGAATTTGTATTCCGAGGATTTATTTATGAAAAAATCAACCGTATTAGTCAAAAGGATATGATAGCCATTATTGGCTCATCTGTTCTTTTCGGTGTATTTCATTTATTCAGCGGCAATCTTATTCAAATGTTAATGACAACATGTATAGGAGTATTTTTTTGCTTTTGTAGATTAAAAGTTAAAAATTGCTCTACTTTATCCTTAATAATTGCACATGGCGTATATGATGCTTTAATTACTGTTTGGGCATCTGCTTTATTATAGTAATGAAAAGACAGATTCCAATTTGACGAACACTTGAAAAATTCAGTTTGCTTAAGAGATGCATCCCGGTGCCAAAACGGTGCCAAG
>JAZSKB010000011.1:0-99745 GCA_045534635.1 Bacteroidales bacterium
TTACTCCATTAGCAAGCGTATTAAACTAACTAATTTTAGTTTGCAAAGATACAATTTTTTTTAATACATATTCTTTTTTAGAAAAAAATATTTTTTTAGTCACTATATTTTCGGTGTCTGAACCTGTCGAAGACCCCGAAATTCATGAGTGTTTCTCAATGGAGGTTGAGCCTGTCGAAGACATCCTTTGTTCTGCTGGATTTGGGACGTGGATACACGCAGAGTGTACACATAGAGTGTTGATACATTTATTCAAATGCTCCGATAGAAGGAGGATTGTTGCGGATATTTCCAGCAAAATCAGTTGTAATATTGCTAATGAATTTTCCTGCACCCTTGCAAGGTGAGGCATTATTGAGAGAGAAATCGTAGATGTCTATAGTAGGGTCGGTAAATAGTGGATTTGCGTTGAAAATCAAATTATTATGATTTAAGTTAAGTGAATCAAGTCGAGATTTTCTTACTTTGATTAAACAATTGTCCACTTGCAAATTGAATTCTGCCTCATTAATAGCATCGCTATTGATTTCATTTTCATCATTCCCATAAATAATATTATTAATCATTTGTGCATGAAAATCACCATAATACGTAGAATTTCCAATGGCGGTTTGTACGATATTGTAATTGCTTAACATGACAGCAGGCACATTAATATCTCCCGCATTTTTATCAGAAATGGTATTGTTGAAAAAATTGTAATAGCCTCCAGCACTTAAATAAACACAATATTGTTTAGCATCAACAATAATATTATTAGCCGCAGAAATGTTGTATCCTCTGGAAAACAAACAATACATTTCCGATTTTTTCAATATGGAATTTGTAAGAATAAGTTGATTGCCCATACTTTTTTGCAAGGTTTCGGCTTGAATACCGATATATGCATTTGTGATAATGGTATAGTTAAAAATATGATTTTTATCGCTTTCGCATAACCAAATTCTATCCCATTGAGAAAAGTCTTTTTGATACCATTCTTCTTTTCTATCTCCTTGAAAAACAATAGGTTCGTCGAATGTTCCGTCTGCTATGATGCAAGCTCCTTTGTAAGCCCAAATTCCAGCTCCTTTATGCAAATAGATTTGAGTTCCCGGTTCAATAATAAGTGTAGCAGTAGAATCTACAATAGCATATCCATAAATAACGTATGGTTTTTCTTTTGTCCAAGAGATAGTTTCACCTTCGTGAGCAACGATTTTTCCATGTATGTTTCCTGCATAAACAGCGTTAGGAATAATAAAATTAGCATCTTGTCCAAAGGCTAATAATTCTACATTTTGTCGATTCCCATTAGTGAAAAATGTCAGTGTATCAGACAATAATATAGGAGTATTTGCCCCATTGGGAGGAATGTTTACTTTTATTAAAATAAAAATACTATCTTTGGCAGCGATTTCTACATTTTTTAGAGCAACCGCAGATTGACCATTGATATTTATACTATAATAAGAAGCATTTCCCCCGATTAAAGCAATATCTGTTTTTATTGTAGCATTGTAAGGGTTGTAAACTTTTAATTGTCGGGTGATAGAACTTATAGAGGTAAATATAGTATCAAAAGTAACTAAATGAGTAGAAAACTTTAAATTTGCATCAGTATCCTCGTAAAAACGATTTTTTTTACAAGAAAACATGCTTATTATAAAGAAAATCAAAAATAACCAACAAATAATATTTACCTTTCTCATTTGTTATATCAACGGAGTTTTATTTATAATATTGTTTAATGCAAATAATGTTTTGTCATACGTTGTTGTAAAACGCCTTTATTTTTCCATTTTTTCAATTTATTGATTTGTTTGTTTTTTCCAAAAAATGGAGCATTGTTTTCGTAAAACGAAAGCATGTAATCAATACCATAAAGACAACCATTGATGACGTTGTTGTCGTTGTTTTCTAAAGCATATTTTGCCCAACCAAATGTAAAAATAGCAACTAAATCGTGATTGTTACATTTGATAACGTCAGCGTTAAGTGTTATATTCATAGTAGGAGTGCCTCCAATCCATTGAATAAGAAATGAATTGACTTCTTTTCGTGTATTTTTCAGAGTTGTCATCGGAGTTTGGTATGCCCAATTGATGTTATTTAATACAATATCAGTAAATTGTGCATATTGTGTGCTATCTTTCCAATCAATATCGGGAATTTTATATTGTTGTCCTTGAGCAAATCCTATGGAACATATAAAAAACAAAATTAAATATATATTTTTCATAATCATTAAGTTATTTTATTGTAAAAACATCTTTTTTGCCATTTTCTTTTAACATTTGCATAGCAGGTTGTTTTTGCATAATATGGCTTCCCCAATGCAAAAAATCAAAAATAAATGGAGACTGAAACCAATTTTCTATATTCATTATTATGGTGATAGTTGTTGTATTTTTGTTAGAAAGAATGGTGTTTATTGGTAAATTTACAACAAAAGAATTGTCAACATATCCAATAAGAGAATCAACGTCATAAGAGTTGTTTCTGTAAATTTGCCCTCTCCCTAAATGAGCATTGAGACTTGCAAGGGAGGAATCTTTTAAAAATTTACCGTTAATCATCATATAATGGTATCCGCCACCCAAATGGTCAGGCCATGCCATAGTATTTTCAGGAGCATTGGGGAATTGGCGGCTGATATTGTTTTTGTCTGTAAATCCAAAAGTGAAAGACAAAGAATCGTAAATTCCTTCAGCAAGATTTTGTGATATTTCCCATTGTTGGGAAATAGGAATATCGGTGTCAACATAGTGTATGCCCTTGTTGTCATCAATAGGTATTTTTTGTCCATTAGAATAAAGACAAACATCAGAAATAAAGTATTTTATTTCGTTTATTAAAAATAAATTATTAGCAGCATTGGTGTATATTAAGGTGTCTAAAATTACATTTTCCCCTTGAAAATGATGCTCAAAAACAATTGAGAGTTGTTTGGATTTTATTTCTGATAAAGGTTTTTCTCTTTCGCAAGCAGAAAACAATAATGCAATAATAGCAAAAATGGTAAAAAAAATAGTTTTCATATAAAAAAGATAAAAAAGCCGCTCGAAAATCGAGCGACTTTATGTTAATTTGTTTTAATATACGTTAGATTTTTTATCTATTTCGTCGAGTTTGTCTTTGTAAGGAGCAAAATTGGGTGATTGAGCAAACATACTACATTGTTCGTGAATTTGATTTAGCAAAGCACGATTTCTGCTAAACTGTGAAGAAACATAGGATGCTTTTTCCCCAGTGAATTTTGCATAATAAGCATTTTCTGACAACATTTGGTCGGCAAAGTCATTCATTAATTTAATACCTTTTTCAATGCCACTTGGTGTATTGGTCAGTAAATAAGTGTATGCTATCTGAACTTCAAGAAAATCGTAAGGGATAGCCTCTTGAGTGAAGCATTGATACATACGGTCTAAAACTTTTTCCGCTTTATCGAATTGTTGCTCTTCTACTAATTTTTTTGCCAAACGATAATAGAATATCTTCACATTAGTTGCCATTCTTGTATAATCTTCGCTAAGGAAAATATCTTTTTGTGCATATTGAGTATAATCGAATTTATTCATTAGGTTATTGTACATTGTATCGGAATTGATTAATCCAATAAAACGGAAACTATTTTCTGGAATAGAGAAAATAGGTACCAATTGAAATACCATACCATTGGATTGGAAATAATTTTCTAAACCGAAAAATGCTTCATTGCCAGTAGTTGCCACGTAACAAATAGGTCTTTCCCAATTGTTGTTAGCCAAAATATCCATCATTCCGATGTATGCTTTTGAAATAACCATAATAGAATCTTGTCCATTTGTTTGATAAAGAGATGTTTCAGGCATTTTCCAAACAATTTTATCTACAATTTGGTCAGCATATTTTTCAGGAACAATACCATTAGCCAATACTTTTTCTTTATCAACATTTAAATAAAATGAGGTTGTAGGAATCATTGCATCTCTACGGTTATTTGTTGGTTTGTAAATTTCTTGCATAACATTAACCAAATTTTGAGGTGTTTTGATTCTGTTTTGAGCTACCAACAAATCTCTTGTACCTTGTTGATACATTTCTTTAGTCATTTTAATAGGAACAGGGTCTCCATCGTATGCTTTACGTCTCATTTGGTCTATATACCAATCTGTCCCCATTAAAGAAAGGTTACAAATACGAACATCAGTACGATAGCCTTCAACTTCTTGCAAGTACCACAATGGGAAAGTATCGTTATCTCCATTAGCAAATAAAATAGCATTTTTAGGACAACAATCTAAATACGATTTTGCGATAGCCAAAGTGAGGTATCTATTAGAACGGTCGTGGTCGTCCCAATTTTGTGCTGCTAAAATAGTAGGAACAGAAACACATGCCAAAGTAGCAACGCCTGCGGCTAAATTTTTGTTCATGTATTTTTCTATCCAAGCAAAAATAGCATAAACGCCTAATCCTATCCAAATAGAAAAAGCATAGAAAGATGCCGCAAAAGCATAATCTCTTTCTCTTGGTTGATAAGCGTACATATTTAAGTAAATACCAATAGCAATACCAGTCATAAAGAACAACATGAAAACGACGCTCCAATTTTTCTTATCGTGTTTAAGTTGGTAGAATAAACCAATAAGTCCTAATATTAATGGTAAGAAATAATATTTGTTATTCCCTTTGTTTTTCATGTGGTCAGGCATATCTTGAGGTCCTAAACGAGCTTCGTCAATAAATTTAATACCGCTAACCCATTCACCAGAAGTTTTGGTAGCATATCCTTGTGCTAATGTTTGTCTTCCAACAAAATTCCACATAAAATATCTACCATACATATACCACATTTGGTAAGAGAAGAAAAATTTCAGATTTTGTCCAAATGTAGGAATGTTGGGAACACGTTCTCCACGAGCATTGACAATATAATCTGGTCCGGTAATATCTGCCCATTGTTTATAATGACGAATATAAAAATCATCGCGATTTGACCACATACGAGGGAATAATGTACAATCTTCACCATAATAAACAGGTTCTGAATTTTCACGACTATCGCTGACAACATAACGACCACGGATTTCTAAGTCTCCATATTTGCTACTATTGTTTGCAACGTATTTTTCTGCCTCTGCTTTATCATAAAAACTAACCAAATCCCCATGCAATGAAGGGCTTGTTACAACGTATTTTTTTGCATAAAAAGGTGTGCCATTTTTGTATTCTTTTACTCTACTATTGTAATATTGACCATAAACCAAAGGAATACTACCATATTGGTCTCGATTTAAGTAGGCAAGCAAAGAAACTGCATCTTCTGGGTTGTTTTCGTCAATAGGAGGATTGGCATTGGAACGAATTACTAAAATAAAGAAAGTAGAATATCCGATAAGTAAAAATGTCAAAGAAAGTAAACATAAATTTAATAAACGTTTTCTTCTTTTTTCGGAATACCAAATACCCCAAGTAAGTAATGCTACAATGAGAACAAAGTAAACAATGGTTCCAACATAAAAACGAGTTCCAAGACTATTGGTAAATAAACGTTCAAAAAGTCCTAAATATTTTACAATACCCGGAACAATACCCCAAAGGATAAGTCCAACAGCAAGGAATGAAACTATTATTGCAATAATGACTCCTTTGGAGGTTGGTTTGTATTTACGGAAATAAATAATTAATCCCATAGCAGGAATAGTCAATAAGTTCAATAGGTGAACTCCAATAGACAATCCGATAACGAAAGCAATGAATATAATCCAACGGAAAGAATAGTTTTCATCGGCAACCATATCCCATTTGAGAATAGCCCAAAAAACTAATGCAGTACATAAAGAAGACATTGCATAAACTTCTCCTTCAACAGCAGAAAACCAGAAAGTGTCAGTAAATGTGTACGCTAAAGAACCTATGAGAGCACTTCCAAAAATAGCAATGACTTTTGCTGTTGTCAGTTCTGAATTGTTTACTGTTGCTAATTTTCTGCCTAACATTGTTAATGACCAGAATAAAAACAAAATAGTAAAACCACTACATAAAGCAGACATTGAATTGATACAAAATGCTACTTTAGTAACATCATCACCTGCAAAGAAGGTGAAAATACGTCCTAATAATTGAAACGTAGGAGCTCCAGGTGGGTGTCCTACTTGTAATTTGTACGCTGTGGCAATGTATTCGCCACAATCCCAAAAACTTACTGTCGGTTCTGCCGTAAGTAAGTAAACCAAAGAGGCAATAATACATACTGCCCAGCCTAATAAATTGTTAATCAGTTTATACTTTTTTAGCATTGTAAATGTAATTTTTATTTAGTTTCTAAAATCTATATTTTAAAATTATTTAACGACAAATAATACATTATATTGCATGAAATTGTTTCAAAAATCTTAAATCATTTTCAAAAAATAGACGAATGTCTTTTGTTTTATACAATTGTTGAGTGATACGTTCGACGCCCATACCAAAGGCAAAACCACTATAAACATTGGGGTCTATATTCATATTTTTGAGAACATTAGGGTCAACCATACCGCAACCAAGAATTTCCACCCAACCAGAATATTTGCATAAATTGCAACCTTTTCCGCCACAAATATCGCAAGAAATATCCATTTCAGCAGATGGTTCTGTAAATGGGAAATAAGAAGGGCGTAATCGAATGTTAATATGTGAACCAAACATTTCTTTTGCAAAATAAAGCAAAGTTTGTTTCATATCAGCAAAAGAAACATTTTTATCAATATACAATCCTTCAATTTGATGAAAAATACAATGTGAACGAGCGGTAATTACTTCATTTCTGAACACTCTACCAGGGCATATTACACGAATAGGAGGTTGATGGTTTTCCATTACTCGTACTTGTATAGAAGATGTATGTGTACGAAGTACAATATCAGGATTTTGTTCTGCAAAAAAAGTATCTTGCATATCTCTTGCGGGGTGTTCTGGGGCAAAATTTAGTGCTTCAAATACATGCCAATCGTCTTCTATTTCAGGTCCTTCTGCAATGGTATAACCTATTTTGCGAAATACATCATATATTTTCTGAGTAACAACAGAAATAGGGTGTCTTGTTCCTAATTCCATACTATTGGCAGGACAAGATAAATCTAAGGCTTCTATTGTAACCGATTTTCCCGCATTGATTTTTGATTTTAGTGTCTCGAATTTTTCCAATACCATGTTTTTTAGGTTGTTAACATGTTGTCCAAATTCTTTGCGATGTTCTGCTGGAATAGAGCGAATATCGTCGAATAAAGAGGTTAACTCGCCTTTTTTACCTAAGTATTTCAAACGAAATTTATCTAATTCTTCAAAATTTTCCGTTTGGAATACTTCGATATCTTGTTTAAGTCGATTCAGTTTATCATTCATAAATTAGATTATTTTTTTACTATTTTCATACTAATAATTTTGACATCTTCAAGAGGACGATTCATTCTATCTGTTGCCACTTTTGCAATTTTGTCAACTATATCCAACCCTTCTATCGTTTCGCCAAAAACGGTGTAAGCACCATCTAAATGAGGTGTACCATTATCGTTTTGAACAATATAAAATTGTGAACCCGATGAAGCACGTTGAGGATTTACTTGGTCACCCATTCTTGCAGCGGCTAAAGAACCTTTTTTGTGATTAATCGTAGGTAAAATTTCTGCTGGTATTGTATATTGAGGACCTCCATTGCCTAACATTTTTCCTGCAGGAGCATTTTTGGATTCAGGGTCGCCTGCTTGAATCATAAAATTGTTGATAACTCGATGAAAAAGTAATCCATCGTAATAATTTTCATTAACTAACTTGATAAAGTTGTCTCGATGTGATGGAGTTTCGTTGTAAAGTTTAACTTTAATATCTCCCATTGTGGTAGAAATGAGTACCAATGTTTCTTGATTTTGCATATTTTCTTGCTTATTTTGTGCAGATGTAGTTGCACACATACATAGTATGGTACAGAATCCTGCAAGGGTTAAAATGGAATGGTTTTTCTTGTTCATAAATATTTTTCTTTATTTTTTTGTTTAAAAAAGTCTTTTGTATCAAAATAAAATACTAATTTTGCAACGTCAATTAAAAAAAAGCAATATTACAAAAAAAATATTAAATAAACGCAATTTTATCAATAAAAATTTTTAAGATTATGAAACTTTCTAAAATAATGACCCTGATTCTCGTTGCTACAATTGCCTTTTCTGCGATTTCTTGTCAAAAAGATTCTGAGTGCAAAGGTATTGTAACTGTTGTTTTTGTTGATGAAAACGACAATAAGGTTCCTGTTCCTGGCTGTAAATTGGTTTTTGGTGATACAAGTTTTGCAAAAGATGTATATCGTATTGCAGTAACAGATGCTACAGGTAAATACGAAGGGACTTGGAAACATGAAGCACATATTAGAGTTGTCGCTACTGCAGTTGTAGATACTTTATCTTATCAAGGGGCAAACTCTCTTAAATTAGTCAATGGAGAAACAACAGAATTGGAACTTTTTATAAAACCATTATAATTGTTGGTATAAAAATACCAAATTATGAATGCATTAATGGCAATAGTGCATTATGATTGTTGTTCTGAGCAGCAAGTTAAATCTTCGCTTGTTTCAGGATTGAGAACTTTATCTCGTCAGGATAACAATAGCGAAATTTTTCTTTCTGTTTCTCAACAAGCACAAATAGGTTTAGGCGGTGTCTTTTATAATGATACTCAGCAATATTTTGCTCAAAATGAATCTTTTTCAATAATTTTTAGTGGGAAAATTTTATTTCCAGCGTCTATTCAAAATTTATTAGGTTGCAATTTTCAAGCAAATATGGCTCAAAACATATTGTTGCTTTATCCGACTATGGAAAATAAAATTTTTGCATATTTGTCGGGATATTGGTCGCTAATCATATACGACAAAAACAAACAACGATTAATTGCTGCTGTTGACCATTTTGGCAATCGTTCCCTTTTTTATTCAAAAACAGACAATTGTTTTAGTCTTGCTTCAAATGCAAAAGCATTGTATATCAATGATAAAAATGCTCGTATCATTAATGAAATAGCCGTAGTAGATTTTTTGCTTTCATCGAATTTTGCAGAGCATAAACAAAATTTTTTTACAGATATTCAAGCAATACCAGCCGCTCATTTTGTTGAATATGATATTGAAAATAAGCATTTTACAATTAATCCTTATTACACGCTTGCATATAAAAATTGTACTGCGGCATATAATGAATACGAAGAACCCTATTTTGCAGATAAAATTCGTCAAAAAGTAATAGAAGCGGTTTTGGCTTGTGTTGACAACAAAACTAAAATTGCAGCTGCAGTTAGTGGAGGTTTAGATAGTTCGATAATTGTTAGCATTATTTGTCGTTATTGTCCAGATGTTACTCTTACCGCTTTTACTTCCACTAACGATATAAACAAAGGAGAATCCGATTGGGCAGAAAAGTTAACGAAAAAATTGAAACTTACTTGGAAACAATCACTTTGTACAATAGAAGATATTCGTCAGAATTTATCAAAAGCAATTGATGTTCAAAATATTCCATTGTTTAATTTGAGTTCTTTTGCTCAATATAAAGTCATGCAAGATGCTCGTGATTTTGGCTTTGATAGTATGATAGATGGGCAAGGAAGTGATGAACTTTTTGCGGGTTATGCCAATTTATATCCTCCATTTTTTAAATTTTTATCTTCAGAATGGTTGTTAAAAGACGGAATAATAGAGTTTTACAATTTACACAATGGAGGTATTCGGCGAAGAGATTTATTGAAGAGAATATTAAAAGATTATGCATTGCAACATCTTTTATCTAAAGAATTTTTTGTAAAAAAAATCAATACAATTCCATACCAAAGTGTAGATTTGTCTATTCGGGAGCAATATTTTTTGCAAACAAAAAATAAAAGTAATTATAAAAAAGTACTCAATGATTATTTACATGAACAATATGTTTACTATCTTCCTCATATTTTACGTTGGGGGGCACATTCTGCAAATGCTTTTGGAATAGAGGAAATTACGCCTTTTTCGTCAAGTGTAGTTTTAGCGGAAGCTGTTTTTGAAGTTCCTTCTACGCAAAAAATACATCAAGGTTGGAGTAAATACATGCTTAGAAAAGCAATGATAGGACTTGTTGACGATGAAATTTTATGGAGAAAACAAAAATTAGGATTTTATTTTCCAGAGCAACAATGGTTACAATTGTTAGAATTTGATATGAAAAATTGTATTGCATCGCACCAAAATGATGAATATCTTGTCAATATTGCGAATGTGTTAAACAATTGGAAATCTCTTTTTACATGTAAAAATGTTCATGGACAGCGTTTTATATTTAAATTATATTCTTATCTTCTTTGGAAAGAAGAATTGAATAAATGGAAAAAATTGTAAATAAAATTGTTACTACATTGAAATATTTTTTTTATCTATTACAAAATGTACTATATCAATAAATATTTATCACCATTTGGGCAGCTTTTATTGTGTAGCAATGGGGAAGCATTAATTGGAGTGTGGTGGGAAAATCAACGTTGTTTAGATTTGCAAATGATAAATAATTGTCAGACGAAAGTATTGCCTATTTTTGACAAAACATGTTGTTGGTTGGATAATTACTTTCAATGTAAAAAAAATATTCAATTGCCACAAATGCAACTTATTGGTTCAGAATTTCGTAAAATGGTTTGGCAAATTCTTCAAACTATTCCTTATGGAAGTCTTACCACTTATGGAGAAATTGCAATACAAATAGCAAAAATAAAAAATGTTCCCAAAATTTCTGCTCAAGCCGTTGGAGGAGCAATAGCAAACAATCCAATAAATATTCTTATTCCATGTCATCGAGTAATAGGAAGTAACGGAAAATTAATAGGATATAGTGGTGGGTTGGATATAAAATCACAACTTTTGTCTATGGAAAAACATACTATATCTCAATATTGAAACCATTTGAAATATAATTTTATTGCGAAAATATTCCATTTCTGTTATAAAAATATTGATTTTATAGCAAAATTATTTCTTTTTGTGTTGAAACTAAGCGTTTTTTGTGTTATCTTTGCAAAAAAATAAAAGTTATGAATAAAGTAGTATTGGTAACAGGAGGAGCAGGCTATATTGGTTCTCACACTGTTGTAGAATTGCAACAAGCGGGTTATGATGTAATCATTGTTGATAATTTTAGCAATTCAGAAAAAAGTGTGATAGAAGCAATAGCACAGATTACTGGAAAATTGCCTTTGTTGGTAGAGTTCGATTTGTCGAATGAACAATTATGTCAAGAATTTTTTGAACAATATCATATAGATGCGATTATTCATTTTGCAGCTTTTAAATATGTAGGAGAATCTGTTCAACAACCATTACGATATTATCGTAATAATTTTTTTACGACGTTGAATTTACTTTCTGCAATGGAAAAACATGCGATTGGTAATTTAGTGTTTTCATCTTCGTGTACAGTTTATGGCGAAGCCGATAAATTGCCTGTTACAGAATCTACACCAATAAAACCTGCAATGTGTCCTTATGGCAATACAAAACAAGTTATAGAAGAAATATTAAGCGATATTTGTGCAACAAATCCAACTTTGCAAGTAATAGCATTGAGATATTTCAATCCCATAGGAGCACATCCTTCTGCTCTTATAGGAGAATTACCCTCTGGAATTCCTCAAAACTTAATACCTTACGTTACACAAACAGCAATGGGTATTCGTGAATTTTTGCAAGTATATGGCAACGATTATAATACTCCTGATGGTACTTGTTTGAGAGATTATATTCATGTGGTGGATTTGGCAAAAGCACATGTGGCGGCTATCAAACGTATGGAAAATATTAAAAATAAAGACAATTACGAAGTTTTTAATATTGGTACAGGGAAACCAACTTCTGTATTGGAAATTATTAATGCTTTTGAACGTGTAACACAGCAAAAATTACCATATAAAATTGTAGGAAGAAGAGAGGGTGATGTAGAAAAAGTATGGGCAGATACTCAAAAAGCAAATGAAGTTATGAATTGGAAAGCCCAATTGAATTTAGAAGAAATGCTTTCTTCTGCTTGGAATTGGGAATTGGCATTGAAAAATAAAAAATAATGAAAATTTTAAATACCGTTTTTAACAGTTATATGGTCAATACTTATTTATGTGTGACCGACAATAATAATGCGATAATGATTGATGCAGCCTTTTCTAATGATGAAGAATGGGCTATAATGAAAAGTAAAATTAATGAATTGCACTTAAATTTGAAAATGGTACTTTTGACCCATAGCCATGCCGACCATATTATTGGCTTAGCCATGCTAAAAAAAGATTTCCCAGAAGTACAAATAGTGGCTCACAAAGAAAGTTTATCTTGGTATCAATCTGTTAATGATTTCGCAATTTTGATGGGATTCGACAAACAAAATATTCCTCCAATAGATAGATATATAGATGATAATGAGTTAATTAAAATTGATGACGAAGAAATTGAAGTAAGGCACACGCCTGGACATACCGAAGGTTGTACTTGTTATTATCTTCCTAAAGAAGATGTCGTTTTTACGGGAGATACTTTGTTTAGAGCAAGTGTAGGAAGAACTGATTTAGCTGGGGGGAATTTTGATTTGTTAACACTATCTATCAAATCGAAATTATATATTTTACCAGAAAATACGTTGGTTTTGCCTGGTCATGGCGAGGCTACAGATATAGCCTATGAAAAAAATAATAATCCATTTGTAAAATATTAAATATTTAGAATAATGAGTATGGACATTGAAGGTTATCAAAGACAAGATATATACAATGAACAAACGACTAAAAAATTACAAAGTCATTATTATGAAATTTTAAAACTTTTGGGTGAAGATGTAAATAGGGAAGGTTTACAAAAAACTCCCGAACGAGTAGCAAAGGCGATGCAATTTTTTACCCAAGGATATTATATGAATCCTGCAGAAATTCTTCGTTCGGCATTATTTAAACACGATTATCGAGAAATGGTAATAGTAAAAGATATTGAAATATATTCTTTATGTGAACATCACATGGTGCCATTTTTTGGTAAAGCACATGTGGCATATATTCCTAATGGATATATTGTAGGGTTGAGTAAGATACCAAGAGTTGTAGATGCTTTTGCTCGTAGATTACAAGTCCAAGAACAATTGACAGCACAAATAAAAAATTGTATTCAAGAAACGTTAAATCCTTTAGGAGTTGCGGTAGTTATTGAAACACAGCATCTTTGTATGTCAATGAGAGGGGTTCAAAAACAAAATTCGGTAACAACAACTTCCGATTTTACGGGAGCATTTTTGAAACAATACAATACAAGGCAAGAATTTTTGCGAATAATTGGAGCAAATTTGCATGTTTAGAAGACAATATTTAAAATAAGAAAAAGAGAAAGTTCGCCAATAGCGAACTTTCTCTTTTCAATTAATAAAAACCAATTAAAATTTAATAAACTATGAAAAAAAATTAAAAAATCATAATTTGAATACCTTATCCATTGAGAGCGTTGGCACCACTAACAATTTCAATAATTTCATTAGTAATTGCCGCTTGACGCAATTTATTATAGGTAAGGTTAAGTTGTTTAATGAGTTCTGTTGCATTTTCAGTTGCTTTGTGCATAGCAGTCATACGGGCACCATGTTCAGAGGCAACAGAATCTAATAAACATTTGAACAAACGAATTTTCATTACTTTAGGAATAAGAGCGGCATACAATTCTTCTTTGTTAGGGTCAAAAATATAATCTATTTTTGTTGTTGTATTGTTGCTAACATCAGAAGTTGGTATTGGCAAATATTGTTCGTTGGTTAAACGTTGAGTGGCAGCGTTCTTAAATTCATTGTAAATGATAACAACTTTATCACTTTTTTTGTTTAAGAAATCGTTCATCAAAGTTTCAGCCAAACGAGCCACTTCTTCAAAAGAAGAGTTTTCGGTAAGATGGTCGTAAGAGCCTATACAAGGATATTTTTTGTTGCGAACATAGTCGCTACCACGTTTCCCTATAGTGATGAATTTTACATTACCATTTTTGTGTTGTAATGCGTATTTGTCGTGCAATAGAGATTCCGTATGTTTTATAATATTATTGTTGAATCCACCGCAAAGACCTTTATTTGAAGTAATAAGAATCATGACAATATTGTTTTCAGTTCTTACTTCAGATAATGGATTGTTTTGAGCATCTTCGGTTGCAATATTACTCAAAATTTCCGACAATTTGTTAGAATAAGGGCGGAGTTTGAGAATTGCAGTTTGAGCTCGTCGCAATTTAGCGGCAGCAACCATTTTCATTGCACCTGTAATTTTTTGTGTAGATTGTACAGATGCAATTCTGATTCGTATTTCTTTTAAATTAGCCATAATAAGAATTTAAAAGAGTTATATTTCGTATTTTTTTGCAATTTCAGCACAAACTTTTTCCAAAGTATTTGTGATGTTTTCATCAATTTTACCGTTTCTCAAATCTGTCAATATGTCTGCGTGATATTCATTGAGATTGGTAAGATATTCTGTTTCAAAATCACGAATACTTCTTGTTGGTACTTTTTGCAATAAACCTTTTGTTCCACAATAAATAATAGCGATTTGGTCTTCAACGCGGTATGGCGTATATTGAGGTTGTTTCAATATTTCTACGTTGCGAATACCTTTATCAAGAACAGATTGAGTTGCGGCATCAATATCAGAACCAAATTTTGCAAATGCTTGCAATTCAGTAAATTGTGCTTGGTCTAATTTTAATGTTCCAGCAACTTTTTTCATTGATTTGATTTGAGCATTACCACCAACGCGAGAAACTGATATACCAACATTGATAGCTGGACGAATACCTGCATTAAAAAGATTTGATTCTAAGAATATTTGTCCATCGGTAATAGAAATTACGTTGGTAGGGATATATGCAGAAACGTCTCCTGCTTGGGTTTCTATAATTGGCAATGCTGTTAAAGAACCACCACCTTTAATCATTGGTCTCAATGAATCTGGAACATCGTTCATTTGACGAGCAATTTCATCAGATTCTATAATTTTTGCTGCTCTTTCTAACAAACGAGAATGTAAGTAGAATATATCACCAGGATATGCTTCACGTCCGGGTGGTCTTCTTAGCAACAAAGAAACTTCACGATAAGCAACGGCTTGTTTTGATAAGTCATCGTAAATAATAAGAGCGGCACGACCAGTATCACGGAAATATTCACCTATGGCAGCACCTGCATAAGGTGCGTAGAATTGCATTGCTGCAGGGTCTGATGCTGTTGCTGCAACTATAGTTGTATATGCCATTGCACCATGGTCGGTTAAAGTTTTTACGATATTTGCAACAGTGGAACCTTTTTGACCTATAGCAACATAGATACAATAAACGGGTTCTCCTTTTTCATAAAATTCTTTTTGATTGATAATTGTATCAATAGCGATAGCGGTTTTACCTATTTGACGGTCTCCGATAATCAATTCGCGTTGTCCTCTTCCGACGGGAATCATAGCATCAATAGCTTTGATACCTGTTTGAAGAGGTTCTTTTACGGGTTGACGAAAGATTACTCCCGGAGCTTTTCTTTCTAATGGCAATTCGCAAGTTTCGCCTTCAATAGGACCTTTGCCGTCAATTGGTTCTCCCAAAGTGTTGATGACACGTCCCAACATATTTTCATTTACTTTAATAGATGCAATACGACGTGTACGACGACAAATATCACCTTCGTTTAAAGATTTAGAATCGCCGAGCAACACAATACCTACGTTATCGTCTTCCAAATTTAATACAATACCTTGAATATCTGCTTTATCAAAGAATATCAATTCTCCAGATTGGGCATTAGTAAGTCCGTAAACGCGAGCAATACCATCTCCAACTTCGAGTATTACTCCAGTTTCTTCTAATTCGTTCATATTGTTGAAGCCCGATAATTGTTGTCTTAATATAGCGGAAACTTCTGATGGTTTTATTTCTCCCATAATGTATATAATGTTTTTATTTTTCTATTAAAAGTTTATTTGATAACTCTTGTCTATGAGTTCTTTTCTTAATTTATCTAAATGACCTTTGACAGATGCGTCAAAATAATAATCGTTGAACGCTAAGCGATAGCCACCAATAAGTGTTGGATTAATATGTTGATTAACTTCTATATTAGCGTTTATATACGATTTTACTTTGTTGACAATTTTGTCAATACTATCTTCAGATAATACTTCTGCACTTGTAATGTCAAGTGTTACAATGTTTTTGTGTGATTTGTAAAGTTTTACAAACTCGTTGCAAATGGTATCAATTTGAATTTCACGTCCTTTTTTCAAGATAAGAATAAAATAACTTAATGAAATCTCACATACTTGATTTTGAAACAATTCTTTTATAATTGCAATTTTCTTATCAGTACGTACCACTGGTGAATTGATAATGAGACGTAATTCAGAATTGTCATCAAATGTTTTGTCTATCAAATTAACATCAGAAAAAACGTCTTCAAGTTTATTTGTTTCGATAGTGTAATCGAAAAGTGCTTTTGCGTAACGAGCGGCTAATTTTGTTCTCTTCATTGTGAAAAAGAATTTAATTTAACTTCATTCCTTCGACACGGGAGTCAATATATTGAGTATATTTAGCCTTGTCAGAAAGTTCTGTTTTAACAACATTTTCTGCAATATCGATAGATAATTCAGCAATAATGTTTTTTATATCAGCAATTGCTTTTTGTTTTTCAATGTTGATATTTTCTTTTGCATTTGCTATAATACGTTGCTCTTCTTCTTGGGCTTTTTGACGAGCCTCGTCTTGTATTTTTTGACTTATTTTTCTGGCTTCGTTTAATATAGCATCGCGTTCTTCTTTTGCTTGTGCAAGCAATTTTTCATTGTCTGCCGACAATTGTTTCATTTGTTCGCGTACTATATCCGCTTCCTCTAGAGCTTTTGTTATTTTATCTTCTCTTTTTTCCAGCATATTCAACACAGGTTTCCATGCTGCTTTTTTTAAGATGATGAGCAACAATGTAAATGCAATTACCATCCAAAATATAAGACCTATTCCCGGATTTACAAGTTCCATATTATTATTATTTTATAAATAATTATATTAATATTTCATAATTGAATTATGAAGAAAATTTACTTTTAAAAAACCATCAAGCAACTATCGTTGCTCAATGGTTTGTTGTTTGATTTAACCTACAAATAAGATTAAGAAGCACACAACTATTGCAAAGAAAGCAACACCTTCGATAAGGGCTGCTGCAATAATCATATTGGTACGTAGGTCACCAGCAACTTCTGGTTGACGAGCCATTGATTCTAATGCTGCTTTTCCGATATTTCCAATACCGAGACCTGCACCAATTGCTGCTATACCTGCACCAATACCGGCGCCCATTTGTGCTAAACCTTCTAATAGAATGCTTAATATTGACATAAATTTAAAATTTTATTAGTTAAAAAATATTTAAGTTCGACAATTAATGTTCTTCTGCGTGTTCTTCGTGAGTACCGATTGCTAATCCTATATAAATAGATGACAACAATGTAAATACAAAGGCTTGGATAAATGCTACTAACAACTCAAGTACTGTCATAAATATATAGAAAAATACTGATACTACAGATACGCCATAGCCTAATGCTGGAATCATTGCTCCAAATATAAATATTAAGCAAATAAATCCTAATGCGATAATGTGTCCTGCTGTGATATTGGCAAAAAGACGTATCATTAATACTATTGGTTTGGTAAATACACCAATAATTTCAACAATGGGCATTAATGGAAGTGGAAATTTCAACCACCAAGGCACTCCTGGTGTGTTGAAAATATCTACCCAATAATGTTTTGTTCCTGAAAAGTTGGTAATGAAAAAAGTAAATAATGCTAAAACCATTGTTACAGCAATATTTCCTGTTAAATTGGCTCCTCCAGGAAAAATTGGAATAAGACCAATTAAATTGTTTATAAATATAAAAAAGAATATTGTAAGCAAATAGGGGAGATATTTATTACTTTTATCTCCTAATATTGCTCTTGCAATGTCATCACGAACAAACAAAATAAGAGGTTCCATTAAACGGGCAATACCTTTTGGGGCAAGTTCGCCTCGTTTTTTATAATTTTTCGATACAGATAAAAATATACACAATATGACAATGACACTAACAAACAATGCTAATACATTTTTTGTAATAGAAATATCTAAAAAGAATGATTCGGTATTAGGGCTACCATCTTCGTTTACTTTTATGATTTTTCCTTTTTGGAAACCTTCGTGACAAATGGCATATCCTAAATAGGATTCATGTCCATGATGAAAATGTTTTGATGAGAAAATATGCAAGCCTTCTTTATCAATAATGATAACGGGAAGATTTATGGAAATATGCTCACCTTTGTAGGTAAGAATATGCCAACTATAAGCATCTACTACGTGTTCGAGAATGGTTTCTCCAACGTTAAACGACTCTTCTGTTTCTTGTTCTTCTGCTGAAATGTGTTGTTGGGCTTCTGTTGCTTGTAGGTTTGGCAGTAAAATGAAACAGAACATTGCAAACACTAAAATCTTCGATAAGATACAATTCCCTTTATTACAAATATTTATACTCATATCTTTTATTAAAAATTCATCAAAATTTGATTTAACCAAAGTACAAATTTTTTTAATACAGAATGTAAAAAAATGAAAAAAAATTTAAAAAAAATTTAAAAAAAATTATGTCTTTGATTTTCAGGCTTTTTTTGTTTTTCTACTTGTTGAAAGCATACCAAACGAAATCAATAAAAAAGGCGTTACATCAATATTGCAACGCCTTTTGGGGTATTTAAGGTTGATTTTTTATTGTTTGATAAGTGTTTTACTTATCATTTGTTGACCAGTATTTATTACCACAAAATAGGTTCCTTTGGCGAAAGAATTTACATCAAGTTCATATATGGATTCATCAGAAACATAAGTTTGGGTATTGTAAAGCAATTGTCCTATTTCATTATAAATATAAATATCAACTTTTCCGTGGAAATTTCTAAATAGTATATTGCTCATTTGTGTTGTCGGATTTGGGAATATATTTATTGTTATATTATTGTCGTTATAGTTAGAAATATTGGTATTATCAAGTATAGTAAATGTACAAGTATTGCTTCCTTGATAATTTTTATCAATAATCGTGGCTTCTACCAAATAGTTACCTATTTCAATAGGAGCAGTTGTATCTCCGTTGTAAGTAATAATTAGTGGTAAATTCTCTGGAATTGTTTTTACTTCAATCCGTTTGGCATTACCATCGTAAATGTGAGACAAACTATCGTAAAATATAATTTCTGCTGTTGCTTTTTCGATAAATAAAGTTGTTGTGAACTTTAATGTATCGTTGTATGTTATACCATTGCAAGTTATATCAAATGCGGTTATACGTGCCTCGTAAACTCCAGCGTCAATAGGGGAAGGGATATTGATACTATCGTTTAGGAAATAAGAGATATGTTGCGTATAATTAGCAATGGAATCATCGATTAAAATAGAGGTTGAAATATTTTTTGCATTACCGTCATATATCTGATGAGTATCTGAAATGATAATTTGATATTCTGGCTTTTGAATTTCAAATATAAATGAAGTGTCTCCCAAAATATTGGTATCGTTTATGGTAATTGCTGCTTGATAAATTCCAGATTTTGTAGGAAGTGTTGTATCGTTGTTGTAAGTTACACTAAATGGTGTAAACGATGGAACAACACTAATTTCTGCTGATTGTGGAAGTCCATTGTATGCAACAGAAGTTTGACTGATATTAAAAATTGCTTGTGCTTTTTCTATGGTGAATACAGCACTATCGCTTCCGAAATAATTGCTATCGCAAATGGTAACCATTAGTTGATAATCTCCTGCGGTAATAGCGTTACTATCTCCGTTATAGGAAACATTGTAATTTACAATAGGTTGAATGTCAATTTGAGCGGTTTTACTTGTTCCATCATAAATATGATGAAGATTACTTAATTTGATGGAGGCTGATGCTTTTTCTATTGTCATAGTCGCATTTGTTGTTCCGTAATAGTTGGAATCAACAATGGTTACATCAACATTGTATGTTCCTGCGTTGATAGGATAATTGGTAGAATTGTTATATAAGATATTGCAATTTAGATTTTGGGGGTGTGTGGAAATGTTAGCCTTTTTAGTATTCCCATTGTAAGTTTGTATTAAAGATAAAGAATCGATGTGAATAGTTGCCAATGCTTTTTCAATGACAAGTGTATCAATAATATATCCCGTATAATTATCTTCATTGATGTTTACTTCTACAATATATGTTCCTGCGTTGATAGGAGGAATGCTATCTCCATTGTAGGTTATCGTATAAGATAAATTAGCGGGGGTAGTATTTATTGTAGCCTGAATATTGTTTCCATTGTATGTTTGTTTTAAATCAGATAGAGAAATATTGGCTTCTTTTTTATTGATAATAAATGTTGTAACATATTTTCCTTCGTAATTATTGTCAATGATAATAATTTCGGTGATAAATGTATCACTATTAATGGGAGCAATCATATTATTATCGTAAAGAATTTTGGTTTGCAAGTTATCTGGGAATGTTATAAAGCCTATATTTTGAGGTTTAGTATTGTAAATAGATACACTATCAGTAACTTGTATTATTGCTTGTGCTTTTTTGATGGTCATTGTGCATATAGCGTAAGATGGCAATACAGTGCTATCATCTACAAGAACAACAACATTGTACACACCTGCTTCTGTTGGCATTTCGCTTTTTCCGTTGTAGGTAATATTGTAATTAACATTAGCGGGTGCTATAGTAAATATAGGGGAGTGTGGTTGTCCGTCGTATTCTAATGTTGTATCTGCTATTGTAATAATTGATAATTGTTTGGTGATAATAAATCTGGAACTATCTATACCTTGGTAATTATTGTCAACAATTTCTGCATAAATAGTATAATCTCCATTATTAATGGGTTGATTTATAGTATTGTATTTTATGTCAACATTTAATCCTTCTGGAATAGTGGTTACTATAGCAGTTTTGGGAGTGCCATCGTAATGTTGTATTGTGCTATCAAAAACAATAGTTGCTTTTGCTTTATTGATAATTAGCGTATCGGAGGTTCTTCCGGAATAATTACTATCAACGATATTGGCAACAACAAAATATTTTCCAGCATTGATAGGTAAAGTAGTGTCACCATTGAATGTCAATGTATATTGTAAATTATTTGGATAGATACTGATATTAGGTTGATGTGGTAAACTATCAAAAGTGTATTCCAAATCTTCTATAACAATAGGAGCAGTAGCCTTATGAATAGTCATTGTAGAATGGGCTATGCCAAAATAATTTTCGGTAACAATTTTTGCTTCTACCAAGTAGGTTCCAGCGTTGGTAGGAGGGGTAGGGTGTCCATTATAAGTAACTTCATAATCAAGAAGAGGATTGTCTATATTTATTTTGACTTGTTTTGAGCTGTTGTCGTAAGTGAAAATAGTATCGGATATAGATATGTTGACATTTTTTGGATATAAATGGAAAGAATGCCATATATATTCAGAAACACCATGTTCTTCGTCGGAGATGCTCAATCCGAGGTAATATTTTTTTCCATCTTCAGTGGTAGATAAAATATTCGTATTGAGATTTATATTTTTTGTGTGTGATTCTAACATCATCATTCCGTTTTCATCGGTAATTTTCCACAAATATTCTCCAGAATAGTTTGTATCAGAATATTGTGCAGAAAGTGTATCTTCATAATTTAAAGAATCGTTGGCAATAATATTTCCTAAGTTCCATTCTTTTGCGATTACAATTGTTTGTTTATTGTTGTTGATAGGAAATATTCCTGTTTCTGATGCTGTAATACATATTTTATTATTGTTAATAGAATATGAAGTAGAATCTGGCAAAATATCATATAATAAATTGACAGAATCGTTGATTGTCCAAGAAGAAGAAACATTTTTTGATAAAATAATTTGACTATGTGTATAGCCTGTATATTGAATTGCGACAATTCCATTTTCTGAATTATCGAATGTTGGATAAGAGATTTCTCCATTGGCGTTCACATTGATGATAGAAACTGACAAACCATCAGCTCCGTTGCCACCATTACCACCATTCCCACCTTTTCCACCGTTGCCACCTTTTCCGCCGGCATTGCTACAATCGCAACTGCTAATATTTGAGTTAGTACCTGCTCCACCGATACCACCTGTTCCGCCAATACCACCTTGACCGCCAATACCGCCAGAACCATAGTTTCCCGTGAAAATATTAGAATTGATGATAATAGGAGTTGTAGAAGCGAAACAATATATACCGAAAGAACTTCCACCACCGATACCACCAGTACCACCAGTACCACCAGAACCGCCACTACCGCCAGAACCACCAGACCAAGAGCCACATAAACTACCACTACCAGCACCGCCGCCACCGCCGCCACCAGCACCGCCAGTTCCATTGGTACCAGTTCCAGATTGGTCTCCGGGAATAAAATATTCACTTAAAATAAAGGCTGTAATATTTCCATTGTTTCCATTGGTGCCGTTTGTACCATCTCCACCATTGCCACCAACGGTATTTTTTGCACCTCCATTACCAGCAACACCGCCTGAGGCTCCATTGCCACCATTAGACCCTGCACTTCCTGAGTATCCAGCAGAGCCACTGCCGATACCGCCATTTCTACCACCGCCACTATTGCCACCGGCACCGCCTGCAAGGGTTCCACTACCAACTCCTGCTGCTCCTTCTTGAGCATCGCCTCCATAACAAACTGCTACTTTTGTAATATGTCCAGGAAGTCCATTATTACCATTTATTCCGTTTGTTCCTGCTGTTCCGTTTGTTCCTGCTGTTGCATTGCCTGTTGTAATGGTACAATTTTCTATTTTTGTATTTTTAGAATTATTGGCAATATGAATACCATATATAGATGTTCCTTTACCAGAAGACAATCTTTCTGATATGCTGGAACTTTCAACGATGATATTTAAATCTTTCAATGTCCAATTACTATCGGCATTAGAACGAAAACCTATTTTATGATTGTAAGTCCCTTTGGATTCAAGGTTATTAATATTGATAGTAGTAATAGAATCTTTATGTTTTTTCCAAACGTTTTCTGTTGTTTCAAAGAACCAACCGCCTTCTATTATGATATTACTCTTTAATTCAAGAATTTTATTTTCGGAATAAACACCTGCGGCAATACGTATATAGGTGAAATTTTCTTCGTTTGCGGAATCAATGGCAGCACTTATACTTTGCAAAGGTGCATTCCATTTGCCTGAAAAACTATCATTGCCTTGAGGAGAAACGTATAATATTTGAGCGGTATTTTGAGCAAAAATATTTTCTATAAAACCAAATAATACACAAGTTAAACTATAAATTATTATTTTCTTAACAAACATATTTATTCTATTAATATCTATTCAAAAATTAAAGTTACAAAAGTATAAAAAAAAATCAAACGAAATGCAAATTTATCTATTTTTTTATTATTAGTCAGTTTTTATTTTGTTGTAAATAAGTATTTTAATACTGTTTTTTGTTGGTTTTTATCAAGTTAGTACAAATATAGGTTTGATAAGTAAATTAGAATGTTGAAAAATAATTTTATAAAATTTTTTATTCCTGTATAACAATATTTTAATAAAGAAAGTAAAAATAAGTTGTATTTTTTTGTTTGTATTAAAAATTTTTGTATATTTGCAAAAAAAAATGAAACACAATAAGTAAAATATATAAAAATGATATTTAAAACACGAGAGATTAGGAAAAAGATTACCCAAATGCGTAATCAGGGAATAAATGATGAATCCATATTGGAGGAATTGTCCGAAGAATATGGTAGAAGAAAAGTAAAAGAGGTAATTGTCGCAACGGCTTATATACAAGATAGGTCAAAACATCGGTTATTTGTGGGAATTTTGCTTTTAATATCAATAGCAACCATTATATTTGATGTTATTTTAGAGAAGCAATTTTCAATGTTTCATAATTATTCATTTAGAGAAGTATGGTTTTCAAGTAAAACAACTATATTACTTTCAAATATAACTATGATAGTGTTTGTATTGGAGAAAAGGTATAGCCAAAGTATATATGTGTGGATTATGCTTGCTTGTATATGGACACCTTTTGCGTTTTTTGTGCATTTAATGTTTTCTGAAACTTATTTGTATGCAACGATAAATCTGTTATCTGTAATAGCGATATGTTTATTATCATTTTGGTTTCAACGAAAAATATTTCCAAAATATAATTTTTTTAAACAATCAATAAATAAAAATATTTTGTTTTTATCTTTAGTAATCGCTATATTTATTTTGTGTTTATTGTTTGTGATTTATATAATAAGCAAGTATAATTAAGTTAAATAAAACATTAAAATATTTTAATTATGGTGGAAGTAAAAATAAAAAAAGCAGATTTTCCAATATTGGTTTTTCCTGTCAATGTTTATATAGATGGAGAAAAGAAAGGGAAAATAGGTTGTTTTTTCGGTAAAAGAACAATAGGTATCGAAGAGGGAATACATAGTTTGGAATTAAAGTGTTGTATTCCATTGTTTTATTCAAAAAGAGAGTTGACAATAACGGAGAATACAACAATAGAAATTCACAAACAAAGTGACAAATACTTGAAATTTATATTTTTGATGAGCTTATTGGTTATCTTTTATCTTTTTACACCATTGGAAATAATACCCAATATAGTATTACTTGCATTAATTTTTGTTTTTTCTGTGATAGGAATAATAAGTGATATTGTAAATAGGAAAGATTTTTATACTGTAAAAAAAGTAATTAATAAGTGATAATTTGAGTAAATTTAAATATCCCGCCACCGAAGGTGGCGGGATATTTTTGTATCTTATTGGATTGTAAAACTTAAAATTTCTTATTTAATTCTTTTGCAATTGACAAATTTTTTATCAATTATCAGCAAAAGTTCTTCTATAATGTTTTCGTATTGGAAGCGGCTACCACAATCGTACATTTTTTTTATAGGATTATCGTTTAAAATCAATTTATTGAGTTGTTCTAACGATGGAGGAGATTTCAATTTGGCATATTCATCATAAGTCAAAGAAATAAAAACGCTATTGGCATTGATACCTCTATTATCAAGGTAATAACCTTTTTTTAACGGAGTTGGAGCACTATTTTCGTTAATATCTTTTGGGTCTGGATAAGAAACTATTTGTTTTTTATCGGAAGAAAGTGTAATTGGCACTTTGTTTACATATTTTTTTGCGACTTTGTAAACAATAGTAGGAGGAGCCGCCATAGTTGATTTTGCTTTTGTAACTTGTTGGGGTTCCTGACCAATAGCGGTCACACTTGCGAATAATAATGCTACACTTAATATAAAATGGTATGATTTCATAATAATAAGAATTAACTTTTTTGCAAAAATAACATTTTTTTTTATACAAAATAACATTTAGAATAGTCTTTTTTAACAAATGAAATTTTACTTTAAAATAAATATAGAATTGTTTTGCAATCTATTGAAAAAGGATTTAATTAAAATAAGAATGTTTATAAATTGCATAGAAAGAAAAAAAAATAATAAAAAAAAATGTTTCCTTTGCAAGAAAAAAATAAAGATGAAAAGGATAGTTTTTATATTTGTAGTTGGTTATCTTTTGTCGGGATGTGTTACCAAACAAAAATACACAGAATGTACTAATGATTTACAATATTGTACAATGGAGAAGAATAGATTGGCAACTCAAAATTTGGATTTGCAAAATCAAGTTACCGAATTGGAAGCTGCTAAATCAATGTTAACTCAAAAAGTAGAAAAATTACAAGAAGATACCACAATGTTAGGTCGCTTAAATAGAGAACTTAACGATAATTTGCAACTTTTGCAAAAAAATTATGATGACTTGTCTTCAGCGTACAAAGCGATGAATATTGGCAATCAAAAAGAATCAGAAATGATGTTGAATCGTTTAAAAGAAGCACAATCAACATTAGATGCAAAAGAAAAACAGTTGAAACAATTGTCAGCAGATTTGGACAAAAAAACACAAGATTTAGCGGAACAACAAGCCAAATTGAACGAATTGCAAGCCATTTTGGACAAAAAAGATGCTGATGTATTAGCATTAAAAGAAAAAATCAAAAAGGCTTTGAAAGGTTTTGAGGGTAGTGGTTTGCTTGTAACCGAAAAAAATGGAAAAGTATATGTTTCTATGGACGAAAAATTGCTTTTCGCAAGTGGTAAATTTACTATAGACCAACAAGGTGAAGCCGCTTTGAAAGAATTGGCAAAAGTTTTAGAAAGTGATACTTCTATAAATGTTATGGTTGAAGGTCATACGGATAATGTTCCTTTCAATGCGGCGAGTACCGCTCAAATTCGTGATAATTGGGATTTGAGTGTTATGAGAGCAACGACTGTTGTTAAAACAATTCTTGCCGCTGGAAAAAATATTGCTCCAAATCGATTAACTGCATCTGGTAGAGGAGAATATATGCCATTAGATTTTGACGATACCAAAGAGGCTCGTGCAAAAAATCGTAGAACAGAAATTATTCTTACACCAAATTTAGACGCATTGTTTGATATTTTACAATAAATAAATATGGATTCCAAACTTCAAATTGGTATTATAGGCGAAAATCAATTGATTGTTGCTGAAAAAGATACAGCAAAATCTTTTGGTTCTGGGCTTTTAGAAGTATTTGCAACGCCAGCAATGATAAATATGATGGAAAATACTGCACATAAAAGTGTTGCAGATTTTCTACCAGAAGGTACCTCTACCGTTGGCACTCATGTAGATGTTGCTCATATTAAAGCAACCCCTATGGGTATGATTGTGCGTTGTTGTAGCAAACTTGTTGCAATAGATGGACGTAAACTTACCTTTCAAGTAGAAGCCTATGACGATTCAGGAAAAATAGGAGAGGGTACACATACCAGATTTATAATTGATATTCAGAAATTTATGAGTAAATTGTAGTAATTATGGATACTTTTTCAATCAGTACGATATGTGAGGTTTTAATGTTGGTTTGTTTTGCTTTTAGTTGGCCTATCTCCATAATAAAAGCATTGAAAACAAAAATTGTAGCAGGAAAAAGTCCGCTATTTATGATTGTTATTATTACTGGTTATCTTATGGGGATTATCCACAAAATACTATCTGGTTTCGATTGGGTTACTTATTTATATATGTTCAATACTTTGATAGTTAGCACCGATTTGTTTCTTTATTTTTACTATACTTCAAAGAATAAGGTAAATTAATTATTTTTCAGTATATCAATTATTTCCATTGGTTTTTGAATAATAAAATCTGCTTGAGCATTTTTTAATTCTGTTTTATTTCTGTATCCCCACAAAACACCGATTGCTTGCATTTGGGCATTGTGGGCGGTGAGGATATCTACATTGCTATCCCCGACAAATATTCCATCTTGAGGAGATAATTGGAAATTTTGCAATATATCAATAATAATTTGAGGGTTAGGTTTTATAGCTCTTTGAGGAATTTGTCCCAAAATAATATCAAAAGAAATAGTTGGAAAGAAATGTTCTACAATTGATACTGTTGCTTCGTGCATTTTGTTGGAAGCAACTGCCAATAGCATATTTTGGTTTTTCAGTTGTTGGAGCGTATCTACTATCCCATCAAATGGATGAGTTGTATCATATTGATGTTGAGAGTAATATAATAGAAAATCGTTAAGAATATGTGTGAATTTCTCTGTAGAATGAATTGTTTGAGGCACTGCTTTTTTTATTAGATTGGTAACTCCATTTCCTACAAATTGTCTATAATTGTTGATAGGATAAGTCGGAAGTTGATGTTTTTGCAATACATAATTGACACTATTTGCCAAATCATCTAAAGTGTATAACAAAGTGCCGTCAAGGTCAAAAATAATTAAAGGTCTCATAATGCAAAGATAGCATTTTTTGATATAAGATAAAGAGGATACGATAAATTCAACTGAGAAAGTATAAAAAATCCCTATTATTAGGGATAAAATTATTAAAAAAATGTGTTTATTTTTGCAAATAAATATCAAAGAGATTAGCATTATAAAAAAAATAAATAATATTTGATGGAAAGTGTTGTAAATAAGATTGATGAGAATCTATTGACATTGGCGGATATTTCCACTGGCAATCGTTGTATGATAGTCAAATTGCATGGGCATGGAGGATTTCGACATCGGATATTAGAGATGGGCTTTATAAAAGGAGAAATAGTGGAAGTGATAAAAAATGCTCCATTACAAGACCCTATCGAATACAAGGTTATGGGTACACATATATCGTTGCGACGTAGCGAAGCCACTCAAATAGAAGTAGTTTCTCTTGAAGAAGATGCTCATCATGATTATTTGTATAATGGCACATTGACTATACAAGAACATATAGCCCAAGAAGTGGCACAAAGACAAAAGAAAATAGTTGTTGCTTTGGTGGGCAATTCCAATTGTGGTAAAACCTCTTTTTTTAATTTTACTACAGGAATGCACGAAAAAGTGGGGAATTATAGTGGCGTTACCGTTGATTCAAAAGTTGGTATTTTCAATCATAAGGGTTATGAAATTCATTTGACTGATTTGCCCGGAACATATTCACTTACAGAATATACACCAGAGGAAATTTATGTGAGAGATTTTTTATCAAATCATCATCCCGATGTAGTTCTTAATATAGTTGATGCTGGAAATTTAGAAAGAAATCTTTTTTTGACAACACAACTCATAGACCAAAATATGAGAATGGTCGTCGCTTTGAATATGTATGATGAATTTGAAAAAACAGGTAATATTCTTAATTACAATAAATTATCATCAATGCTTTATTTTCCAATATTGCCATTGGTGGCAAAAACAGGAAAAGGAATTGAAAATGTGTTGGATAATATTATTGATGTATATGAAAATGATTTAGTTAAATCGAAACACATACACATCAATTATGGCAACGATGTAGAAGAAGCCATTAAAAGTTTAAACGAATTGCTTAAAAAAAATGATAATGTTGGTTATTTGCCACATAGTCGTTATTTGTCACTCAAATTGTTGGAAAATGATTCGGTGATAAATAAGGAAATTTCTAATATGTCCAATTACGATGAGATTTTAAAAACAGCCTCTTTTTATCGACAAAAAATAGAAAAAGCATACAAAGATGACATTACGGTTGTAATTTCTGATTTAAAATATGGCTTTATTCGTGGTGCATTGAATGAAACCTTGAAAGTGAACAATAATCAACAAAGAAAATCTGCTTATGATTTAGATAAAATACTGACTAATAAATGGTTAGGTTTTCCTATTTTGATGATATTCATTTGGTTGATATTTCAAGGGACATTTACTATTGGAGCCTATCCTCAACAATGGTTAGAAAATGGAGTAGCTTGGCTAAGTCATATTTTGCGAGGGATAATTCCTGCGGGAATTTGGGCAGATATGCTTATTGATGGAGTAATTGCTGGTGTTGGTGGGGTGTTGATTTTTTTGCCTAACATACTGATTTTGTTTGTATTTATATCTATTTTAGAAGATACAGGTTATATGGTAAGAGCCGCATTTATTATGGATAAAATTATGCATATTTTTGGTTTGCATGGCAAATCGTTTATCCCTTATGTTATTGGTTTTGGTTGTAGTGTTCCTGCGATAATGGCTACACGAACATTAGAAAATCATCGCGACCGTATTTTAACGGTTTGTACAATTCCTTTTATGTCTTGTTCGGCACGTTTGCCGGTTTATACTTTGTTTGTTTCGGCGTTTTTCGATAGTTATCAAGGTTTAGTGCTTATGAGTCTTTATCTTGTGGGTATTTTAGTGGCAATGCTTACTTCTTCTTTGATGAGTAAAACTATTTTCAAAAAGACTTTTGGGCATTTTGTTATGGAATTGCCTCCATATCGTATTCCGACTTTGAGAAATACGCTTATTCATATATGGTCACGAACATCTATGTATCTTAAAAAAATGGGAACTATTATTTTGTTGGCTTCTCTTATTATTTGGGGATTGACTTATTTCCCTCGTCATGATAAAAATACAGATAATTTAACAAAACAATCTTATATTGAACAAATTGGGCATATTGTAGAACCAGTTATAAAACCTTTGGGATTTGATTGGAAAATGGGAGTTAGTTTGTTGACAGGATTGGCAGCAAAAGAAATTGTTGTTTCCTCATTAGGCATTCTTTATATGAATGATGAACCTATTGATGAAGAAAATTTATCTTTACAAAAAGCCTTGCAAAATGTGAAAACTGTTGATGATAAGCCTATTACTCCATTAACCGCATATAGTTTTCTTTTGTTTATTTTGTTGTATTTCCCTTGTATTGCAACCATTACCGCTATTTGGAAAGAAATTGGATACAAATGGATGATTTTCACTATTGTTTATACGATTTTTTTGGCTTGGATAGTTGCATTTGCTGTTTTTCAAATAGGTAGTTTGTTTTTGTAAGAAAAGATAAAAAAAGTACCCAACAAGGATTGCTTATTGGGCACATACCAACCTAAAAAACTAAGAATACTGCGGAGAGAGAGGGATTCGAACCCCCGGAGCTGTTACACTCAACGGTTTTCAAGACCGCCGCAATCGACCACTCTGCCATCTCTCCGATGCAAAAGTATAAAAAAAATGTTTACTATCGCCATTTTTATAAAAAAAATAATTTCTCTAATAATCAATACTATACAATTATTTTAATCGATTTTTGACAAAAATTAACCCAAAACAACTGTTTTATTTGGAATGAAAATGCAGTAAAAATTATAAAAAGTGCTATCTTTGCAACTTAATAATACGACAATGGACAAACAACCCATATTAACAGTTAAAGATTTGAGTATTACATTTATAAATAAAAAACAGCGTTTTACTGCTGTTGAAAATTTGTCGTTTACTTTGTACAAGGGAGAATCTTTGGGGGTTGTGGGCGAGTCGGGGTCTGGTAAATCGGTCTCTATGTTGTCTATTATGCGTTTGTTTTCTGAAAAAAAAGTTCAATATAAAGGGGAAATTTTATTTCATCATCAAGGGAAAACTATCAATTTATTAGCATTGAAAGAAAAGCAAATAAGGCATTTTCGAGGAAATAACATTGCTATGATTTTCCAAGAGCCGATGACTTCATTAAATCCTTCTATGCGTTGTGGCGCTCAACTTATGGAGATTTTGCAATTGCATAAAAAAATGAACAAATCAGAAGCCAAAAAAAGAACATTAGAATTATTTGAAGAAGTTTTACTTCCTGATGTTCAAAAAGCATTTCGTGCTTATCCCCACCAAATTTCTGGAGGTCAAAAACAAAGGGTGATGATTGCCATGGCTATGGCTTGCAATCCAGATATTCTTATTGCAGATGAACCTACAACAGCATTAGATGTTACTGTGCAAAAAACGATTATTGAATTAATGAAATCTTTGCAACAGAAACACAATATGAGCATTATTTTTATAACACATGATTTGGGGGTTGTTGCTCAAATTGCTCAAAATGTGCTTGTTATGTATAAAGGCAATTTGGTAGAAACTGGAAATGCACGAGATTTATTTGAACAGCCACAACATGTATATACAAAAGGTTTGTTGGCTTGTAGGGTGCCTACAAAATATCGATTGAAACAATTGCCAACGGTTGCCGATTTTTTACAACTAAAAGACGATAAGCAAAATGTTGATATTCATATCATTGACAAAGATGCTTATGATGAAGAAATAAAGAAAATATTGGCAAATCCTCCTATTATGAGGGTAAACAATTTGTGTAAAAAATATCCATTACCTAAAAAATTATTTGCAAAACAATCTTATTTTGAGGCAGTTCGTGGGGTAAGTTTTGATGTTTACCAAGGTGAAACTTTGGGTTTAGTAGGGGAGTCGGGTTGTGGAAAAACCACTTTAGGACGATTGTTATTGCGTTTGATAGAACCTACTTCTGGTAGCATATTTTACAAAAATACAGATATTTGTTCGCTTGCTCCTGACAAAATGCGGGCTTTGAGAAAAGAAATTCAGATTATTTTTCAAGACCCTTATTCTTCGCTCAATCCGAGATATACTGTTGGTAATGCTATTGTTGAACCTATGCGATTGCATAATATTGGTGTCAACGATGCTCAAAGAAAAGAAATGGTATTGGATTTATTAGACAAAGTGAATTTATTGCCTAAACATTTTTATGCTTATCCTCACGAATTTTCTGGAGGACAACGGCAAAGAATTTGTATTGCAAGAGCGTTGGCTTTGCAACCGAAATTTCTTATTTGTGATGAATCGGTTTCTGCTTTAGATGTTTCGGTGCAAGCTCAAGTTTTAAATTTGTTAAATAAATTGAAACAAGAACTCAATTTAACATATATTTTTATCTCTCACGATTTATCTGTTGTGAAATTTATGGCTCATCGGGTTATGGTGATGAAAAGTGGTGAAATTCAAGAAATTAATACTGCAGATGATTTGTATGCTCATCCGCAATCGCCTTATACTAAAGAATTAATTGCGGCAATTCCAAATATTTCTTTCAAATAATTTTCCCCAAACATCATTGCTTTTGTGTTTTCTCTCGGTGTCTGAGCCTGTCGAAGAAACCTGAAAACGTGTTCAGGCAGATTTGCAATCCGCCTACGTTGAGAATAAGCATTTGTAATACGCAAAAAAGTATAATTACTTTCGATAGTATTTATAAAAATAGGGTGCATACTTTATGCACCCCCTATTATTTATTCAGATAAATAAATTACCATTTTTCATCGTATTGGGTCCAAATTTCATCACCTAAATCCCACGCTAATTTCAAAGCGATATTTGCTTGTTCAATAGTATATTTGGTAAGAAAATCTATAGTTTTTGCAGTTTTCTTTTCGTTGTAAATACTTAAAGCCTGATTTTCTATATTTTTTTGGTTATCAATTAATTGTTTTTGGAAAGGTTTCCAAGTATTTTCAACATTTTTCCTCATATCCCCCCAACGTTGAGCGGCGAGCGTACCCACTCGATTGAAAGCCCACCAAGCCGCCTCGCGACTAAATCCAGTTTTTCGTCCGCAATTTTTGTAAGGAGCAGGTCCGTCAGAAACAGACGCATATATTGGAACATATACCGAAGAGGCTACGTTGTCTAAAGCAAACCAAACAAGTCCACCGATTTCATCAGGAAGCCAATTTCTGCATTGTATAATAGTGGCGTAAACTGTAAATCGTACAGCGATAGCCCTTTCCCCATATTGATGCCATCCACCATTGATTTTATGCAATTTGAGTTCGTCAACTCCCATAAAAGGATTTGCCAAAGGAGAAATAACGTTTTTTCCACTATCGTTAGCCACAGTGATATTTTTTCTCATATCGTAAGGCGTACCTTCGTAATAATCTTTAAAAACATTCATCATGGATTCTAAAGATACGGGTTTATCTGGTTTAACAGAGAAAGGATAGTTTTCGGCATTGGGGTCTAAATTGAGTGAAGGTGCTAAAAGATTGTAAACTCTCCATTCTCTTCTTCTGCAAGCAAGCATAGTTCTGCTTTCAGGGGCGTAAACATAGCAGAAAACAAAAGGTTCACCATCTTTCCACCAGCCGTATTCTTTTGCTAAAGAAAAAATATTGTCAGAAACTAAAAAATTAGCGGTATCGTTGATATTAATTTCTTTGATAGTACTTGCGTTTGCATTTACGGCGATATGGTCATCAGGAACACGTTGAGCCGCCCATACTGCTCCTTTTTTTCCTTTTCCAGGACCATAAATTTCTAAATGCCAAACTTCGTTCTTATCGGCAATAGTCAAACATTCTCCAGCATCAATCCAGCCATATTCTTTGAGTAATTTTCCTGCAATATTGATAGCCTCTCTTGCGTTGGCTGCTCTTTGTAACATAAGCGTGCAAAGACGTTGACAATCAATAAGTCCGTTGTCGGATTGTAATTCTTTTCTACCTCCAATAGTAGATTCTCCAATGCCGACTTGTTTTTCGTTCATACAAGGATATGCAGTATTTACAAAAGCATAAGTATGAGCCACTTGTGGAATTGTGCCAATACTATCATTACGATAAGAAGGCATTTTTGTTGTGTTGCACCATAAACGTTTGTACATTGTAATGGTTTCTCCTTGTTTATGATTTTGTGCAGGTACTAATGTTAAATTTGTTCTTGAACGATGGCTATCGTCGGTATGGGAAGTGCGAACAGAACCATCATCAGTGGCGTTTTTTCCCATAGTGATGGTTGTACATTCATCGTTGAAATCAGGATAAGTTTGTGCAGAAATATTTGTGATAGCACAAGAAAATACTAAGTAAAATAAAAATCGAAAATTCATTTGAAATTATTTATAAGATATTGAAACATATTTTTTTACATCATCAATAGTGACTACTTTATCACATAAAATAGCCAAACGTTCAACCACATTTCTCAATTCACGAATATTTCCTCTCCAAGGCAGAGATTGTAATTCTTTGATGGTATTTTTTTTGAATTCTAACATAGGAATACCTTCGTTTTCACATATTTGACTCATAAAATAATTGATTAACAAAGGAATATCTTCAGTACGTTCTCTTAAAGGTGGTACGTTGATAATAATAACACTCAAACGATGATAAAGGTCTTCTCGAAAATTGTTGTTTTTGATTTCATTTGGAAGATATTTATTGGTAGCGGCAATAACTCGCACATCAACAGAGATTTCTTTTTCTCCGCCAACGCGAGTGATTTTTCCTTCTTGCAATGCACGCAATATTTTAGTTTGTGCCGATAGTGTCATATCGCCAATTTCGTCTAAAAATAAAGTTCCTTTGTCAGCTAATTCAAAATTGCCTTTTTTTTGTTTTATAGCAGATGTAAAAGACCCTTTTTCATGACCAAAAAGTTCACTTTCAACTAATTCAGAAGGGATAGCAGCACAATTAACTTCGATAAAAGGATTGTTTGCTCTATGGCTTTTTTCGTGTAACCAATGAGCGACCAATTCTTTTCCCGTTCCATTTTCCCCAGTGATAAGTACACGAGTATTTGAAGGTGCCACTTTTTCTATCATCATTTTTGTCTCGACAATTGCTTTTGATTCTCCAATGATTTCGTATTGTTTGCTGATTTTCTTTTTGAGGATTTTTGTTGTTGTAACCAGATTATCTTTTTCGATAGCGTTTCTTACAGATGTAAGTAATCTATTGAGGTCTAATGGTTTTTGTATAAAATCGTAAGCACCTTTTTTTAGTGCGTCAACAGCGGTATCCACATCACCATGTCCAGTCATGATAATTACAGGAATACTGTCACGTTTGGAGAACGCTTCTAAAAAATCGATACCACTCATGCCTTGCATTTTTATGTCGCACAAAATGGCGTTGAAATTATCGTCTTTTTGCAGAATTTCCAATGCTTTTCTTGCATCGCCTGCTTCTTCTATAGAATAATTTTCGTATTCTAATATTTCTCGAAGCGTTTTTCTTATAACCGCTTCATCATCAATTATTAAAATTTTTGCCATATTGTTTTTTTGGGGGGTGTTGGTTTATAATATTTTATCTTTTACTTGATTGATAGCATTTATCATTGTATCCCAACTAAATTTTTTCTTTTCTTCTTTCATTGCATTGTGGAAAGAAGTATATTCGTTATTAATAAAAAAACGATAGATGGCATCGGCGATTTCATCGCTATTGGGTTTAACAATATAACCAACTTTTCCATCAGGGACAATTTCTGCCAATCCTCCAACATTTGTTGTAACAATTGGTTTTTCAAAGTGATAGGCTACTTGAGTAACACCGCTTTGAGTTGCACTTTTGTAAGGTTGAGCAATCAAAGAGGCGGCACTAAAATAAAGTGCTACTTCTGAGTTGGGAATAAAAGAAGTTCGCAAAACAATGTCTTCTTCTAAATGTAAGTCTTTGATTTGTTGTAAATATTGTTCTTCTTTGGCATAAAATTCACCAGCCACAAGCAATTTTATTGGCAATTGTTTGATTTTTTCATTTGCCATTGCTTCCAAAAGGAGGTCTAACCCTTTGTAATCTCTAATAAAACCAAAAAAGAGAATATATTGGTGATTTTTATCTAAATTTAATTTTTCTATTGCAAAATCTCTTTCGTACACTTGTCCAAAATTATCGTATAGAGGGTGAAGTGTATAAATAGATGGTTTTTGAGTATTAAATAATTTTAAATCGTTTAATACACTTTGCGACATAGTAACAAAAGCATCAACACTTTTGGTAAAATAGCGAGAAAGTATTTTGTCAAATGGTCTTTTTTCGTGAGGAATAATATTATCGGTAATAGCAATTACTTTGGTGATTTTATTTTTGCGAATAATTCGAGAAATAGTACCAAGACAAGGACTCATAAAAGGAATCCAATAACGGACAATAACCATATCTGCTTTCAATTTTTTGATATATTGTCCAGTTTTCCACCAATTGAATGGATTGATGGAATTTACCATTACTTTGATGTTTAAATTTTTAGGAGGTTCTTCATCAGAAAGTTGTGTTTTGCCCGGAAAAAGCAAAGATGGATATTGCAAACTAAAAGTAATAATAGTAACATCGTATCCGTTGTCCATATATGCTTTTGCCAAACGTTCGTTGAATGTGGATATTCCACCTCCTCGAAGAGGATAAGCACTTCCTAAAATAATAATTTTCTGTTTTTTCATTATAAAGATGGTGTTTTTTCTCGAATGATATATTTGTTTCTATCGGGAGAATTTCTTGAAATAAGTTCTCCCAAAAAACCAGCAAGGAAAAGCATAAGCCCCATAATCATCGCCAATAATGCAAGATAAAATAGGGGTTGGTCGGTAATTTGTCGATAAATGTCAATATGATTGTACAAATTTACCAATTTTTCTATTATTAATACTATTGTAATAATAAATCCAATGAGAAAAGCAATTGACCCCCACAAACCAAAAAAGTGCATAGGTTTTTTGCTGAACCGAGATACAAAAGTAATGGAGATAAGGTCTAAATATCCGTTGATAAATCTATCCCAACCAAATTTTGTAACGCCAAATTTACGCTTTTGATGTTGAACCACTTTTTCTCCGATTTTGTTAAATCCTGCCCATTTGGCAATAACAGGAATATATCTGTGCATTTCTCCATAAACTTCAATTGTTTTGACAACATCTTTTTTATATGCTTTCAATCCGCAGTTGAAATCATGTAAATTAATTTTAGAAATACGTCGTGTTGTCCAATTGAAAAATTTTGATGGAATATTTTTGGCTAATTTAGAATCATAACGCACTTTTTTCCAGCCAGATACCAAATCATAATTTTCTTCGGTAATCATTTTGTATAAGTCTGGAATTTCTTCTGGACTATCTTGTAAATCTGCGTCCATAGTAATGACTACATTCCCTTGAACATGTTCAAATCCAACATTGAGAGCAGCCGATTTTCCATAATTTCTGCGAAATCGGATACCTTTAACATTTTGATTTTTAGATTGTAAATCGGTTATTACTTGCCAAGAATTATCTGTAGAACCATCATCAATAAATACAATTTCGTATTCATATTGATGTTCGTGCATAACACGTTCTATCCATGCCGTTAATTCTGGCAATGATTCTGCTTCATTTAACAAAGGTACTACAATTGAAATATCCATTATTCGTCTTTTTTATTGTTTTTAATTTCTTCTTTTGAAGGTATTGATTGTTTCATAAAAACAGTAATAAATAAAGTTGCCATAAGCGGAAATATAAAACTTTGTATAAAGTTGCTTCCTATAAGTATTACATTATCAATATCTTCTATCTTTTTTATTTTCGCTGATTTGTCATTTTCCGATAAATTACTTTCTGAAATTGTTGCTATTTGTTTTTGTTTGTATTTATCGAAAAAATTTTTGTCAATGCATTGAGATAAAATTATTAAGTGTAGAGTGAAAATGCAACAATAACAGAAAGTTGTCCAAAATCCAGCACCAAACCCCTGTAAAAATAAAAATGGGAGATTGAAATCTCGTTTGGTTTTATATTCTTTGATAGCCTTGAAAATACATACAATAATAATTATTAATGTTATAATACCGAGTAGATTACGAATAATTGAATTTTCTTCGGTAAGTACATAACGCATAATAATATCAATTGCAATGCTAACAATGCCAGCAATCAATCCCCATTTTAAACAGATACGAATAAGTGATTTATTCATAATATTTTACATGTGAATTCCACCATCACAACTGATGACTTGTCCTGTTATATACGATGAAAGTTCGCTTGCCAAATATACAGCAGTATCTGCGACATCCTTTGCAGAACCGGCTCTGCGTAATGGAATTGATTGAACCCAAGCAGTTCTAACATCTTCTTTTAAAGTTTTTGTCATTTCTGTTTCAATAAATCCTGGTGCAATGGCATTGCATCTAATATTACGAGAACCTAATTCTCTTGCTATGGATTTGGTAAATCCTAACATTCCTGCTTTTGACGCTGAATAATTGGCTTGACCTGCATTACCTTGTAATCCAACAACAGAACTCATATTGATGATAGAACCTTTTCGTTGTTTTAGCATTATTGGTTGAACGGCTTTTACAAGATTGAAAACCGATTTAAGATTTACTTTCATTACAAGGTCGAAATCTTCTTCGCTCATTCTTAATAATAAATTGTCGCGAGTGATACCAGCATTGTTAACCAATATATCTATACGTTCAAAATCTGAAACGATTTTATTTACAGTTTCTTGTGAAGATTCAAATGATGATGCATCAGATGGATAAAATTCTGCTTTTACACCCAATGACAACAGTGTTTCTTTTGTTGCTTTGGCATTTTCATCTTCACGTAAATCTGTGAATGCAATATTGGCTCCATGTTGAGCAAAAACAATAGCAATTTCTTTTCCAATTCCTCGAGATGCTCCTGTAATTAGTGCAACTTTTCCATCCAATAATTTCATATACAATAATTTATTTTTTTTATAAGAATTTGTTTGCAAAGATAACATTTTTTTTGCAAATATTCAACATAATATTATTTATGAGAAATAGAGTAGGATATTTTTGTTGTAAATTTATGAAAAATAGATTTTGTAGAATGTTGATGTGTTTTTATATTCTTGTTAATCATTAAATTAAGACAAAATTACTTTTCATCAAAAATTGCTGATAAGTTTATATGAGGATTGGAAATGTAGAATTTACATTTGTTTCTGTTCCAAAGATAAAATATAATTTCATCATCTTTTTGAATATGGAATGTTTCAGGCTTAATATTTACCATTGTATGGAAATTTTGCCATTTGTCGAAGATTCTAAAACCTTGTTTATTTACATTAATAAGCTCTTCGCTCCAGTATATATTTTTGTTATCTCTTCTGATTTCTGTAACAAAAGAGATTGTACAAGAAGAATCATTCTTTAAAGGAATAAAATTATTAAAATCAAGTTCAAGAAGCAATACTTTTTCAAGACCAGTTATTGTGTATTGTACAAAAGTACAAGGAAATTTATTATTGTTGAAACATATTGTGTCTTTAATATTTGTTGTATTATTCGATAATTTTTTTAAGAATGAGATTTGTTCTGATTTTGTATTCACAGAAAAAATTGTTTTTTTATTGTTTCGGTTTTCATATTGCCAATTTTCAACTAACGCATTGTTTTCCATAATATACAAGTCAAGATTTTTATAGGCGTTGAAAAATTTGGATATGAATGATGTGTCTTTTATAGAAGATGCCGATAATCTTTTGTTTGAGTAGTTGATAGCATAAACTTGATTGTTCCACAAAAGAATATTTTTGTAAATACAACAATTTAAATCTCTTCCTATGTCCATAATCGGATTAAAGGTTTGGCTTCCAAAAATAGAATCGGTATTTAATCCTTGATTAATCCACGAAACATTTTTAGGCGTTTTGCATAGATAATTGTTTCTTAATAAAGCCAAAAATGATGGAGTGATGTCTCGATGAGAAACAATTCCATCAAATTGTTTTGCTTTTTTTAGCATAGGTGACCATATAATTAAAGGAACATTGTTTAAAACGAGTGGGTCAAGTTGCATATTGAAATTATGGTCGCCTGTAATTACGAAAATAGTATTATCAAAGTTTGGTTTGTTTTTATATAGATTAAAAAGTTTTTTTATACTATTATCAAGATATAGAAAAGATGCTATTTTCCTAATATTTCCTTCGTTAATATAAGGATGTTCGGGGTGGCGATTTAATAATTTTTTGTATTGATTAACATATTTTTTTTCGTCAGGATATTCGAATGGGTCGTGAGTGGTAAGGGTTAGATAGACATCAATACGAGGATTTAAATTGAAATTTATAGAATTGATAGTTTTTTCAAAGAGAAAATCATCGTAAATTCCCCATGTGTTTTGAGGAGCAAGAGAATCAAAAGAAGAAAGTTCAATCAAGTTGTCAATATTGTTTAATTTTAAAAAATGACACATATTATCAAAACATAACCAGCCTCCGTATGCAAATGTTGAATGATAGTTGTTGTCGTGTAAAATTGTTAACAAAGAATGAAATTGAGGAGCACTTTCTTTATAATTCATAAATCCAGTTTTTCCAAATGGTAAAGAACCAAAAATAGATGGCAAAGCACAAATTGTTCTTTGTGAAGTAGAAAAGCAATTGTTCCATGATAGCCCTTGAATAGATAATGAATCAAGAAATGGTGTTGCAGAAGGAAGTCGGCTATTGTTTCCGCTAAATTCACGTCCTAATCCTTCAACGATAATAAAAACAAAATTAGGTTTCTCTTTTTGTAAATTAAAATATGTAGAAAGTACGTCAGGACTTGTTTCTTTGTGTAAAAAAGGATATGAAGGATTTATAAAAATATTGTTGGGAAATTTGTCTTGAAAGGTAGAAATGTAATTTGTTAAACTTATTTTGTCAATAGAATATTTTTTAGTAGTAAAGGAAATACTTTCTATAAAATAAACAATTTTATTTTTTTGAATATAATAAGATTGTAAATTTGTTGCTCTATCAAATGTAATTGTTGTAGCAAACGAAAAAGATAGGAGTGTTAAAAATAATATCGTATTTATTACGATATGTTTACATATTTGTTTTTTAGAAATTATAAAAAAAACTATAGGTAAACCTATGATTATTATATAATTCCATAATTTTCCTTTTTGTGATGCAGACATTATTTCTATAATCTCTGGAAGTGAGTATTGAAATATAACTTTATCTAAAGGTATTTCTGCAATGGAGAAAAATGTTACTAGAGAGCAAGATATTAGAATATACAATGTTGTAATAATTCGTAAAGAGATATTTGTCGCCTTGGGAAAATAAAAATAAAAGGCAAAGAAAAATGGAAAAATAAAAAAGGTGATTTTTCCAAAATAAACAATATCATTCCAAAAACCTTTTATATTTAGTAATATATTGATATTAAAAGGAATGTTGAAAGAATTGTTTAATAAGATAGTTTCAAAGATTCTAATTCCCAAAAATGTAATTATCAACCATAATTCAATGCCAATGTAATGGTTTATTGCATAGGAAAGATTATGCTTGAAATTATACATTAATAGGTTCGATTTTTTCATTAGAAAATTTGATAAGTAATGATTTATTGTTAAAATGTATGTATAAGTTCAACGCAATATTACATACTTGAAATAGAACGTGCTATTTTTGCGGTTAATGCAGGGAAAAATCGTTTTAAGTAAGCCATAATCAATTCTTTACCACCAATAAAAACTTCTCGTTTGCCGTTTTCAATGGCTTTGGCAATTTGTTGTCCTGCTTTTTCCGCGGAAATACCAGAGGCTTGCCCATTGTCCATTTTTCCATGTTGTTTGCCATCTTTTTCCAATGCGTAGATAGATATATTGGTTTGAACTCTTCCCGGACAAATAAAGGTTACCTTAATATTATCTTTATAATTTTCTGCTGCAATAGTCTCAAAAAATCCGTACAAAGCATGTTTTGACGAACAGTAGGCACATCGTAGCGGAAATCCAAATTTTCCAGCAATACTTGTTGTTACTGCCAATTGTCCACCTCCTTGTTCTACCATTTTAGGAAGAATGTATTTGACAATATGAACAGGAGCAAAATAATTGACATTCATAACCTTATTTATTACTTTGATGTCGGTTTCTATTGTTGTCCCTCGTTGACTGATACCAGCATTGTTGTACATGATGTCAATTTTACCAAATTGATTCCATGCTTGTTCTGCCAAATGTTCAATTTCTGTGATATTTGATAAATCAAAAGGAAGCAATGCAATATTTTCAGCACCTAATTTTATTGCTTCTTTTTTTACATCGTTCAAAAGGTCTTCTTCTAAAGCGGTGAGTATCAATCGATATTTTCTTTTAGCAAATTCCAATGCTGTGGCTTTGCCTATACCAGAAGATGCTCCTGTAATCCATATTACTTTACTCATATATAATTTTTATCAGTATTTTAATCAATTTCTTCATCGTCCCAATCTTCTTCAACAGCAAGAAAGTCTTTGAGATAATCCAATTGTCGTCTATCTCTTTTGGTTGGACGACCTAATCCGTTTTCTCTAAATTCAAATCGGCTGTGTAGCATTTTTATGCGTTCATATTCTTCAATAGGAGTTATATCTTGATAAAAATCGGGAACAAGTTTAGCGGGAATCCTATTTTTGGGAATATCAACGACAACAATTTGTTTCTGCAATTGTCCTAATCTTACTTGAATATGTTGTCCAATTTGAATTTCTTTAGAAGGTTTTGCGTTGTTGTCGTTAATTTTAACTTTTCCAGCATTGCAAGCATCACTAGCTATAGTACGAGTTTTAAAAAGTCGAACCATCCACAACCATTTGTCTATGCGTGTTTTATCCATTTTCTATTTAGTAAAGACGTATTCTATTATATTGGCACCCATGTGCAATGCTTTCATGCGTGTGTTTTCGTCATCGTGATGAACAGATGCATCTTCCCAACCATCTCCGAGGTCGCATTCGTAAGTATAAAAACATATTAATCTCCCTTCGTAAATGAGTCCAAAACCTTGTGATGGTTTGGCATCGTGTTCGTGAATTTTGGGCAATCCGTTTGGAAAATTATATTTTTGATGATAAATAGGATGATTGTTAGGAAGTTCAATAAATTCTAATTCAGGAAATACTTTTTTCATTTCTCTACGGATAGCAATATTCATGCCATAATTGTCATCAATATGTAAAAAACCACCCGAAAGCAGATATTGACGTAAATTTTGAACTTCATCATCAGAAAATACCACGTTACCATGTCCTGTCATGTGGACAAATGGATAGTTGAAAATATTTTTACTACCGACCTCAATAGTTGCAGGAATAGGATTGAGGTTCATTTTCAATTCTTTGTTGCAAAATTGTATCAAATTTGGTAAAGAGGTAGGGTTGGCATACCAATCGCCACCTCCTCGGTATTTCAACAAAGCGATTTGTTGCCCTAATCCATTAAATATAAATAAGATACAAAATAAAAATAAGAAAAAAAATTGTTTATAATTTTTCATATTTATTCATCATTATCGTGATAGTGTTTGGTTTCTGGTGCCCAGAAATTGATTTCGCCTACATTTTTATTGAAAAAACGATATTCTAATAATTGGAAATTGGTTTTTGGAACAATTTTTAATCTACATTTATATTTAAATATCCATTGTCTGCGTTTGTTCCAAAATCCTTTATTAAGAAATGCATGTAAAAATGGATGAACAAGTAAAGTAAGATTGCGTTCTTTTTGATGTTCTATCATCATTTGTAGATTGTTTTCTATATCGTCAACAATAAGTACTGGCGGACGCACCAATCCAGAACCATTGCAAGATGGACAACATTCTCTTACATCAATACTTATTTCAGGGCGAACTCTTTGGCGGGTAATTTGTATTAATCCAAATTTGTTAGGTGGTAAGATAGTATGTCTGGCTTTGTCGGCACTCATCACTTCTGTCATATATTTATATAGTTCTTTGCGATGTTCTGCAACGTGCATATCAATAAAATCGATGATGATGATACCACCCATATCTCTCAATCGCAATTGACGTGCAATTTCTTTTGCTGCCTGAATGTTTACTTCTAAAGCGTTGATTTCTTGTGTTTTATTTGGGTTTACACGATGCCCACTATTAACATCAATTACGTGTAAGGCTTCAGTTTGTTCTATAATAAGATAAATTCCTCCGCGTATAGATATGCTTTTTCCAAAAGAACCTTTTATTTGTTTATCAATACCATAGTATTCAAAAATAGGGGTTGCACTTTTGTGAAGTTTTATAATATCTGTTTGTGCTGGGGCTATAGTTTGAATATAGTTTTTTACATCTGTATAATAATTAGCATTTACATAAATAGCATCAAAAGTATCATTGAGCATATCTCTGAGCAATGTTGAAGTTTTATTAAGTTCGCTAACAAGTAGTTTTGGAAATCTGTTGCCATTGATATTTTGGACAACTTTTTCCCAACGACTAATTAGTGAACGCATATCATTGTGTAATATATCAATGCTTTGGTCTTTTGCAACGGTACGTATGATAATGCCAACATTTTTAGGTTTAACGCTTTGTACTATTTTACGTAGTCGATTACGATTTTCGTTAGAGGTTATTTTTTGAGATACCATTACTTTATCAGAAAATGGTACTAAAACACAATATCTTCCGGCTAAGGCTATTTCGCTTGATAGACGAGGTCCTTTAGTAGAAATTGCTTCTTTGGCTATTTGTACCATAATGAGGTCTCCAACAGATAATATATCTTTTATTTTTCCTGTTTTGGGAATTGGTTCCTCTTTTTTTATATCTGATAGTGAAGGACTTTTTATGTTTCCTAATAAACAATCTCGGGTATATCTTTGGAATGTTAGTATATTTGGTCCTAAATCTAAGTAATGTAAAAAAGCATCTTTTTCATGCCCTATATCAATAAATGCTGCATTCAATCCAGAGATAATTCTTTTTACTTTACCTAAATAAATATCTCCAACCTTGAAATTGTCCGAAGTTTTTTCTCGGTGTAATTCAACTAAGGTTTTATTTTCCAATAATGCTATTCGGGTATCATTATTAGACGAATCAATAAATAATTCTTTGCTCAATGTTGTTATTTATTATATTCTTATTGTGGTTACAACAAGAATTGGGTTACTAAAAATAAAAAAAAACTAAACCACACATTCACAAATATTGGGGAATATGTGATTTAGTTGATTGTTTAAAAACAGAAAAAATGAATAATATTATTATATGATGAAAATAAGATTATTTCTTTTTGTGTCTGTCTTTACGTAAACGTTTTTTACGTTTATGGGTAGACATTTTATGTCTTTTTCTTTTTTTACCGCTTGGCATATCTTAATTGTTTTAATTATTTAACTTTTGCTTTAACAACAGTTGAAAACGATTTTGCTGGTTTGAAAGAAGGAATTTTGTGTGCTGGTATTACAAGGCTTGTTCCTTTAGAAATATTTCTACCAGTTTTTTGAGCTCTTTCTTTAATGATGAAACTACCAAAACCTCTTAAATAAACATTTTCTTTTTTTAATAAAGCACCTTTTACTGTGCTCATGAATGATTCAACTACAACTTGTACAGCTGCTTTGTCTACTCCTGTTTTGTTAGCAATTTCTGCTACTAAATCTGCTTTTGTCATATCTCAATTACTTTAATTTGTTAATTAAAATTTATATCCAAATATCCTATTTTCGTTTATTGAAGTCTGTTTTTTTACTTCTTTATTTTAAGGAAGTTTGGTTTGCAAAGATATAATTATTTTGAATATCAAACACATAAATTATAAAAAAAATTATAAAAAATAAATAAATGATTGATAATCATATTATTAAAAATAAAAAAATGGATAATTCTTTATATTTGAACACAATAATTTCGTAAACTATCCTACTTGTTTGGGAGATTTTTTTGCATTTTTCGCAACTGATTTTTTTGAAATCAAGCATACAAATTTAACTTCTGAAAGATTTGTTTTTTTTGAAAATATCTTTTTCGATTTTGACTATGATATACAAAAAAATGTTACCTTTGTCTTTTGGAATTTTATATGAAAACGCATTTAATATTTATTTTAGCAATTCTTATTTCTTTGCCGATTTCTGCAAATGAGCTAAACAATGACGTTAATGATGAAATAAGAAAAAACAATTTAAAAGTTACGATTTTATCAATATTTAGTGGTTCGTTGAAATTAACATACGAAAGACAAATTGTTAGAAATCAAAGTCTTGAAGTTACTATAGGTGCAATAGGACCAGCATTTGATATTCTTAAAAAAAGTTCGCCATTGGGAGCTTTGGGGCGTTTGGCGTACAAATTTATTTTTCCAATGTCAGGACAAAATGGTTTGGAAGGTTGGTATGTAAAGCCAGAAATTGCATTTTCTTCATATTCATATTACAATAAAGATATGTTACAACGTTATCGTGTGGACAAAATGGCAATAATGGCAGTAGGTGGTTATCAATTTGTTTTCAATTGGTTTGTGTTGAATATTTTTTTAGGAGGAGGTGGAGGAATTGGTAATCCGCAAAAAAGCAATTATCATCATGGTTTTATCACTTTTAATACCAAATCGAATATTGTTTTTACGGCAGGTTTTAAAGTTGGAGTTGCTTTTTAAATCTTTTTTAGTAATATCTCAAAAAAAAATGTTATCTTTGCATCGATAAAATTATGTTAAATATAAGAATGTCAATCTATGGTAATGAATAATATTATTTTATTGTCCGTTTGGGTATTGTCGGCGATAGGAATTGTAGCCGCATTGTTGTTGTATTTTGTGTCTCAAAAGTTTAAAGTTTATGAAGACCCAATGATAGGCAATGTCGCAGATTTATTGCCGGGAGCCAATTGTGGTGGTTGTGGATTTGCTGGGTGTCGCAATTTTGCAGAAGCGATAGTAAAAGCAGGAGGTCTAAATGGTAAAATGTGCCCTGCTGGAGGTGCCTCTGTTAATGAAGCAATATCAAAATTGTTTGGTACAGAAACTGAACAAACTATAAAAAAAATGTTAGTTTTACGTTGTAATGGCTCTTGCGAAAATGCACAAGTGCAAGCACATTACGATTCTATAAAAAGTTGTGCTTTTGCAAATACAATATCTGCAGGAGAGAATAAATGTGTTTATGGTTGTTTGGGTTGTGGAGATTGTGTCGCTGTCTGTAAATTTGGAGCATTGTCTATAGACAAAATAACAGGATTGCCTACGGTAGATTATAATAAATGTGTATTGTGTGAAGCTTGCGTAAAAACTTGTCCACGTCGTTTATTGGTGTCAATAGAACAAAAAGAAAATGGTGTCGTTTGGGTCGCTTGTGCTAACAAAGAAAAAGGGGCAGAGGCTCGAAAAAATTGTACTGCCGCATGTATCGCTTGTACCAAATGTACAAAAGTTTGTGAATATGATGCTATTGCTGTAAAAGATAATTTGGCAATTATTGACGAAAATAAGTGTATCGCTTGCGGAAAATGTGTAGAAAATTGTGCTTTTAAAGTTATTCATAATATTTAATTGTTATAATAAAATATTGAATATCAATATTTTATTATTTTGATTTTTTCGTAATAAATTTTTTTCTAAAAAAAATCATATTTTTGTTGGAAATAATAAAAAAAAATGTTATTTTTGTGAGCAAGAAATAATTTTAAAAACTTAAGAATATGGAAACGAAGAAATCAAAAAGAACGGATTTAGAATGGCGGAAACCGATATTTTTAGAAATTGGTTTAGTTATCGCCTTGTTTGTAGTGTTAATGTCTTTTGAATTTATTGGTTCAAGAGAAAAAGTCCAAACATTTGTAATAGAATCAAGTTCTATTATTGATGATGTGTTAATAATTCAAACAACACACCAAAAAGAATTGCCACCACCTCCTCAAGCAACAACAATGTTCGATATTACTGATAATAAGTCTATGATAGATGATATTCTTGAAATAAATGCCGATATAGACGAGACAACCGCTATTGATGAAGTGGAATATTATGACATTGAGGATACAAAAGCAGATGTTTCTGATGAAATAGAAGTGCATTATATAGTTGAACAAATGCCTTCTTTCCCAGGAGATGATGACGCATTTTTCAAATTTTTGGGAGAAAATTTGGTTTATCCTCAACGTGCAATAGAAGTGGGGATTTATGGAAGAGTTGTTGTCGGCTTTGTTGTAGAACCAGATGGAAGAATCACTAATGTAGAAGTTGTACGTTCCAAAGCACTTGTTTTAGACGAAGAAGCAGTTCGTGTTGTGAAAATGATGCCCAAATGGAATCCAGGAAAACAACAAGGAAAAGCAGTTCGCGTAAAATATCAAGTGCCTATCGATTTTACTTTACAATAATAGTAAATTTTAATTTCGTTTGATATAATCTGATTAGTTAATCATGAAGGCTATTTGTTTCAAATAGCCTTTTTGATATTATGAAATACGAGAATAAGAATGTCGCTTGCGGAAAATGTGTAGAAAATTGTGCTTTTAAAGTTATTCATAATATTTGATTGTTATGATAAAATGTTGAATACAAATACTTTATTATTTTATTTTTTTTTCGTAATAAATCTTTTTTTAAAAAAATCATATTTTTATTGGAAATAATAAAAAAAGATATTATCTTTGCGAATGAAATAATTTTAAAAAACATAAAAGTATGGAAACAAAAAAAATACAAGAAACAAATTTAGAATGTCGTAAGCCGATGTTTTGGCAGGTAGGTTTAGCTATTGTCGTTGTTGTATTATTGATGTCTTTTGATTTTGTTGATGCAAAAGAAAAAGTTGAAACAGATGTAATTACAACAATTGTTAAACAAATTCCGGATTCTCTCAAAGATAATCAAGAGGTGTTTATGATTGTCGAACAACTGCCTACATTCCCTGAAGGAGAAGAAGCATTTTCCAAATTTTTGAGTGAAAATATTGTTTATCCTCAACAAGCACGTGAAGCAGGCATAGAAGGTAGAGTAATGGTTGGTTTTATAGTGGAACCAGATGGAGAAATTACTAATGTAAAAGTATTACGTTCCATAGACCCTGTTTTAGACGAAGAAGCCATTCGTGTTATAAAAATGATGCCCAAATGGAATCCCGGGAAACAACGTGGAAAAGCAGTTCGTGTTCAATATCAAGTGCCAATTACATTTTCTTTGCAATAGAAGAAGATTTTGTTTTTCGTTTGATATAATCTGATTAGTTAATCATGAAGGCTATTTGTTTCAAATAGCCTTTTTGATATTATGAAAGACAATAAAAAGGCTATCTTTTGCAGGAAATGTTATAATAAATTGAATTTTTAAGAAATTATAATATATGATTTGTAAATTAAAGTATTGATTATTATTGTTATATGAAGATGTTTTTGTGCAAGGTCAATTTTTTTGAATTTTTTTTTAAAAAAAAGTGATAACTTGATTGAAAGTAGTAAAAAAAATGTTATCTTTGCAAACAAGAAAATAATATAGAAGTTGTAGTATTTTTAATATTTCAAAATTTAAGAATATGGAAATAAAAAAGTCACAAAAAGCGGATTTAGAATGGCGTAAACCGATGTTCTTAGAAATAGGTTTAGTGGTAGCTTTATTGGCAGTACTTATGTCTTTTGAATTTATTGGTTCAAGAGAAAAGGTAGAAACATTTGTAAGTGGGCCTGCGGCTATTGTTGAAGAAGAAGTGGTTCTTCAAACCGAACAAATTAAAGAATTACCACCTCCACCACCACAACAAGCAACAACAATTATTGAAGTTGTTGACGATAACATCACTGTTGATGATTTTGCAGTAGATGCAGAAGCCGATGAAGAAACAACTGTAGAAGAGGTTGAATATGTAATTGAAGACACAAAAGATGAAGAACCTGTTGAAGCAGAAATATTTGTGATAGTAGAACAATTACCATCTTTCCCTGGAGGAGAAGAAGCATTTACCAAATTTTTGGGAGATAATATCGTATATCCACAACGAGCACGTGAAGCAGGCATAGAAGGTCGAGTAACGGTTGGTTTTGTTGTAGAAACAGATGGTAGAATTACTAATGTAAAAGTTTTACGTTCAAAAGCAGCCGTTTTGGACGAAGAAGCAGTTCGTGTTGTAAAATTGATGCCTAAATGGAATCCAGGAAAACAACGTGGAAAAGCAGTTCGCGTTCAATATCAAGTACCAATTACATTTGCTTTACAATAATAGAATATTTAACTTTATTAAATAGAAATTCATTTATTATGTCATAATGTTGAGGCTGTTTGTTGCAAATAGCCTTTTTTTTGTAGTATGGAAGATTATAACAAACAGATACAAGAAGCAATAAGTGGTTTGGATTGGCAAATGCAACCAGCAAATTTATATCAACCAATAGAATATATTCTTTCGCAAGGAGGAAAACGTATTCGTCCTTATCTTTGTCTTGTGGCAAATGAAATGTTTGGAGGAAATGCCCAAAAAGCAATAATCCCCGCTATTGCATTTGAAATGTTGCACAATTTTACCCTTATTCACGATGATATTATGGATAAGGCAGATTTGCGAAGAGGAAAACCGACAGTATATAAACAATGGAATACCAATATCGCAATATTGTCAGGAGATGCTTTGTTTGCAAAGGCTTTTGAACAAATGATGTCTTATCAAGGAACCGGAAAAGAGCAACTATTAAATTTACTTTTGCAAACTACGTTGGAAATATGTGAAGGTCAGCAACTTGATTTGGATTTTGAAACACAACAAAATGTTCAAATTGACGAATATATAAAAATGATTCGTTTGAAAACTGCTGTAATGTTAGCCGCTTGTCTTAAAGCAGGTGTAATTGTAGCTCAGGCAGATACAGTACAACAACAATTGTTGTATGATTATGGTATTCAAATAGGATTGGCATTTCAGATACAAGATGATTATTTAGATGTATATGCTGATGTAAATAAATTTGGAAAAAAAGTAGGAGGAGATATAATGGATAATAAAAAAACATATATGTCTCTGAAAGCATTTGAATTAGCCCAAGAAGAAGATTATCAACAATTGCAAAAATACTTTAGCGGTTTACATTTCGATAAAGAAGAAAAATTTAATAATGTAAAAGCGATATACGATAAGTATGAAGTTGGAAAAGAAGCATTATCGTTAGTAGAAGAATTGTATATCAATAGTATATCAATATTGGATAGCGTAAATATCGCAGAAGAAAAGAAAAGCGAATTATTGAGTTTTTCTAAACGGCTGATGTACAGACAATTTTAATTTTCTAAAATTATGGCAAATCGAAAGTTATACGCAAATCGGAAATACTGGATTTTGGGTATATTTTATAGTGTAGCCATAATATATATAGTACGATTATTTTTTTTGCAGGTAATAATAGATGAAGAATGGAAAAATAAATCGGAAGCAAACGCACTTCGTCGTATAGTATCCCCCGCACCTCGAGGAATAATTTACGACCGTAATGGAGAAAAATTAGTGGATAACGATATTTCTTATGATATTATGGTTGTTCCACGTCAAGTGGTAGAATTTGACACAATGCAATTATGTCAAATATTAGAAATAGATACAGCAACATTGAATCAACGTTTGATAAAAGCACGTAAATATTCTCCGTATGTTCCGTCTGTTTTTATGAAACGGGTAACTCCTCAAATGCATGCTTTTTTAATGGAGCGTTCACATCGATTTAAAGGATTTTATACCTATCCCCGCACAGTAAGAAAATATCATACTACCGGAGCGGCTCATTCTTTAGGATATATCGCAGAGGTGAATTATAATGATATGGAAAAAGATGATTATTATGCTATGGGTGATTATATAGGAAAAAGTGGTATAGAACGTTCTTACGAAGTAGAATTGCGAGGAAGAAAAGGAATTAATATTGTATTGGTAGATGCGAGAGGAAGAGAACAAGGCTCTTTTTTAGATGGAGCTTGTGATACCAATGCAATAAGCGGAAAAAGTTTGTGGTGTTCTATAGATAAAGGTTTACAAGAATATGGAGAAAAATTAATGCAAGGTAAACGAGGTAGTATTGTTGCAATAGAACCACAAACAGGAGAAATATTGGCATTGGTTACAAGTCCAACTTATGACCCATCTTTGTTAATAGGCAGTGAAAGAGGTGAGAATTATTTGCGATTGCAAAACGATTCTATAGAAAAACCATTGTTTAATAGAGCGTTGATGGCACAGTATCCACCGGGTTCTACATTTAAATTAGTGAATGCTTTAATTTTCCAGCAAGCAGGCGTTGTGGATAATAATACACGTTATGGATGTAATTATGGATTTACTTATGGAAATAGAAAATTAGGTTGTCATGGTCATGCAAGTCCTTTAAATATAGCAGGTTCTGTTCAAAATTCGTGTAATGCTTGGTATTGCAGAGGTTTGATAGCAATGTTAGATAGTAAAAAAGTTGGTAAAAATACTTCAGAATCGTATCAGATTTGGCGAGATATGGTTTTACGTTTTGGATTTGGAAAAAAATTTGAAAACGATTTGCCGTATGAATTAACAGGATTTATTCCAGAAACCTCTTATTATGATAGATATTATGGCAAAAATAGATGGCGAGCAACGACAATTATTTCAATATCAATAGGTCAAGGAGAAATATTGGCAACACCAATGCAATTGGCAAATTTAGTAGCAATTATTGCCAATAGAGGTTATTATTATACACCTCATATAGTAAAAGCGATAGGAGATGAAAATATTAAAAATGAAAGATTTACAGAAAAAAAAGAAGTTGGAGTTGCACCACAATATTTTGCACCTGTGATTTTGGGAATGGAAAATGCAGTTTTGGCAGGAACTGCACGTCGGGCATCGGTTCCAGGAGTGAAAGTCTGTGCAAAAACAGGAACAGCTCAAAATCCACATGGGAAAGACCATTCTTTGTTGGTTTGTTTTGCTCCAGCAGAAAATCCTAAAATTGCTATATCAGTTATTGTAGAAAATGGAGGTTTTGGTGCCACTTGGGCGGCACCAATCGCAAGTTTGATGATAGAGAAATATCTCAAAGATACTATCTCGCGTCCCGATTTTGAAGCAAGTGTTCTTGGAAAAATTAATTATCGTTCTCAATGAATAGAAAACCAGATGTAGTATTAATAGTTGTTTACCTTTTTTTGGTATTGTCTGGTTGGTTGAGTATTTTTTCAACGTCAAACCAGTCAGGAGAATTTTTATTACAATCCAATTATGGTTATCAATTAATATGGATAGCCTCTTCTGTCTTGATAGCATTGTTTGCCTATGTATTAAAAACACGTTTTTTCTGGAATATAGCACAATATATATATATATTGTTTTGTATTTTATTGTTAGTGGTTATTTTTGTTGGAACAGAAGTTTCAGGAGCCAAATCGTGGATAGGGATAGGCAATTTTGGCATACAACCAGCAGAATTTGCAAAATATGCAACATGCTTATTTTTAGCAAAATATGTTTCATCTGCACATTGTGATTTAACAAAATCTAATTCATTGTTGCGTGTTTCTTTATTGATAATGATTCCTATTGTATTGATTTTGTTGCAAAATGATACTGGCTCTGCTTTGCCGTTTTTATTTTTGATATTTGCTTTATTTAGAGAAGGTTTGACACCTTGGTTGCTTATTATTGGTTTTACTGCTATATTGTTGTTTGTATTGTTAGTTTATTTTTCTCAGTGGACAGTTTTGTTGATTGTTGCTATTTTGTTTGCATTGATGTTTCTTAAAATGTATAAGAAGAAAAAATATCATTTGGGAATGCTAACAGTGTTTTTTATCATAGCCGTTTATATTTTTTCGGTAGATATGTTATACAATAAAGTACTTAAAACACATCAAAAAGAACGTATAGAATTATTGTTTGGAAAAATAGAAGACCCAAGAGGAGTAGGATATAATGTAAATCAGGCACAAATAGCAATAGGTTCAGGAGGTTTCTGGGGAAAAGGATTTGGTAATGGAACACAAACGCAATTGAAATATGTACCAGAACAACATACCGATTTTATTTTTTGTACGATAGGAGAAGAGCATGGATTTTTAGGTACAGCCTACGTAGTTGTATTATATATGTTATTAATATCTCGAATAATTATTTTGTCTGAAAACAATCAAGATGGATATGTTAGAATTTATGGTTATTGTATAGCATGTATATTTTTTGCTCATTTTGCTATAAATATTGGAATGACAATTGGACTAATGCCTGTGATAGGCATTCCTTTACCATTTATGAGTTATGGAGGGTCCTCGTTATGGGCGTTTACTTTAATGCTGTTTACATTTATCAATATAGAGTCAAAATCGCATGTCTGGGGTTAATAACGATTGAATTTTATTACCTCCTCAAAAGGTTTTCTTATCTTTTCTCTATGTTCGTCAGCAGGATACCCCATACTAATAAGTAATGCTAAATGTTTCCTATTAGGAATATGTAGTAATTTTTTGATTTTCTTTTCGTTGAACCAGCCAATAATACAAGTTCCTAATCCTAATTCTGTAGCTTGTAAAGTAATATGTTCTACGGCAATACCAATATCCATTAGAGAATAATCTTTACGTTTGATAAGCGAACCAATCCAAGAGGTGAAATTAGGTTTTTCGACAATTACCGCAATGATAATAGGTGCTTGAGTTAGAAATTTATTCATTCCTAAACTTGCACCATGTTGGGCAATTTTATTTTTTAATTCAATTTGGTCAACAACAACAAACGACCAGCCTTGAGCGTTGCAAGCCGATGGTGCTAAACGAGCCGCTTCTAAGCATTGTTTTACTTTTTCTTCTTCTATCGGTTGTGAAGAATAATTTCTATTGCTTTGTCTTGTCTTGATTGCTTCAAAAACATTCATAATTTATATTTATTAGTCATTGTATCTTTTTGTAATAGGGTATTTTAAATCTTTGAGCATACTCGCTTTGGCTGCAATTGTAAATTCAAACATTCTATATGGAGGAAATGGAATCCATTTGAAAGACATTTCCCAACAATGCAAATCACGATGAATTGCTAATTCTGTTGCTGAAATATTTTTTGTTTTAAAATCGTATCCAGTAGTAACAGAAAATGCCCATTTTTTTGTAAATGCAACTCGTCCTGATATGTTTATAATATTGTTAAAACTGTGATTATAAGGAACTAATGTATCAATATAATAATATCGATAATAGTTATAATTGTCGTTTATGTTGTAGGTAAGATTATATGCGATATTGACATACCAATCGCCAAAATCACTTGGAGAGGCTTGTTTATCTTTTTTATTATTATTTTTTGATTTAAATGTATTAGAATTGAGATTATAAGAAAATGATAATCGCCAAGAAGTTGAAGACATTCTAAACAATCTGTGATTGACTTTCCATTCTGTAGTATTACAACGATATCCATTGGTATCAATAGAATAGGGGTCAAAATCAAAATTGAAAGAAAGAAGTAAACCTTGAAATAGTGTAGTTCTTCCTGATAAATTTAAAGTTTTCCAACGAAGGCTATCTGCAGCAAAATCGTAACCAGTAGATAAAGTCACATCTTCTAAAAGTGTTATCTTTTTGAATTCTCCATTTTGTTTTTTTATTTTCATTTCCAATTTATTGGAAATAGAAAAATTGATACTTGCCGATGTTTTGAAACCAGGAACACCGTATGGCATACTACTAATAGGAGAATAACGTACTATACGATTTTTACTATTAATATCCGCCAAAGAATCAGTGTAAGTGTTATAATTTGCTTTATTCAATCCAGGGTGATAATTAAATGAGATTGCAGGGGCTAATTCATGTCGAAATGCGGAAACTCTTCCTTTTTTCATCTGATACATACCATATAATCGCGTAGATAGAGCCGTATTGTATGTGAGATTGTGTGTAGCCCAAAAGCCAAAAACAGTATCATAGGCGATATTCCCGATAGTTTTTCCTGTAATGGAATCAACTGTACTATACCATTTTCTATTAATGCCAGTAAATTGCCATGCTTCGACAAAATTGACTGTGTTTGTCCACGAAATATGTTTAAATAATTTGATAGTACTTTTTATAGGTATGGAATGTTGAATACCATAATGAAGATTTTTGAGAATATTGTTCCATGAAAAATTGTCGGTAGAATCGTATCCCATAGCTAAATTGTTGGTCATATCCAATGAATATTGCATAGAAATATTTTCATACCAACGCAATTTTCCTACGACTTTTTTGCGTCGTAATGGGTAAAATTGACTGATATTAAAATTAATATGAGGTAAACGTAAATTAAAGTCTTTTTCTATTAATCGTTGTGTCAATTCTGCATTGATACCGAAACTAATTTTACCTAACCAACTTGTACTAAAGTTGATAGAAGATGATGTTGTTGCTTGCGTTGCTCTTCTAATATCGCTAATGCTTGTATTTCTGTTGTAAGAAGAGTTCATAAATTGTACAGATGCAGAAAAACGATTGGTAGGGTGTGCTTTTGCACTTTGTTGATGACTCCATTCAATGAAAAAATTATTGGTAGTATCGTATTCAATAGTATGTCTTAACCCTCGTACCATTCTATCGAAATGAATATTGTAATGCCCTGTAAATTTGTATCTTTTAGCGTAATTAGATGCTAACCCAACCCCAAAACTGCCGCGCATATAAATATCTGCGGTAATTGCAAAGTCAACAACATCTTTTACAGAAAAATAATATCCCAACCCTTTGAATGCAAAACCATATTCAGAATCGTCGGAAAAGGTAGGCATCAATATTCCATTTCGATGAGTACTATTCATTGGGAAAAAACCGAAAGGAAGAGCAAGCGGAAGAGGAACACCTCCAACTTTTATTCCTAAAACTCCAGTAACAATTTTATCGTTGGGAATTACCTTGGCTTTACGGAAAAATGCTTCATAGTGAGGTGAATGTAAATTACATGTGGTATATTTCCCTTTTTTTATGAAACTTGTATTATCTTTATCTTTTTTTATTATTTCCCCGTGAAGAAAACTTTCGTCTTGTTGCGTAATAACGTGTTTAATAAGCCCTTTTTTTGTATTAAAATTGTAATCAATTTCTTCTGATTCAAAAGTAAGTTCTCCTTGTTTGAATATAGGCGTACCTATTAAATTATTGTTGCTATCAAGTATTCCATTTGCTTTTAATTCATTTTTATTAAAATCCAATTCTATATGATTGGATTTTAGATTGATATCATCGTAAGTGATATCTGCATTGTTGTGTAAAAATGCTTTATTGGTTTTAATATCAAAGGTAACAGAGTCTTCTGCATAGTAATCAACGATTTCGGTAATGGCGTTAGGTGATATTTTCATTTTGGCAGTAGTATCAACAAAATTGCTATCAACAATATCGTTATTGTTGTTTTTTTCACTATTTACTTCAATATTTTGAGCAAAACAAATAGATAAACAACAAACGAATACTATTGTTGTAAACCTAAAGAATCGATATATATATTTAACAATCAATTGTTTAAATAATTTTTTTACTACTGCTTTTCAGTATATAATTTTTGATTACCTTTGCAATATAAATTAAAAGGCAAAGGTACAAAAAAATGCTTATAAACTTGTTGTAATTTTATTTTAATTATAAAATTTGTTCAATAGATATATAATTTTGAAAAAATGAAGCGAATTAGAAGAATTTTACTAGTATGTTTCACTATATTATTGGTATCAGTACAAGCGGGAAAACCAATAAAGGTAGTGGTACTTGATGCTGGTCATGGAGGAGAAGACCCTGGAGCGATAGGCATTACAGGAGTTAATGAAAAAACGATTAATTTGGCGATTGTTCTTAAATTAGGAAAATTGATAGAACAACAATATCCCGACATTAAAGTAATATATACTCGTAAAACAGATGTTTTTGTGAAATTGAATAGAAGAGCACAAATTGCAAATGAACAACATGCAGATGTATTTATTTCTATTCATTGCAATTCTGCAACATCAGCATCAAGTTATGGGACAGAAACATTTGTAATGGGTATGGATAAAAGTGCGGCAAATTTAGAATTGGCACAAAAAGAAAATGCTTCAATATTATTGGAATCGAATACAAAAGAAAATTATGGAGATTTTGACCCCAATTCGCCAGAGGCATATATTATTTTTTCATTGTATCAAAATGCTTATTTAACTCAAAGTTTAAGTTTGGCAAGTAATATTCAAAGTGAATTTAAAAATACTTTGTCAAGAGTAGATAGAGGGGTGAAACAAGCTCCATTGTTGGTTTTGTGGAAAACAACAATGCCTTCTATTCTTGTTGAAGCCGGTTTTTTAAGTAACAAAACAGAAGAAAGTTATTTAAATTCAGAAAAAGGGCAAAATGAACTTGCAACAGCAATATTTGTAGCATTCTGCAAAATGGTAGATGATAATGCAGAAAAATCTGTTACGATAAATAATGATACTACAACAGACAAAATAGAGAAAAAATCAAAAGTTACTTATAAAGTTCAATTTATGACCCTTAATCGAAAGTTGACAGCTAACGACCCAGCATTAAAAGGATTACCAGATATTGATGTTGTTAAAGTTAATGAAAATACTTATATCTATTCTGCTGGAAAAGCCTCAACATACGATGAAATTTTATCTGTAAAAGAGATAGTGAAAAAATGTGGTTATGCTGATGCTTTTATTACTGCTTTTGATATGAATAACAATAGAATATCTATTACAGAGGCAAAGAAATTAGAGATAGAAAAATAAAAAATAAAAAAAATGAATATTTTAAAAAGTAAAGAAGTTAAAATTGCATTATGGGCAATTATTGCATTGTTTATATTGGTATGGGGTGTTAATTTTCTAAAAGGAATTGATATTTTTAAGAAACAATATAAATATCATGTTGTTTTTGAAAAAACAGATGGTTTATTGCCTGCTCATTTTGTTGTTGTAAATGGAATGGTGGTAGGAAATGTTGATGATATAGCATTGTTGGGAGAGCAAAATAATAAAATTTTGGTAACGATTAATGTAAACAAAGACATAAAAATTCCTTTAAACTCAGAGTTTTTAATAGGTTCTCCAAGTCCATTAAGTTCCCCAGAAGTTGATATTTATTTTGGAAATGCTAAACAATATTTACAACAAGGAGATACTATAATAGGAACAAAGGGAAGTAATATGTTGGAAGGAGTTGGCGATTTGGTAGCGAATTTAAAAGCAGTTTCCCATTCGTTGGATACCGTAATGTTGTCATTGAAAGAAACAATGAAATCAGGCACATTAGATTCTACTTTGAATAATTTGCAACAAATTTCAGATAAAATCAATATTGTGTTGGCTCATAATACTACAAAAGTGGACAATATTGTAAATAATGTGGATAATATTACAACAGTACTTAGTAATGAAAGCAATCAATTAGCGACAATAATCACAAATTTAAATCAATTTTCGACAAAATTATCAAGTGAGGAATTTTTATCTGCTTTAGATGATATTTCTTTGGCTATCGGTCGTGTTGATAGTATTTTAAATAAAGTAGAAAATGGACAAGGAACTGTTGGTCAGTTGGTTGTTGATGATAGTTTGTATGTGAATTTGAAAAATTCAATGAATAGTTTAGATAAATTGCTTATTGATATAAAAGAAAATCCAAAAAAATATATTAATGTAACTGTTTTTGGAAAAAAAGAAAAAAAATAATATTTTTTAGGTTTAGAAGTTGTGAGAGGCTATTTTTTGAGTAAGATAATTATAGAGCAAAGAAATTACATTTTGGTAATTGCTATCTTGTTGTTGTTCCCATTTTTGTATGGACAACAGAAATATACTATTAGTGGTTATATCCGAGATATTGACAATGGAGAAGTATTATCAAATGTAAATGTGTATCTTGTCGAAAATAGTAAAGGCACAACAAGCAATAATTATGGTTTTTATTCTATCACAGTAGAACAAGGAGAATATACGATAAAAGCACAATTTGTTGGTTTTCAATTATATGAACAAAAAGTTTCATTAAATAAAAATATTCGTTTAGATATTGATATGCAAACTATGGTTTTTCAAACCAAGGAATTTGTTATAAGTTCGCAACACAACGATGATAATGTAAAATCTTCATCAATGGGAACACAAGCAGTAAATATTGAGACGATAAAAAAAATGCCTGCTTTTTTTGGAGAAGCTGATATATTGAAAACAATACAATTGATGCCAGGAGTACAATCTTCGGGAGAAGGTTCTTCGGGTTATTATGTTCGTGGTGGAGGAATAGACCAAAATTTGGTGTTATTAGACGAAGCAATTATTTATAATACAGGTCATTTATTTGGTTTTTTTTCTATTTTCAATGCAGATGCTATTCGTTCTGCTGAAATGATAAAATCGGGAATGCCAGCCAATTATGGAGGTAGATTAGCTTCTGTTTTAGAAGTGAATATGAAAGAGGGAAATATGAAAAAATACGAAGTAGATGGAGGGATTGGACTTATCTTTGCTCGTATTTCGGCACAAGGTCCGATTGTTAAAAATAAAGCATCTTTTTTGGTTTCAGCACGTAGAACATACATAGATGCTCTTATTCAGCCTTTTTTAAAAAAAGATTCTCCAGCAAAGGGGTTAAAATTTTATTTTTATGATTTAAATGCAAAAGCTAATTGGCGAATCAATGATAAACATACTATCTTTTTAAGTGGTTATTATGGTATGGATACTTATGGTTTTAAAAGTGAAGAATCTGCTCTTGATGCTCAATTTACTTGGCGTAATGCTTCTGCTTCTTTTCGGTGGAATTATGCAATAAATAATCAAATATTTCTCAATACTTCCTTGTTATTTAGTGATTACGATTTTCAGACAAGTATGGGATTTGATGTTTATAATTTACAAGTTTTTTCAGGTATTCGAGATTATGCATTCAAATCGCATATAACTTATATGCCCGATAGGCATATATTAAAATTTGGTGTTGATTATACATTTCATCATTTTCGACCAAATACATTCAATGCAGAAGCAGGTTCTTATTTAGAAATACCATCTCCATCTCATTATTTTGCAAATGAAGTGGCTATGTTTGCAAATGATGAAATTGATTTAAGTGACTGTATTCGTTTGAATATTGGTCTTCGAGGGACATTTTTTCAACATATAGGCAATTATATGCAATATCATGCCGATGAATTTGGACGACCTATTGATTCAACATTTTATGCAAAAGGTGAAAATGTAAAACATTATTGGGGGATAGAGCCTCGTGTTTCGCTTCGATTTTTGTTAGATAAAACTACATCTTTGAAAGTATCTTATATGCACAACTATCAATATTTACATCAAGTGGCATTGTCTTCTATTTCATTGCCTACCGATGTTTGGTTGCCATCTACCTACAATATCAAACCATTAATAGGCAATCAATATTCAATTGGGGTGTACAAAAATTTTAAAAATAATATGTTTGAAACATCTATTGAGTTGTATTACAAAGATATGAAGAATTTAACAGAATATAGAGAAGGATATTCTCCTTTGACAGAAGCCTCCAATAGTTTGGATATGCAATATACTCAAGGCGATGGTTATAGTTATGGAGTAGAATTTTTTGTAAATAAAACAATAGGAAAATTTACTGGTTGGGTGGCTTATACTTTATCGTGGTCGCGACGAGAATTTCCAGAGTTGAATGGAGGTAAAGAATTTCCATCGCAAAACGACCGAAGACATGATGTGTCAATAACATTATCTTATGATATTTTACCCAATCTTACTGCTTCGGCTGTTTGGGTATATGCAACAGGAAATACAATGACAATTCCTATCGGTTTTTATTTTGTGGGATATAATTTAATAACCCAGTATAGTGATAGAAATGCTTATCGTGTTCCACCATATCATCGTATGGATTTATCTGTGAATTGGGTGATGAAAAAAACTGAAAGATTTGAACATTCATTGAACTTTTCTGTTTACAATGTGTACAATAGAAAAAATCCATTTTATATAACCATAGCAACACAAATGAATACTGCAGATATGGAAATTACCAATCAAGCATATCAAATGTCGTTGTTTCCGATATTGCCTTCTATATCGTGGAATTTTAAATTTAAATAAGCAATGAAAAAATATATATTATTAATAATACCGATAATGCTCTTGTTGAGTTGTGAAACTCCGATAAGTGTAAAATTACCAAAATCAAGTTCAACCAAAGTAATAGAAGGCTGGATTGAAAATGGACAATCACCTATTGTTGTTGTTTCCAATTCTTTAGATTATTATTCTACTATTAATGTAGATTCTATTCAAGCAAGTGTAGATAAAGATGCAATAGTAACAGTAACAGATGAATATGGTAATACAGAACAATTGAAGTTGGGTTTTAGTTTTGAGCATATTTTCGGCTTAATGGGAGCAGTTTATTCAGGAACAACAATTGTCGGAGAAGCTGGAAAAACATATTATTTGCGTGTAGAAGATAAAGATGGAAATGTTTATACTGCTACAACAACTATCCCCAATAATACGGTTAATATTGATTCTTTGAAATTTACCAATAATAATCCTACAGATACTGCTGCTTTGATACGTGTTTATTTTACAGATGAGGCTTCAACATACGATTGTTATCGTTTTTTTGTTAAGGTAAATAATTTAGATGTTTGTTATTCTCAAATCAGTTTAGGAACTTTCGACGATTTAACATTCAATGGAAAGGCTATGAATTATGAAATGATACGTAGTCCGTTGAGTAATATGGTAATGACAGCAATGTCGGAAAAAGATAGAGAAGCATATTATCGTCGATATTTTAAAAAAGGAGATGTCGTTTGTGTACGTTCTACATTGACCGATACTGCCACATTGAATTATTGGTTTCCTTTGCAAGTTGACGTTCAAGTAGGATTTGTCGCCTATATGATAACAAGTACTTATCCTACCAATATCAAAGGTGAAAATGTGACTGGCATTTGGTCTGGATATAATGCTCGTTACGATACGCTTGTTTTTGAATAATTTAGGGTTGTATTGTTAGATTGGTTTGTTCTATAAATGATAAAAATTCTTCTTTTCCGGCTTTTGTAACAGCAGAAGAAATAAAATAGGGTGGTAGTTCTTCCCAATATTCGCCAATAACAGACATGAATTTTTGAATATTTTCTTTAGTTTTGCTCACACTTTGTTTATCCGATTTGGTAAAAATGAGTACAAATGGTATTTCGTTTTCTCCGAGTTGGATTAGAAAATCAATGTCTATTTTCTGAGGTTCTAAACGACTATCAATAAGCACACAGGTATAAACTAAATTTGGTCGCAATTGTAGATAATCTGAAATCATTTTAGGGAACGATTCTCTAATGTTTTTTGCTATTTTAGCATAGCCGTAACCTGGTAAATCTACAAGATACCATTGATTGTTGACAATAAAATGATTAATTAATTGTGTTTTTCCCGGCTTTGACGATGTTTTTGCCAATTTTCCATTATTGGTCAACATATTGATAAATGATGATTTCCCAACATTTGAACGCCCTATAAAAGCGTATTCTGGAATATGATTTGTTGGACACTCTTTGTAATTGCTGCTACTTTTTACAAATATTGCTTCTTTTATTTGCATGTGATTATTGTTCTAAATGGTTGCGAAAACAATTGATATGTCTTTCTTTTTTTTGTTGATAAATATCATCAATATTAATTAAAATAGCACTTTCTTCAACATCGCCAAATGCCACATTGTCGGAAGTTCCAAAATATTTCATTGTAGGTGATAATCCCATGTATATTTTGATAAGTGGTGGTATTTTGCATTGCAATTTACCAACTTCTTGAACCAATATTTTGTAATCTTCTTCGGTAGTTTTGCCTATTAAAATTGTGTTTAATATGGATTTTTTATGATACAATGGCAATGGTTTTATTGGACTTATCAAATCTTCTTGAGAGGAAAAATGTTTTTCTAAAAAGAATAAAATCAAATCACGAGCCAATTTGTTGTACGATTTGTACATTGTCATTTTACCATAAAAATATTTAATTTCAGGATTTAGGCAAATAATTGCTCCTAATCCGTCCCAAATATTATCTAAAGCAAATAACCCTTTTCGAGAGGCTTGAAATTTGGGTTGAACAAAAGAACGTCCTAACTCTATCGATTGAGGAAGATAATCCTTAATGAATGTAGAGGAAAATTTAAATAAATCGGCGGTAGGAGACTGTACGTCGCCTTTTTCGTCTATTTTGAGGTCTTTGCCAAGAATAAAACGATAACTACTGACAATTTCTCGTGCTAATGGGTCCCACACAAATAGTTGTTCAAATGGTTTTTCGCAGATATCATATTCGTCAATATCTACGGCATTGCCTGTTCCACCTCCAGCATCACGAAAGGCAATTTCTCGTAGTCGTCCTATTTCTAGCATAATGTTAGGAGCATTAAAATTATTGATGCAATAAACAATATTGCCTCCATGATTGGTTTTACACAATAGACGTTCATTTGTCATTTCCGAATGTAATAATCGTCTGCGAACTTTTTTGATAATTGTTTCCATAATGTTCAGATCTACTATAAATTATCAGCAAAATCGGTGAAGATAGCTTCTGTAACCTCTTCTATTTCTTTTGTTACTTCTTCTATTTCCTCTGTGATTTCTTCTGTGATTTCTTCTAATGCAGGATAGTAGTAATAGTGATGGCATTTAGAACGAGGATTACAAGAAAGCAATAGAACTATTCCCAACGATAAAGCTAAAATTTTAAGAATAAATTTAACCCATTCTTTAATAGGTAAAATAGCAATGCCTATCCAAATGAGAATAAGTGGCCATAATGCAATTAAATCAGAGCAAGAAATGTTAATGATAGCATAATAATGCAATAGCCATAATACTCCAACACAAACGAAGAGTAGTCCCCAAAATAAATTTTTTAGATTCATAATTTTATTTGTTTTTGTTTGAATTAATATTAATGAAAATGATAAATATACCTAAAAATATAAATAGTATTGGCAAAAATAAATCAAAACCAAAATTGATGAAATATTTTTTTATTAATAAAAGCAAACCAGTGATGATGAATATCCCTCCGATGACAAATTTTGTGTTATTATTTTTATTTTCTAATTTTGTTTTTATTTCATCAGGATTTAAAGTTATATCTGTTTCTTGATGAATTTCTTCATTGGAAGATGTGGCTTCTTTGGGTGATTTTGGCATGATTATCAATAATATGATGTATAGCCAAATGCCACATCCCCAAAAGAGTGTAAAAATAATAAACAATAGGCGAATCAGCAATGGGTCAATGTTGAAATATTCTGCAATTCCGGATGCAATTCCGCCAATAATTTTTTCTTTTCCGCGTTTTAATTGTTTTGAACTCATAGTGTTAAAATTTTATTGTATAGGTGTTAATATCCAGATAATTAAATAAATAATCAAACCAGTGCCAGCAAAAAGTACTGAACATAGCCAAATTATTCTCAAAATAGATGGGTCTATATCAAAATAAATTCCTAAGCCTTCGCATATGCCAGCGATTTTTTTGTTGTGTGCACTTCTGTAAAATTTTTTATATGTCATATTTATTGTATTAAATTTCTATACTTAATCCATCATAACCCAATTGACAAGAAGTCCCTTTGAGTAATGTATTGTTAACTTCTTCATGCAATCCCATATAGTGACTTATATGAGTGAAAATTGTTTGTTTCGGCTGAATTTTTTTTACTAAATTCAATGCTTCTTCCAAGCAAAAATGTGAATAATGTTTCTCTATTCGTAATGCATCTACAACAAGTAAATCCAAATTATATAATTTATCAATTTCACTATCAGCAATATAACTTGCATCGGTGATATATGCAAAATTATCTATTCGATAGGCTAAAATTGGTAATTTAAAATGTATAACATCAATTGGTTGTATATCAATACCTTGTATAGAGAAAGGTTTGCTATCAATTTCGTGTAAAGTAATTTCTGGTACTCCCGGATAAGGATTATCGTAAAAAGCATACGAAAATTCGTTGTGAATACATCGGCAAGTCATTGCATTGGCATATATGTCTATCGGTTGCTTTTGGATATGGTTAAATGCTCGAATATCGTCTAAACCTGCTATATGGTCCTTATGATTGTGTGTAAACAAAAGAAAATCAATATGTTCTATATTTTCTCGTAGCATTTGTTGACGAAAATCGGGACCAGTATCAATTACAAATTGTTTGCCTTTGTGGGCAATATAGACAGAGGACCTTAAGCGTTTATCTTTTGGATTTGAGGATAAACACGTTTTGCATTTACAACCTATGATAGGTATTCCCTGCGAAGTTCCTGTACCGAGTAATGTAATCTTCACCGATTTTATTGTTTCAATTTAATACGGCAAAGATAACATTTTTTTTAATAGATTATTATTTTTTATAGAAATTTTTCTTAATAATCGTATTGTAAATTGAAATAATAAAACAAAAACCTTCTTAAAAATAAGAAAGTTTTTGTTGACTATCAATAAGTTGTTATTAATGTTTATGATGTTGATGATTATGGTTGTGATTATGATTACCACTTGGGTTTTCCCGTATAGAATCATTGGCAGAGGTGTTGGTACAAACTTCGGCGGTAAAACCTAATTTTTTGATTGCTGTGGTTAATTCACTTTCATTATTTTTTTTAGGGTTGTAAGTGATTGTTACTTTTGATGTTGCTAAATCGTAAACAACATCTTTCACACCTTTTTCAAAGGCGATATTGTTTTCTATCTTGTGTTGACAAGATTCACAAGTGCCGTTTGTTTGAATAACAATTGTTTTCTTTTTAGGTGGTTGTTGAGCATTTCCCCCGATAGTTATAAGTATCAAACTGGCTGATAATAAATATTTTAATGGTTTCATATTGTTTTTATTTTTTTATTATTAATATTTTAAGTCGAAACGCATACCAGCATAACCCATTATACCGCTTATTGGTCCCCAAATAATGGAAGCATCGAAATAGTTACCGAAGGGATTTTGTGCGTCAACAATAGGTTGAGATTGCTTGTAATTGGTAAAATTTTCAACACCCAAATAAATTTCAAAATGTTTGGTTTTCTTTGTTATTTGAGCATTGAAAGTAAAGAAAGTAGGGGAATATTTTTCCCATTGTAATTCTTTTGGCAAGTTGCTACAATCGGGCAAACGTGTTGCACCATGCAATTGTGCAGTAATATTGAATTTCCATTTGTTGAATTTTGTTGCATAACTCAAATTTAAAACACCTTTGTGGCGACTTGTCAACGGTTTATCTCTCAATTGATTATTTATAGTTTCTTTTGCCATACAGAAACGATATGCTGCTGTAATTTCAAATCTTTTGAATGGATAAATTATCAATTCGGCTTGGGTGGTATGAGAGTAGGAACGTCCAGTCAAATTATAGAAATATACATAGCGATAATCTTTGTCAACATCAACAATTACCTGATTGATAAAATGTGTGTAAAAATAATCTATTACAAATGTACATTCTTCATTTTTTATTTTGAAATTTTGAGAAAAACTAATTCCTGCATTGTATGCTTCTTCTGCTTGGAGAGGTTCTGTAATTTCAAAATGTCGTTGACTGCTCAATAATGCTGTATTTTCTATAAAAATATTGGCACTTCTATAGCCTTTACCTGCTGAAAGTCGAAAAGAAGATTGTTTTGCAACTTGCCATTTAAGATGAAGGCGGGGTGTCCAAAATAATCCATAATTACTATTTATATCGGCACGAAATCCTGCAATAATGATTAATTTCTCGTCTAATATATAGCTATATTGAGCAAATGCTCCAGGAACAGATTCTAAACGAAAAAAAAGACTATCATTGAATCGCTCTTTGTAGGCATCTATTTGATAACTTATTCCAACATCAATTTTATGACGGTCTTTTTTGTCAAGATAATTTTCGTAAAAAGCGTTGGCATAACCGCTATATTGTTCGGCAAAATAAGTATTGAGACCATAAAACGAATTGTAGTTATTGTAAGTAAATGAGGCAATTGTTCCAATACTTTCGTGGGCTCCTTTTAGCAAAATGCCATTTTTTGAAATTATATTAAATCGATGATTATCAATGCCTATGCCATAATTATTGGTTGTTAAATGGTCAGTTTTTTTGTTAAAATCCATTTCTCCTCCGATACGTGTATCGTAAAGGTAACTTATCATTGTACGTCCTTCTATTTTATTGGGTTTGTGATAATCCCATCTATTCATAAAATTGATTTGAGTAGATAATGGTACATCTATAAACCCATCTTTATTGTGGTCTAATTTAAGTGGTTGGTTTTCTGCATGAAATAGTAGCATTGTGCTGACGTTTTCTTTTATAGGTATGCGAGTATTGAAATTGAGTTCACTTTTGAGCATAGAATTAAGAAACAAGTTTAAAAATACCTTTTCTTTATTGGTTTCAGGTTTTTTGTAATTGATATCTATTTGTCCTGTAATAGATTCATAACCATTTATGACAGAGGCATTTCCCTTTGATACGTTGATAGATTCCATCCATGACCCAGGAATGAACATTAAGCCAAAAGGTGCCGACAATCCTCGAATATAAGGTGTATTTTCGAGCATAATTTGGGAATAAATACCTGCTAAACCCAACATTTGAATTTGTTTCGCTCCACTAATAGCATCGGAATATGAAACATCAACGGTAGCACTACTTTCAAAACTTTCGGATAGATTACAACATGCCGCTTTTCGCAAACCATCTCCTGTAATTACTTGAGTAAGAATTGGTTTTGTGGATACATAACTATTTGATATTGATGTTATGGTAACACCTTGCAATTGTTGATTGCCCGTTAATACTATATTAATATTGTCATCTTCGGGTTTTATATTCAATGTATCTGTTTGATAGCCGACATAGCGAATGACTAACATATTAGAAGTGTTACTTCTTTCAAGGGAAAACTTTCCATTTTGATTGCTGATGCAGCCGATAGTTGTTCCCAACCAATAGATAGAGGCACTTTCCAAAGGAATCATTTGACCATTTTTATCATATTCGTATATGGTTCCATTTAGTTTTTGTGCATAATTGCTTCCTATGATAAAGCATAATATTAATAATATTGATAATTTATTGAATTTCATTATTTTACGATTAAATTAAACATGTGTATTATTGCAATAATACTTTTACTTTTTTCTATTTTATGAATAAGAAAAAAAGCAAATTTAAGCGTAAAATAACATTTTATGGGCAAATATCGTAAATGATTTTCCTTTGTAAATGGAAAGATTGGGAGGAGAATAAAACTGAAATTCTTTTTTGTTAGGAATTTCTATTGTATTGAATAAATTTAATAGCGGTTTGAGATATAGTATTTGATTTTCAAATTGAATTTTAAAAATATTAAATATGTACGAAGATGTTATCTTATAAAATAAGATATTTAATGTACAACAATGATGATGATTTATTGCTGTTGATGAGTTATCACAATAATTATGATTGTTGCAATGATTATGTTGACATTGTTCTTCTTTAGAAATATGTTGACAACAACAATTATTGGAAATAGTTAGAAGAGCTAAATGTGTTTGGGAACAATGTTGGCAATGATGTACTCGAAGAGATAATCCACCGCTAAATGTCAAAAAGATAATAGCGATAAATAGTATAAGTCCTCTTGAGATAAATTTATTCATTGTAATGTTATTTTTTTTTGCAAAGATAATATTTTTTTACAAATTTATTATCCCAATTAATAGGGATATTTTTTTTACTTGTTTATTGTTGATAATGAGAAATATAATATGAATAGAGTGATGGGTTGTATTAAAAAAAGGCAGAACAAAGTTCTGCCTTTTGGAAATTTATTTCTTCAAAAATGGATATTCGTATTCAGTAGGAGGACAAAAAGTTTCCTTTATTGTACGAGGATTTATCCATCTGTAAAGATTCAATTCACTACCTGCTTTATCGTTGGTTCCAGAGGCTCTTCCTCCTCCGAAAGGTTGGTTTCCAACAACGGCACCTGTTGGTTTATCGTTGATGTAAAAATTACCAGCAGCATATTTAAGTATGTTTTCTGCTTCAACAATGGCATATCTATCTTTTGCAAAAATAGAACCTGTAAGGGCGTATGGAGAGGTTCTATCGCAGAGACGAAGGGTTTCTGTGTATTTAGTATCTTCGTAAATATAGATAGTAATTACAGGACCAAACATTTCTTCTTGAATAGATTCATATTTAGGATTAGTGGTCAATATAATTGTTGGGTCAATAAAATAACCTACTTTTTTATCGTATTTGCCTCCAAGAACTATTTCTGCATCTTTTGAGGCTTTTGCTCTATCGATATAACCTGCTATATTATCGAAAGAATTTTCATCAATAACAGCATTTACAAAGTTAGAAAAATCGAAAACATCGCCAACTTTGACGGTTTTCATCATTGTTTTTATTTCTTTGAAAGTGTTATCCCATAATGATTTAGGTATGTATGCACGAGAGGCTGCAGAGCATTTTTGTCCTTGAAATTCAAATGCTCCTCGTACTATTGCCACTGCCAATTCTTTTGGGTCGGCACTTGGATGGGCAACAATAAAATCTTTACCGCCAGTTTCTCCAACAATTTTTGGATATGTTTTGTATTTATCAATATTTTTGCCAATAGTTTTCCAAAAATTTTTGAATGTTCCTGTACTTCCGGTAAAGTGAACGCCTGCAAAATCTGGTGATTTGAAAGCGACATTACTAATTACAGCACCGCTACCGGGCAAGAAATTGATAACACCATCGGGCAAACCTGCTTCTTTGAATATTTGCATCAAATAATAATTTGATAATAATGATGTTGTTGCTGGTTTCCAAATGGTAACGTTTCCCATTAAAACAGGAGCGATATTTAAATTACAAGCGATAGAAGTGAAATTGAAAGGGGTGATAGCGTAAACAAAACCTTCCAATGGACGATATTCGTTTCTATTTAAGGTTGTATTGTCTGAAATAGGTTGTTGTGCGTATATTTTTGATGCAAAATAACTATTAAATCTCATAAAGTCAATGCTTTCGCAAGCACTATCTATTTCGGCTTGCATAGGATTTTTACCTTGACCGAGCATTGTTGCCGCATTGATAAGGTATCTGTATTTTTTTGCGAGGAGTTCGCCAATTTTCATCATTATTGATGCTCTTTCTATCCATGGGGTTTCTTCCCATTGTTTTTTGGCTGTCATGGCTGCTTTTATAGCCATCTTTACATCTTTTTCAGTACATTTGTGATAGGTTGCCAAAACATGTTTGTGTTCGGTGGGCATTACCACTTTGCCAATATCTCCAGTACGAATTTCTTGTCCTCCAATAATTAGAGGAATTTCAATTTGCGTTTTGTATTGGCGTTCTAATTCTGATTTTAACAATTCACGTTCTTCTGTGCCCGGAGCGTAGGTTTTTACTGGCTCATTTTGGGGTTCTCTAAATGAAAATAATGCGTTATTCATAATGTATATGTTTTATTTATTATTCTTTATAAGAATAGGTTTATTTCAATTTGCAAAGTTATATAAAAAATATTTAAAATTTGAAGTGTGGAATGGATAAAGTATATTTTTTTGAAAAAAAATGATATAATTTAATTTTTTTTTATAATTTTGCAGTGTCAAACATCCGAAGCCTTGATGGGCTTGGAGTGGGAGACGAAACATTTAAAAGGCGTTGAGTCAACGTCTTGTCTGCGGCTAACCGAACTTCGCAACTTCGATTCCAACCGCACGATAAGGCAATGGTCAATGTCCATGGTTATGTGTATTTTTTCATAGATGATGAAGTACATATCGTTTTTATAATAAAAATCCGATTGAGAAACGTAGCAAATATGTTTCGAGAAATTTTGCTAACTTTTTAGCTTGAAAAAAATAACTTGTGATATGAAAGATTATATACAAATAGGAATAGACAAAGGGCTTATCTCCTTTAACGAAGACAAGTCCCGTATTACCTATGTTTATCAGAAAAAGGAACGTAATTATAACAATCCTGAAGAAAAAGTACAGGCAGAAACTTTTCTCAAATTGATTTTGGATTACAATTATCCCGAAAGTCGAATTAAGCAATTCGTTTCTGTGACGATGGGGCGAGAAATCAAAGAAGCCGATATCGTGGTCTATGCAGATGAAGCGGGATTGATTCCACATATTTTAGTCGAATGTAAACGACAAGAAGTGAGCGAGGCAGAATATCAACAAGCTATAGAGCAAGCCTATAGTTATGCTTTTGCACTGCCTTCCGATGTGAAATATGTTTGGGTGACTTCTGGAATCAAATCTGATTATTTCGAAGTCGACAAAAGCCAAAACACCAGAAACCAATTGCCTGATATTCCTCAATTCGGAGTGGATAGCATTGCTACATACAAATATGTCTATGGGGCACAATATATTCCTGAAGAAAAAGGCAAACAAAAGTTTTTCGACCTTTCTGTAATTGACCAATCTGAATTGACTCGCAGGTTCAAACAAGCTCATGAAGCATTGTGGGCTGGTGGACAGTTAAACCCATCTGAAGCTTTTGATGAACTTGACAAACTAATCTTTTGTAAGATTTGGGATGAGCGTAAAGCAAGAAAGGTGGGTGAACCGTATGACTTCCAAATAATAACCGTTGCCAAGAACGAGGAAAAGGATGAACGTAAACGCCGCTTGACGGAGAATGACAATCTTTATAAACGAGTTAAAGCTTTATATGAGGAGGGCCGTAAGCGTGATGCCGAGGTATTCCGCGACAATATCCGGCTCACCCCTGAGAAAATAAGAACTGTTGTGGGCTATCTCGAAAGTGTGAATCTTGGTGAAACGGACTTGGATAGCAAAGGACGTGCATTCGAGACATTTATGGGTTCTTTCTTTAGAGGTAATTTTGGACAATACTTTACTCCTCGTGAAATTGTGGATTTTATTGTCGATGTACTTCCCATCAAAAACGATTCAAAAGTTCTTGATACATCTTGTGGAAGCGGCGGATTCCTACTATATGCTTTGAACAAGGTAAGAAACGAAGCCACGTCATATTATCCGAATTACAAGAATGATGCGAAACAATATGCCAAGTGGTTCCCTTATTGGCATGACTTTGCTGAGAAAAATCTTTATGGTATCGAAATCAGTGAGCAAATTTCGCGTGCGGCTAAGATGAATATGATTATTCATGATGATGGTCACACTAATGTCATCACTTCTGATGGCTTAGTTTCCGATGAAACAATATTAGCAAAAACGAATAATTCAGGGTTTAAATACGGCACTTTCGATTTCATTATAACAAACCCGCCATTTGGCAGCACTATCCGTCAAAGTGAGCAGGCGTATTTGAAGACTTATCAATTTGGGAAAAAAGAAGAAGATTGGTTAGCCGTAAAGGCAATGCCTGAAAACATTAGGGACGGACAAAGCACAGAAGTTCTTTTCTTAGAACAAGATTACAAATACTTGAAAGAAGGTGGTTATTTGGCAATTGTTCTTCCTGATGGCATTCTGACCAATAGCAGTATGCAATATGTGAGAACACAAATTGAGGACTGGTTTCGCATTGTTGCGGTCGTTAGTATGCCTCAAACGGCGTTTACGGCTAATGGTGCTGGTGTGAAAAGCTCTGTCTTGTTCCTTAAAAAGTGGAGCAAGGAGCAAACTGCAAAATTGGTTGATGCAAAAAAGACTATTGAAGCTAAATTGTTGAAAAACAGCAATTATATAAAGCAACGCCAGACTTGGGATTTGGAAATTAGGGAAAAACAGAGAAACAAGTCAAATGATATAAAAGCTAAGCAAAAAATAACTGCTACGGCTGCAAAGCGGACCGAAGAATATAAAACTTGGAATTCCGAACTGCTTGCCGAATATGCCAGCAAAGTAGAAGAGCTTAAAACTCAGTTGATAGAGGAATACCAACAAACCAAGCAGAGCAAACTTCCCGATTATCCTATTTTCATGGCAATAGCTGAAGAAATTGGATATGATGCTACTGGAAAGAAAACGGCAGTTAATGAACTGGAAATGATTGGAACAGAATTGAAAAAATTTATAGAATCGATATAATGGAAATGGAACAAGAATTATTGCAGATTGTAGAAAAAGCCAAAGTTCTTCCTAAATTATTGGAGAACAGGGTTAAGGATCCTGTAAAAGGGATAGTTTATCCTCATAGGTATATTTTTATTCTCTTGCAAAAGTATTTAAAGGCCTTTTTCAAGGAAGGAGCAGAGCCAAGAATGGTGGGGCTTGCGGGTTTGAGAGGAGTTGGCAAAACCACTCTTATGTGGCAACTGGCTCGTTATGCCTACAACAACATTACAACAAATATTTGGTTTTTTAATGTCAATTCCTTGATGAATCTTGGCTATGGTATTCAAGATGCGTTATTGGGAATGGAAGATGTATTGGAGTGCAAGCTGAATGAATACGACAAACCTATAGTATTCTTGTTCGATGAGGTTCATGACGACCCAAAATGGGCCAAAACATTGAAAATATTGTATGATGAATGTCGAACAGCTTTTGTTATAGCTACAGGTAGTTCTGCCCTGCTAATCAACCAAACGCCTGATTTGGCTGCCCGAATGAAAGTGGAAAAAATATATCCGTTCAAGTTTGCGGAATACATCATGTCGAAAAATATGATGGAGCATGGAAAGAAGTTCTTTCCAATGAAAGGATTTGCTAAAAATTTGTCACAAGGGCTATTTTATTGCGAGAATTACGAACACCTTAAAAATTATTTTGGATACCATTTTTCGGTGAAAAAGGAGAATGAATTCTTGCAAAACATTTGTGTCCAATTGAATGGGGTAAAATTGGAAGACTTGATCAAAGAGTATGTTTATTATCATAACATACCGCGCTATTCCCTTTACAAGAATAAAAGTGACATAAACAGCGGAATGAATGAACTAGTGAAACGCATTGTATATGAGGATGTGGTTCGAGTAAAAGCGTCATTCGCTGGCAATGTTTATGAAAAACTGTTATATCGTTTGGCGGCTTCAGACGAGGTCAATGTTGACAAGTTGTCAGGATTGCTTTCTGTGAATAAAAAAGATTTGCAGGAAGTGATTGGCATTTTAGACCAATCCGAGTTAATAAATGAATTGCCGCCATATTCAAACAGTATTGATGCGAGAATCGTAAAAAACAAGAAATCGTTCTTCATGTCGCCATCTATTCGTAGGGCACTGCTTTCCAATATCTATGGAGACAATGTCCCTGATATGATGCGAAGCAAAATGTGGGAAGACATTGTGGTTATGTATTTGGTTCGCATTTTAGGCAAATCGTTTCTGTCTTTCAGTAGTAAGTCTGACAGGGTGAATCCTGATTTTATCATCGACACATACGCAACAGCCCCAATCATCATTGAAGTTGGAAAAAACAAGACTTCTACACGCCAAATAGCGGAACATAAAGGATTGTACCGATATGGAATTATCGTTAATGTTTCTGCAAAGGAGCCTGAATTTGTAGATAGTTCTAAAACTCTTATTTTGCCGCTTTCTTGGTTTTTAATGATGTAAAAGGATATGACATATCAAGTTCCACAAAATATTGACCCAAACAAGATTTTCCTTGTCAATCGCTCAGAAATAAAGGGAAGATTAGATCCTAAAATGGCACTTTACAATAAAAAAGTGCAACATTCTTTATTCACTACGGTGAAACTTAAAAACTTGCTTTTGAGTAAACCTCAATATGGAGCAAATGAAGCAGGTCTTAATCGTTTGAACAATACACAGCCAAGGTACATCAGGATTACGGATATTGACGAAAATGGCTTGATTTCCTTAAATGAATTTGGAGCGACTGTTGCCAAAGTTGAAGAAAAGTATATCCTAAATGATAATGATATATTGATTGCAAGGAGTGGAGCAACTGTTGGTAAGGCATACATACACAAAAAATCACCTTATACATGTTTGTTTGCGGGGTATTTAATTCGATTTGTCGTTGATTCTAACAAAATACTTCCAGGTTATCTTTTTTCATATACCCAATTAAACTCATATAAAGAATGGGTAAATGCAATCCAACGCCCTAGCGCCCAGCCGAACATCAATGCTGAAGAGTATCAATCTCTAGAAATACCGCTTCCTGATTTACCCACGCAAAAAATGATTGTCGATTTTTTAAGTGATGCATATCTAAAAAAACAACTTAAAGAGCAACAAGCCGAAGATATTTTAAATAGCATTGATGATTATTTGCTTGGCGAGTTAGGCATTGAACTGCCAGAAATGGATTTGCAAAAGATTCAAGATAGAGTTTTTATAGTGAGTTTTGGCGAAATTTGTAATGGCAGGTTTGACCCTAAACTTTATTCAATTCCTGTTAAACAATTAAAGCAGTCGCTTAATATGTCGCCATTTGACAAGCAACCATTAAAGTATTTCATAAAGAATAATTGTAGTGGCGAATGGGGAAAAGATGAATCAGAAGAAGTTGATGAGAATAAATACACAAAATGTTTGGTCATTCGAGCCACAGAGTTTAATAATACATATAACTTGCGATTAGATAATTCAAGAGCAAAATATCGTTGGATAGAAAACTCAAAATTGTCAAGAATGAACATTCAGCCAAATGATTTGTTAATAGAAAAGTCTGGTGGAAGTGAGGACCAACCTGTTGGCAGAATTTCTATTTTGGCTGATGAAATATTGAAAGACAACCAGATCGCTTATAGTAATTTCATACACAAAATTACGGTTGAGGGTATCAATCCTACGTACTTGTATTTCTATTTGAGGACGATGTACAATATTAAAATCACGGATTCTATGCAAAGCTAAACCAATGGTATTAGAAACTTGATAATGTCAGAGTATTTCGATCAAACCATTGTGATACCACCGGTTTCTAAGCAGGAAGAAATAGTGGATCATATTTCCGAGATGAGAGCGCAAGCTAAGAAACTTCAAGACGAAGGAACGGAAATTTTACAAAAAGCAAAACAGGAAGTAGAACGGATGATACTTGGATGATAACGTAAATGAGATATGCCAAACAGCATTTCCGAAACACCAATTCCATGCAAATAGGACTTTAATATGGCAAATATAAAACAAAAGATATTAACTCCACTGGACGAAATAACGGATGGTCATAGTTTTCAGCGAATCGTAGCTGAATATTTCCGATGTCTTAAGAATGAATCTAATGGTTATTCTATATCTAATATAGTTGTTAAAGATAGTGGAATTGGTCCAGATGATTGTTGTGATATTTTGGTCGAATTCTTTTTTGAAGACGTTATTGACAGCCATTCCGTAAGATGGGTCATTGAATGCAAATGTCATACAAAAAACATTGGAGAACGAGATATTGATGGACAAAACATAGATTTGATTCTAAAGCAACACAATGCGACTGGTTATTTGCTTGTGTGCAAAAAAGATGCTTCAACCTCTTTAAAGAGGAGATTTGATGGTTTAAACGAAAAAGGCACCAATCGTTATGTGATTTGGAACGGTCATCAATTATGGCATAAATGCATAGAATTTGAATCTTTTATCAAAGCGTTTTTCCCACAGTATTATAATAAGTATATCGTCAAAGATGAAAAAGAATTTTCGTCTCTTGCTGACAAATTTGAAAAGGAAGGAGGAACAAAATAATGAAAAGAGTTTTTGTTTCATATTCAATAGAAGACCGTAATTTGCATCTGATAACATTGCTGTTGGAGCATTTGCGAAAAAACAATTATAGTGTTTCTGTTTCGAACCAATGGATTGATTCAGATATAAAAATTGCTAGTTCAGATGTTTTTATAGGCATCGTAACTAATAAAAGCAATAGCGTTGATTATGTGGTAAAAGAATGGAAAACAGCAAAGAAAAATAACATTCAAAATATATTAATCGTTGAAGATGGTATATCAATTAATGATAGTAGTATCTCATACATTAGATTCAATCGCTCAAGTCCACAAGAAGCAATAAACGAATTGTTTAACATCAATAAATCGGTTGTCTCCTCACAACAAAAGAAGAATAGTAACGACGTGGCTGATATTTTATTGGGAGTTGCGGTAGTAGCAGGTATGGCAGCCTTGATTAGTTTATTAAGCAAAAACAAATAAGGTATTCTTATTCATATTTATGTCGAATGTCCAGCGTTAATTGACAATAGCTATAATAAGGTATCTATAGCGATAAAAATTTTTGCTATCTTTGTTGTAAAAAAATAATATATTTTTGCAAAATTGTTAGGAATCGTAGGAAATGGCTGATAAAAATCTCTTGGAATCATGCGAAAATCAAAAGAGGAAAACGTAATAGTTTGTTTGCCCTTATATATGACACCTTTTTTATAATGAATAATTTCAACGTATTAATACAAATTTCGTATGTTTTTTCCCACATAAAGACGGAATCGCAGAAAATCTTCATTAGCAACAGTATGGCGGAGGCATGAACGGGAAACAAAAGTATCATGGATATTTGTTAAAATATTTGTTCTGTCCATAATAGTTGAAGAAAATCATGTATATGCACCAATTGTATATTTTCACTTGTACGGGTTAATTTATCAAGACTAACGCACATCAGTTTGCAATTCGGGTAATAGTTGGCAAAAGTATGCAAGCCTTTTAGATGTCTTTTTTGAATTTCTTGAACTGATTTGATTTCAATGGCAATTATCGGTATGTTGTTTGCTGTTGTTATGACAGCATCTACTTCTACACCGGTGTATGTCCGCCAATAGGATAGTCGGTGTTCGTGGTGGTGATAAGCTATGTAGGCAATGATTTCTTGTATGACAAAATGTTCAAAAGCATGTCCGTATTCAATTGTCCCGCGAATCAAATCTTTGCGGTGTAACAGATGATTGGCAACGCCAACATCAAAAAACCAAAACTTAGGGGCTTGTATCACCTTGCGTTTTTGTTTGTCTGCAAATGCAGGTATCATATAACCGATGAGTGTATCTTGTAAAATAGAGAAATAGTCAGCGGCGGTTTTGGCACTGACGCCACAATCGGAGGCAATGTTGTTGTAATTTACTATTTCCCCGTTTGTCAATGCTGCAATCTCCAAAAAACGAGAAAAGGATTTGAGATTGCGAACAATGGCTTCTGCTTGAATTTCTTCTTTCAGATAAACATCAACGTAGGCTTGTAGCAACCGGTAGGGACGTTTCGATAAATAAATTTTCGGGAGTAAGCCATGAGTTAATGCCCTTTGTAAATCAAAATCGGGTATTTCATGACTCACGAGCGGAAATAGAGTTTCAGGCAGAGCCCGGCCTCCAAGCGTATTGACACCTTGCCGTTTTAATTTGCGTGCACTTGAACCGCAAAGTATAAATCTCATTTGCTTGTTGCTGATAAGCCAATGTACTTCGTTTAATAGTTCCGGAATTTGTTGTATTTCATCAATAATTACAAGAGAATTGTCAGCTTGGCTTGTCAATAATTCTCGTAATAGGCTTGGTTCTTGCTGAAGACGGTGCTTTAAATCTGTTTTTAGCAGGTCAAAATATAGTGCAGCAGGAAAGAGTGTCTGCAATAATACCGACTTGCCTGTTTGACGTGCACCAAACAAAAATATACTGTTTTCTGTAGCGTCTGTTAGTTTTTGAAGGCGTTTGAACATAAATATATGTATTTTAATGTTTTAAAATTGTTGAATATGTTTAAAATAAAAGTTATACTTCCGATTTTCAATGAAAATAAGGAATGCTACTTCCGATTTTCAATGAAAATACGTTGCAAAGGTACAATATTTTTTTGATATGGATAAGCAGTAAAATGTTTTATATATTTTTTTATAACTTTATAAGTTGAATTTTCAATTTCGTGTGTTTTTTTTATTTTTTTGGAATTAAAAAAAATGTTATCTTTGCATTCTAAATAATACCAATGATAGATAGTAATAAAAGTATTGTAGTAAATCATTTATCCAAATATTTTGGGGATTTTGCTGCTGTTGATGATATTTCATTTCAGGTTGGCAAAGGAGAAATTTTTGGTTTTTTGGGAGCGAATGGGGCTGGGAAAACCACTACGATTCGTATGTTGTGTGGTTTGTTGATGCCAACTTCTGGAGAATTGAAAGTTGCAGGTTATGATGTTGTAAATCAGCCGAAAGAAATAAAACAACATATAGGATACATGAGTCAAAAGTTCTCTTTATATGAAGACCTTACGGTTATGGAAAATATGGAACTTTTTGGCACTATATATGGAATGGAAAAAAAGAAATTAAAACAACGAATGCTCAATATTGTAGCACGTTTACAAATGAGAGATTTTGTCAAAGAAAGAGTTGCCAATTTGCCTTTGGGACGACGACAAAAATTGGCATTTGCTACCGCTATTTTGCACGAACCGCAGGTGTTGTTTTTAGATGAGCCAACAAGTGGAGTTGACCCTCTCACGCGTAGAGAATTTTGGAATATGATTTACGAAACAGCAGAACGAGGTGTTACTATATTGATTACTACTCATTATATGGACGAAGCAGAATATTGTAATCGTTTGTGTATCATGAGAAATGGAAAAATTGAAATTGTTGGTAATCCGATATTATTAAAAGAGGCAACAAATTCAAAATCTATTGACGAAGTTTTTCATAAAACCATTAACAAAAACTAACATCAATGAAAAGTTTTAAAGCAATTTTGCTCAAAGAATGTCGGCATATATATAGGGATTACAAAACATTATTTTTCATTTTTTTAATGCCTATTGTTTTGGTTTTGTTGTTTGGTTATACCATTAGAAATGAAATCAATAATGCAGATTTTGCAGTATTGGATAATTCTAAATCGGTAACGTCTCGACAGATTATCAATAATTTAAAATCTTCTGATTATTTTTCTTTAAAATCAGTTGTACAGACCTCAGACCAAATAGAAGAGGTGTTTAAGCGATACAATGTTCGTTTGTTGATAGTTTTTCCTGATGATTTTGAACAAAAATATTTGAGAGGAGAGGCTTGTAGTATGCAATTAATAGCAGATGCTTCCGATTTGAATGTAGCGACAACGGTGATAAATTATGCTACACAAGTTATCAATTCTTCATTAAAACCTACATTGCCAAGTGCGAATATTGCTCCGATAGATATTAGGGTAAAAATGCAATACAACCCTCAATTGGAAAGTGCATATATGTTTATTCCCGGAAATATTGCTTTGATTATGGTTTTGGTTACCACATTAATGACTTCAATTGCTATTTCTAAAGAACGGGAATTGGGTACTTGGAGAATGTTAGTGATAACTCCTTCCAATCAATTGTTGTTAGTATTGGGAAAAATTCTTCCTTATATGGTTATTTCCCTTATTTGTACCGCTATTGTTATTGTTTTAGGTATTGTTATTTTTGATATGCCTATGCGGGGAAATGTTGCTTTACTTATTTTATTGTGTTTTCTTTTTATGTTGACCGCTTGTTCTTTGGGGGTACTTATTGCGGTGCTTACTAAAACACAGCAAGTAGCAATGCTTTCTTGTATGTTAGGCTTTTTTCTTCCTACATTATTATTGTCCAATTTTATTTTTCCAATAGAAAATATGCCTATTCCGTTGCAAATATTATCTCATTTGATTCCTGCAAAATGGTTTATTGTTGCATTACGCAATATTATGGTTAGAGGTGCGGGGTTGGAATTGATGTGGTTGCCGGTTACCATTTTATTGGGGTTAACCATTGTTTTGATGACATTAAGCGTATGGCGATTGAGTCGAAAATCGGTATAGTTGCATTTTTTTGACTTGTTTTTTTATCCTTTTTAACTAAAAAGATAAAAAATAATTAATTGATATATAGGTAAATAATCTTTTTTTTAGATAATTTTCAAAAAAAAATGCTCAAATATTGTTTTTGTATTGAAAAAAGTTGTACTTTTGCATTCGTCAAAACGTAATGAGTTAGACATTCCTCCTTAGCTCAGTTGGTTAGAGCATCTGACTGTTAATCAGAGGGTCGCTGGTTCAAGTCCAGCAGGGGGAGCAAAGTCGGCAGAAAGGCCGACTTTTTTGTTTAATGTTTTTATAATTTATTTTGAATTTGATATGAAAAAGGTTATCGGAATAGGTAATGCTCTTGTTGATGTTTTAGTGCAACTTAATGATGAGGCGATTTTGTCTCAATACCAATTGCCAAAAGGTGGAATGCAGTTGATAGATTTTGCTACTGCACAACAATTGGGAAAACAATTGGAATCTTTACCAAAGAGTTTTGTTTCTGGTGGTTCGGCTGCTAATACTATTTGCGGATTAGCCTCTTTGGGTGTTGATACTGCTTTTGTTGGGAAAGTGTGCAACGATGAATATGGTAAACAATATACACAAAATCTTGTTTCTTGGGGGGTAAAACCTTTAATGATAGAAGGCAATAATATGTCTGGATTTTGTACCGCTTTGATTTCTCCTGACGGAGAAAGAACTATGGCTACTTTTTTAGGTGCTGCCGCAGAACTAAAAGATATTGAAATCAATGACGATATTTTTAGTGGTTACGATATTTTGCATGTTGAAGGATATCTTTTGCAAAATCATGCTTTGATGAAAACCATTTTACAAAAAGCAAAAAACAATGGTTTGGAGATTGCTTTGGATATGGCAAGTTTTAATGTTGTGGAAGATAATCTTGAATTTTTACAACAGATTGTAAATGAATATGTTGATATTGTTTTTGCCAATGAAGATGAAGCATTTGCTTATACCAAATTGAATCCGATGGACGCTTTGAATTGTATTGCTCAACAATGTAAAATTGCTGTTGTGAAAGTAGGTGCTAAAGGTTCTTTGGTGCAAGAAAATGATAAAATTGTTTCTCTTGAGGCTTTTCCTGCTCAACGGATTGATACCACAGGGGCAGGGGATTTGTATGCTACTGGATTTTTATATGGGTATGTTGCTAATTTTGATTTAGAACGTTCTGCTAAAATAGCCTCATATATATCCTCAATGTCTGTGGAGGTTATCGGTACAAAGTTTACTGAACAACAATGGAAACAAATTATTGATACGATAAATCAATTTTAACAAGCAATAACATATTGAAACTGATTAAAACAAGATAGTATCACTATCTTGTTTTTTTTTTGCAACGTTGTTGCTTTTATATTTTTTATTCTCTCGGCTGTCTTCGACAGGCTCAGACACCGAAAAATATAGAGAATGAAAAAAAATCTAAAACAAAAAATTTGTATTAAAAAAAAGTTGTATCTTTGCAAATAGGAATTAGCAGTTTATTTTTATATACTGTTAATAGAGTTAAAAATGCAGATGACTGCTGTGCGGGTTATTTGCATTTTTTTTGAAAAATTTTAATAAATATTTATAAAATAAAAAAAATATATGGCAAAAAAGAAAGTTAAAAAAATAAGTTTAGCAACTATTTTGTTGTTGTTTGCTCACAATGTTTGGGCGTATGATTTTTATAGTGGTGGTTTGTATTACAATATTACAAGTGATACTACGGTAGAAGTTACGGATAAAGGTAACTCTAACTCTTATTCAGGAAATATAACCATACCTGATACGGTATCGTATAATAATAAAATTTATTCCGTAACAAGTATAGGGTCTTCTGCGTTTCTTAGTTGTAGCGGCTTAACTTCCATAACAATCCCCAATTCTGTAATAAGCATAGGGGGGGCTGCGTTTTATGGTTGTAGCGGCTTAACATCCGTAACAATAGGCAATTCTGTAACAAGTATATGGTCTTCTGCGTTTTCTCATTGTATAGGCTTAACTTCCGTAACAATAGGCAATTCCGTTACAAGCATAGGGGAGGATGCGTTTTCTCATTGTACAGGCTTAACTTCCGTAACAATAGGTAATTCCGTAACAAGTATAGGGGATGATGCATTTTATGGTTGTAGCGGCTTAACTTCCGTAACAATAGGTAATTCCGTAACAAGTATAGGGTCTTTTGCATTTTATGGTTGTAGCGGCTTAACTTCCGTAATAATACCTAATTCCGTTACAAGCATAGGGAATGATGCGTTTTATGGTTGTAGCGGCTTAACTTCCGTAACAATCCCCAATTCCGTTACAAGCATAGGGGATTGGGCGTTTTATGGTTGTAGTGGTTTAACTTCCGTAACAATAGGTAATTCCGTTACAAGCATAGGGGAGTATGTCTTTGCTGCTTGTTGTAGCTTAACCACAATTGTAGTAGATAGTGGTAATCCTAAATATGATTCACGAGATAATTGTAATGCAATAATAGAAACCGCAACCAATACCTTGATAATAGGTTGTAAAAAAACAATTATCCCCAATTCTGTTACAAGCATAGGGTTTTCTGCGTTTTATAATTGCTGTGGCTTAACTTCAATAACGATTCCCAATTCCGTTACAAGCATAGGGGATGTGGCGTTTTCTGGTTGTAGCGACTTAATTTCCGTAACAATCCCCAATTCCGTTACAAGCATAGGGTTTTCTGCGTTTTCTGGTTTACCCAATTTGATATATTATGGACCTGCCTATAACGGTGGGTATATTTGGGGAGCCTTATGTTTAAATGGATATGAAGAAGATAGTCTTATCTATACAAGTTCTGCCAAAGATACGTTGTGTGGAGCCCATAAGGCAATTACTAATGCAAATATCCCCAATTCCGTTACAAGCATAGGGAATTCTGCGTTTTCTCATTGTATAGGCTTAACTTCCGTAACAATAGGCAATTCCGTTACAAGCATAGGGGAGGATGCGTTTTCTCATTGTACAGGCTTAACTTCCGTAACAATCCCTAATTCCGTTACAAGCATAGGGGATTGGGCGTTTAATTCTTGTACAGGCTTAACTTCCGTAACAATAGGCAATTCTGTAACAAGCATAGGGGATTGGGCGTTTAATTCTTGTACTGGCTTAACATCCGTAACAATAGGCAATTCCGTTACAAGCATAGGGAATTCAGCGTTTGCTTATTGTCGCGGTTTAACTTCTATAACAATCCCCAATTCTGTAACAAGCATAGGAAATTCTGCGTTTAATTTTTGTACAGGCTTAACATCCGTAACAATAGGCAATTCCGTTACAAGCATAGGAAATTCTGCGTTTAATTCTTGTACTGGCTTAACTTCCATAACAATAGGTAATTCCGTTACAAGCATAGGGGAGTATGTCTTTGCTGCTTGTTGTAGCTTAACCACAATTGTAGTAGATAGTGATAACCCTAAATATGATTCACGAGATAATTGTAATGCAATAATAGAGACCGCAACCAATACCTTGATAGTAGGTTGTAAAAATACAATTATCCCCAATTCCGTTACAAGCATAGGGAATTCTGCGTTTGCTGAATGTACTGGCTTAACTTCCGTAACAATCCCCAATTCTGTAACAAGCATAGGAAATTCTGCGTTTAATTCTTGTACTGGCTTAACTTCCATAACAATCCCAAATTCCGTAACAAGCATAGGGGAGGCTGCGTTTTATGGTTGTAGTGGTTTAACTTCTGTAACAATAGGTAATTCCGTAACAAGCATAGGAAATAGGGCGTTTTATAACTGTTATGGTTTAATTTCCGTAACAATCCCCAATTCCGTAACAAGCATAGGGAATTCTGCATTTTATGGTTTACCCAATTTGATATATTATGGACCAGCTTATAATGATGGGTCTAATTGGGGAGCTTTATGTTTAAATGCTTATGTAGAAGATAGTCTTATCTATACAAGTTCCGCCAAAGATACTTTGTGTGGAGCCCATAAGGCAATTACTAATGCAAATATTCCCAATTCCGTAATAAGCATAGGGAATTCAGCGTTTGCTTATTGTAGTGGCTTAACTTCTATAACAATCCCCAATTCTGTAACAAGCATAGGGGATAGGGCGTTTAATTCTTGTACTGGCTTAACTTCCGTAACAATAGGCAATTCCGTTACAAGCATAGTGGGTGGGGTGTTTAATGATTGTACTGGCTTAACTTCCGTAACAATAGGTAATTCCGTTACAAGCATAGGGGAGGATGTTTTTGCTGCTTGTTGTAGTTTAACCACAATTGTAGTAGATAGTGGTAACCCTAAATATGATTCACGAGATAATTGTAATGCAATAATAGAGACCGCAACCAATACCTTGATAGTAGGTTGTAAAAATACAATTATCCCCAATTCCGTTACAAGCATAGGGAATTCAGCGTTTGCTTATTGTCGCGGTTTAACTTCTATAACAATCCCCAATTCTGTAACAAGCATAGGAAATTCTGCGTTTAGGGATTGTAGTGGCTTAATCTCCGTAACAATAGGCAATTCCGTTACAAGCATAGGGAATTATGCGTTTTGGGGGTGTAGTGGCTTAATCTCCGTAACAATAGGCAATTCCGTTACAAGCATAGGGAATTATGCGTTTTATTATTGTAGTGGCTTAATCTCCGTAACAATCCCTAATTCCGTTACAAGCATAGGGAATTCTGCGTTTTTTGGTTGTAGCGGCTTAACTTCCGTAACAATAGGCAATTCCGTAACAAGCATAGGGGAAGGAGCGTTTTGGGGGTGTAGTGGCTTAACCTCCGTAACAATCCCAAATTCCGTAACAAGCATAGGGAATTATGCGTTTTGTGGTTGTATTGGCTTAACTTCCGTAACATTTCTTGGGTCTAATACTTCTTTATCATCAGATGTATTTGGAGGAGTTCCATATTCCATACCAATATATATTCCTTGTGGTAGTTTATCTTGGTATAGTAGTCAATCTGGGCTTTCTGGTTTTTCAAATAAGATAGAACAACTTTCATATAAATATACAGTATTTTCACAAGATACAACAATGGGAAATGTGGCAAGTATAACAACATCAATTTGCACCGATTCTACATGGACAATTTCCGCAACAGCCAATTATGGTTACCATTTCACACAATGGAGTGATGGTAATACGCAAAATCCAAGAAGTATTATTGTAACGCAGGATACAATCTTAATAGCGTATTTTGCCAAAGGAACCACAGAAATAGAAGAAGTTGGCAAAGTAAATAATGCTGTTCACTTGTATCCCAACCCATCCAAAACAATGTTAAATATCGAAAATGCCACAGAAAATGTTCAAATATTCGATATAAGCGGTCGTATGCTTATGAGCATAGAAAATAAAGAAACAAACTTGTTAGAAATCAATGTTTCCCACTTGTCAAAAGGAATGTATTTTGTAAAAGTGGGCAACTATACTACCAAGTTTGTAAAAGAGTAGTTTTTGTGTGTTTTTTTTCATAAGATTTTAATTTTTATAAAGCAACTCCCCGCAATTTGCGGGGATTGTTTTTTTTCGGTGTCTGAGCCTGCCGAAGACAACCGCAATTATACGAATTGGTAATACAAGGAAATTATAATTGATATTCCAGATTACAAATGCCTGAACGGAGGATTTTGTAATTTGTTAGAGTAGTTTTTTTATATTTATAAAAAAAAGTTGCCCTTTCGGGCAACTTTTTTTGTTATTTTATTGTTATGGATTAATATCCAAAAATAGTTTCAAGTTTCATGATTTTAACTTTTCCAATTTTCTTTAAATATTTCATATCTAAAGATTTTGTATCACCGATAATCATATAAGTGGTAGGTTTACCAGTGATTTTTTCTTTTTGGAATTTGTTAATATCATTGAAAGTCAATGTTTGAACTTTATTGAAAGTTTCTTCACGAGGGTCTTTGTCTAATCCCATACGTTTCCAGAAAAGGTATGTCCAAACTTTAGAATCTTTTGTAATGCGTTGAGTACGAATGGTTTTAATTACTGCTTCTTTGGCAATATTGAAAGAAGTTTCGTTATCAGGCATATTTTGATATAATTCGTTGAACGCATCAATAGATTGATTTACTTTATCGTTACCACAACCGATATAAGAAATATTGGTGGCTAATTTGTTTGGTCTGTCAGGTTCTGAATAAATAGACATAGCAGTGTATGCCAAAGCACGAGATTCACGTAATTCTTGGAAAACAATAGCGTTCATACTTCCTCCGAAATAGTTGTTGTACAATTCAACAACAGGAGAAAGTTCTTTATTGAATTTTTCACCAAAAGAAACACCATAAACAATAGTTTGAGGAGCTTCGTAGTGAGCGATTAACACACGATTTTTAGTTTGTAGGTCTTCTGTAAACACCATAGGAGTTGGAACGTCTTTCAAATCAGCAGGATTGTGAATGCTATTGATAGCGTCAATAACAACATTAGGAGTTTGAGGACCATAATAAATAGCGTAATGTTTGTATTTAATCCATTCTTGCAATTTAGCAATCATTTGTTCAGGAGTGATAGCCTTTAATTCTTTCTCTGTCAACATGGTTGCTAAATTAGGATTATTGGCACCATAAATACCATAATTAACCAAACGACTTACAATAGCATTTTGATTGCTTTTTGCATTTTCTCTTGATTTTAAAATATCACTAACAAGATTATTTAAAGCTTCTTGATTAGGTTTTGCATTGGAGATAACATGTTCTAACAATCTCATAACTTCAGGCATATTTTTCGATAAACCACTAAGTGTTACATAACTTTTTTCTCCACTTGTAGCCATAGAAAATTGGCAACCTAAACGATATAATTCTTCTTTAATTTGTTCAGGAGTGTATTTATCAGTACCTAAATATTCTAAATAACCAGCAGCAAGTCCCATATATTTATCGCTCCAAGTACCTATTTCAAAAACATAATGCAAGGTAAACAATTCATTATCTTCATTTTTAGTGTAATAAACATTTACTCCATTTTGAGCAGATACTGTTTGAATATCATTGTTAAAATCTAAATAAACAGGTTCAATGTCTTCAATTTTTCTATTTTCAATCATTTTCACGAAGTCGCTTTTATCTTCACGATTGATTTTGATAGGGGTTATTTTAGGTTTTTTAATTTTGTCTATGTCAGTTGGTTTTCCTTTTCTTTTGTAAACAATAACATAATTGTCTTTTGTAAGGTGTTTTTTTGCAAAATCAACGATTTGTTGTTTTGTTATTTTTGATAAAACATCAAATTCTGCGATTTTGTCTTTCCAAGGAATATCCAAATAGAACGCTTCTTCCATCATAGCGGCTCTACCATAATTGCTTTCGATATCGCTCATTTCACGTTTACGCAATTCGTTAATAGATGCTTCTAAAAGCCATTCAGGGAAATCGCCATTAGCCAATTTTTCAATTTGTTCTAATAAAATATCACGAACTTCTTCCAAGGTTTGACCTGCTTTTGGACTTCCGTACATTAACAAATAAGAATAATCGTGTAACATTGAAGGAGTACTACCAGCATTCAAACAACGTTGTTTTTGGTTGATATTCAAATCAACAAGTCCTGCATAGCCATTGGTTAAAATCATATCAGCCATAATCAACAATGGAATTTCTTCGCTATTAGGATTGCCAAAACGCCATGCTAAAGATACATTTTCAGCATCTTTTCCAATAACTTCTTTTACAATAGGAGATGTTATAGGTTGTTCTGGTGTAAACGTGAAATCAGGAATTGTTTTTGCTTGCATTTGTCCCATATATTTATCCACGATTTTTATTGCTTCTTCTGGGTCAAAATCTCCTGCCATAATGATAGCCATATTGTTTGGCACATAATAAGTGTTAAAGAAATTTTTTACATTGGTAATAGATGGATTTCTTAAACAATATTGAGAGCCAATAGTGGTTTGAGTCCCGTAAGGATGATTAGGAAACAATGCTTCCATTAATGCAGTACTTACGCGTCTTCTGTCTTGTGTAAGTGTCATGTTTTTTTCTTCATAAATAGTTTCCAATTCAGTATGGAATAAACGTAAAACTGGATTTTGAAAACGGTCTGATTGAATTATGAAGAAGTTTTCCAATTGATTTGATGGAATTTCTTCGTAATAGTTGGTAAAATCAACCCAAGTACCTGCATTTGTTCCTTGTGAACCAATAATAGACATTAATTTGTCGTATTCATTTGGAATAGCATATTTTGATGCTAATTGAGAAATACTATCAATTTGTTTGTAAATTGCTTTTCTTTCTTCAACTTGAGATTCATCAATTTTTCGATAAACTTCAAACAAACGTTCTATTTCGTTCAATAATGGTTCTTCGGCTTCATAATTGTTGGTACCAAAATTTTTAGAACCTTTAAACATTAGATGTTCAAAGTAATGTGCTAAACCTGTAGTTTCAGCAGGGTCTAATTTACTACCGGCTTTAGTCGCGATAGTAATTTTTACAGTAGGGTCGTTTTTGTAAACGGACATGTACACTTTTAGTCCATTGTCGAGAGTGTAAATACGTGCTTTGATTGGGTCATTAGGATAGGTTTCGTATTTGTATTGTTTTTGTGCAACAATTTCTCCTATTACAGAGCAAAATACAAATCCAATTAACAATAATTTTTTCATACGCATAATATTTAATGAATGATTAACTGATTTATTTTTCTATTTTTTGATTTATTATATTAATTAATAATTTACATGTAAATGCAATGCTTCTTGAAGAAGATGAATATTTTCATTGTCATACATCATCATTTTTTTTATTTGGTTTACATCTGACATATCAACAGTTTCAATATTAATTTCCTGTGGAATTTCAAGAGACAATATTATTTCAATATCTAATTTACTTTTGGTTTTTAACAATTCTATTAATTCAGATTTTGCGTTATCAATAAGATTATAATACAATTGATTAGGAATATGAAGATTTATTTTTTGATTGTCAATTATATCGAAAGGTATCATTTTTAAAAACAATTGTAATATAATGTTTTTATTTGATAAATTATCAATACAATCTATCCAAATCTCTTGTAAATTAATTTTTTTATTTTGATTTTCTTTATCTTCACCTTCTGCATTATTATTGTCTTCAATAATTTCTTCATTTTCGTTATCTGTAAAAGATGTTTCTATATCTACCTCATTGATTGGAGGAATAATTCCTTCAATTACAGAATTTTGTGGCGTTGTTTTTTCTGATGAAACAACATTCTTTTCTTCATCATTATTTTTGATAGATAGAGGTGTTTCATTTGTAGAAATGTTGTTGTAAACGCCATTTAGAGAAGTGGTATGAAAATCTTTTCTAACAGTAGGACGACGAAAAGCAATATTTGCAACAGAACTATTTGTATTAGTTGTTGCCTCGTTGGTTTCTATAATATTATCGCTTATCGCCTCACGATTGCCTGACTTTTTCCATATTGCAAGCACGCATCAAAGACACTTCAACATGGAGTCGTTTGTTGGCAGAAGTTTTGTATTTGGCTTCGTATTCGGTAAACAATGAGAGTAATTTTACCAATTGTTTCATTTCTAATTGATTTGCTTGCTCTTTGTATTTATTTTTTACATTGTCGGTAACAGCAAGCAATGGTAAAGTTCCAGCATTTTTACATACTGCCAAATTTCTTAAATGTTCGGAAAGACCTGCTAAAAAATGTGCTCCCTCAAACCCTTTTTCCATAATTTTATCGTAGAGTAAAAGGGCATTAGCAGTATCTTCTTTTATGATATTGTCTATCATTTGGAAAAAATAATCATAATCTAAAATATTTAAGTTTTCGATAACACTGCTATAGGTAAGATTAGCATTGGTAAAACTTACCATTTGGTCGAACATAGAAAGAGCATCTCTTAATCCACCATCTGCTTTTTGAGAAATGATATGTAAAGCATCTCGTTCGTATTGTATATGTTCAGTGTCGGCAATAGAAATTAAATGTTGTACAATGTCATCAACTCCAATTCGTTTAAAATCAAATATTTGACAGCGAGAAAGAATAGTTGGTAATATTTTATGTTTTTCGGTGGTTGCTAAAATAAATTTTGCGTAAGCAGGTGGTTCTTCCAATGTTTTTAAAAATGCGTTGAAAGCAGCCTGCGATAACATGTGCACCTCATCGATGATATATACTTTGTAGGCAACACCCATAGGCGGGATTCTTACTTGGTCGATAAGTTCTCGCATTTCGTCAACTCCATTGTTGGACGCTGCATCTAATTCAAAAACACTAAACGAAGCAGAAGATGCAAAAGAACGGCAAGATTCACATTCATTGCATGCTTCTCCTTCGGGAGTCCGATTAGAACAATTGATAGTTTTTGCTAATATACGAGCACAAGTGGTTTTTCCTACACCACGGGGACCGCAAAATAAAAATGCTTGTCCTAATTGTTGTTTTACAATTGCATTCTTCAATGTTGTAGTGATAGCACTTTGTCCTACAACAGTTGAAAAATTTTGAGGACGATATTTTCTGGCAGAAACAATAAAATCACTCATTATTTTTCTTGTAATTTGTTATTGGCTTCAATGACTTTCTTTTTCAAAGATGTTTTGAAGTCAAGAAGTTTTTCGTATAAGTTATTATCGCCTGTAGCAATCATTTGAGCGGCTAATATAGCTGCGTTGCGAGCATTGTTCAATGCTACAGTGGCAACAGGTATTCCTGATGGCATTTGTAAAATAGATAATATGGAGTCCCAACCATCTACAGAATTGGACGATTTGATAGGAACACCAATCACAGGAATTGCAGTAAATGCAGCAACTACTCCCGGCAAATGAGCCGCTCCACCGGCTCCAGCAATAATTACTTTTGTTCCTTTGGCTTTGGCTTGTGTTGCAAATTCCATAACCAATTCTGGTGTACGATGTGCCGATAATGCGTAATAATCGCAGTCTATATTCATCTCTTTCAAGAACTTAATAGCATCTTCCATAATCGGAAAATCAGAAGTGCTACCCATAATAATACTTACTGTTGCCATATTTTTTTATTGAAGTTTATTTTGCAAAGGTAACATTTTTTAATTTAATAACTTCTAATTGTTGATAAAAATTTTTTTTTTTGATATTGATTTTTATCAAAGAAACTATTTCTTTCTGGGCGAAAACTATCTTTAAAAATATTTTTTTATTGATAAATAAAATAACTTTTTTGATTTAAAATGTTGACAATAAGTCAATGTTTATATAAATTTTGTTAAAATACTTGCAATAAAAATAGAAGAATGTAGATTTTAACAAAAAAAAATGATACCTTTGCAGTTTTGAATATGTAAATGTATAAAAATTAAACGAATGGATATTAAAAGAAATCAGATAGGTGATTTGAATGAAATTATCACCATTAATTTTGCACCAAGTGACTATAAAGAAAAGGTAGAAAAATCGTTGAAAGATTTGAAACGTAAAATTTCAGAACCCGGATTTCGTCAAGGTCATGTACCGATGTCGCTTATTGAAAAAAAGTATGGAAAAAGTGTTTTAGCAGATGAGTTAAACAAATTGACCAATGATGGTTTGATGAATTATTTTCAAGAAAATAAATTGAATATTTTGTTTGAACCTATTGCAAAACCAGAAAATACTATTGGTGATTTTGACCAACCAGACAATTTTTCTTTTAATTTTGAAATTGGTTTACGTCCAGAAGTTGTAGTAAATTACGAAATAGCAAACAAAGTATCAGCATATCGTATTGTTGCAACCGCTCAAGAAATAGATACAGAAATTGCTTCAATGCGTAAACGTGTTGGTAAATTTTCTTCAACAGAAGAAGTTGTTGACGGAGATATGTTGTTGGTAAGTTTAACACCAGAAGAAGGAGAATCTTTTACTTCAACTTTGATACTATCTTATTTAAAAGACGAAGAGCAAAAGAAAATTATTGGCAAAAAATTGCATGATACATTCTTTTTAGATACAACAACGGCTTTTGTTAGCGATTACGAACGTTCTACTTTCTTGAAAGTGAAAATGGACGAGTTGGAAAATGCTCCTAAAATGGTGACAATTAAAATAGATGCTGTTCATCATGTAGAACCTGCCGATTTAGATGAAGAATTTTTCAATAAAATGTTCCCAGATAAGAGTGTTACCGATGAACAAGGTCTTGTTGACAGAATCAAATCTCAAATAGAATTGCGTTATGTTAACGATGCAAATATGATTTTCCGTAATAAAGTTATTGATGCTTTGTTAGATAATATTTCAGTGACTTTACCTGATAATTTTATCAAACAATATTTGGTAACAACTAACGAACAATATACTGCAGAAAATATTGACGAACAATATGAAAATATAAGAAAATCAATTGTTTACCAATTGTTAGAAGGTCAAATTATTGCAGATTGTAAGATAGAAGTAAAACATGACGATGTTGTAAAATATATCAATGACTATGTTCGTATGAGTTATTTTGGAACAACTGATTTATCGGAAGAACAAGAAGCACATGTAACTCGATTTGCAAGTGAAATGATAAAAAGCAAAGAAAATTATATGAATGCTTATGATAATCTTATCTACGAAAAAATGACTGAAGGATTGAAAGAAAAATTGAATCCAAAAGTTAAAGATGTTAATTATAAAGAATTTATGGATGAAGTTAGTGGTGAAAAAAAAGTAAAAGCGACAAAAAACACTAAAACCACTAAAACTGCAAAAAAATAGATAATTATGTTTAATATTCAAGATGAATTTCAGAAGTACGCAGTCAAACATCGAGGTATTAGTAGTATGACTATGCATAGATATACTTCTGTTTTAAATGATTATATTACACCAAATATTATAGAAGAACGTCAATTGAATGCAGTTTCTATGGACGTATTTTCTCGTTTGATGATGGATAGAATCATTTTTTTGGGTGTCCCTATATATGATGATGTAGCCAATATTATACAAGCACAATTGTTGTTTTTAGAATCTGTTGACGCTCAAAAAGATATACAAATATATATCAATTCTCCGGGAGGTTCGGTGTATGCTGGTTTGGGTATTTACGATACTATGCAGTATATAGGAGCAGATGTGGCTACAATTTGCACAGGAATGGCAGCCTCAATGGCAGCAGTATTGCTTTGTGCTGGTCATGAAAATAAGCGTTCTGCCTTGAAACATGCTCGCGTAATGATTCATCAACCGATGGGAGGTGCTTCTGGACAAGCCTCTGATATAGAAATAGAAGCCCGTGAAATCCAAAAAATTAAAAATGAATTGTACGAAATTATCGCTACACATTCTCACCAAGAATTCGATAAAGTGTGGAAAGATAGCGATAGAGATTATTGGATGACGGCTCAAGAGGCAAAAGAGTACGGAATGATAGACGAAATTTTACAACGCGTTTAAAATGGCTAAAAATAAACGTTATTGCTCTTTTTGTCGCAGAGAAGAATCAGAAGATAATCTGCTTTTAGAAGGTCCAGAAGGAAAAATTTGTGAACATTGTGTGGCACGTTGTGCTGAAATTTTGGAACAAGTAAGGGGTGAAAGTTTATCTAAAAAAAAGACTTCAAAACCTTCTCCAAAATTTAAAATGACTAAAACACCTAAACAAATTAAGGCATATTTAGACCAATATGTTATAGGACAAGAAGAAGCCAAAAAAGTGCTTTCGGTTGCTGTGTACAATCATTACAAACGTATTGATTATTACAATAAAAGAAAAGAAGATGATGTTGAAATTGAAAAATCGAATATTATCCTCATTGGAGAAACCGGAACAGGAAAAACTCTTCTTGCAAAATCAATAGCGGCATTGATAGATGTGCCTTTTTGTATAGCAGATGCAACTGTTTTTACTCAAGCCGGATATGTTGGAGAAGATGTTGAAAGTATTTTAAGTCGTTTGTTACAAGCAGCAGATTATGATGTTGCAAAGGCTGAACGTGGTATTGTTTTTATTGATGAAATTGATAAATTAGCAAGAGCCGTAGATAATCCTTCAATTACACGAGATGTGTCTGGTGAAGGTGTGCAACAGGCTTTGTTGAAATTGTTAGAAGGAAGTATTGTTAATGTTCCACCAGAAGGAGGCAGAAAACATCCTGAACAAAAATTTATACAAGTCAATACTCAACATATTCTTTTTATTGGTGGAGGGGCTTTCGATGGAATAGAAAGAAGAATTGCCAATAGATTGAATACGAGTGCTATCGGTTACAAGAAAAAAGAAGTTGCTAAAACAAAAGAACATCTTTTGGAACATGTTGCAGCACCAGATTTGAAAGCCTTTGGTTTGATTCCTGAAATTTGTGGGCGTTTTCCGTTGATTACTCATTTATTACCACTAAACAAAGAGAGTATGAAAAAAATATTGTTAGAACCTAAAAATGCTCTGGTGAAACAATATGCAAAATTGTTGGAATTAGATGGTATTCAACTCAATTTTAATGAAAATGCTTTAGATTGTATTGTAGATAAAGCAATGGATTTAAAGTTAGGTGCTCGTGGTTTACGTTCTATTTTAGAACAAGTAATGACCGATGCTATGTACGATATGAATGCTGAAAAACAATTGGATATTGATGTAAAATATGTAGAACAAATGTTAAAACATATTGCTTTGTAAAAATATTTTTCAACAAATGCTTATTATATTAATAAAAAATTGTACCTTTGCACGTTGAATTAGTTAAGTCTTGTGGAAGAAGAAATATATTTCAATCAATTTGATATAAATCTGAGTTCTATGAAAATAGGGACTCATGAGAGAAATATAAAAATCACACAAACGTTCTTTGAAAAACATATCAATGAAGATATAATTGATGCAAATGTTGACATACATTTGAACATCATTAGAGATGAAACCATGTTAGTTCTCAAATTTGACATACATGGTAATTTGATTTCACAATGCGATATTTGTTTAGACAATGTAACTATTGCAGTGTCTGCCAAAGAAGATTTAATATTGAAGATTGTGGAAAAAACTCAAGAAAGTGATGACGAAAATGTTGTCTTTATCACAGATAAAGATAAAATGTACAACATAGAACAATTTGTATATGAATCTCTTATATTGATGTTGCCAATGCGAAAAGTGCATTCTGGACAAGGAAACGATAAATGTGACCCTACCATGTTAGATTTAATTGAAAAAGCAGCACAAACCAAAAATGAATCGCAAATAGATGAAAGGTGGAGTGCTCTAAAAAATATAAAATTTGAAGATTAGTAATAGTAAAAAATAGTATATAATTAAAATATAATAGTCATGCCAAATCCAAAGAGAAGACACTCAGCAACAAGACGAGATAAAAGAAGAACTCACGATAAAGCGATAGCACCTCAATTGACTTCTTGTTCAAATTGCGGTACCGCTGTTTTATATCATCATGTATGCCCAGAATGCGGTTATTATCGTGGAGAGTTAGCTATTGAACCAAAAGTTCAAGCATAGTATAACTAAATGTATAACGCCGAGCCCGATGTGCTCGGCTTTTTTTGTTGTAAACTTGTATCGTGTGGGTTGTAATGTGGCAACGATACTTTTTATAGTGGAATTTATTAAAAAAACTCACTTCATATATTTGATTTGGAGTCGTTTTTTAATTTTAAAATGGTATCTTTGCAAAATAAAATTGTATGTTTAGCATTTGTTTAATAAAATAAATAAAAAAGTATGTCTATAAAAGAAAGTAGTTCATTAGAAAATAAACCATTGTTGAATTTTATCGAAACAATAATAGAAGAAGATATAAAATCAGGTAAAAACGAAGGACAGGTTTATACTCGATTTCCTCCAGAACCTAATGGATATTTACATATAGGACATGCAAAATCGATTTGTCTTAATTTTGGTATTGCTAAAAAATATGGTGGAAAAACGAATATCCGTTTTGATGATACCAATCCAGTAAAAGAGGATACAGAATATGTGGATTCTATAAAAGAAGATGTGCGTTGGTTGGGTTTCGATTGGAATGCAGAATATTATGCTTCCGATTATTTTGAACAATTGTATCAATGGGCTGTAGAATTGATAAAACAAGGCAAAGCATACGTAGATAATTTATCTCAAGAAGAAATTAGTAAATCCAGAGGTGTGCCAACCGCTCCTGGCATAGAAAGTCCATACAGAAATCGTTCTGTTGAAGAAAATTTAGATTTGTTTCAACGAATGCGAAATGGCGAATTCCCTGATGGGGCTTGTGTTTTAAGAGCAAAAATTGATATGGCATCGCCGAATATGCACATGAGAGACCCTATTATGTATAGAATTTTACATACTGAACATCATCGAACAGGAAATAAATGGTGTATATATCCAATGTACGATTATGCTCATGGTCAAAGTGATTCTATAGAAGGTATTACTCACTCTATCTGTACATTAGAGTTTGAAGTGCATAGACCATTATATGATTGGTTTTGTGAAAATTTAAGTATTCATCATCCTCAACAAATTGAATTTGCTCGTTTGAATATAAATTATACCGTAATGAGCAAACGTAAATTGTTACAATTGGTTCAAGAAGGTTATGTTTCTGGCTGGGACGACCCTCGAATGCCAACAATTTCTGGTTTGAGAAGAAGAGGTTATACTCCTGAATCTATACGTAATTTTGCGGAAACTATAGGCGTTGCCAAAAGAGAAAATGTAATAGATTTATCTTTACTCGAATTTTGTGTAAGAGAAGACCTTAATAAAAAGGCACTGAGGACAATGGCTGTGTTAGACCCAATAAAATTAATTATAGACAATTATCCTGAAAATCAAACGGAAATGTTGACCGCTGTCAACAATCCAGAAGATGAAGCGGCAGGAACACGACAAATTCCATTTTCTAAATATTTATGGATAGAACGTGCTGATTTTATGGAAAATCCTCCAAAAAATTTCTTTAGATTGGCTATTGGAAAGGAAGTACGATTGAAATATGCTTATATTGTCGAATGTGTAAGTGTAGATAAAGATGAAAATGGTACAATAACTGCTGTTCATTGTAATTATTTTCCTGAAACAAAGAGTGGTATGGCTGAAAGTAATCGTAAAGTAAAAGGTACTATTCATTGGCTTTCTGCAAAAGATTGTCAGCAAGCAGAAGTACGGCTTTTTGATAGATTGTTTGCTGTTCCCGCTCCAGATGAAGTTGAGCAAGGGCATTCTTTTTTGGAAAATTTAAATCCTGATTCTTTGAAAGTTCAAACCGCTTTTGTTGAACCTGCTTTTAAAGATACAACTCCTTTAGCAAAATATCAATTTGAACGTATTGGCTATTTTTGTATTGATAAAGATTCCACAAAAGATAGATTGGTATTTAATCGTACGGTTGCCTTAAAAGATTCTTGGGCGAAAGCAAATAAATAGTTTTTCGATAGAAAATATTTTGTATATAATTGCGATTTTATTTTGGAATCGCAATTTTTTTTTGTAAAATAGAGCAGGAGGATAATGTTTTTTTTCTGTGTCTTCGGCAGGCTCAGACACCGAAAATTCATGTGTGTTTATCTTCGGAGGTTGAGCCTGCCGAAACCTCCGAAATTCATGTATTTTTTTTCGTTGTCTTCGACAGGCTCAGACACCGAAAAAATAATAATACAGTGACTTAAAAAAAAATTTTTTTTCTAAAACAAAAATATTTATAAAAAAATTGTATTTTTGCAAATTGAAATTAGCAGTTTATTTTTATAAACTTGCTAATAGAGTAAAAATGCAGGTGACCGCTGTGTGGTTATTTGCATTTTTTTTTGAAAAAATTTAATAAATATTTATAAAATAAAAAAAATATATGGCAAAAAAGCAGATTAAAAAATTAAGTTTAGCAACTATTTTGTTGTTGTTTGCTCACAATGTTTGGGCTTATAATTTTGAAAGTGGTGGTTTGTATTACAAGATTACAAGTGATACTACGGTAGCAGTTACGTATAAAGATAACAATTTCAATTCTTATTCAGGAAATATAACCATACCTGCTACGGTATTGTATAATAATACCACGTATTCCGTAACAAGCATAGGGGATTCTGCGTTTAGGGATTGTAGTGGCTTAACATCTGTAACAATCCCTAATTCCG